>NZ_JANJZT010000033.1 GCF_024622975.1 Blautia caecimuris | reverse complement strand
TATCTTACGGGGTAGTGCCTTTTTTTTCTGTCCCCCTTTCTTTAATCTACTTCTAACTTTCGTCCCTCTGGACGCACAATTCCCACATGGGTTACATACGAACCTGCGTTATAGGTGGAATGGAAAAATACCAAATCGCCAGCCTTTGCCTGCGAAAGTGGAAGATGTTGGGTAGCGTCATACTGTGCTTGTGCCGTTCTCGGCAAAGAGATACCAGCTTTTCCATAGCACCATTGCGTAAGTCCCGAACAGTCAAAGGAAGTGTTGGGATTGCTACCGCCAAACTGATACTTCCAGCCTTGATATTTCAACGCTTCATTCATGACCTTTTGTGCCAGCTCGCCCGATATTTGCGGAACAGTTAAATACTGATTGACTAATTCCACATAAAACATATTCCCATAGCTCCAACGCCAGCCCCCGTTCTTTGCAACGGCTATCGGGTTGGTGTAGGTTACTTTCTTTCCACCCGATTTCTCACGGGCAAAATTTTCCGCAAGGTTGTATGTATGTTTCTTTCCGTTTCCAGCCACATATCCTACATAGCCACCACCATAGTTATAGGACTGTATCGCTACATTCAAATCGTCGATACCTTGATTTTTGCAGGAAGAAAGCAGGGACGCAAAATACTTACACCCCTGCTTGATTGAGCTTTCCGTATCTAAAGAGTTGGGCGGTAGTCCCAGACTTTCGCTGGACTGCATGACATCTTCTGCCGTACCGCCACTTTCTACTTGAATGATAGCCAGTAACACATTGACATACTCGGAAATGCCATATTCTCTGGCGTATTTTTCCACCATAGGCTGATGTTTCAAAACTTCTGCGGATAAGTTCATACCCGTAATGCCAGAAGAAAAGTTGCTGTTCTCGTCGTCGCTGTCTGCACTAATCAAGACACCAAAGAAAAGAACTACGGAAAAGAGGATAGGAAACAGACTGCCAATGATAGCGATATGTTTCAGTTTCATTTTTTCTTCTGTCCTTTCTTCGTTACAAGGTTACGGTTTTTCTCTGTGGTCTGCTGGTTCTTCTGAATATTTTGTGTCTGCTGAACCTTTGTCCTGCGGTCTTTGGTGTAATTCTGGCGTGTTTCCTGCGATACCGCTTTTTCGACATTCCTATGGTTTATCTGGGTCGCTTTCATGTCAGAAGGCCCCGAAGATAGCGGACGCTCTTTTATACCGTTTATCTTGACTGGCTCACTTGCTTTAGAAGTCGGAGCTGTGGCAGGACGTTTGACTTCCTGCATTTTTTCAGCACTCGGCTTTGGAATAGTTGAAGCTGTGGCTGGTCGCTCATGGGGACGGGTAGCTCCCGTTGTCGCTGATCCGTCAGCCTTTCGCTGTGCCTGCCTTGCTTCTTGTGCTTTTTGAAGCTCCATACGCTTATCAGCAATATTCTGTCTATGCTGTTCCTGCTTTTCCAAGCGTCCCGTCTGTCTGGACTGCTGTTCCTGCACCATGCCACGCTTGAAGTCGGACACGCTGGACTTTGCCTTTTCCTTTGCGGAATACACCGCATAAGCGGTCTGCGTCGGCATATCCTTGATATTCTCTTTGACAGCGTTTGCCTTGTCTTTCACTTTATTTTTTGTATCTAAGACAGCACCCACCTTTGAGCCTGCACGTTGTCCCATGCTGGAAGTAGATGTATTTCCCCGACTGTCTTTTGTGGCAGGTTTCCTTGTCGGTTTTCCACTTGCAACTGCACCGCCAGCCACCGCACCAGCGACACCGCCAGCCGTAACAGCACCAGCAAGTCGTCTTTCCATACGCCTAGCCCGATGTCGCATAAACAGATATGGTCTGCGGAATATCCTGCGTCCCATGCTTTGACTATCATTAGCGTTCAAGGAGAACATACTCATTAAGTCGCCCAGCTTCATGTAGATACCAGCGAAACATACTATCTGCAAGAACGCCACCATAAAGAACGGGTAGTCCGTGGAAATATTATAAAACATACTGGAAATGCTGAACGCCACCGTTACAATGAGCGTAATTCCTGCCCGTGTCATAATGGTATTAAATACCCTTACGATTGCCTGCTTTGCCATGCTTTCATAACTCGGTATCATGGAGAGCAAAAAGCTGATAGGCAGAAACATAGCAAAGATAATAAAAAGTATCTGGCTAAACAACATCATGCCCGTAAGCAAGAATACAAATATCGTGATACCTAAGTTAAAGAACAAGAGGAAGAACACCATACCCAAACGGTTTACCACCTGCGGTATCGTCAGATTGTTATTGTCATTGTCCTCGATTTCTGTTTTCACGACTTCCTCTCTGGTTTTTCCGTCCTCGTCCTCTGGGCTTGCCGATACGAGAGCTTCGACACGGTCTGTCCCGATTTCCTCTGCGTTGCTGTTCCCGAATTGTAAGAGTAGCCACGGCTGTTCCACTTGAATAGAAAATAAGCTGTCCCGTATCAAGTCCACGCTGTCCTTGCCCTCGCGGTCAGAGTTGGGGAGCATGATTTTTGTTCCCAAGTCCAACGAAGCGGTACTGATGTCTGATGAAAATTCATTTATCTTCTTGATGTAGTCGGGAGCATAGGCAATAAAGGAAGCCGATAATACAAACACTACAACAAAGTTGATAACGGCGTGAAGTGCCTTGCTGGTTTCCCGTTTTATCAGTCCCGTGTAGGCAACATACATTCCCACCACTAAGATAATGAGAAGCAGGAAACCAACATAGAAGCCCGTAGAAGAAAAGCCGTTCTGCGTAACGCCTGCAAGGGTCTGTATGCTTTTTCCGATACTGTCTGCCATATCGTTGATGAAGTCCAGCTTATAGGCTTCCTGCACCACATAGCCCGTGGCATTGCTTAAATAAAGGCTTATCGTCCAGACAAAGTTGGTAATGCAGTAAAGCCCGTACTGCACCGATTTTCCAATACCGTCCAGCCAGTTCCACGGCAACCACGACCAGCTATTATCCACATAAAAGTCAAGCTGGTAGTTGGAAAGCGGATATTTTGAGTAAAGATTTTCTGCATTTATGGTATCGTCCACAAGCCCCGTCGCATGAGCCACCGTCCCCAGAAGTGAAAGCAGGATAAGGGAGAGTGCCACCACGAACAGAGCCATTTTGAGAACGTGAAGTATCTTCTTTTTTGTGAACGCACTCTGTATCCTTTCTTTCATCACTCCACCTCATTTCTCACGGGCGGTCTGGTATCAAAGGCGTGTAACAGTTCTTCAAAGACGGGGTGTATCTGCACCACGCCGACACGCCCGTATAAGTCCTGCAATAAACATTGTCCGTTCTCCAAATCACGCAAGCGTTTCTGGTTGTTTTCGTCGTCCTTGTCGATACCGAAAAATTCTAAGGTCTGTTTTATCTCATTGATGTCGGTACTACGAAAAGCGAATTTTAAACCAATGTTGTTTTTCAGACTTTCCTTTGACACGTCGCCAGAAGATTGTGTAACGAAATAAACGCCTGCCTGCATAGCTCGTCCAGCACGAACCAGCTTATTTGATAAGGTTTCGCCTTGTGCCACATTTAAGAACGCCCACGCTTCGTCCAAATCTACAATCTTAAAAATACTTCTGTCCGAATGGATAAAATCAAGGGCAAAGGTACTAATCACAATCAGCATAGACACCGACAATAATTCAATGGTCGTGTATTCCTCAAAAGTGGTATCTTTATCTGGCAATACAAGGTCAGCTACTTGAATGATATTGAGCTGGTTATCCAGACTGATAGCATTTTCCACCGTACCGTCTGAAAACAGCAGGTGTGCAAAGTCGTAGTCTGTGAAGCTGTCGATATGGTCTGCGATATTTCTTGATACTGGCGTATCTTCACGGCGTAGCTCGTCTATCACATGGAGCAAGCCCCGACTGTCGCTCTGGGTAACGGAACGAACCGCTTTACGAAGTACGGGGAATTTTTCTCCGTCCCTAGAGGAAATACCCGTAAGGAATGTTAAGATGTCGATTGCCAGACTTTCAGCGTCTTTTACATTCTTCATAATCACAAACGGGTCAAGAAGTCCTGCATTGTCCTTGTCGCTGGTTAGGTTTACGATATTGATTTCATGGGCGATTTCTGGGAGCGTTTCTTTCCAGTTTCCTCTCTCGGCTTTTGGGTCTAAAATGACTGCTTGACCGCCAAACAGTACCGCATAATACACAAGAAGATTATTGCAGAACGACTTCCCACCGCCAAGCGAACCGACAAAAGCAGAAGCTAAAGCGTTGGTAACTGTACCTTTTACACCCTGCGATGCTAAAGACGGTTGCAGGTACACATTTCTTCCTGTATCAACGGAATACCCGATATAGATACCCGTATTTTCCCCTAACTGCTGTGTAGCACCAAAACCAAGCCCAGCCAAGAAGTCTGATTTTACATACTGCACATAATCATTGATATATCGCCTGCTGGCTGGAAGAAATTCAGAATGAAGCCCCAGCATATCCCCAACAGGACGCACCAGCTTTACATTGAGGTCGTCGTAAAAGTCCTTGACTTCATCACAACGGCGTTTCAGCTCGTCAAGATCGGGTGCAGACACCCGTATAACGTAGCTTAACTTATACATACTTTCTTTTGTCTGGTCTAAGTCCGTTTCCAGCTCGTCCACGCTGTCTAATGCGTCCACCACATTTGAGCTGGTTTCACTTCCAGCTTGATAGGCGTGATTGTCAAGGTCTTTCAACTCCTTTTTCTTGTTGCGAACGGTCGTTAATGCTTTTCTGTTTTCCACGATTTCTACATTCATGGAAGTATCAACGGGGAATGTGAATTGCTGTTGCTGGAAATAAAAGATTTCAGACGACGGAAAGTCAAGCTCCCCGACAATCGCATTGACGGTAAAATAGGACACATAGCTTTCCTTGTCCTCATGTTCCAAGCGTAAATACCGCTGGTTTTCCTCAATCACACACCTTGTCGGACGGATAAGGTCGTAGTATTTTATCAGCGTTTCTTTCTTATAGTTCTTCTTTGGTAGCTGGTACTCATAATCTTCATAAGCGATACCGTCCCTGCCGTAAAGATGTTCCATGAGATACCCAAAATCATTGATTTCCAAACGACGCACCTTAAAGCGACGGGAGATTTTGTTTTCCAGTAACTTTTCCATTTTCATGTAGCGGTTGATTTCATCATTCGGCATGGAAACAAAGTCATTCATCAGCGTGTGATTGACTTCATGGAGAAATTCCTTGAATGTCAGCCACGCCGATTTTTTGAGGTTCTTCAGATTGAGCTGTTCTTCCGTAACCATGAGCTTAAAGCCAAGAAAAAAGCGGTAGTCCACTTGATTGTCCCCAATCATAGATACTAACGCTTCGGTCTGTTCATCTATTTTCTGGCAGGCAACTTCCTTTAATTTTCCAGTTACCAGTTTCTTTGACTGCTCCTGCATACTTCGTATGGAGCTTTCTGTGGCAATCTGCAACGCATGAATTTTACCCTCACGGGACTGTGCAATGAGCTGTCGAAAGCTGTCATGCACGATAAATTTCTGCTCTGCGGATAAGAAAGAATAGTTGTACGGTATCAGCTCATAGTAAGCGAATACCTCATTGTCCTTGTTCCAGACAAGGTTATTGTCAATATATTTTATCGGGAACATCGTTCACACTCCTTACTGCCGTGATTGTTTCATTCAAGGTCTGCTTATGCAGTTTTACGGCTTTTCCTGCATAAGTGATTTTAGGTCGCAGGGCATAGGTTATCTGTGATTTCAAAAAGCTGTACGGCTTCTTTCCGTCAAAGGTTTTCTGCGACATAAACCAAGTGAGAGCAACGGGAATACCGAAATATTTGAGAAATGCTCCCTCAATCATGGAAAGTGGGGGAATATCCCCAAACAGAATGATGATAAATTCCGTAATCACAAACCATGTAATCTGTGTAAAAGTAACGGGAAAGGGTAAGTTAAAGTCATTGATTGCATACAAGACTTTTTCCACGTTCCAGATACCCGTATAAGATTTAATCTTTTTCAAGTTCTTTCAGCTCCTTTCAAAATAGAAAAGGACAGCCATTTTCAGACTGTCCCTTAAAAGAGAAATACGCTGTCAGTAGCAACAATGCTTGTCGCTGATCTTCCAGCGTTAGTATGGTATCTCGCACATCCCTCGGCTTGTTTCAATAAAGCAACCGCCCATATCCAAATCTCGCCCGTAGGCTTCATAGTCAATGTAGTTCTGTAAGCTGGGTGGAATATCCCCAAGTGCTTGCAATTCGTCTATGTAGTAGTAGGCAACATCTGTCATGGTTTCACAGTCGGGATAATAATAAATGTCGTCCTTGTGTTCCACGACTTCTTCCAGCGTCCCGTAGTGGCTGATAAATTCGTCCAGACATTCTACGATATAGTCGGGAAGTTCCTCTATCATTTCATACATAGAGTTCAGTTCTTCAATGGAAACATACTCACCAATCGCAATCGGGAAGTTGTCGGTATCATGGATAGCGTATTCCTCATACTGTTCATTCAAGCCGATTTTTTCTTTTACATCTTCCTCGTCAATAGGAAATGTGAACCATGCTCCGACTAAATAGCCCTCATTGTATTTGCCAAGATTAGCAATATAAACCGCCATATCATCAATCATAAGCACCACCTCATTTCCTACTCTGGCAGTTCAAAGATACCGTGTTCCGTTACTAAAAATTCCCCGTGTTCCTGCAAGTGAGAAGCATAGGCTTCAAAGTCAAAGTAGTATTCTTGACAGTCGTCGGACAGATGTTTGAACGTCGGGTCGTTCATCAGCTTTTGCCTTGCAACATCTATCATGCTTTTGCAGTCGGGATAAACCGTAATCACGTTCCTGCAAATATAAAGTGCTTCTAAATTCTCAAACACCGTAAGTAGTGATACATATTCTTCCTGCATATCACTTGAAAGCTGGCGGTACATAAAATCTAATTCGTTGAGCTGATACACGCTTGTATGTTCGTGAACTTCATCAGCATAAGGTAACACCTTTTCGATAATACGGTAATCCCCACTTTCTGCACCGACACCTAGCTTTTCTTCAAACTCGGCAACATCTATCGGCAAGTCGAACCAGTATGATATTGTTTCTTCGCCAGTTGTTCCTTTCGTTTCCACCAGCACCCTTGTTTCCTGCATTGTTCCTCACGTCCTTTCTGTTGTTTCATCACATCTTTTAATGTCTGGTACGACATACCAAACACATACTTTGAAAAATCTTCTAACTGTCTTTCTTCATAGTCGGCAGGGTTCAACCGTTTCATTTCCTGCCACACCTTACGCTTGTAGGAGGGCAGGTCTGAAATGTATTCACAGCCGACTTTTTCCTGCATATCCTTAACAATATCATTCATTTCATCACTCCAATCTGAAATTTTGGCAAGAAAAAAGCAGTCAATCCTAAGACTAACTGCTTTGTGTATATGGATATAATTTGATTAAGTTTTAAAACCAGTTTGTTTTTTCATCTCTAAATTGAGGGTTATCGCTGTGCTGATATGGATTGTAGTTATTGAGATTGCAACCATATTCTTTTAATGATTTGATTTTGTTATCTTCTGTCCATTCAATTAAGGAAATACCGTCAAATTCTTCAACACTTCCCGTATTCATTTCATTTTTAAAATACCATTCTACGACAGTTTGATTTTCTTTATGAAAGAACTGTTTAATATCCCAAATAATGACTTTACCACGAGTATTCCATTCATTAAACCAATGTTTTACTGTTTTAAGATTTTCATATTTAGGACACCAGCTTTCCGTATAAACAACATCTTCTGTAAAAATTTTATCCATTCCTAAGTCTTGCTGTTTCAACCACATATCAAACCATAAACGAATAATTTTCTCTCTCTCATTCAAAATAGAACACCTCGATTACTTCTTTTTTCACATTATAGCACCCATACATCAGCACCACAATAAAATTTTACGCACCTATAATCCTATTGAACAGCTCTAACAGTACATCTTTCACACCGCCAGCATTGAATACCAAGCCGACAGCAATTAAGGCAACTACCAAGAAACCGATAAGTTTGGAAAACTCACGCTTAAACCCTAAGTAGATACCGATAACTACAATCGCCATAAGCACTAAGCTCTGTGCGTTTGATAAAAACCATTGATACAAATTTTGACCAAAATTCATTTAATTGTCCTCACTTTCTTCTAATTGTTTCATTTCACAGTCAGCTTCTTTGCCAACATTCAAAACACACATCAAGACTACGCCGATACCCATTCCCAGAGATACCAGTAGTAAATTTTTTACTAATTCCCACATTTTTTCATCACTCCTAACTTTCCACCAAATCTTTTGCAGGGGTCGTCTGCTGTTTGATTATCATTTCATGCTTTTCTGTGAGCTTTGCCTGCTGTTCGATTGTTTCCATGTAGTCTGTACCATTTCCCTTATCAATCTTTTTCAGCATTTTCAAGGTCGGTGCTACCTGCCGTTGTACCCACCGCAATGTGCGGTCTAAGGTGTAAGGCTCTGGCTTTGTCGTCAGCTTCAAGCTCTGTCTGTTATCGCCGATAAACCACGCCCAGCGGTCATTGAGTTTCCAGTCATTTTTTCGCTTGCCGGGTTCTTCATCAACAAACCGCACATACTGGTTGATGATAGAAAAGGCGGTCTGCTCTGCGTCATAATACGTCAGCAAATCTCGTACTGCATAATAGGCACGTTCATTCCGAAGCCGTATCTCAAAACGGTTGATAATGTCGGCTTCATCAAGCGGTGTCCCTAACTTGACGTACTGCTCATAGTCCTTTTCATAGATACAGAAATACACATCTGATTTCAGCGAACCAAGATAAAGGGTACGTCCCATATATTCTCTGTCGTCCTCTCTGTGCTTGATAAGCTCGCCCGACTGATAAAACTTATAACTTCTGGACTTTCCGATATATTCCCGTTTCCTGCATTTTTCCGCAAGCTCTGGAATATCCAAAATGCCCGTATGGTCGTTGATAGCAAGGTCGATACGCTTCATCACGCCACCGTCTACTAATGCGTCCATGAGGAAGTCATACCAGCTTCTTTGCTGTGCCAGCAGGTAACTTTCAAACTGCCTGCACCCACGCCCCTTTAACTCTAAAAGGACACCTTTTTCTTCGTCAGCCGACGTATAGATAAAGATGTCCCCCAGAGAATAATGCTCCGTATAACTGTAATGTCCGTAATCTTCATGGAGCATATAATTGATATTCAGTTTTAATATATCTTTGATGATGTGCTGTATATCCAGCGTGGGAAAACGAATTTTTACATAATCAAACAGCATGGTAAGCGGTGCTTCTGGATTGAACCTTTCCAGTTCCTCATGCAGAGTATTAAGAAGCTCCTTTGACGGCTTCATTTTTCCGCTTTCTATCTTGTTGAGATATTCCCTTGTGATACCAGAAGCCACCGCCAGCCTGCCTTGTGAGATACCGTAAGCAATCCGTTTCTCTCGTAATTCTTTTATCCATTGTTCTTCATTCAGAACCATACCCCCAATCTGTAAAGTGTGAAGTTTTTTAAGGCGACTTCACAACTGATTTTTACTAGAAAACCATATCAGAAGCCTTATGTTTCCTATGTTTTTTGTCTATTGTCTATTTGCAAACGTACCCCTCTGTTAGATACCGAGGGGTTTTACCTGCTGGCGTGGCTAACGCCACACCAGCAACGGCTAGTCCGTGCCGTCGCCTTTCGCTTCGCACGTCGCCGTCCCGTCCTGCCTTGCTTGTGCAAGAGAGCCGATAGTCTGCAAAAAATCATGTCCTTTCGGGACTAAAGGCGTGTAAAATTCGCTTATCACGCTTGTTCCCACATCACAATAGCCACGCCCCTTGATACGTTTCTGGAAAAACTGCTTTTTCACATCTGAACCAAAAAGCATACCGTAACCTAATTCGCTGATACGCCCAAGTCCCACACGGAAATTGAAGTTATCTCTGATACCGTCCGAGAAATACTTTGCGTCTGGACGCTGGCAGGCAACGATAAGAAAATATCCTGCCTGCCGTCCTAGCATGACGATTTTCTTTAACTGGCTAAGTAAGCTCACACTTTCCTTTGTCCCCAGCATTTCAAAAAACGCCACATATTCATCAAAGATAAGAAAACAGGGTGGCAGTCCCAGATAGGCGTAGTTTTTGCCCGTCTTATAGTTCGGGTGTCGCTTCATTTCCTCACTTCGCTGTACCATGCCCTCATAAAAGGCATTGACGCAGTCTATCATTTCTTCTTTGGTATGGTAGACGTTTGGCATGACCGTTCCTAAGTCCGCAAGGTCGCTATTCTTCGGGTCTAAGATATAAAGGACAGCGTTGGTATGGAGTAAGGCTTCAATAAGCGTCAGCAGAAAATAAGTTTTACCGCCACCCGTCCCACCAGCAATCAGAGCATGAGGAAGTGCGTCATATTCCCAGACAAGATTTTTCATCAGTCTAAGACAGCCGTTCTCTGCACGTACTTCATTAATGGTAATGCGGTTCGCTATCATATCATAAAGCAGGGTATATTCAATATAGCCGTCATGCAGGGTCTTGTCAGTCAGCTCGCAATACAAGCCACTTTCCAGCTTATCCTCTAACCGTAAAAGCTGGTCTTGATATTTTCCCAGCGTGATTTCACAGCGGATATGAAGCAAGCCTTTTTCCATTTGATAATAAATCTTTGGAAACCAGACGATTTTTTCCCTTGATCTGCTTTGCAGGTCAGTAAAAAAACCGCTGTCTTGTACGGTATCGGCTTCATACCATTTATTTTCCAGTACCATTCTTGCCAGCTTTTGACGGTGCAGGAGCTTCTTGAAACTGTCGTAACAAAAGCGGTAATACAGAAAAGCGACCAATGCACAAACACCAGTCGCTATCAGTATGGTTATGAAGTTGTAAGGGGAAAGCGTCAAGCCGTTTTCTAACAAGCTGAAATGCTCCCAATCGGTACGCATGAGCTGTTTGATATTCAGTAGCAGAAGAACCGCCACAAATACAAACAGAAGCGTCCCTATGGAAAAGTGGTAGACAAGGTTCTTGTTGCTGGCTCTGATACGGTGTCCTTTGTTTAAAATCATTCTCATAAATCAATCACTCCTTTCTGGGTACGAAAAAAGCAGTCAATCCTAAGACTAACTGCTATGTATGTATAGATATGAAATTGTGAAACTGGAAGTTATCGCTCTGACATATATTTCTGTATTTCATCAGAGGTCAATTTTCTTATCTGCGTATTTGCATATTCTCTGTATTCTTCAATCATAAAAACAGGTTTCATATCTTTGCAAGTTTTTCCTTTGTTCTTTTTTAGATATAACAGCAAGTCCTCACTGTCCGCAAAGATTTTGTATGAAAGTCTGCCATTTTCACTTTTCAGTTCATAAATACCACATGACTTTTTGGTACTATAATCAGCAGTACGCAAATATAATTTTGCAATTTCTAACGATTTAAAAGGGAAATTCCACCGTTGTAATCCACGTTTGGGGTCATGTTCAATGCAAATGCACCTCCCGCAAGTCCCACAAATGTATTGTGTATGATTTTCTAAACAATCCAATGGATTTAAGAGTGGTGTTATTCTATTTTCGTCAACATAACATTCCATACACATTTCAATTTCACTCCTTTTGCAACTTCAAATGTGTTACTTTCTTCATACCCATATTATAACAGTTCCATATATCTGCTACAATAAAAATCTACCCACCAAGTTTATTTTTTCGGTTGTCCCTGCGGTGTATGGTTCTGTGGATTGCCTGCGTTCTGATTGCCTTTATTCTTCAATACAATGTCCTCTGCTTTTACATACCAATCCACATCTGCACCCGTATAGGTCTTTCTTGATACCGTATCGGCTACGGGATTGACAAGCTCCACAACTGCATTGTATGGAAATTCCCTTAACGGTATTTCTGGCGGTACAGACACGGGGATAATTCCACCATGCAGACTACATTTTAAATCATAGATACGTTTTTTAAGCTGGGTACTCGGTGTCCCGTCCTCATTCTGTAAGAACACATCACGCACCGCTGTAAATTTTAATTCTCCAAATGTTTTCTCTTTGTCAATAACAAACCCGTTTGATAATCTCATAAATTCTTCACTCCTTTACTTTTCTTCAACTGCTACAATATCATCAGCAACTAACACATAATCGGTATGTCCCATATCCCCGATTGCGTAACCTCTGCCATATAACTTCGGATTGACAAGTTTCACTTTCTGTTCATACTTGAAATGCTTTTCGCCAGCCTGCACGGGAATTTCCACCACAACATTTTCGCCTTTCTGTACGTCAGAATAAAGGTTATAGCTTCGTCTGGCTAAGACCCTGCGGTTATTTTTATCTCTTTCAAAGATAGGCTCACTTTCGCCTGCAAATTCAAGAGTTCCAAAAGACTGTGCCATATCTGGCACGACATATTTCATTTCCATATTGTTTTACCTCGTTTCTTTCTATTTTTGATAAGTTTGTTGATAGTGATTTCTTATTCTGGCAGTTAAGGAAGTACCAGCAAGCCCCCAGATAGTAAAGGGTAAAATAAATGCTTACGCACCCTTGACTATCCGTGTTCTTGCAGGTAAGTAGCAGACAAGCCAGAATAAGCGGAAGTCTGCCGACACGGTATCGGCGGAGAACGTGATTTTTCTTTTCTCATACCGTTACCGCCTTATGATTTCTTCATTTTACGGCGTTTGCAGAAGAAGATACCTGCCAGTCCAGCACCAGAAGTCAAAAGAAGTGCAAGCAGTCCGTAAAGGTTTGTGCTATCGCCAGTTTTTGGACTGTCTGTTTTATGCGGTGTATCTGGTGTCTGTGGTGTTTCGGGTTTCTTTGGTTCTTCTGGGACTTTGGTTTTTTCCTTAAAGGTAATCGTCTGTCCTTTATCCTCAATATCCTTATGCTCGGTAACTTTCTTCGGTTCGTCTGGATTGCTCAAATCGTACAATTCTTCAAAAGTTACAAGCTGTTTGCCGTCAAGAGAAGTAGCGTCAAAGGTAAAGGCAACTTCCACTTTCATAGTTTCGCTGTCAGCAGTAAACGTATAATCACTTTCCACACGTTTCCCGTCAATGATAAGCTCGGCGTTTTCTTCCTTTAACATCTGCCAGCCTTTTAACTGATACTTTGTGCCTTTTGTAAGTCCGTCCAATTTGACAGTATCAACGATTGTAACCTCTTTTCCTGCAAGGATAGTCTTATCGCCGTCCTTGCTGGTTGCTGTGGTATGGATAGAGATTTCTTTTTCGTATTCATCAGTCAAAGTCCCTAAATCAATCACAAGATTATTTCTTGATACTACGATTTCAAACGGTGGGATAAGCTCAAAGCCTTTGTTACTGTCAGAGCGTAATTCTTCAATGATGTAAGTATCGTAAGGTAACGCACCTTTGCTGTCGTCTGGTTCAGAAGTTCCAAACCACACACCGTCCTCGCTGGTCTTGCCTGCGTTAGTATTGTGCTTATGGGAAGCCCAGTCAGCAGAAGTGGAGAATTGCCCGTTATCATCAGTTACCACAACATGACTTTCTCCCGTCGTCTTGCTTGTGATCCGAAAGGGAACATCAGCAAGACGCTTGTGTGTACCTGCACCGATTTTTATGCCCTCAATATCTCCACGCTTAATCTGATTGTAGATAGAATGGGCTTCATCGGTTAAGTCCACGATTTTTCCATTTTCTGTGATTGTAAAATCAATCGGCTTTGCACCGTCAGTTAAGTAACCGTCGGGAGCTTCACTTTCAACGATACGGAATTTTCCATAAGGTAAGAGGTTAGCAGAAGTAGAAGCGACACCCTCAATATCGGTACGAATTATCTTTACCACTTCATTTTTCTTGTATAACTTGCCCTCAACCAAAACAGAATTATCATTTAAGGAAATGATGTCAAAGGCAGTATCTTTCAAAGTGGCACTTCCTTGTGGCTTTGTATCGCCCGTTTCTAAATCTCGTTTCTGAATTTTCACACCGCCACGGATAACCTTGTCTGATACGGAAAACTGGTTACTTCCAGATAATACGGCAAGGTCGCCGTCCTCGGTAATCTGTGTTACATATAAACCCTTAATCTGTTCGGACTTATCGCCAGCCTGCATATACGCACCGTCTAACAAGTAGCCGTTTGGAGCTTTTGTTTCCTCAACGGTTAGTGTTCCAAGTGGAAGAACCGCCTTACCGTCCTGCATATAGAAGCTGTCGCCAGATACCTTGTATGCGTTCACTAATTTTGTGATGTAATGAGTTGTCCCGTCGCTGTCAGTTTCAGCGATTGTCTTTGTAACCCATGTACGAGTAGCTTCGGCAGGGAGATTGTCTTTGTTATAGAAGCCAGCATAATACTTCCATGTAAATTCTGCACCTGCTAGAGAAGCGTTTCCCTGCGGATTGTCTTTCTGTGTTTCCATATCAATCTTAAAAAGCTCAATCAAAGTGTCCGTTACTTTTGGTGTATCTGATACATTCAAAGTTGCTGTTTCGCCAGCTTTGATTGTTAATGGATAGATTGTTTTATCCACTTTATATCCTGCTGGTGCGGATAATTCCTTGATATAGACTGTGCCTGCTTTTACCTCTGCAATATCTGTATTTCCGCTTTCATCAGTCGTAAGGGTGGCAAGCTGTTTCGTGCAGTCCTTATCAGAAAAGACACCATAGGTCGCACCAGCGACAGAGTAATTCCCGTTACTGTCTGTAATGCTGGTATTACTGGAAGTCTTTTGCAGTTTCGCATTTCCGACATTCAGCTTCGCCCAGAATTGTCCCAATTCCTGCCCCTCGCCAGAGTAGATATAACCGCCACATTCATAGCGTCCTTTATTCTCTTTGACAAAGGCTTTTGCACCAGAGAAAACTTCGTCCTGCGTTGCCTTTGGAATTTCATCATAAGAAGCTCGCACGTTGTCGCATTGCCAGCCAAGATGTACGCTCAATCTCTGCCAGACCACAAGCTGTCTTAAAAGATAAGCGTGATTTTTGCTTATTCCGCTGTGGCTGTCTGTGTACTGTTTTACATATTCGATAGATAAGGCAACATCGCTTATCTGGTCGGTACTCATGCGTGAGCTTGCGTCAGCTCTGGTCTTGTAACCGTTCTTAAAGTCTGTGTTAATGTCGATACAGTAAGCGTCCTCGCCCTCAACGGTTAAATGTCCCTCATTAAAAGTAGAACCAATCGAACCGTCATTCATTACTTTTTCAACGATACCGACACGCTCTTTTGACTCCGTCCAGTATTGCTTACTTTCTGCATGAACGGGTGTAGTCGGTAAAGCAGTAACGACAGTTACAAGAGCTAAGAAGCCCGTACACAATCGTTTCCATGTCTTTTTCATAAATCTAATGCTCCTTTCATTTTGGGTGATAAAATAGCCGTCCAATAAGAACGGCTGAAAATAGAAAAGGAACGTCATTTTAGGCGTTCCATAATCTATAAAATATTCAATTTTTTATACTGATGTGTTTCTCATCAAAATCTCAAATTAAGGTTATTTGACACCAATTTTGACACCAATTTTTTGTATATTGACGATTTTTGATGAAATGTGATAAATTCATAAAACCCGTGAAAAGCCTGTAAATAGGCACTTTACGGCACTCTATGAACTAAGACAAAAGCTACGCTGTAATAACAATAGGTGAGTGCTAATTATTTTGTGAAAAAACTGTGAAGTCCAGACTTTCCCTGATTTTACAGGTTTTACGGCGGTTTTTCTTTATAATCCTCTGATAATGTTCAAATAATCTTGTCTTTGATCAACAACTGCATATACAGTGACAATTTTCTGGTATTCATCAATTTTATAAAATACCAGATTTTTTTCTGTAATCAAAATCTTATAGCCCTGTCTGCGAAGAATCATATAACGAGGATCTGATCCTATATGCGGATCTTCTCCAAGCAGCAGTATCTGTTCTTCGAGTTTATCCAACCTCTCTAATGCAACATCTACACCAAATTTTTCGGCAATATCAAGAGTAATCTTATGAATGAGAGCATCCGCAGTATCCGTTCTGATTACTGTATAATTACTCATTTCTTTTCTCCTTTAATATTGCACGCAAATTGGAAAATGTATCTTTCATCGGCGCAACTCTGCCTACTCTTACATCTTCTTCTGCTTCTGCAAGAATTTCCAGCAGTTCTATCCTTGCCTTCATACGATTGTATTCTTCATATCCAAGTGATACTGTATCTCCTCTTCCATTGACAGTGATAATAACGGCCTCTCGTCCTTCTCTGCATTGCTTTGATATTTCACTGTAATGATTTCTTAAATCGGCTGATGGTCTAATTCTTTCCTGTAAAGTCTGCATGGTGATACCTCCGTTCTTTTATAGTCAAATTATATCGTTTTATGACTATGTTGTAAACCATTAATCTTTTCTATAAAAGATTTATTGCTTGTTACTGTTAAAAAATCTTTACTTTTCACAAATTATGCTTTTTCCCAGTCTCTAAATCCCCACTCTTTGAGTGTCTGCGGTGAAGAGATTAACGACTTAGAGCCATATAAGCCGACACCAAATTTTTATATTGTGACGATTTCAGGTGAAATGTGATAAATTCATAAAACCTGCGAAAAACCTGTAAAGAGCCTCTTTACAGCACTATATGAACTAAGACAAAACCTGTACTCCTATATGCAATATAGAATTACAGGTTTTATTAATATCATTAAAATCAGATATATTCAATTTCCATAAGTCGTAAAATTCCGGAAGTATTTTTATAATCTCGTTTTCCAGCTCCAATACCAGTCTTTATAATATGGAAAGAGGTAGGCAGTTTACAAGACGTAAAAATAGCAGCAACAATAGCAGCTCCGGTAGGTGTAATAAGTTCTCCCTGAACTGGTTGGATAGAAAGAGGAATTTGATACCGCTTTGTAATGTTAGCAACAGCAGGAACCGGAACAGGCAGAATACCATGCTGACATCGAATAGTTCCAGTACCATCGCACAATACAGGAACAAATATTTCCTTATACCCCAGCATATCCAGACAAATAGAAACACTGGCAATATCTACTATAGAATCTATAGCGCCCACTTCATGAAAATGTACTTTTTCAATGGGTATTCCGTGAGCCTCAGATTCCCCTTCTGCCAAGATTTGAAATATTTTTTTTGCTGTATATAGAGCTGTCTGAGTCATAGAACTGGCTTCCAGTATCTGAAAAATATCAGAAAGACTGCGATGGATGTGTTCGGAATGGTTATGTATGTGCTGTGTTGTCTCTATTGAAGTATGGGCAGAGTTATTGTGTTCATGGGGAGCATGATGGGAATGCCCATATAAATATTCCATATTATGATCATTATTTTCGTGTAAAGAATCAAGAATCACATTAAAGTCATACGCTGAAATTCCAGATTTTACAACAGTTTTTATTTGTATTTGGTAACCTTGAAGAGGAAGTGTTTTTAAAGTCTCTGTAAGTTTATGAGGATCAGCGCCCAAGCCGAGCAGAGCGGCAACACTCATGTCACCACTTATTCCTGAAGAACATTCCATGTATAATCCTTTTTTCATATAATTAATCTCCTTTATAACAGAACTGTTTGTGTAAAGTTTATTTGCGTGGTTTATCGCAGCTTTCTCTTTTTGCCAGATGGCAGGGGAAATTTACTTTCATGGGAAGAGTGTGCCCTCCGTGGATCCGGTCAATTAATATTTTGGCAGCCATACTTCCCATAGATTCTACCGGCACCTGTATTGTAGTGAGTGTAGGGGACAGATACTGGGCAATATCAATATCATCAATGCTGATAACAGAAATATCTTTAGGTATTTTTAGTCCAAGATCTTTAATAGCACGGATTGCACCGATTGCTGTAATATCATTACCACAGAAAATGGCAGTCAGATTGTTTGACTGAGACAATAATTTTTTTGCACCATCATATCCTCCATTTGAAGAAAATGGAACAGGAGCAACAAAAGAATTATTAAATGGCAGACCATGCTGTGCAAGTATGTCCCGATAACCCTGATAGCGGTTTTCTGACGAGGTTTCGCCTATGTATCCGATACATTTATGTCCGAGTTCAATTAAATACTTCATAGCGCAAATACTTGCATCATATCCGTCGCAGAGAATTTGATCAAACTCAGCATCAATGCCGTTTAATCCCGTGTATGCTACATTTCGAAAATGTTGTTTAAGAAATTTAAGAGTAGGTTTATTACAACGACCCAATACAACGCCTCCGCTTACATCATTATCCAGAATCATTCGGTATGTTTCTGCTTTATTGATATCAAATGATGTAAATGATGATTTAACAATATAATTTTGTTTATATGCTTCTACTTCTATACTCCTTGCCAGAGAAGAGAAAAAAGGGTCATTTGGATCATCAGGAGTTCTTGCAAAGAGACAGAAAAGAGAATGCGAGTGTGATTTAGACATAGATTGTCCAAGTTTTAGGTTTTGGGCCGCTGAATTAGGAATGTATCCTGTGCGGCGGACAACATCCCAAATACGTTCTTTTACTTCCGGGCTGGCTGCCTTGGAACTTGTGTTATTGATTACTCGTGAAACAGTGGATATAGAAACCCCTACTTCTTGAGCAATTTCTTTTAATGTCATGGAAAGGCTCCTTCCTTTTAGAAAAATTTTGAACAAGAGAAAAGGAGATTTTTACAAATTATACCATATTTTAACAAATATAGCAAACGTTTGAGTAAAATATTATTGTTTTTGCCTATATAAAATGCTACTATAAACTCATAAAAAGAACAGAGAAATGGGAAAAAGTAACAAATGACACAAACAAGAAGTGGAGGTAAAACATGAAGGTAAAGAAAATGGTAGCATTGGCATTAACAACAGCTATGTGTGCAGGGCTGGCGACACAGCCGGTAATGGCAGATGATGGTTATTCTCTGACTGTTTCCGGAATTGGAGGAAGTTTAAACTGGCTTCCAGTATACATTGCACAACAGGAAGGCTGGTTTGAAGAAGAAAATCTTGAAATAGAAGAGGTTCTCTTTACTAATGGACCGGTTCAGATGGAGTCACTTTCCTCAGACGGATGGGACATCGGATGCACAGGTGTGGGCGGAGTAATTGCTGGCGTACTTGGATATGATGCAAAAATTCTTGGGGCTAGTAATACAGATGATGGAACTCAATATGTATTTGCAAGAAGTGATTCAGATATTGTAAAAGCTGGACAGGGAAACAACAGCATAAACGAAGAAATCTATGGTGATGCGGAAACATGGAAAGGAAAATCTATTTTATGTAATACAGGAAGTGTAACGCAGTATGTTCTGATTAAAATGCTGGAAGGTTTTGGACTGACACAAAATGACGTAGAATTTATCGCAATGGATCCGGCAACAGCTTATAGTGCATTTCTGGCTGGAGAAGGCGATGCATGTGTGCTTACAGGCAGCGGCGGTACATTTAAAATGCTGGAGAATACAGAAGAGTATACAGCAGTAGCAAGTGGTCCTCTGGTTGATTCGGGCCTGATGTGTAACTTTGTTGCAAACAAAAACAGTTATGAGGATGAAGAAAAATATGAAGCAATGAAAGCTTTTATGAAAGTTTACTTCAAAACTCTTGACTGGATGGCAGAAAATACCGAAGAAGTTGTACAGTACTGCGTAGATATGAACGATGAAAATGGAAGTTCTATGGAACCGGAAATTGTAGAAAAATACGTGCAGGCAGATAAATATTATACATTAGATGAAGCGGTACAGATGATGGAAACAAAAGCAGAAGGCTCAGAATACTCCGAGATGGAAAGTAATTTGATGGATGTATTGGACTTCTTTATCAGTGTAGGAAACTATATGGAAGGTGATGATGAAAAATTTGCCGGACATGTTGACAGTACCCTTCTGAAAGAAGTACTTGATGAGTCAAAATAGAAGATAAAAGGAGACAGCTGAATGAATAAGGATAAACAAAATCTGGAAGATCAGCTGCAGCTCTGGCGTCAGAATAAAAAGAAAGAAAACTTAAAGTATGTTCTGTTGAGTGCAGCAGGCATACTTTCTGTTTTGGTAATCTGGCAGCTGGCTGTTGTGCTGGGATTAGTAAATGAGAGACTGCTTCCTGCGCCTACTCGTATTCTGAATACTTTGATTTTTAAAATAAATAATAAAGCTCCTGATGGAAATATGTTGGGAGTAAACATTATGGCATCTCTTCAGGTTGCCCTTTCAGGTTTTCTTGCGGCAATTGTAATAGGGGTTCCCCTGGGACTTCTTATGGGGTGGTGGACTTATGCAGACCGTTTTATTAGACCCATTTTTGAATTGATTCGTCCCGTGCCGCCTATAGCCTGGATTCCTCTGGTTGTTGTATGGATGGGAGTAGGATTAAAGGCAAAAGCGTTAATTATTTTTTTTACAGCATTTGTTCCCTGCGTTATTAATTCTTATACAGGCATCAAGCTTACAAGCCAAACTTTGATTGATGTATCCAGAACTTTTGGAGCTCCTAATTATGAAATATTTTGGAAGGTAGGGGTTCCTTCTTCTCTTCCAATGGTATTTGCGGGAATCAGAGTTGCGCTTGGAAATTCATGGTCAACGTTGGTTGCAGCAGAAATGCTGGCAGCGAGTGCAGGTCTTGGATATATGATTCAAATTGGAAGAACAGTTGCACGCCCTGATATTGTAATTGTAGGTATGGTTGTAATTGGAGCTATCGGAGCATTTTTATCAATGCTTCTGTCAAGGGCTGAGAAATATTTCCTTCGCTGGAAAATAAATCGTTAGGAGGGTAAGGAGATGGATCAGAAAACAACAAAACAAAAGGCTGTCCATAGCATCCTATATTGGGGCCTCCCTGTACTGGCTGTTGTTCTTATTGCCGTAGGCTGGATATCCTTTTCCGCATTTAATCCGGAGTTAATGCCTTCTCCGGCTCAGGTCTGGGAGCGTTTGGTAAAAACTTTTACAAAGCCTATTGCAAAAACGACACTATTTGGTCATGCATGGGCAAGCTTAAGAAGAGTTCTTCTGGCACTTCTGGTGTCATGGGTTTTTGGCATAGCTTTTGGAATTCTAATTGGGTGGAATAAAAAGGCCAGAGCATTTTTTGGAAGTATCTTTGAGGTGATTCGTCCGATTCCTCCAATTGCCTGGATTCCAATTGTGATCATGTGGTTTGGAATTGGTGAGTTTCCAAAAATCCTGCTTGTTTTTATTGGTACTTTTGTACCTCTTGTAATTAATACATCAACAGGAATCGAGATGGTTGACAGAATAAATATACAGGTAGGTCAAATATTTGGAGGGAAAAATCGACAAATTTTAAAAGAAATTGTAATTCCTACAGCACTTCCTTCTATTTTTGCAGGAATTCGTACATCTGTAAGCTCCGGATGGACAACAGTTCTGGCTGCAGAAATGCTCGGAGCAAATGCCGGTCTGGGATCTTTGGTAACAAGAGGCTGGCAGGGAAGTGACTTATCGTTAGTAATGGTTTCTGTAATTACAATTGCAATTATCGGAGCATTATTATCTACGATTTTGCAGAAACTTGAGAAGGTGGTGTGTCCATGGAACAATTAAATAAAAGAATGGAGGTCAGGAATCTTTCTAAAACTTTTTTTGGAAAGAAAGGATATTTTACAGCAATCGAGGACGTAAGTCTGGATGTTTATGATGGAGAATTCCTTGTAATACTTGGACCGGGAAGATGTGGAAAAACAGTACTTTTAAATATTATGTCAGGTTTGGAAGAACAGACGGAAGGCCAGATTATATATAATGGACAGGAATGGAAAGGTTTGAATCCTGAGATAGGGATGGTTTTCCAGAAACTGGCGCTGATGCCTTTTAAAACAGTTATTGAGAATGTGGAGCTTGCTCTTAAATTTCGGGGAATGGAAAAGGAAAAGAGGAGAGAGATTGCAAAACATTATATAGAACTGGTAGGACTTAAAGGATTTGAAGAATATTATCCTAAGCAACTTTCTGGTGGCATGCAGCAGCGTGTTGGAATTGCAAGAGCTTATGCTGCGGATCCAAAGCTTTTGATTATGGATGAGCCCTTTGGAAAACTGGATGCGCAGACAAGATATCAGATGCAGGAAGACCTTTTGAAAATATGGGAAAAGGAAAAGAGGACGATTATTTTTGTTACAAATAACATTGAGGAGGCGTGCTATCTTGGAGACAGGATCATTCTTCTCAGTGATTGTCCGACCAAGGTGAAAAAAGTATATCCCATTGACATTTCCAGACCTAGAGACATGGTAAGTAAGGAATTCCTGGATCTCAGGACAGTAATTTCTGACAATACGGATTTATCAATTTAGAGGGAGGAGATTATGCCAAACGAAGATACAAGACCGATTAAAGTCGAAGTAAAAAATCTTACAAAAAAATTCGGAGATCTTTTGGTTCTGGATGATATGTCATTTCATATCCGCAAAGGAGAATTTGTATGTGTAGTAGGTCCAACTGGATGCGGAAAAAGTACATTTTTGAACTGTTTGACCAGGATACATATGCCTACCTCCGGTGATCTGTATATTGATGGAGTTCCAGCAGATCCGAAAAAGCATAATATTTCGTTTGTTTTTCAGGAGCCAAGTGCTCTTCCGTGGCTGACTGTTGAGGATAACATTGCTTATGGATTAAAAATAAAAAAGCTTCCAAAGGAGGAAATTAAAAAAAGGGTTGATCAAATTTTAGACTTGATGGGACTTCAGGAATTTCGTAAATCTTATCCCGGAGAATTATCCGTATCTGCAGAACAGCGTATTATTATCGGCCGTTCCTTTGCCATGCAGCCGGATCTTCTTCTTATGGATGAACCCTATGGGCAGATGGATGTTAAAATGCGCTTTTATTTGGAAGACGAAGTGATTCGTCTCTGGAAAGAGCTTGGAAGTACAGTTATTTTTATTACGCACAACATCGAAGAGGCAGTTTATCTGGCAGAAAAAGTTATGATACTTACAAATAAACCGGCAAAGATTAAAGAAGAAGTTAAAATTGAGCTTCCAAGACCCAGAGACATAACAGATCCAAAATTTATTGAGTACAGAAATTATATCACAGATAAAATTAAATGGTGGTAAAAGGATGATGAGCATATGCAGAAACAGAGGCTAAAGAATAAAATCGCTCTGGTAACAGGGGCGGCCAGAGGCATTGGATTTGGAATCGCTGAAAAATATGTAGAAGAAGGCGCCAAAGTGGTTATTGCAGATGTTCTGGAAACCGAAGGATCTAATGCTGCAAAAAAGCTAGGAACAGCAGCCGGATTTTATCAGATTGATTTGAGAAGCAGAAGTTCTATTTTTCAGATGGCAGACAGAATTCACGAAGAATATGGTCATATTGATGTGCTTGTAAATTGTGCAGGTATTGCAAGGCCGTGTCCTACCATGAAACTTTCAGAGGAGGTTTTGGATGAAGTAATTGATATTAATATGAAAGCTCCGCTTTTCGCTTGCCAGGCAGTTGGAAAATATATGAGGAAAGATGGGGGCGGAAGTATTATTAATATTTCATCTGGAAATACAAGGATGATTAATGTAGGAAGGACTCCTTATGGAATCACCAAAGGGGCTGTAAATCTCCTTACGCAACAGCTGGGAGCTGAATGGGCCTTATATAATATTAAGGTAAATGCAATTGCACCTGGATGGATTAAAACAGAAATGGTAGAAAAACCATTAAGACAAGGAATCCTTAATCAGGAAGAGATTCTTTCAGTATCTCCTATTGGAAGATTCGGGAAGGTAGCAGAGGTTGCAAATCTTGCCTGTTTTCTCGCAAGTGAGGAATCTGATTATATTGTAGGACAGATTATTTTTGCTGATGGTGGATGGAATACAGGAATTATGCCAAACGCATTGAATTATATTCGTGAAAATGATAAGGAGCTTCCTGTATAATTCAAGTATAGGGAATTCCGAGAAAGAAGGTTGAGAAAAAAATACCTCAGAGTAAAATAAGATTACTGACTTTGCCGGTTAGTAAAAATCTTATTGAACAGAGAGGTATCTGAAATGAATTATAACACACAGAACGCAAAAATTGCATCCATTACTGAAAAAACTTTGATTGTTGGTATTGATGTCGGAAGCGAAACTCATTACGCTAGGGCTTTTGACTGGAGAAATTATGAGTATAGCAAAAAGCCGCTGGAGTTCAGTAACACGGAATCCGGATTCCTGACTTTGAAAGCGTGGATGGAAGATATCGCAGAAAAACATGGCAAAACTGCTGTGATTCCCGGAATGGAGCCGACCGGTCATTACTGGTTTGCGTTAGGGAAATTCCTGCAGGACAGCGGAATGAAGCCGGTACATGTGAATCCCCATCATGTCAAGAAATCGAAGGAACTGGACGACAACAACCCCAACAAGAATGACCGCAAAGATCCCAAAACAATTGCGGCACTGGTCAATGAGGGACGTTTTTCCTATCCATATATACCCACCGGCATTTATGCAGAAATCAGGAGCCTTTCGAACCTGCGTTTCCAGACGCAGGAAGAACTCACAAGGATCAAGAATCGGATTGCAAGATGGTTTTCCATCTACTTCCCGGAATATAAAGATGTCTACGTGGATTTGAAAGCGGTCAGCGGAAGAATGGTGTTGAAGGCAGCTCCGCTGCCGGAGGATATCGTAAAGCTTGGGGCAGAAGGTGTGAACCAGATCTGGAGAAATGCGAAGCTGAGAGGCGCTGGAATGAAGAGGGCAAAGACCCTGGTATCCGTTGCAGAGCATAGCATTGGGAGTAAGGAAGCGCCGGAAGCAGCGAGAATCGAATTAAAAAATCTGCTGAATGACATGGATGTATATGCAGCAAGGCTGGAGGAACTGCTCCGGAGTATAGAAGAAAAACTAAAGGAGATCCCATATATTGATAAGCTGATGGCAATCAAAGGGATCGGATTGGTTACAGTCAGTGGTTTTATTGCAGAAGTTGGGGACATTGGACGTTTTGATAATCCCAAACAACTGCAGAAACTGGCGGGATATGCGATCGTGGCGAATGATTCCGGTAAGCATAACGGAGAAAGTCGGATCAGCTACCGCGGGCGAAAGCGCCTGAGATATGTGCTGTATGAGGCAGCGATATCGCTGATTGGAAAGAATGCGGAGTTCCGGGAAATACATGAGTATTATCGGGGCCGAAAGGAAAATCCGCTGAAAAAGATGCAGTCAGTGGTAGCGATAGCCTGCAAGGTTATAAGGGTATTCTACGCGATCCTCACAAAAGGTGTAGATTATGATGCGGAGAAACTGATAGGAGATATCAGAAGACCGTAGATGCAGGCAGCATAACAACCAGAGACAAAACAGGTAATGTTCCTGCTACAGTTGAATTGAGCCTTTAGAAAACAAATCTGAGAGTTGAATTCAGCTGTAGCAGGAAAGCTGAAAGGTATGAGGAACAGGCCGGAGAAACGTCCACCGCAAGGTGCTGGTTTGTGGAGCATACAGAATAGGTCAGTAAAACTTAAGACAAAGAGTGAGCCAGTAGTCGGCAGGAATATTTTCCATAGGGCAAGACCCTGACAAGGAGCTAAGCTGACACCCTGGTTATGGACAGGCGGGACGAAGGAAGTTAGGGCCCTGCAGAAATGCGGGAGATCCTGGTAGACACGGGAGGTTCGCTGCCGTAGATGGATGGGTATACACAAGGCCATGTAAAACAGAAAACCAAGACGTTTTACTTCGTGTACCCAAAACCAGCTATTTTCGTACCGGATACAGAGAAATGCCCATACCAATGGCTCTTTCTTCTGAGATATTTATTGATAGTATATCGAAAAAACCTTGATTTTCAAGGAAAAAAGACTTGACTTAATAGGGAGGAAGAATAATTTATGAAAGTATTATGTATTGAAAAACCAGAAAAACTTGAGATCAAAGATCTTCCGAAGCCAGAGCTGGTTCCTGGTCAGGCTGTTATAAAAATGGAGATGTGCGGAATCTGTGGATCTGATGTAACAGCATACAGAGGTGTAAATCCTACAATGAAGTATCCGATCAATGGACTGGGACATGAAGGTGTGGGAATTATTGAAGCTATCGGTGAAAATGATAAAGGATTGAAAGTAGGAGACCGTGTAGCTTTGGAACCATACGTTCCCTGTAACAAATGTCATATGTGTGCAGAAGAGCGCTTTAATAATTGTGCAGATATTCATGTATGTGGAGTACATAAAGACGGAATGATGGCAGAATATTTTTTGCATCCGGTACAGCTTCTTTATAAATTACCTGATGATCTTACCTTTAAACATGCTGCGTTAGTAGAACCATTTACAATTGGACTTCATGCAGCAACACGTGCAAGAGTGAAAAGTGGAGAAAAAGTTGTTATTTTTGGAGCTGGCGTAATTGGTCTTATGGCAGCATATGCCTGTATTAATTATGGCGCATTTCCAATTCTTATAGATGTGATTCAGGAAAGACTGGATTATGCGAAGGAACGTGGAATACCTTATATTTTTAATTCAAAAGAAGGTGGGATAGAGGAATATCTGAAGGAGGTTACAGAGGGTAAATTGCCAGAGGCTATGATTGACTGTACAGGCGCACCAGTGATTTTGGAACAAATGCATAATTACGTATGTCATGGTGCAAGAATTGCTCTTGTAGGCTGGCCGCATAATCCTGTAGCTATTAATACAGTGCGTTTGATGCAAAAAGAGATTGATATCTGTCCTTCCAGAAATTCGAATAAGAAATTTCCAGAAGCAATCAAACTGATTCATGAGAATAAAATTCCGACAGATGCATTTATTACCAAAATGATCAGGTTAGATGAAGTAGAGACAACCATTCAGGATATGATCAAAAAGCCTTCAGATTACCTGAAGGTAATTGTTGAGATTTAATAAAATGGAGGAGGAACCGATATGCTGACAACTAGCTTTGAAATGATGGATAAGGCATACAAAAATGGGTACGCTGTTCCGGCAATTAATACACAAGGTGGCACATATGATATTATTCGTGCAATTTGTATGGCAGCGGAAGAGCTGAATTCACCTGTAATTTTAGCCCATTATGTGAATACAGGTTCATATTCAGGACATGACTGGTTTTTTGAAACTGCCAAATGGATGGCAGAAAAGGTATCTGTACCAGTAGCGATTCATCTTGATCATGGTGATAGTTTTGAACGGTGTATGGAAATGCTGCATATCGGATTTACTTCTATTATGTATGATGGATCAGCGTTTTCTGTA
The DNA here is from genome assembly GCF_024622975.1 of Blautia caecimuris. Classification (GTDB taxonomy): domain Bacteria; phylum Bacillota; class Clostridia; order Lachnospirales; family Lachnospiraceae; genus Blautia_A; species Blautia_A caecimuris. Next base: position 7,501 of record NZ_JANJZT010000033.1, on the reverse strand, counting down.
GAGGAAAATGCAAAAAGAACAGAAGAGGTTGCCAGGGTTTGTAGAGCATTTGGAGTACCTTTAGAAGCAGAGATAGGAGAGCTGGCAAGATTAGATGATCAGGGACATCAGAATGGACTTTCCAATATTGCGGATCCGGATATAGTAAAAAAATATCTGGAGCTCTGCAGACCAGATTCTTTGGCTATCGGGATAGGTAATGCTCATGGATTCTATAAAGGACCTGTTGATATTCATGTGGATATTCTGGAGAAATGCAGAGAGTTCACAGATATTCCTTTTGTACTCCATGGATGTACGGGAATGGACGAGACATTGATTCGGCAGGCTGTCAAAGCAGGTGTGGCAAAAATCAATTTTGGTACACAAGTGCGTTGTAATTATATCAATTATGTAAAAGATGGTTTAGCGCAGGGAAAAGATGAGGGACATGCATGGAAGCTTTCTTCTTATACAGAGAAGCGTTTGAGAGAAGACATTAAGGATATTATCCGTCTGGCAGGTTCGGCGGGAAAGGCCTGACAGTTCTGTGTCCTTAAAGGATACAGAACTGCATGGTATATTTTTTTGAGTCATCAGGATTAAGCTTCTGCAGATGATTTTTATGAAGAAATTCATTATCTTCATCAGAACATATTGCAGATCCATTCCATGGTTCAATGCATATGTAATGTGCATTTTTAGATAAGCTGGTCCAAAATGCTACAGTCTCAAAATCTGGAAAGAATGTAGCAAGTCCATGACCAGTTTTGGGATTGATAAGCGAGAGTTCTTTTGATGAGAGGCGGTCAAACCAGATTGCATCATGGAGAAATAGTTCCCGGGAAAGAGGAATTTCAATTTGATTTCCGGGAAAAGGATATTCGTGTGACATGTCGAATTCCTGTTTTTTTGTATCGTATCTTCGATATCCGAAATTTTGTTTTCGCCCAAAACGAAGAATATAGTCTTCGAAAGTTTCTCCCTCATGGAGTGGACAGCAAATTCCCGGATGGAGTCCAATACAATAAAAAATGGGTTTTTCAGAGGAATTGGACAGTTCAAGTGTCAGATCCAGAGTTTGATTTTGCAGAGTGTAGTGTACAATAAGGTGAAATGGATAGGGATAACAATCTGTCGGAAAATCTTTTTCTGTTATTTCAAAAGATGCAGTAGATTCCGTTATTGCTTTCATATGAAACTCTGTTGTTTTACAGGGACCGTGTTTAGGTATTTCATAAGCACATCCGTTAATGATAGTTTTATTATTCCGACAGTTTCCGACAATAGGAAAAAGGATAGGAGAACAGTTCTTCCATATATCTGGATTTCGCTGCCATATATATTCAGTATTTTTATTATCTTTAAGTGAGATGAGCTGTGCTCCCATGGTATCAATTGTTGCAGATACATTGTTGTTTTTAATAGTAATAAGCATAAAAATCCCTCCTTATCAGGTATTTAGATAAATTAAGTATATAGTTTGAACATGATAGTTTTCAATGAAATATGATTCAAACGTTTGCGTTGACAGTTGTAATGGGGGATTGGAAAGGCGGTAAAAAAATGGCATTAGTTTCTTTAAAACCAGTTCTCGACGCAGCCGTTAAATATGGATATGGTCAGGGTGCGTTTAATGTAAATGCAGTTGCTCAGGCAAAGGCGGTAATTGAAGTCCATGAAATGTTTCGATCTCCTGCAATACTTCAGGGTGCAGATCTGGCTAACGGTTTTATGGGCGGCTGTACCGATTTTGTCAATGCTACACTGGAAGATAAAAAAAGAGGAGCAAAACGAATTGCTGATGCAGTAAAAAAATATGGAGAAAATTCAACTATTCCAGTTGTCCTGCATCTGGATCATGGAAGAGATTTTGATTCCTGTAAAGCGGCTATTGATGGAGGCTATACCTCTGTTATGATTGACGGTTCTTCTCTTTCCTTTGACGAAAATGTAGAACTGACCAGAGAGGTTGTAAAATATGCACATAGAGAAGGCGTCAGTGTTGAAGGCGAGTTAGGTGTGCTTGCCGGAGTAGAGGATCATGTTTTTTCTGATAACTCCACTTATACAAATCCAATGAAATCAATTGAGTTCTTTAAGAAAACAGGTGTAGATGCGCTGGCAATTTCCTATGGAACTATGCATGGTGCATCAAAGGGAAAGAATGTAAAACTTCGCCGTCAGATTCCAATCGCAATCAGAGAGTGTATGAATCATGAAGGAATTGAGGGCGGACTGGTATCACATGGGTCTTCCACGGTTCCAGACTATATCGTAGAAGAGATCAACGCTATGGGCGGACATCTTAAGAATGCTTATGGAATTTCTATCGTTGAATTGAAGGAAGCTATTTCATGTGGTATCAACAAGATCAACGTAGATACAGACATTCGTCTGGCTGTCACCAGAAACATGAAAGAACTATTCAGGGATCATGAAGAACTGAGGCGAAGTGATTCTATTGGAGAAATATACCACCTTCTGGAAGCAAACAAGGATAAATTTGATCCACGTGTATTCCTTCCACCAATTATGGATACAGTGATGTTTGGACAGATCCCGGATGAGGATACAGCAAAAATTGTAAGCTGTGTAGAACGGGGTGTGAAGGAAGTTGTAGGAACACTTATTGTTCAGTTTGGTTCTTATGGAAAAGCACCGTTTGTAGATGTGAAAACCCTAGAAGAGATGAAGGAGTTTTATAAAAGAAAATGAAAAATAATGTATTAGTTGTTCATGGGGGCGGTCCAACTTCTGTTATGAATGCTTCTCTTTATGGGGTTTTGAAAGAAGCAGAGAGACATTCACAAATTGGAGCTGTATATGGTGCAATTGGTGGTGTAGAAGGCATTTTAAAAGAAAACCTTTTAAATTTAAGTGAATTTCAAGGAGCAAAAGAGCTCTTGCTACATACACCAGGAAGTGCTATTGGTTCTTCCAGATATCCGGTAACAGAAGAAGACTATAATAAGACTCCGATTATTCTTAAAAAATATAATATAAAATACATTTTACCAAATGGTGGAAATGGAACCATGGATACTTGCGGTAAAATTTACAAATCGTGTATAGAAGCTGGATATACTGATATTAAGGTTGTAGGAATTCCTAAAACTATTGACAATGATATTGCCATTACAGATCATACTCCGGGATTTGGAAGTGCTGCCAGATATTTGGCGGCGACAGTGCGTGAGGTGGCAGAAGATGTGAAATCTCTTCCTATTCATGTATGTATTATAGAGGCTCTGGGTAGAAATGCCGGATGGATTACGGCAGCCTCGGTTTTGGCAAGGAGGAAAAAAGGAGATGCTCCGCATCTTATTTATACTCCAGAGCGGCCTTTTAAAGAAGAAGAATTTTTGACTGATGTAAAGAAGCTTTATGACAAATTAGGCGGCGTTGTAGTTGTTGTCAGTGAAGGTCTTAAGAAAGAGGATGGAACTCCGGTAGTAGATCCGATTTATAAGACAGACCGTGCTGTATATTATGGGGATGTAAGTGCGCATCTGGCTAATCTTGTAATTAAACGTCTGGGAATCAAGGCCAGGAATGAAAAGCCAGGACTTTGTGGAAGAGCATCTATTGCCTGGCAGTCTCCTGTAGATTGTCAGGAAGCACAGTTGGCAGGGGAAAAGGCGCTGGAGGCAGCAATCAAAGGCCATACTGGCGTAATGATTGGTTTTAAACGTGAAAAAACAGAAGACGGATCCTACAAGATTGGTATTATAGAAATTCCTATTGAGAAGGTAATGCTTTTGGAAAAAACGCTTCCGGATGAGTATATTAATGTCCGTGGAAATGATATTACAGAAGAATATATAAAATGGCTGCAACCACTGGTTGGTCCGAAATTTGAGGAATTTCTTGATTTTAAGGAGTATTACAAGGAGAAGGAATAATGAAGCATATTTTTTTAAATCTGAAGAGATTTGACATTCCAAAACAAATGGGTGGGGTGAACAGTATTGCAGATATTGATAATTGGGGAGCATACATAGTAAAAAATACTGAGGAAAAGCTACAGACATATAAAAAAGATCAGGTTGATTTTACTATTTTTTTTCCAGAGCTACATATTTTGGAAGCTAATGCTGCACGCAAAATTGGTTCACCTATACAAATAGGATGCCAAGGGGTACTTCGCACAGATGTATATCCTGGTGGTAATTTTGGCGCATTTACGGCTGGAAGACCAGCAGCAGCAATGAAAGCAGCAGGTTGTGATGCTGTGATTATCGGGCATTGTGAAGAAAGAAACTTTTTGAATAATGTTTTGAGTGAAGCGGGGATTACAGATGCAGATGCAATAAACAGAATTCTTAATGAAGAAATAAAAGCTGCAGTACGAAGAGGAATGAAAGTCTTGTATTGTATTGGAGAAAAGAGTGAAGAACAGGAGCACTGGCAGAATGTATTGGGAAGGCAGCTTGAACTTGGACTTAAGGATGTAGATCATTCTATGGTAATAGTGGCATATGAACCTGTGTGGTCTATTGGACCGGGAAAAATGCCTGCGGGAAAAGAATATATTACTATGGTGGCTCGTTTTATAAAAGAAAAAACAGGAGGCATGGATATTGTTTATGGTGGAGGCCTGAAGCAGGATAATGCCGAAATGCTTGCATCTATTAAAGAAATTGACGGAGGCCTGATTGCTCTTACCAGATTTACAGAAGAAATAGGATTTTATCCGGAAGAATATTTAGAAATTATTAATATATATATGAATGCAGTTCTGGGACAGGAGGTAGTAAAATGAGATTAGAATTTGAATATGGACATGGAACTATGGAAGCGCAGCTTCCGGATAGTACAGATATTTTTATACCAGGTGAAACAGTTAAGGATCCGGATTATATACCAGAGGATAAACTGGAAGAGGCATATCTGAACAGTCTTGCTGATCCCATTGGAATGCCCCGATTATCAGAGCTGGCACATAAAGGAACTACCGTTACTATTATTGTGCCGGACAGAGTAAAAGGCGGTGAGCAGCCTACAAGCCACAGAAAATTAAGTATTAAATATATTCTTAACGAACTTTATAATGCAGGTGTTGATAAAAAGGATATTCTTTTTATTATTTCTAATGGACTTCATCCCAGAAGTACAGAAACAGATGCTAAGGCAATTTTTGGTCCTGAATTATTTAATGAATTCTGGCATACAGGGCAGATTATCAGTCATGACAGTGAAGACCAAGAGCATATGATTGATCTGGGAGCTACCAGAAGGGGAGATCCTGTATTCATGAATAAGTATGTATTTGACAGTGATCTTCCTATTTTAATCGGTCATGTTCAGGGAAATCCTTATGGAGGTTATTCAGGCGGCTATAAACACAGTGCTACAGGAATTACAAATTGGAGAAGTATTGCCAGTCACCATGTTCCGGCTGTGATGCATCGCCCAGATTTTACCCCGGTAAACGGGGGAAGCCTTATGAGAAACAAGTTTGATGAAATAAGTATGCATATGGAAGAGAAAATGGGACATCCATTTTTCTGCTGTGATGCTGTTCTGGATACGAACTCCAGACAGATTGCCATTTATTCTGGATATGCAAAAGAAATGATGCCATTAAGCTGGAAAGTTGCTGATAAAAGAACATATGTGCATTGGGCGGAAAAGAAATATGATGTTCTTGTATTTGGTATGCCACAAAAGTTCCATTATGGTGATGGAATGGGTACCAATCCTATTATGATGATGCAAGCTTTGAGTGCACAGGTACTTCGGTTTAAACGCATTATGAGTGATCACTGTGTGATTATCTGTTCTTCTCTGTGCAATGGATTTTTCCATGACGAAAGATGGCCTTACCTTAAAGAAATGTATGATCTTTTTCAACATGATTATATGAATACTCTTCCAGATATCAATCGTTATGGGGAATATTTTGCAACAAACCAGGAATACATAAGGAAATATCGTTTTACAAATGCATTTCATCCATTTCACGGTTTCAGTATGATTTCCTGTGGGCATATTGCAGAAATGAATACCAGCGCTATTTATATTGTTGGAGCTCAGGAACCTGGATATGCAAGAGGAATGGGGCTGAAAACAAGGGCAACATTTGAGGAGGCCCTTGAAGATGCAAAGAAAAAATTTGTGGGAGATAATCCCAATATTTTGGCTCTGCCATTGACTTTTAAAAAGGCATCAGTCCATCTTTGTATGAAGAATCCAAAAGATGACTGCATGGATGAGTATGGACATTGTCATCCATGTATGGGATGAACAGGGTAGGAGAAAGGATCTTGTGTGATGAATCAGGCAGAAGATAATAAATTAGAACAGATGTCTGCAGTGCAAATTTACTGGCAGTTATTTAAAAATATTTTTATACTGAGTTCATGCACCTTTGGTGGGGGATTTGTTATCATTGGTATGGTGAAGAAAACCTTTGTAGAAAAGCTTCGCTGGATATCCGAAGAAGAAATGCTGGATATGACCGCAATAGCACAATCAGCTCCAGGAGCGCTGGGAGTCAATATTGCCATTGTCACAGGATACCGCATCCGGGGAATCATGGGAGCACTGACAGGAGCGTTTGCAGCAGTGCTCCCTCCTCTTATTATTATTTCGGTGATTTCAGTGTTTTATAACCAATTTAAGGATAATAATGTGATTGCTATAATGTTACAGGTTATGCGTGCTGGAGTTGCCGCAGTAATTTGTGATGTTGTTTTTACATTGGTAGCAAATATTTTTAAGACAAAAAATATTCTGTGGATTATAGTTATGGCAGCAGCGTTTATGACAACTGTATTTTGGAATGTCAGTGCGGTTATTATTATTCTGATTTGTGGAGTGATTGGATATGTATACAGCCTGATAACAGAAAGGAGAAAAGAGGCAAAATGATATATTTAAAGCTGTTTTGGGCCTTTTTTCAAATTGGGCTTTTTAGTTTTGGAGGAGGATATGCTGCGGTTCCGTTAATCCAGAGTCAGATCGTAGAAACGAATCATTGGCTGGAGATGGGGCAGTTTGCGGATCTTATTACAATTGCAGAAATGACTCCCGGTCCGATAGCCGTGAATAGTGCTACATTTGTAGGCCAACAGATTGCCGGGTTGACAGGTGCTGTTGTATGTACACTTGGCTGTATTTTTCCATCACTTATTATTGTACTTCTATTGTCCTGGTTATATATGAAGTATCGTAATCTGAAAACAGTACAGGGAATTCTTACTGGCTTACGTCCTGCGATTGTAGCGATGATAGGTTCAGCTGGTTTATCACTTTTATTTCTGGCCTTATTTAATTCTTCTTTAGATGGGGTGGTGTTTGCCGATTTTCGTATTATAGAGGGTATTTTATTTATTGTAAGTATGTTTCTTTTACGAAGATATAGGATAAATCCGATTATAATTATTTTTGGCTCAGGTATTTTTGGAACGATATTTTATATGCTTCAATAACTAATATATCTTGAGTTTCCGCAGTTTTATCCACAGTCACCTGTTTTGTAATATATCATTATAAACAACTTTTAAAAAATGCCTAA
>NZ_JANJZT010000032.1 GCF_024622975.1 Blautia caecimuris | reverse complement strand
TAAAGGCAGTATTCCATAAATACCACGCCGCCGAATTTATAATGCGCTGGCGACTTCTGGGCGCACACAGTTACCGACGATGGTATCTGCCGCGTCCTTGTAGATGGTTTTTAACTGGCTCTGCGACTGCAAAATAATAGAAGCCGATATCTCACGGCTTCGGATGGTGGCAATCAGCTTATCGAAGTTCGGTATCTGGCCGATGTTGGCAAACTCGTCCAGAATCAGACGGACATGGACAGGCAGCCGTCCGCCGTAGAAGTCATCTGCCTTGTCGCAGAGCAGATTGAAAAGCTGACTATACATGAGGGCGGCCACGAAATTGAAAGTGCTGTCCGTATCCGAAAGGATCACAAACAGCGCCGTCTTTTGGTCGCCCAGGGTATCCAGTTCCAGTTCGTCATATTCCATCAGGTCCCGCAGCTCCTTGATATCGAAGGGAGCAAGCCGGGCACCGCAGGAAATGAGGATGGATTTTAAGGTCTTGCCCGAAACGAGTTGTCAAGGACTTTTTAATCAAATTCACAAAAAAGCTACAAAAAAAGTGCCAGAAGCACTTTCATGCTCCTGACACTCAGGCAGGCGGGTCACTTGCGGCCACTTAATAGCTCATCGCAAAGGTACGCATATTCCGGCAACTGGTCGATATAGGGTTTCCATCGCCGCTTAATCTCGGCCAGTTCCAGCGGGTCGGCGTCCTCAAAGTCATGGTCGTTCCCGGTCATTCCGAAAACATCCAGTGCTATATCATTCAAGCACTCATAACAAAGAGCAGTTGCGGACTCTATCCTGTTGCCGGTGTCAACATAAACCGGATCAAGGGATATTGCCAGCCACACATAACCGACCTTGTCCGACCAAACCAAATCATAAGCGGTCATTTGTTGGATGTGTTTCTCGAACACTTTGCGGACGCGCTCGATTTCATTTTTCTCTTTTTCTGTGTACAGCATTTTCATGTCCTCCTTGGCTAAAAGTTTTGGTGTATACCATCATCAGTTTAACACAAGGCGGCTGGCTTTATCAGCCGGTCACATCTGCTGTATCTCGTTTTTGAGCATACGCTTGATTTTGTCGCTCATGGTTTCGGTGCTGGTATTGCTGAAATGGACGCGCACCTTGTAGGTGGTCTTGCCGATTTTCTTTACCAGCGCGGGGGCGTCCTCCGGCGCTCTGGCCGGGGTGGTGTCTGCGGTCTGCATGGTACGGGTTTCTTCGCTCATGGCGCTCCTTTCTCCGGGCGGGGCTGCGCCGTCCGGCAAAAAATTACTCATGCTTACGGTTTACAATGTCTTTCGCCGCCTGCCTGGTGGCTCCGGCGTTTTCCTCCCGGAAGTTCTTCCCGGCAAAGAGGATCGGGGCGCACCGTTCCAGGATACGGTCATAGATACGGGCGTGGGCCAGGTCAGGCGGGTTCTTGAGTTCGGCCAGCTTCAGGTTGGTGGTGATTATCATGGGCCTGCGGCTGCGGTAGCGGCTGTCAATGACGAAAAACATCTGCTCCATCGCATACTCGGTACTGCGCTCCACACCCAAATCGTCAATGATGAGCAGGTCGTACTCATCAAAGCTGGCGATAAAGTCGGCCCTGTCCTCGGAAAACATCCCTGTCAGGCGGTTCAGGATGGTGGGAAAGTTCGTCATCAGCACCGGCACATCCCGGTCAAGCAGGGCGTTGGCGATACAACCAGCGAAAAAGGACTTGCCGGTTCCCACATCCCCGAACAGCAGCAGACCGGTGTTGTTTTTATATGCCTCCTTCCAGTTCTCAACATAGGCGCGGGCCTTGTCCATCAGAGGATTTTGGCCGTTGTCGTTGGCAAAGGTGTAGTCGTACAGATAGCGGTCTTGCAGGCCCTGGGCCTTCCGGCGCTTGATACGCTCCATGCGGCGCTGCCGTTCCTCGGCGGCCTTGCGCTGTTCCTCGGCTTCCCGCTGGCACTGGCAGATACAGCGGGGCATGAAGTAGCCCGGTTTTCCAAATCTCGGCACAACAGTCTGCCTCTGGCCGCCGCACTTCTTACAGTGAATGAGGCCGTCTGCCGGGTCCATGTACTCGTCCCCGGCTAGCTCCACACCGGCGGCTGCCTTGTCGATCAGCGCCCGGATTTCTGCGGTAATCTCAATCATACGGTTTCATCCTCCTTTACGCTGTAATCCCGGTTGCGGGTGGGCGGGGCCGCTTTCCTGGCGTCCTCACCGGCCCAGCGCCGGATGGTAGCGGCATGGCTCTGATACCGCTTGCCGGTAGAAGCCATGTACTCGGACAGCTTTTCGATGTACTGGCCCCATACGGTGGGAAAGCTGGCCTGCAAGTCTGCCAGTTCCTCGTCTGTCAGAAAAACATTCTGGTAACGGCCATAGGCGCGGGCGGGGTGTCCCTTCTCTATCTCTCTCTTTATCTCTATCTCTTTCTCTAACTCTATCTCTGGTGGACGAATGTCGGACAAATGTCCGCCGTTTGTCCGGGGCGCGGAAAGAGCCTTGTTTTGGAGCCTCGCCGCCCGCTTTCGCTCGGCCTCGGTGGAGGACTGGCCGATCAGCAGTTCGATATTGCTCATGTAGAAGGTGCCGCTGTCCAGCACTTCCACAAGACCCAGCTTCAGGAAGATTTGCAAGGCCCTCTCCACAGTGCCGATCTGCTGGCGGGTGATGGTGGCGATCATCTGCGCCGTGTAGGGGATATTCTCGTCAAGCTGGAGCTGCCCGCCGTGTTTCAGGGATTTCAGATACAGCTTGAGCAGGATGTTGGAGTACAGCACACCGTCCTGCATACTTTCCAGCAGCACGATGGAGTCATCGTCAAAATAGTTCTCTTTGAGTTTCAGGTAGTAATATTTTCGATTGTCTGACATGGATTCCTCCTTGGGGTTCGTTTTGGGCTTCTGTACGCATTTAGAGGGCCGTTTTGGGGGTCAGAGGATAAATCTATCAGGCCCCCAGCGACACCCTCGAAAAAGTCCTTGATTTACAAGGGGTTTTCGGCCCCTAAATGCGTAGAAAGATGGTATCTTTTCCGCTGTCGTTCTGCCTCCTTGCGGCGGCGTACCTGAACAGCACATTCCGGGCAGTATTTGGCCCGGTTGGAGCCGGGGGTGAACAGCGCCCCGCAGACGGCGCACCGCTTGGCGTCCAGGCGGTGGAATAGGGCCGTTTCCAGTTCCCTGTCCAGCGGCAGCACCGCCGCCCGGAACCACCGGCACAGCAGAGAATAGGAAATGGACTGGACGCAGACACATTCCTCCCCATCGTCCAGCGCGATACAGTTGCCGCCGTCATAGTTGCAGCACTCATGTACCAGCCGCCGCGCTCTGCGGTACTGGCGGTAGTCCATGATGGGGACGGGTTCAGGCTTGCTTTTCTTCATGCTGGCACTTCCCACACCCGCCGCAGTTGCCGCAGCCCTGGCAGGCATGGGCCTCCGGCTCCGGGCCAGTGGGCGCGGCTGCCGGTTCCGACTGCAAGAGGGCAAGGGGCAGGCGGATATTCAGGTGGACGGTGACAGGTAAAATAATCTGCTTCATAGGGCAATCTCCTTTCCGTGAGTAAAGGTTGACAGTTTTTCATAAAGGGGTCGGCAAAACACCGTACCCTTTACCGCTCCGGCTCCCGGTCGCGGTGCTTGTCCCGTTCCTGCCGGGCCAGTTGGTCGGCGGCCTTGCGGAGCCGTTCCACGGCTTTCAGTTCCTCCCGCATGGCCTTCATGTCGATGCTGTCCACCTGCTTCTGGGCGGCCAGCAGGTCGATCTCGTGCCGCCATTCCTTCGGGGAAAGTTCTTCGCCGCTGGCTTTCAGTTCTTTCAGATACCGGGCCGCCGCGTCATAGAGGATCAGTTCCCGGCTGTGGCGCTGCTCGAACAGTTCCCGCTTCTCCGGCTTCACCTTGGCAAGCTGCTTATGGACAGCCTTGTACTTGTTGTACTGCGCCCACATCTCCTCGCGCTCAGTGAGGACAGCAATCCGGCGCTCGGCCTTGACGATCTCTCGCCGCAGGTCATAGTAGCGGGTGTTCATGTCGGAGATTTTATCGTGGAGCTGCTGCATGGACTGGATGCCGTTGGCGTTCAGAAAATTGAACAGGGCGGCGCTCTCCTGCAAAGCCCGGATTTTGCCGGTGCGGGTGTCGGGCCGCTTGAGCTGCTGCTGAGCCTCCCACAAGTCAATCATGCTGGGCTGCTGGCCCTCCGGCTTCTCGGCCTCGGCCTTCGACCAGTTGTAGAGGCGGGTAATGCGGGCCTTGATTTCCTTGAGCAGCTTGTTGTCGGCGGCGATCTGCCGGTTGACTTCCCCCTTGCCGGTGCGGATGCCGCGCTTCTCCATCTGGCTGGCCGCTGGCCCCAGGTGGACAGAGGGGATTTTATCAATGCCCCGGCGCTTGTAGCTGCGGTGGTCTACCAGGGCGGGCTGACCGGCGGCCTCCAATGCCCGGTTGGTATAAGCCGCCCATGCCGCACGCCAAATCTCCACATTCCCTTTGTCGTTCCAGTCGGTGGTGTCCTCCCGGTGGTTTTTCCAGCCGCCTCTCCCGTCCGGGATGCGCTGGCCGTTTTCGTCCAGGTCGTATGCCTTGCGGCACTTTGCGCCCCATGCGCCGTTTTCTTTTAAGGGCCGGACGGTCAGCATGATATGGACATGGGGGTTGCCGGTTCCCTTGTCATGGATGGCAAAGTCAGCGCACATCCCCTTGTCCACAAAGTTGTCCTTCACATAGGCCCGGACAAGGGCAAGCTGCTGTTCCCTGGACAGTTCACGGGGCAGGGCCGCCTCGATCTCGCGGGCAAGCTGGCTGTCCCTGGCTTTCTCGATCTGCTCCACGCTGTTCCAGAGGGTGGAGCGGTCTGCAAACTCTGGCGGGGCGTGGGCGGGCAGCATGATTTCCGCATGGACAACGCCGCTTTTGCGGGTGTAATCGTGGGTCAGGCCGTCCCATTCATTCGTCAGCTTTGTTCCGCTTCGGTAGGCGGCTGCGGCAACAGCGGAACGGCCCTCGCTGCGCTTGATGATACTGACGGGAATATGACAAAAATCTATGGGTGACACCTCCTTTCGGTGAGGGGTATTCAGGCTCCGTGGAGCCGGACAGACGCGAAGCGGGTGTCTGGCTGCGCGGGGCGCACAAGGGGTTTGGGGAGTGTAGCGCCCCATCGCGCTCGGAGAGCGCAACAGCCCCCGGCAGGGCGCACGACACCGGCAACGGTGTATAAGTGCGCCCTTGTAAACAAGGGACTTATGGCTTGTCCCCGGATTTCGGCAGTTTTGCGGCCAGTTCCGCCGCCCCCGGAAGATGGGACAGAGCAATCAGGAACGCCTTGACCTCTACGCCGGAAAGGTCGGGGGGCAGAGGGAAAATGCCCTCTAAAATGGCCCCGCGCTCAATCAGGCGGCGGGTGCGGGCCTTGCGTTCCTCGTTGCGCTGTTTGTTCTCCAAAATCTTCTGGCGGTTCTCAAGCTGCCGGATCTCCTTCAGGACTTCTTCGCGCTCGTCTTTTTTCTGTTTCGCTTGGGCGGTGCTGTCTTTGTGCATATCGCTTTCTCCTTTGGCGGCTTCATCCAGCCGCGCTTGATATAATATTTCTGCAACTTGATGATGGCGTTGCGTACCGTGACAATGGCCGCCGATGTGGTAAAGCCCTCGGCCCTGGCAATCTCCTTGAACGGCTTGCCCTCCCAAAACCGGGCGTGCAGGCAGCTCGCCTGCCGGGGCGTCAGGGTGGCAAGGGCCTCCCGGAGCCGTTCCATCATCAGGGCGCGGGCGGCCTCCTGTTCCCGTTCCGTTTCCTTCTCCATCAGAATATCCTCCGGGGAAGCGGCCTGCTCCGGGAAATAGTTTTCCATGCCGGGGGATGCGTCCAGAGAGTAACAGTGATAGTGCTGCTTGGCGTCATTGGCGTCCTCTGCGCGGCTTTCCTCCACAATGGCGTCTGCCACCTCGTCCGGCACTTCCACAAAGGTGTCTTTCTTACAAATCGGGTAGTAGTATTTTTTCAGGTTGATGGTTTTCATAGGCCGCTTGTCCATTTCCGGCGTATGAAGTACCGGCGCAGCCGCCGGAGCGCCGCATGGATGGACTTCCCCGCCTGGGATGGAGTGATACCCTCCATCGCGGCAATGTCCTTCACTTTCATCCCCAGCATATACCGGGCATGGACGCGGCGGGCCTGCGTTGGGGGCAAAGAAGAAATGGCCTCATAGAGCCGCCGGATCAGCTCGGCGTGTTCGGCCTGTTCCTCTTTCTGTACGATGTAGTCCTCCGGCGATGGCTGCGCCCAGCCGATGGCGGCTTTTTCAATCCCATCGTCACAGTCAAGGGAGTAGTGGGCCTTGTAGCGGTACATCTTGCGCTCCCTGGCAGCCTCGGCCCGCTTGTCCAGCAGGAACGCTTCAACGATTTCATCCGACACCTCCACAAAGGTATCCTCGGTGCAGAACGGATAATACTGTTTGAGGTTGATGGTCTGCATAGGCCCGCCCTCACTCTGATGGGAAAAGGCCGTCATAGCAGCGGCGCATATTCCGCAGGCCCCGCCGGATGGCAACGCTGACCTTGCTGCTGTGTACGCCCTCCATCCGGGCAATTTTCGGCTGGTTGATACCGGCGATGTAGTAGTCCCGGATGCGGCGGGCCTGGGTGGGAGTGGCATGGGACAGGGCCTCCGGCAAGGTGGCAATCAGCCGCAGGCGGGCGGCCCGTTCTTCGCGCTCCAAAAGGATTTCCTCCGGCGATCTGCCGTGTTCCAGCGCGTAGTTCTCCGCCCAGCTATATGCGTCCAGAGAGTACCAGGCGCGGTGGTAGACCTTCCGGCGCTCATAGTTGTTCATCTCGCGCTGGGCCTGCCGCATGGCCTCCCAGACCTCGTCGCTGACCTCTACAAACTCGTCGTGCCGGTAGTGGGGATAAATCCACCGCAGATTGATGGTTTTCATAGGCTTACCTCCTGAAAATGGGAGAGGCGGGCAGCTTGTCCGCTGTCCGCCTCCCGCTGGGATAAGGGAAACAATCCCTTTCACTTGGTAGCCCGAAAACAGGTCATTCGTTAGGGTAGTTCGCAAAGAATTTCAAAAATTTTTTCCGAACCGCGTCAATGCTTTCATAGACGGATACTTTGGAGCAGCCGCACACCGTCCCAATCTCCGCAAAGGTCAGCCCGTCCAGGGCATAGAGCAGGAACCGGCGGCGCTGGGCCTCGGTGCAGGTGTCCAGGACGGCCATCAGCTCGCCCAGCGTTTCCATGCGGCACAGGTAATCCTCCGGCGTTTCGCCGTAGATACCCACGCCCTCGGTGGCAACTATGTATTCGTCAAACTCCCGGCCATCCCAATGCCGCCGCTGCTCATGGGACAGGTTCTCGGCTTTGTGGTCGGCCCGGTCAAGAAATTCATAGACTTCCAGCGTGACCTCCACGGCCACAGCTTGTCCGTTGTAATGGATGGTGACTTCCATCTGCCTTTCCTCCGTTCAGATTTTTGCGGGAAAATCTGAACGGGGCGGCGGGGAACGGCACCGGGGGCAAGGTTCGGGCCATGTTGACCCGATGTTCCGGCCCCACAGGTATGAAAAAGCGCCCGGACAGCAGGAAGCTATTCGAGCGCAAAAAACACGGTATTCAGTTACATTGTGACAATTTTCGCACCGGCTGCCAGACGGGGCCTGTTCGGTGGCTGGGCTTTTTTTGACGGTAGTGCAAATATCGTCTGAATTTGTCGGCGGTCAGTGTGGCTTCATGGCGGCTCCCTCCTAAAGCCGCCGTGTCAGCGTATGGGCGTCACTCCTTTGTCGAGGGCATAAGGAACGGCGGCCTTGATTTTGTCAAAGCCGCCGTAGGATCGAGTATAGGACATGGCGATTGCCTGCTGAACGACGGCTTTTTTCTTTTGCCGTCGTCCGGCAGAGTTAAAGTCACTTTGTAATCGGTTGAGCTAATTCTACTTGTCCAACCTTACAAACAGGTGAATTTTAGCTTGCGATTTTGTAAGATGACAGGGGCCCTGCTAAAAGGCAGAGCCCCTATCATCCGAAACTTATTGCGCGCTGATGTTTTCCACAATAGACATGGCTTGAATTCGTTTTGCCGGTCCACGCACAGACAAGGCCGTCGTGCCCAAAATCACTGCGATGATCAGGCAAAGTTCTGGCCAAGGGATGCCCCATGCGTCACCAAAGGTGCGGGTGATAAGGCTGGTATAGAGAAACCAGTGAAAAGCCACCCCCAACAGGCACCCAAGTATCACTCCATTGGTAGCATACGTTGCCGCCTCGGATGCGATCATACGGGTCAACTGCCGGTTACTCATGCCAATGGCCCGCATAGCTCCGTATTGGTGGGTACGGGCAGATACCCCCATGCTGATCGTGTTCATGATATGAAACACCGTGATTGCCACGATAATTGACAAAAAGCCATAGACCAGCACCGAAAAAGCGTAGTAGAGTCCGCGTTGCTGCTGCGCTCTGCTCAGCGTGTCGGTAAAGGAAACACCATCCGCAAACAGCGCCTCCACGGCCTTTACATCTTCTTCCCCTGCGCCGAAACGAAACTGTACATCCAGGATCGTGTAGCCGTTTTCACCAGTCAGCTGCGTAAAGGTTTCCTCCGAACAAATCAATGTCTCAGTGCCTTCCGCGCGGGCGAGAGGATCATCGGTCAATATGCCGCCGATGGTGACTGTCTGCGGCACTCCGTTGATTTCCAGAGTGACTGTATCGCCAACCTGTGCCGGTGTCCCGGTATTTGCTACAAACAGCACCTGACCCGGCGTATTGACAACCGCATCCACGGAACCAGATGCCAGCCGATCCTGTGCCCAACGGAATTGATTTTCCTCATAAGAAATCAGATTGCTGTTGTGGGGTGTCCCACTGATCTCTGCCGGTACATCATAAGCAAACATTCGCCCAAAGACATGGCTGACAGCAGGAACCTCCGATACCGCGTTCCGCTGCTCGAATGGGATGGAGCAGGTGTTGGATTCACTGACGATGGAAAGCTCAGAAGCCCATTCCTTCGGCATGAAGGCATTTTTCATGAAGGGAACCAATGTGCAGAAGCCTAAGAACAATGTCAGGCAGGTCGCAAAAGCACAGGTCATCAGGAGATAGCTGCGGCGTTTAGCTTTTGCATGATGGATACCGAGAGCCACATCCACTTTCCAACGGTGGGTATTTGCGGCGTGCCGAAAAGTCGTATTCTGGCGGGCACTGCCGGTGACAGCTTCCAGCGGGGACACCTTAGATGCAAATTTCGCGGGAGAACGTGCCGCCAACAGAACCGTCACGATCCCCAATACAATGCTGACGGCAATACTCAGCCAACTGATACCAAAAACTGGCATATAGCCAAACCATACGGAACTCAGCCGCCGCATCACAGCACACAGCACCCATATCACGACGATACTAAGTCCGATTCCAATAGGGATTGATGTCACGCACCAGTGAAGTGCCTCCCGCCGAACAAAGCGCAGAACCTGACGGCGCGTAGCCCCAAGGCAACGCATGAGGCCAAAAAACTCAGTACGTTGGCTGACATTGCTGTTCAAACTACTGGAAATCATCAGGATGCAGGTCACCATGACCACCAGCGAAAGAGCAAAGGCAACCGAATAAATTTGCGACACATTGGAACTGGGCAGTTGCCCCAGCATACTGAGCAGATTCTCGTTTTGCAGAACTTGCTCGGCAGAAAGTCCGTTTTGTGTGATAATGTCCTGAATCGTATCCGGGATTTTGCAGAGTAAGGAAAAGCAAACCACATACTGCCATGAGGGTGATGTGCTGCCAAAATTCAGACTGGAAAGCGCCTGAGGCGTGACCAGCATGGTACTGGCATTTCCCGTAGTCAGGCTGGCGGGCTCATCGTTAAAAACTCCTGTCACAGTAAACGAATGGGTACTGCCATCCGGCAGCGTTAAAGATACCGAATCACCAGCGGAGAGATTCAGGTTTTGGGCGGCCGTTTCGGAAATGGCCGCCTCGGAATCGGTTGCTGGCGCCGTCCCTTCCGAAAAGGTTCCAAAGTATATTTTGGAAAATACAGGTTCTTCGATCCCGACAAGAGCAACACTTTGCATATCAGCTGCAACCCCAGCCTCTGCGGGAAGTGTACCTTGCCAGCCGGAAAGTTCCGTTTCGGGCCTTGCTGCAATCAAAGCTGACGTTTCTTCATCAATGGCAGAAAATTTTGCGTGCCAGTCGCCCGTCTGATGCTTTGTTTCAGTGGTCATGCTTTGCAGATACATATCAGCAAGACCGAACATCACAGCGACCAAAAAAACGGCCAGAATGATACAGATGCGCGTCATTCGGCTCTGCCGGCGATGCACTTTATCGGAAATAGAAACCAGGTTGAGATAGTGTTTCACTGCTGCACACCTCCCAACTCTTTCAATATACCGTCCCTTACCCGGAACACCCGGTCAACCGATGCCGTCAGATTGGAATTGTGCGTAATCATCAAAATAGTTTGCTGATACCGACGGGCTGCTTGCGTCAGCAGAGCGATCACCTCACTGCTGTTTTTGCTGTCCAGGTTGCCGGTAGGCTCGTCTGCCAAAATCAATTTTGGCTTCGTGATAAGCGCCCGGCCAATAGCTACTCGTTGCTGCTGTCCGCCGGACAGTTGACTCGGCAGGTGGTGCCGTCGTTCTGTAAGGCCCAGCACTTCCAAAATTTCCTCCACTTTCGCCTGCTCCGGCTTTTTGTAATCCAGTAAAAGCGGGAAAATGATATTCTGCTCTACATCCAACTCCGGGACAAGCTGAAAGGACTGGAAGATGAAGCCGATATTCCTGCGGCGGAAAATCGTGCGTTTTTCCTCCTTCATAGAAAATAAATCCTGGCCGTCGATCTGAATCTTACCAGATGTAGGCGTATCCAGCGCGCCAATGCAGTTAAGCAGAGTGCTTTTTCCAGAGCCGGATTCTCCGACTACCGCGGCAAACTGTCCTTTCTCCAGAGAGAAGGAGACATTTTTTAAGGCGTCCACCTTGGCCTCACCAGAGCCATAGGTTTTACAAAGTTGCTGTACTTTCAAAATTTCCATAGGTCTAACCTCCTTTTCTCTCAGAATAGCAGGAACAGCTTACTTTCCGGTGAATTTAACCTTGCGATTCTGTAAGATTGGTGAAGAAGGAGATGGTGAAAGTTGTTCCTTCGCAGGGAGTGCTGACTACGGAAATTGTTCCACCCTGGCCTTCTACGATTGCTTTCGCAAGCGGCAGACCCAGCCCTACACCGGCATGGTCACTGGAATGTTTGCTCCGATAGAATCGCTTAAAAATGTGGTGGATGTCATCTTGAGAAATCCCGCATCCATTGTCTGAAACGCTGATCCGCAGCATATCCGGGAAGCGTTTCCACTCTACGCAAATCAGTCCGCCGCGCCCGGTATGATCCAGCGCATTTTTAAGAAGATTGCCGATTGCTTCGCTGGTCCATTCAAAATCGCAGGTGAGTATTTCATCAGGCGGGCCTGACAACATGATCTGCTTTCCTTCCACTTCTGCTCTTGTCGCAAAAGGTGCCTGCGCCTGCCCTAACAGTTCCGTTACGAGAATTGGCTTCTTTTCAAAAACAATACTGCCAGCATCCAGCCGCGCCATCTTTAATAATGCTCCGATTAACTGCTCGATCCGCTGTAAAGAGGCCATTGACTTTTCTGCAAAAGAAGTTACGGTATCCGGTTGATCCGGCTCGTCCATAATGATTTCGGTATACATGGAAAGCGCAGCCAGAGGTGTTTTCAGCTGATGAGAGATATTGGACACCATTTCCTGCAAAAACTCTTTAGACTTATGTTCATTTTCGTTTTTTGCCTGCAAAGCGACAGCCAATTCTTCAATTCCGCTGAACATCTGGTATAGCAGGCCGTTTTCGTTTTGCGGCAAATGATTTTGGAAAATGCCGTCCGAATATTCATTCACTGTGCGGATAACAGTTTGATACAGCGCATCCTGGCGATGCAGATATATGGCAGAGCCAAAAAGCACAGCGAATCCAAGCAGGAAAAGAATCACACAAGCAAAAATCCCAAATGAAATTGCTGTCTGCCGCGCCAGCGGTGACAGCGGCAGCGGTGTGGCATTTGTATGTCCGATCTGTTCCATAAATGTCAAACCATTTGTGTTGACAGATTCGCTTTTCATGGCTGCTGCGATAACCTCCGCAGAAACTCCTTGCTCCAAAAGAGAGGAAGCAAGAGAGGCTTCTTTTTCCAGAAGAAGCTCTTGTGTCTGCCGGGTATGCTGCCAGGTCATAAGGATGGAAAATAGCAACAGCACGAGAGCAATACCGCACAAAAACAGGAAATAGAAACGGGCACGTTTTTCACGCAGAAAGCTCATCGCACAGCCCCCTTTCCGTCCTTCCATTGATACCCAAATCCCCTTACGGTCAGCAGGTGAGCTGGCTTGGATGGATCGTCCTCAATTTTTTCCCGCAAACGGCGGATATACACTGACAAGGTATTATCGTCTACAAAATTGCCGCTGCCATCCCACAAAAGATCCATGATGCGGCTGCGCGGAATGGTGATCCCTTCATTCTTCAAAAACAGGCAGAGCAGCCTGTATTCCATGCTGGTTACTTCCAAAGGCTGACCGTTCAGCATGACACGGCTTGTGACAAGATCAATGGACACCGGGCCGGAACGCAGGATGTCAGCGCGCGGCTGCTTTTGTAAGCCACTCCGGCGTAGCAGCGCCCTGATTCGAGAACACAATTCCCCCAACTTAAAGGGTTTCGTGATGTAATCGTCCCCGCCGCAGTCAAGTCCACGAATCACATTCACTTCCTCATCCGATGCTGTCAAAAACAGAATCGGTATCGTGACATTTTGGCGGCGAACTGCTTCGCACACCTCAAAACCCGTCCCGTCCGGCAAGGTCACATCCAAAATCAACAGGTCAAAGCGGTCAAGCTCCGGCAGTAAGGTGAGTGCTTCTTGAACGGTACGGGCAACTTCCACGGAATAATCGTTCTTTTTCAAAGAATAAACCAGCCCATCCACCAGGCTGAAATCATCTTCCAAAAGCAACAGAGTATTCAATCAAATCCCTCCATTCACCGAGAATATACAAGTAGATTATACCATAAAGTGATGCCAAAGAACCTTACGGGTTTGTAAGGAAGCCGGGATTTGCCGCTTGGCAGCAAAATCCCGGCCTTACTTGTGCTTAAAATTTCATGCGTAAATCAATTCTTGAAAAATTACTTCCTCCACCTGCGCTTTCAGCGTGTTCATCAGTCCCACCCAGCGCATGGGGTCACGGGCTTTCAGTTCCTCGGTGACGCCCGCCGCCTCCATCATCCAGGGCAGCATGGCGTCCATCCGTTCACGCGCCTCCCGGTCAATCTCCAACAGGTGCGGGTACAGCTTTTCGCTCAAAATCAAGCTGCTGTAAAGGCCGGGCCGGTGTTCCTTCAGGTAGCGTTGCCGCATACGGCCATACTTGCCGATGGGGGCCTCCGGCTGCTCGGAAAGTTTCAGATTGGGGATGTAGTAATCTCCGCAGCGGGTGTAAGTCAATTCGTTCATGTTCGTCCTCCTTTGCACTGTGCTGGTTAAACTGCGGCGCTGGCCGATATGGTGGACTTGCACGGCTCCTGCCTGGGCAACTGGCTGACAGGGATAAAAATGCCTTTTGCCATGTCCTCGGCCCGGATCGCGGCCTTTGCCGCCTCCACCTGGGCCTTGCGCTTGGCGTTATAGCGTTCTTCCCATTCCTTCTGCTTGCCGTTGGCCTTGCGGCGCAAGTAGTTCTGGTGAAGCCTGTCCTTGCGTTCCTCCTTCTTCCGCAGTTCTTCCTGTTCCTCCGGGGTCAGGGGAACCGGCTGCAAGGCGGGCGGGATATACCGGCCCACAAAATTGAAATAGATTTCAACCTCCTGCGTGGTGTCCTGGCTGCCTTTCCGGGCGCGTTCATGGACAAGAATTTTCTCTACAAACTCGTTGAGCATGGTGTTTGTCAGCGTGTCAAAATTCTCGTACTTATCAATCAGGGCAATAAACTTCTCCGCAGCTTTCCGGCTCTGCTCGTAGCCAGTAACGGCCTTTTCCAGTTCCGCGATTTCCGCATTGAGAGCGTCCTGTTCTTTGGCGTATTGTGCGTCCAGGGCCTCATACCGGGCGTCCAGCAGCTTGCCCAGGGCGTTGTCCTCATAGATTTTGCAAATCAGCTTTTCCAGTTCCCCGGCCCGCTTTTGGGCGGCGGCCAGCCGTTTCCGCTTCTTGGATATGTCGGCGGTTTGCTGGGCGGCCTGCGTTTCCTGGACAGTGCGGATAAACTCGGCCCGGTCATTTTTAGAATACTCCGCGATGGCCCGGAGCATATCGGTTATCAGGGTCAGGACGGCCTCGGCCCGGATGCGGTGCTGTGTGCCACAGAGCGTCCCGCATGGGACTTTGGTGTACTGGCTGCAAGTAAACTGTGGGTCACGCTTGCCGTTATTGATGCGATGGACATACATCTTGCCGCCGCAGTCGGCACAGTACATCAGGCCGGTCAGGGGATGGGCTTCGCCCCAGCCGTCCGGGTAGCGTCGGACATTTGCCCGGATACGCTGCACATTGTCAAAGGTTTCCTGGTCGATGATGGCCTCATGGGTATTCTCGAAAATCGTCCATTCGCTTTCGTCAACATAGTGGCTTTTCTTGTCCTTGAAGTGCTTGCGGGTCTTGAAATTGATGGTGTGACCCAGGTATTCCCGCTTTTTCAGGATGTTCACAATAGTGGACGATCCCCAGCCGTAGGGGTCTTTGACCGGCTTTGACCTGTTTACACCTTCGTGAAAGCGTGCCAGATGGACAGCGGGGATTTCAACCTTTGCCTCGGACAGCAGCTTGGAGATTTGATAGGGGCCATAGTCCTCCATCGTCAGGGAAAAGATACGGCGTACCACTTCGGCGGCTTCTTCGTCCACAAGCCAGTGTTCCCGCTTCTCGTCCCACAAGTAGCCGTAAATAACGGTGCCGGTCAGGTGCTTGCCCCTCATGCCCTTGGACTTGAACACGGAGCGGATTTTCCGGCTGGTGTCGCGGGCGTAAAACTCATTCATAATGTTGCGGAAAGGGGTAAAATCATCGTCGCCTTTCAGACTGTCCACACCGTCATTGATAGCGATCAGCCGGACGCCGCGCTGCCGCAAAATCTCCATGACCTGGCCGACTTTCAAATAATCGCGTCCCAGGCGGCTCATGTCTTTGATAACAATGGCCTCCACCCGTCCGGCCTCGACTTCCTCCATCATCGCCAGAAAGCCGGGACGGTCAAAACGGGTTCCCGATACGCCGTCATCGGTGAAGTGGGTGGGGTTCGGCAAACCATTCCGGCGGGCAAACTCCTCTAACATCTGCTTTTGATGGCTTATGGAGTTGCTCTCGCCCTGTAACTCATCATCGCGGCTCAAGCGCTCATACAGTGGGGTGATTTTCTCGTTTCTCATGGCTGTACCTCCTGAAATGAAAATGCTCTAAGTGGCTGCTTCACTAACCATGACAAAAACCATGATTAAGAAGTCACTTAGAGCATACATCTCCCGCCGCCATCTTGAATTTGCGGTACTGCTTGACGGCGAAGTGGTCCGGCTCCCGTTCCGCCAACTGAGAAAAAAGCAGGTCCACCGGGCTTTGATAGGTTTCGTCGTCCTCTCTGGCCTCACTGGCATTGATAAGATCCAAAAGTGTGATGAAGTTCTTTTCTTCCTCCGTGGCCTCGTACCAGATGTAGCCGATCAGCGCGGAATAATAGAGGCGTTCCGCTTATAGTGATAGGTAATCCTTTGAAGTTATCGCCGGATTTTCCCCCACTCCACACCGGACGTGCGACTTTCACCGCATCCGGCGTTCCATCGGTTGTTTTCACAAGCATTTAATCAATCACCAAATGAAATGTTAGTTTTCTATTGCGGACAAACCAGCCTGCTGGCGCAGACTGTTCACTTTTAACATCAGTTCCTTTGTTGCCTTGAGCGTATCGGCTATCTCTTTTAGCTCATTCTTAGGACGCTCTTGCAGGAGTGGAAGAAATCTATTATGGAACAAAATCATATTTCGATAGCGTTCCTTGCCGCCCAATTCTGCCGGTGTTTTCAGCCAGCATACTATGTCAGCCGCATTTTCAAAGAGTTCCCCACTTAGCGCACATTTTCCACGTTGAGCCGAGAATAGTGAAATCCTGCTGTCAGTGAGTTCTGTGCTTCGCCCCATAGACGGTTGATTCCTCAAACCTGATAGAACAGATGAGTTCATACTTAGGTTCGTGTGTATCAATGCCCGTCCCTCCACCGTGTAACTGCAAACCGCCGCTTTCTTTGCCATCGGTATCTTGTTCTTGATGTATGCGATAGGGTAGATAGGTTGGTCGATTCCAGATACATACCGTATCATTGCCGACTTTCCAAACCGTTCTTTTTCGCTCTCGGTCATTGCGCCGCCCTCTCGAACAAGTCTGCACCCGGTTTCTGTATTGAGCCGATTTGTCAAAACTGTCATAACCTGTCTGTGGATTTTCCTGCAATCAATGCTGATGCAGGTGGCAAGCTGAAAATAATTCTGTATTCCCAGAACCATTGAATTGTACAGCCGTATTTCGTCCAAAGGTCTTTTTCCCTCTGACGGTCGGGCAATTCGTTTCGCCTGTTCCACCAGCTTTTGCCTTTCCAGTTCCAACTTTTTGTCACAGATATGAGATTGCACGATGTACTTCCTGCTTTTCGGTCTGACTCGTATCTTAAACCCAAGAAACTCTGAATAGCGTTTTCTGACATTAACTATCCTTGTTTTCTCTGGCGATACTTCTAACCTCAGCCTCTCGGTTATCCATGCCGTTACAGCCTCTTTTGTTCTCAAAGCGTCCTCTTTATTCCGGCAGAAGATTCTGAAATCATCTGCATATCTCACGATATACATTTCTTTCAACCCTGTTTTCCTCATTTTGAGGAATGCCTTGCTCCGGTCAAAAGTAATCGAGTTTCTGATTTTCCTCTCATACCCGTATTCCTTTACAAGAGGGTGGTTCTGCCATTGGCTCTCAACCCATCTGTCCAGTTCATTCAGCACGATATTGGCAAGCAACGGTGAAATGATACCGCCTTGCGGAGTGCCTTTGTCTGGAATGAGTGTAGTGCCATCTGGCATTCTAATCGGTGCTTTCAGAATCCGCTTGATAATAAAAATCAACTGCTTGTCGTGTATTCCCATTGCCCATATTTGCCGCATTAGCTTGCTGTGATTTACGTTATCGAAAAATCCTTTTATATCAAACTCAATCACATAATGCAGGTTCATGCGTTGAAGCATGGTGTAAGTTTTCTGCATGGCGTGTTCCACGGAACGGTTCGGGCGAAAGCCGTAACTGTTGTCGCTGAATTTCGCTTCGCAGATTGGCTCCATGACCTGTTTGATACATTGCTGTACCAGCCTGTCCCAGATACAGGGAATACCTAACGGTCTGGTTTTTCCGTTTGGCTTCGGAATGTCTTTGCGTCTTACCGGCTTTGGGCGGTATCCGTGCTGACTTCCTGTGACAATGAACCTCACTTTCTCTACAACTGTTTCGGGCGGTAAACACCCGATGTCACTAATGTTTTTGTTGTCTGTTCCTGCTGTGTAGCTCCCTCCGTTTGCTTTGATGTTCCGATATGCCAGAAGAATGTTGTCCCGGCTCAGGATTAAATCCATAAGGTTGGTAAAATTTTTTCCCTCCAGACTTCGGTGATAGAGTTCATCAAAGACTGGCTGCATACCGTAATACTCGGCATGACGTAAGTCATCTACACATAGAGTTTTGTTTTTCTTTGGCATAAGGCATCACCTCCTTTTTGCGAAAGTGACCCTTTTGGTCTTACTCGAATCCTTATGTTGGATTGAATAATGCCTGCTTATCTCAACCGACTTGTGGCCATTCCTCCGTAGCTCACATAACGCAAGCACATCATAGGTTCGACCACTACTTTTTAGCAACAGTTCGTCTGCTTATTGTTCTTCGTCAGACTATTCCTTGCGGAATCTGCTGCCTTTCCTCGTTCCGATAGTTCTATCTGTTCATACATACCCGTAGGTTCCTGCTATAGACCTGTCGGCTTGCCTGTGCCTGTAACACAGCATGGTCGTTCGTAGGATCAATTTCTACTAAACCACACCGACTGCGCATTAACGCACCCACACATTTCTGCGTGGTCTTCTTTTAGACCTGTACATTCGCAGGTTCGTCAGTTCGCCCGCCAAAGCGAACATTCTAACCATAGGTATCTTATAGACCCTCGGCTTATAGGTAACACAGTCTGCCTCCAGACCGCTTTCGACCACTTTAGGCAGTGGTTACGGTTACTCTCAGCCTTTGTCATGGGGCTTCGTACATCAGCCATTACAGCTAATGCACGCCCATCAAGGGTAGGCGTTTCAGGGCGTTACCCCGTCATTCCACCTATTAAACTACCAGTTCTCCGAACAACGGAAAACCGTTGCTCGTGCGCAGACTTTTTACCGCCTGCGAACGAGTCGCACTGACCCAGAAATCTTCCGAAGATTTTTCGCCTTCGCCCTTCGTGTTCATAATCAGGGCGTTCACCAGTTTTAAGATATCCTTCTCTGACCGAATGTAAGCCAGTGGGTTGTATCTCATGGATTTTCGGAAGTTTATCAGGTTGAGGCACTTGATACGGTATTTCTTCCGCTCCAGGAAAGTGCCGATCTCCGGCAACAAGGTTCCTTTCGGATCAGTGCAGACATAGGACGAATGAGCTTGCAGCAGCGACGGCTTACAGAAGAACCGCGTCTTGCCGCTGCCGGAACCGCCGATCACCAGAATGTTTTTATTTCTGGCATACTTCGGCTGCTTTGGACGGCTCGCCATCGTAATCCGTTCCGTCTGCGTCATGGGGATGTTCTGGAAAAAGTCCTTGTCCATGTAGGGAGCGATATCTGCCGCCGTACCCCAGCGGGCAGAACCATACTCGATCCCGTGGCGGTATTTCTTGGCGTTCTTGCCTTTCAGGTAGACCGCCATGCGAAGGATCACCGCACCGGCTATGCCGATCAGCAGGTCCGTGGGATGGAAACTGAGCCACGGGGAGGAAAGGGCTGCAGTGAAGCCGTCCCCAATGGAGAGCAGCTTGCCGGAAAGGTCAGCACCGGGCGCAAGCCGGAAAGCCTGTGCCAGCTTATCGAAGGGATACACGAACAGAAGATACGGGAGATTCAGCAAAAACAGTTTTTTCATGTTCATCTCTGCACGCTCCGATCTTTGACCTTTACTTTCTCCCGGTCAATGGTGCGGTGTTCCACTTTCTCCGCCGCCTGTTCCTTCGCCTGGGTCAGCCGTTCCCGGATGGAGGGCTTTTCCTCACGGCTCATTTTCCGGCTGGCAAACTCCTGA
The DNA here is from genome assembly GCF_024622975.1 of Blautia caecimuris. Lineage (GTDB taxonomy): Bacteria > Bacillota > Clostridia > Lachnospirales > Lachnospiraceae > Blautia_A > Blautia_A caecimuris. The sequence goes on along the minus strand of NZ_JANJZT010000032.1, from coordinate 16,796 downwards.
AATGCCGCTGTGATGGCATCCGCGTCCCGGCTTTTGAAAAAGACCAGGTAACGAGGCTGCTCTGCAGTGGTGTCCTTCTTCAAGGCAAAATCCACATGGTATTTCTTCGCCACACGGGAGAAAGCCTTGATATTCTTGTCACTGATCTCGATATTGGCAAGACCGGCGTTCTGGCTGGCAAGCTGTTTAAGGCTCTGCCTGCCGCGGTAGATTTTTGGCTTCTGGCTTTTCTGGATTTCCTCCAGGAACTTTTTGACGGCCTTTTCAAAGACTTGCTCGCTTAGCTTGGCTCCGTCAACAATGAGCGTTACGGCGCCACGCGTTACTTCCTCCTGCATTTAGCCTCGCCCCCTTTGCCCGTCCCCGTACATATCGTGCTGCACCAGGGAAGAATAGTAGCTGTTGATGGTGGTCGGGGCGTTATACAGCGCCGCCAGAAGGTATTTCCTGATATTGCGGACATAGGTGGTGTTGTCCTTCATACAGTCCATGACATACTGAACATGGGAACTGTCCAGCTTCATAAACCGGGACTTTACCACCTCTGCCGGATAATCGTCCCCGGCAATGCGGATGACTTTGCGGGCAGAACATACGGTATCCACGATCAGGTCAACGATTTCGTCAAGCTGCTCACGGTCGATATGGCTGTCCTGCACCAGATAGCTGTACTCGATGTTGTCCAAAATCACTTCACGATAACATTCTCTGGCTCCCATCCGATCCATTCCCATCCTTGCCCCTGCGGGGGTAGGGGGATTTGATGGGATAGGATTTGATATCTCCGTACTTGATAAATCAGTCTTTGTTTGATTAGTATTTAATTGTGCGGGGTTTTCCGTACACGGTTCCGCCGTATCCGGGATACCCATATCCGGGTTTTCCGTATATGGCTTTGCCGTATCCGGTAAAGGCGTACCTGGGCTTGACGGCGGCTCGCACTGAGGCATTTCGTAAATGACATACTCGGTATCCGTGATCTTGCCTTTTTCATCCCGAAGCTGGGTGCGCCGGATATACCCGTGGGCTTCCAGCTCCTTCAACGCCGCACCGATGCTGTCCACACCTTCCCGACAGATCGCCGCAAGGCCTCTGGTGGTGTAATTCCACTCGTCAGGGAGCGACAACATCATGGACAGCAGCCCCTTGGATTTCAGGGTCAGCGTCCGATCTTTCAAGTGATGGTTCGACATGACCGTATAATCACGGGTCTTTTCAATACGAAAAACAGCCATCTTCGCACCTCCTTCCTGTGAAAATAAAAAGTGTTGATTTTGAGCGGTTTATCCGTCTGTATGCCTCCGTTTTCTCCTGCATGGGAAAACATCCACGTCCTGTTCAGAACGCAAGCCACGGAGGAAGAAACAGAAGATATCCAACTGATTTTGATACATTTTGGGGGCGGCTACCTCTCACGGTCTTTATGGTCATAGTGGAGATCGCCGGAAAGCACCTTCGCATGGTTACGGATTTTGATATGCCCCTTTTCCTGATTTTCCAAAGCCTTGCTGTATCCGGTGTCGGTCAGGAACAGGCGCATTTTCTCACCCTTCCAGCCAACAGGCGAGTCATGGGTAAGAACATCAAAGACGATCATGTGTCTGGTCGCCGGGTCGAAACGCTCCAAAGCCATAATGTCATGGCCGGATAACTTCTGCGCCCCGGATTGCTGTCTGGCCTCTGCCAGCATTTCCCCGATGGTGCGGGCTTTCTCCGGCAGACGGTATTCGGCCTGCACCTTGCGGATCAAATCCATGCACTCCTGATCCGACAGGGGGCGGAGCTTGTCCAGAAGGCCTTCCGCCGTTTCTTTCGTTGCCGGGTTCGGCGCATAGCGCCATGTCATGTAAATCTCATTCAGGGCAGCGTTCTGATTGGTACTTTCAATCTGAAACACCATCCTCATTTCTGCTTCTGTCAGTTTCATTGCCAGCCTCCTTCAAAAATGGGTATAAAAAAACGCCATAGGTTTTTTGAGCCTACGGCGTTTCTTGCGATATTCACAATTCTAAACTTTCCAGCCACTCGTCAAAAGATTTCTTGGAAACGCGGATCGCATTGCCTATGCGGACGATCCTGAACTCCTCCTGCTTGACGAGCTGATATGCGGTCGTGCGGCCGATGTTGAGCATGGCCGCAATCTGTTCCACGGTGTATGTGCGCGGTTCCGGCAGTGACTTTTTCTCTTTCTTGTTCATAGTAACCTCAATGTATTTGCCTTGTCATTTTAACTAAGGGAATGAAGAATGGCAGTAGCAATCAACTTTGGCGGGATGGCCTCTTGCTAAGAATTTGCTAATAGGACCACCCAACGGACGCATAAAACTGCGTCAGAATAGGTGTTTTGCACCATAAAGTTCGTTTACTACAAGTCATTCTGCGTAAGGGATGATATTGGAAGTTACATCCGAACCGTGTATCACATGGTAAGCCATACTCCTAAGCGCTAGTTGTGGGTTCAATTCCCGCCGGGAACATCGATTTTTTGCAACAATGATCGTGAAAATTCATTGTTGCATTTTTTATTTTATGGTGCTTGCGAGCACCGAAAAAATATAAAAATGAGTAATTGGAGCACCGAAAAGAAAAAACGAGCACCAAGAACTAAATCTATTCAAGCACCCAATGGAGATAACTAAAGTGTAGGATAAGATTTAGGTTGTCAATGAATGTAAAAATGGTTTTCTTGCTTGAAGAAAACAGGCCTGACGAAGTATCGCTCAGATTAGATTAAAAATTCTAGTCTGGGCGATTTTTTTCGTTCAGGGAAAAGGAGGAAGTGTCATTGACAGAAAAGACGGATATCAGAGATTCGGATGAAAAAGTAGTTGAAATTGAAATGGAGCGGTTAAGAAATTTTACAAATCATCCATTCAAGGTTATTGGTGACAGTCAGATGATTGAACTACAGGACAGTATTAAGAAATATGGAGTTCTTAATCCATTGATCGTCAGGCCGAGAAAAGAAGGTTACTATGAAATCATTTCAGGTCACAGAAGGAAATATGCAGCGGAGCGACTGGGGTATAAGAAAATTCCTGTGATTATCCGCATGATGCAGGATGATGAAGCTGTAGTGACTATGGTGGATTCTAATTTACAGAGAGAGCAGATTACGCCAAGTGAAAAAGCATATGCTTACAAGATGAAATATGATGCCATTAAAAAGAAAGCAGGCAGAAAGAATTGTGGTCAAGTTGACCACAATACAGGAAAGAGAAGTATTGATGTGATTGGAGAACTTTGTGGAGACAGTGCAAAGCAGGTCCAGCGTTATATCAAAATGACAGAACTGATACCGGCTCTATTAGATAAGGTGGATGACGGATCAATGGGATTTACCCCGGCAGTGCAGTTATCTTATCTGAAAAAGAAAGAACAGCAGGAAATTATTGATGCAATGGAGGCAACCCAGTGTACGCCATCGCTTTCGCAGGCAATAAGGATTAAGAAATTAAGTGAGGCTGGAAAGCTTACAGAAAGCGAAGCGGAAGGAATCCTTGGAGAGATAAAACAGAAGGAAGCAGACAGAGTAGTTTTTAAGAATGAACAATTATACAGATTTTTCCCATCAACCTATACATCGGAACAGATGCGTAGAGAAATATTGGAAATATTGAAATCATGGAGAAATAGTAACTGGATTTAGGAAAGGAGAAACAGAATATGTGCAGAGTAATAGCAGTATCAAATCAAAAAGGTGGAGTAGGTAAAACAGTATCATGTGTGAATCTTGGAATAGGATTGGCAAAGGAAGTGCTTCTGATAGACGCAGATCCACAGGGAAGTCTTACAATCAGCTTAGGTTATGAGGAGCCGGATGAAATGGAGTATTCTCTGGCAACACTGATGATGAACATTGTGAATGATGAAAAACTGAATATAGAAAAGACTATCTTACACCATAAGGAAGGTGTAGACCTTATCCCTGCCAACATTGAATTATCAGCGATAGAGGTGTCTTTGGTAAATGCCATGAGCAGGGAACTGATCCTGAGATCTATGGTAGACAGGCTGAGAGAATTTTATGATTACATAATAATTGATTGTATGCCTTCACTTGGAATGCTGACGATTAACGCATTGGCGTGTGCAGATTCTGTACTGATACCGGTGCAGGCAGCATATCTTCCGGTCAAAGGCCTACAGCAGCTGATCAAGACAATAGGAAGAGTAAAGAAGCAGCTGAATCCAAAGCTCAAGATTGAAGGAATTCTTCTAACTATGGTTGATAACAGAACTAATTATGCTAGGGATATTTCACTGATTGTATATGATACTTATTCGGCATCAATCAAGGTATTTGGAACAGAGATACCGATGTCAGTCAGGGCATCAGAGGTAAGTGTGGAGGGGGAAGCACTTCCGGGAAGTATGGCAATGGTACTGGAAAATCTACATTTGTTAATTTGCTGACAGGATTTGCTGATATTAATATTTTTGGTAGTCACATTGAATGATGTTGGGTGCAAAAGGTCTTTTGCCCCCAACTGATGCCCACGAATTGCTTCGCAGCAAGCTGCTCTCGCAATTCTGCAAACATTCGGAATCCGTTGATTTGCTGCGCAAATCACCCCTTATGGGGCGCACCCATTAGCGGAAACTCCTTCTTTTAAGTATATGAAACAATGAAAATTACTGCTTATCTGCAATGCCGAATGACTGCTGACGGATATATGGTACGGCAATCAGTGCCGGATAAAGCACTGCGGAGATGATCAGTCCTTTGATAACGAAAGTGATCGTAACATAAATAAAATATCCGCCGATCAGGTATGCCATACATGATATGTGGATATTATGAGAAGTTTGTAAATAAAATATGAGCATAAAATGAATCCTAAATAGATTATTTAAGAGACTGTTAAGTAAAAATAGTTCGACTCCATGGACAAAAAGGTGTATAATAAAATAGAACTTCAGTATATTAAGGAAAAAGATATTATAATCTTCCAGCAACTCCGCAATGGCATTATGGGACAGACCATGAATCTTCCGGGTAAGGGAGGCCGCAAGATTTCGGTTGCGGCTTATCGATTGTCGCAGAAGGTTGTCGGATTTAATTAAGAGGATAAAGGGGAATATAAGGGCAATTCGTTTGCAATTACACAAGTGAGGAGAAGAGATTATGGCAAGCATTCGAGAAGTTGCAAAGCTGGCACATGTAGCACCCAGCACGGTATCCAGAGCGTTAAATGGTAGCGGATATGTATCAGAGAAAAGCAAAAACAAAATTAAGAAGGCGGTAGAGGAGCTAGATTATATTCCTAATCAGTGGATCAGAAATCTGTATAAGAAAAGAACGGGTATTATCGGTGTTATGACACCGGATATTATCCATCCGTATTTCTCAACTCTTTGGAATTATCTTGAGGCAGAATTAGATCAATACGGATATAATGTGGTTATTTGTAATACCAGAGGAAATCAGGACAAGGAAAGAGAATATCTTGATACATTGGAACGTAATCTGTTCGATGGACTGATTGTAGGATCTGCGTTTCTTTCTGATGAATATTATATGAATATTGAGAAACCAATTATCTCACTGGATCGGATTATACCGGGAATCCCGCTGGTGACATCGGATCATCATCAGGGAGGAATTTTAGCGGGCGAATTGTTTTTGGAAAAAGGCTGTAAAAAAGTGATGTGCTTTAGTGATCCGACCAGGATGGAACTTGCCTCTGCCGATAGCGCGAGAGCCCTTATCGATGTTATGGAGAAGCATAATAGGGAGGTTATCATTGAATCTTTTCAATGGGAGGAAGTTGTAAACTATCAATTGTGTATGAAACGTACCAGAACATTATTGGATCAATATCCGGACGTTGATGGAATTATGGCTTTGGACTTGTGTGCAGCCGCCTTCCTCAAGACAGAAAAAAACAAAAAAATATTGGCTTATGATGGAACTTATGCCACGGACTTCAATTACCATTCGATTGATTCAATTGTACAGGATGCGAAGAAGGTTGCAAAGGAAAGTGTGAATATGCTTATTAAACTGATCAATGATCAACCGCTTAAGAAAAGGGAAGTATTGGTTCCTGTAAAATATAAAAAGGGCGATACTTTGTAGAATGGAGAGCATTGGCACAAAGGAGTGTGTGAAACTTTTTCTGTAAATAGCTAATAACAGCAAGGTCTTCTATGGTAAAATATAAATCATAGGAGGCCTTTTATTATGGCAAGAAGAGAAAAGAAACCTGTACACAAAGTAGTAATGACAGAAGGAAAGCGAAACATCATTCAGCAACTTCTTCAGGAGTATGATATTGAAATCGCTGAAGATATCCAGGATGCGCTTAAGGATCTGCTTGACGGCACCATCAAAGAGATGATGGAAGCAGAAATGGATGATCATCTTGGTTACCAAAAATCTGAACGATCTGATAGCGATGATTACCGCAATGGATATAAATCAAAGCGTGTAAACAGCAGCTATGGCAGCATGGATATCGATGTTCCGCAGGATCGTAAATCAACATTTGAGCCACAGATTGTAAAGAAACGTCAGAAGGATATTTCTGATATCGATCAGAAGATTATTTCCATGTATGCAAAAGGAATGACAACTCGGCAAATATCCGAAACCATCGAAGATATCTACGGTTTTGAGACATCAGAAGGCTTTATTTCAGACGTTACAGATAAAATTCTGCCTCAGATCGAAGACTGGCAAAATCGACCGCTGGATGAGGTATATCCGATCCTCTATATAGATGCCATCCATTATTCCGTACGCGATAATGGAGTGATCAGAAAGCTGGCTGCCTACGTCATTCTTGGCATCAACACAGAAGGAAAAAAAGAGGTTCTTTCAATCACTGTCGGTGATAATGAAAGTTCAAAGTACTGGCTGTCTGTTCTGAATGAGCTGAAGAATCGTGGTGCAAAGGATATCCTGATTATCTGCGCTGACGGTCTTAGTGGCATTAAAGAGGCAATTGCCGCTGCATTTCCAAAAACAGAGTATCAGAGATGTATTGTACATCAGGTAAGAAACACGTTAAAATATGTTCCGGATAAGGACAGAAAAGCGTTCGCTTCCGACCTAAAAACGATTTACCATGCTTCCGATGAAGAGAAGGCTAGACTGGCTCTGGATCGAGTTACTGAAAAATGGACCGTAAAATACCCAAATTCCATGAAACGCTGGTATGATAACTGGGATGCAATAACACCGATTTTTAAGTTCTCACCGGATGTCAGAAAGGTTATTTACACGACAAATGCTATCGAAAGTCTGAATTCTACCTACCGTAAGCTCAACCGTAAGAGAAGCGTATTTCCAAGTGATACAGCGCTCCTGAAAGCCCTGTATCTGGCAACTTTCGAAGCCACTAAAAAATGGACTATGAGCATTCGAAACTGGGGACAGGTCTACGGCGAACTCAGCATTATGTATGAGGGACGACTCCAAGAATAACAGAATCTGTATGCATGATGAGAAGGACGTTTTTGACGTCTGTTCTTGACATGCCCGAAATCATGTCGTATATATAAAACAAGAGCTGGAAGCTTCAATTTAGTGCTTCCAGCTCAATCATTATCATAGAAGATTATTATTTACAGACTTTTCTTCATAGTCTCCTTTTTCTAGTGATTTTTAATAAAAAATCAAGATGATTTTTGGATATAGTAACGAATCTGTGAATAAACTGCATTTTTATGTTGCAATATAGTTACGCATAGTGTATATTACAGATATGGAACAGTTCCACAAATGATGTGGACAGTTCCGTGGCACAAAACGAGGCATCCATAGATGAAAAATTTTTTTTGATCAGATATGGAACAGTTTCACAAAAGGGAGGAATATATATGAAAGCAAAGAAGTTAGTAGCAGTTGGAATGACAGTGCTAATGCTTGGGGGATTATTTGTGGGATGCGGAAATTCTGCAGATACCTCGACAGGAGCAAACAGTGGAAAAAATGTAAAGATTACAATTTTCCAGAGTAAGATTGAGGCAAATGAAGGATACAAGAAATTAATTGCAGCATATGAAAAGGATCATCCAAATGTAGAAATTAATCTTGAAGCTGTCACAGGAAATGATTTTGGCGCATCAATGAAAGCAAAGATGCAGTCGGATCCACCAACAATCTTTTCTGTAGGTGGTTTTTCGGACATGAAAGATTACGGAGATGTTATTGAAGATGTTTCTGATCTGGATATTATGCAGCACGCATTAGAAGGAACAACGGATACTTTTACAAAAGACGGAAAAGTATATGCCATTCCGTTATACATGGAAGGTTATGGATTCGTTATTAATAAGCAGATGTTTGAGGATGCTGGAGTTTCTGTAGATTCTATGATGAATTTCGAAGGCATGAAGGCCGGTTTTGATACTTTGAAAGAGAAAATCGATAATGGTGAGATGAAGGATAAATATCCGAATCTGGAAGCTGTTATGGAATACCCGACAAAGGAGTTATGGATTGCAGGAGACCATGACGCTAATGTTGCTTTAACACATGACTTTAAGACTCCGAATGAAGCATATGCGGCAGATTCGCTTCCGGGAACCGGCTTTGAAGACTATAAGAAAATGGTTGATTTTCAGGCCAGTTATACAACCAATGCCAACAATACGGCAAATCTTAATTCTGTAGACTACACAACATCATTAGAGGGTGGACTTGCCATTGAACGTGTTGCATGTATCAAGCAGGGAAACTGGGTAGCTCCAGCAGTAGAGACAACGGATCCGGAAGTCCTTCAAAAATTGGATATGTTACCATATTCTGTTCCGGGATATTCAGATGGCAAGTATTTTGTAGGTGTATCAGGATATTGGGCAATTCATAGCAAGGCAACCGATGCGCAGAAAGCTGCTGCAAAAGACTTCATCAATTGGATGTTCACCGATCAGGAAGCACAGAAAATTGTTGTGAATGATTGTAAGTTTATTCCTCCATATGATAATTTTGATGGAATAAAAGCATCCGATCCACTTTCACAGAGAATTATGGATGCAAATAATTCCGGAAATACCATGAACGGATGGGTATACAGTGGAGCTCCAAATACATGGGGTCAGCAGGTGGCTGGTGTAGAAGTACAGAAATATCTTGCCGGAGAAGCTGATTGGGATGAGGTTACAAAGACCTGTATCGAGCAGTGGAGTAAGTTAAGAAAACAACAGAACAACTAGTAAGAGTTAAAGAGGGTTCCGGGATAGAGCTTCTATCCCGGAAATTCAAATAAGGGTAAAATCCTTTGTTTGGAAAGGACGGATAGAAGAAGTATGAGAAAAAGTAAATTACGGTTTTGGGGCTTTTTGGCACCGTCATTAATTGCATTTTGTATTGTTGTAATCATACCTACATGTATTGGATTTTTCTATTCCCTTACAAACTGGAATGGAATTGTAGGCTCGGACGTTAAGTTTGTAGGTTTTCAAAATTTTATTGACATTTTTACGAGAGATGACTCATTTGTACATGCTTTTTTATTTACTGCGCTTTTTTCGGTGTGCGCAGTTGTATTGGTAAACCTTGTTGGCTTTGGTCTGGCGTTGTTAGTGACACAGAAATTTAGAGGCGCAACGCTGTTACGTGGAATTTTCTTTATGCCAAATATGATAGGCGGATTATTGCTTGGATTTACTTGGCAGTTTATTTTTATATCGATTTTTGAAGCTTTTTCAAAAAAGACGGGAATTGCAGCCTTTAGCGGATGGCTGTCGAATCCGGAAACCGGATTTATAGGATTGTTGATTTTGACTGTGTGGCAGATGTCGGGATATATGATGATCGTATATATTGCGCAGATTCAGCAGATACCGGAATCGGTTAAGGAGGCAGCAAGAATTGATGGAGCAAATTCATGGCAGCTCATGAGATATATCATCCTTCCGTTGATGATGCCTGCGTTTACAATCGGATTATTCTTATCTATTTCGAGTTCATTTAAAATGTTTGATCAAAATTTAGCTTTGACACAAGGTGGACCATACAAATCAACAGAAATGATTGCGTTAAACATTTACAATTCTGCCTTTGGAGCAAATGAATTTGGTTTTGCGCAGGCAAAGGCAATCGTTTTTCTGATTATTGTGGCAGGAATTGGAATTACGCAGTTGGTTATAACAAAGCGCAAGGAGGTTGAAATGTAATGAAGAAAAAAATCGCTTATGGAGTAACAGGACTTATTCTTGGATGCATTTTTTTGTTTCCGATTTATATTTTGATTATGAATTCGTTTAAGACGACCAAGGGGATTTTTACAGATGTGTTGGGATTTCCGGCGAAAGAAACATTTACACTTGAAAACTATAAGAATGCGTTTCAAGAACTGGATTACATAAGATCTTTTATGAATTCGCTGCTTATCACGGTAGTGACAGCGGTTCTGGTGCTGTTGATATCGGCTATGGCGGCCTGGGTACTTGTACGTTATAAAACCAAAGCAAGTAAGATTATTTTTTTGATATTTGCCGGTTCTATGTTGATTCCATTTCAGTGTGTCATGCTTCCATTGGTTGGATTTGCAAGCAAAATCGGTTTGCTGTCTCGTGGTGGCTTGATCTTTATGTATATGGGCTTTCAAACAAGTATGGCAATCATAATGTTTCATGGGTTCATAAAAAATATTCCGGAGGAATTGGAGGAAGCCGCTACAATTGACGGGTGTGGTTCAATACGTCTGTTTATTTCGATCGTGCTTCCTTTGATGAGAACGATTATAATCACGGTTGCAGTTATTAATGTTATGGGAACATGGAATGACTTCTTATTACCATCGCTGATTATTAATAAACAGGGCTTACAGACGTTGCCTTTAAAAACATATCTGTTCTTTGGACAATTTGCAAAACGTTGGGATTTGGCTTCTGCCGGATTGGTTATGTGCATGGCTCCTATTATTATCTTTTATTTGTTTAGTCAAAAATACATTGTAAAAGGTATTACAGAAGGGGCAATAAAGTAAGGTGAGGAATTTGTGAATGAAAAACAATTGGTGGAAAGAGTCCGTAGTGTATCAGATTTATCCGCAAAGTTTTATGGATAGCAACGGAGATGGAATCGGAGATTTTAACGGAATTATCCGGAAACTTGATTATCTCCAAAATCTAGGCGTAGATGTATTATGGATATGCCCGATGTACGCTTCTCCACTTGTGGATAATGGATATGATATATCGGATTATTACAAGGTAAATCCAATCTTTGGAACAAACGAGGATATGGAGCATTTAATAGAGGAGGCTCAAAAAAGAAAGATTAAAATAATATTGGATCTGGTGGTCAATCATTGCTCGGATCAGCATGAATGGTTCCAGAAGGCAATGAAGGATCCTAATTGTGAGGAAGCGTCTTATTTTTACTTCCGAACAACGGAGAATGATAAAGAACCGAATAACTGGCGATCCAATTTTGGCGGATCCGTATGGTCGAGATTACCGGATGACAGATGGTATTATCATACGTTTGCGAAGGAACAGCCGGATCTGAACTGGGAATGCAAAGAGCTGCGTCAAAAAATTTATGAGATGATAAATTGGTGGTTGGAAAAAGGAATCGCCGGTTTTCGTATCGATGCAATTACCTTTATCAAAAAAGACTTAAGTTTTGCCAGTCGTCCTACGAATGATGGGGAACGATATCCGGTTGAAAAACTTACGGATTATAAGGGAATCGGAACATTCCTTGATGAGATGAAAGAGCAGTGCTTTGATAAATATAACTGCATGACAGTTGCCGAAGCACCGGGGGTAGACGATGCTGCTTTTGAACGGTATGCCGGAAAGAATGGTTACTTTTCCATGATTTTCGATTTTGGATGGGAAAATATGGAAGGGGAAAATGATAAATCAAGCATTCATGCGGTAGAACGGTGGAAGAAAAAAATGTTTACACATGTAGCGCATAATAGCGGAATCGGTTGGAGTGCTATCTTTTTAGAAAATCATGATCAGTCCAGATGCCTGAACAAATTTCTGGAAAGAGAAAATATTAGTTTCTATAGCGCATCGGCACTGGCGAGTATCTATTTCTTTTTATATGGAACGCCTTTTATATATCAGGGACAGGAAATTGGTATGACCAATGTTAAGTGGAAGAATATTAATGATATGGATGATATAAGGGCGAAAAGAACCTATGAGGAAGCGGTCGGACAGGGCAAGGATCCGGATGAAGTACTTGCATACTTTTCAGAGTTAGGAAGAGATAATGCAAGAACGCCGATGCAGTGGGATGACTCGGAAAATGGAGGATTTACGTGTGGAAAGCCATGGATTAAATGCAATGATAATTATAGAACAATCAATGCACAGAGTGAGGTGAATGATCCGGATTCATTGTACAATTATTATAAGCGTTTGATTCAGTGTTACCATGACCATGCAGATATTGTGAGACAGGCGGAGTTTCGCCCGATGTACGAAGAATATCCGGGATTATTTGCATATGAAAGAGAAGTAAACGGCAAAGGTTTATTGGTGATCGTGAATTTTACAAATGAAAAGCTGATGTTTCAAAAAATTGATCAAAAATGTGTATTGTGCAATTATCATGAAACGGAGTCCGAATGGTTGCAACCATATGAGGCGAGAATATACAGCAAATAAAGAAATTCTATGTGTAAAAGAAAACATTTTGGCGTTAAATGAAATTGGACTGTCAGTCGATTAAACTTTTTATAAATACAGACCTCTCAGATACTGAAAAGTGTAATGGGAGGTCTTGTTTTTATTGTTTAAAATTCATTTTAGGTAGCCATACAGCAACGTAAGAAAAGTGAATAGAAATCTTCAGGGCAGGGTCAGATTCACTACCGGTGGTATAGCCCACGAGCCGTTAGGCATGATTCTGTGAGATTCCGAAGCCGACAGTATAGTCTGGATGAAAGAAGATGAATATAGACTGCGTATATTGGATGACGTGTAGATTTTCGTTGCTCTGGATTGTTTGATACATTCCGGGAGTTTTTTTGTGCCAATATTGTAGTCTGTATAAGTGATTATATGAATATGCCCTGAACCGGTCCGGTTTGGGGCTTTTTATATAAAAAGGTAACTATTCAGAACCCATTGAAATAAGAAAAATTGATACGTCATGCTTGCATGTAAGGGGCAATTTTTTTTATTTTAAGGGAACTCGAATAGAGTTACCACCCCACATATGAGCAAAATTAGCTGCGTAGCAGCGAGAAAGCACGAGTATTGTGCGGTTTTGCGAATTTGTGTGGTGGGGGTTCTGAACCAATGTCACTTAGTTAAGCTTATCACGAATAGTAAAAATTGTACCTATGCAGAGCTGCTGATGAAAGTACTGGGTAATCCGGAGATGGCAGCATTACTTACATCACTGGCAAAGACAATGAAAGTATAATAATGGGTAGAAAGACGATATTGTATAGATGGAAAGTCTGTGCAGTATCGTTTTTTGATGAGTGGTCAGTCAAAAACTTTGTAATATTCTACTATTCATTAAGTGGAGATGCAAGAAAGATTAAGGAAAAATATCTCCCCGGACAGGTAAAGAATCAATAGTAATTATTGCGTTGAGATATGTTGGCACAGAAAAGATATCAGCAAACAGACATTCACAGGATAGCAAATGTGGATAGTAAAGTAATAATATCAACATGACGATATAGAAAATGCAGGGAAGCATTGTATTTCAAAGAATTTGAGATACAGTGCTTCTGCGTTTCTATAGGAGATAGTCGTTCTATGCGGAAAATAGTCATTTGATGCAGAGAATGATCGAGTGAAAGATTTGTTTGATATAATAAAGAGTGCCAGGTGAGACTTGTATGGTTTACAGGCATGAGAGAAATCAAAGACAGGAATGAAAAATATGAACATTATTATTTGTGATGACAGGATAGATGACAGAAAAAATCTGTCAGATTTGCTGTCAGACTATGGTGAAAAAAAGAATTATGAGTTTGCTATTACAGAATATGATTCTGGAGAACAGTTATGCGAAGAACAATCGGCTTTGGAAGCGTGTCAGCTATTATTTCAGGACATCAATATGCAGGGGATGGATGGGCTGAAAACAGCTATGAGGATTAAAGAAAAATATCCAAAACTTCCGGTTGTGCTGGTGACGGCATACATGAATTACGCACTGGATGGATATAAGGTGAAAGCAAGCCGTTTTCTGCTGAAAGATAACCTTGCAGACACCATAGAAGAATGTATGGATGATTTGATAGCAGAAATTAATAAAAACTGTAGAATTCTCAAATTTCGTTTTGTGGAAGGAACGATAAAACTTTATGCAGATGACATCATTTATATAGAAACAGAGCTTCACAAAAATGTATTTTATACAGAAAAAGGGACATTTCAAATTTATAAAAAACTGGATGAACTGGAAAATGAATTCAAGGATATGGGATTCGTGCGGGCGCATTTAAGTTTTCTTGTATATATGAGGTACATTACAAAAATCAGCGGATATGTGATGACACTTACCACGGGAAAAAAGATTCCGGTTCCCAAGGCACGATATGCACAGGTAAAGAGGGAATATATGCTGTATAAGGGAGAAGAATAACATGACATTCTGGGTATTGATATTTATTGCGGAAATGCTGGAAGTAAAAGGAACGCTATACTTTTTTGATACTTTTATGGAAAAAAGAGATGGCGGATATAGGAACAGATACAGATTTTTTGTTTATTGCGGAGTGCTTTGTCTGGCAGCAGTCACAGGGGTATGGATCGGAATGTTAAAATGTATCCTGATTATACTGGTTATGTCTTTCCTAAATCTGGCTTATTATGAGGTCTCCTTCCGGCAGAGTTTTTTATTTTCAATCATCAACTATACAATGCTTGTATTGATTGATTATGTGACTGTTTTGCTGGGAAGAGGAGGTTCAATCCAAGAAAAATGGTTTTTACAGGCACTGATATCAAAGACGGCTTTTATCATTCTGATGTTGTTTATCAGAAGATTTAGCAAGACAAGAAAAAGCTACGGTCTGATTACAGGAAAAGAGTGGTTTCAGTTTTTCTGTGTTCCTGTATTTACGGTGGTCGGTTTCATTCTTATGTTTTATTCAGAAAACGATGATATGCAGAATGTATTTTTATTTCTTTCGGTGGGACTGGTTGCGATTAACCTTATCCTTATGGAGTTCATGCAGAATACCATTGAAAAAGAAGAGAGAATAAAAATTGCGGTACTTACGGAACAAAATCAGAAAAATCGTATTGCAGATTATCAGGACCGGGAAGAAATCTATGAGCGTCAGCGCAGGAAAATGCACGATTATAAAAATCAGCTTTCCACGATCCAGACATTGATAAAGAATGGACACACAGATGAGGCACTTTCATTTACGCAGAAGCTGACAGAGAGCATAGCTGTCGAGATGTCGGCAATCAACACGAACCATCCGGTGGTCAATGCTGTTTTAAACCAGAAGTACCGCAGCATGCAGGAGAAACACATAGCGGTTATCCTGAAAGTAGGGGATTTGCAGGAGATATGTCTAGAGGAGGAAGAGATTGTGATTCTGCTCTCTAATTTATTGGATAATGCAATCCGGGAGAGTGAAAAGGTACTGAAAAATACCGGAAAAGCGGTCATTCATCTGAAATTAGAGTGCGAAGATCATAAACTGATATTTGCGGTGAGAAATCCGGTGACAGAAAAGGTGGAAATTGAAAATGACACGATAAAGAGCAAAAGAGGGGATCATCACGGCATTGGACTGTTAAATGTAAAAGCAGTTGTGGATAAATATGGCGGTGATATGGTGCTTTCCTGCGATGAAAATGAATTTAAGGCGGTAGTTATCTTGTAAAGAGATGGTCTTTGTATGCGTAATATGGTCGTTTGATGATATGGGACTAGGAGAACAGGTTATTTTATCCGATAAAGGAAATAGAGAAACTGAGCAGATTATTAACATTGGAAAAGTTATAATTTTTTGGAATAGAGATGGGAGGATGTTTTATGTCAAAGATTACAGATTATGCTTTTTTATTTCAAAAATCATTCGGGACATCAGGAGTAAATGCAATAGGCAGTTTTCAGTTGTCTCAGTTGAACAGCAGTTCTGTTCAGTCCCAGTTAAAAGCTGCCGGGATTGACACAAACAGCAAACAATACAAAGCCGCTGTAAAACAGATGATGTCTGCCGGAAACGGTGCGATGTATGGAAATATTCAGGGAATAAAAAATCTGATGAGTCATTATGACAAGGACGGAGATTATATCAATCCTGTTAATGGATTGGCGGGGCTTTTAGTGACAGACGAAAATGAAAATTCGAGAAAACGGATCATATCAATTCCGGATAGCAGCAAAGAAGAAATGTATGAACTGACAAAAAAAGAGTTCCTGCGTGAAAACGATGTCCACAATGGAGATACAACAAAACGTTCCGAGGTATATAACAATTTGTACTGCAAAATGCAGAAAAAGGACAGATTGGCTGCCGGGTACACCCTTGAAAAATATGAGAGAATTTACAGACAGGCATTTTATGATGCCGCAAAAAAGGCTGATCCTAACTGGGAAATTGGTAAGCAAATTAAAGATGGTGCATTAGATAGTGTTACAAGAGAATTGGCAGAGTCGGGGAAATCTCCTGCACAGGCAACGCTTGATACTAAAATCTAACATATCAGGTATATTTGAATAATTAGGCAAAGAATGAAATATCTGATGCGTATCATAAAGCAATAGACATAAGCGTTTGATAAACGTAGAGAAAGTAGCATTGTATTCGGAACACTAGTATAGAATAAATTAAATTTATGCTATATATTTTTGAGATGATGTATGGTAAAATAGTGTTATCAAAGAAAGG
>NZ_JANJZT010000031.1 GCF_024622975.1 Blautia caecimuris | reverse complement strand
TAACATGGTTACTTTTATTGACGGGGCTGTAAATATAGTGGTAAGCTGTATTTAGCATAGTTGGGATAAGCTTTTAGCAGCAGCGGTATTTTGGATGGAGTATTGCTTCTTTGTAATCAGATCAGTGTTGTTTCATCCAGCAGAAGCTTTTTGTCTTATTTTCATATTGTTTTAAAAAGAACAGGTGGTACAGAGCCAGGGAGAATGGTATTGGGGAAGGGGGGATTGAATGAAGAACATAAGTGAAAAGGAGTTTTGGCAGGAGCTTGTTAGTGAATTTTATCAACAGGGCAAAATCAGTCAGGAATCCTATAATTGCCTGAACGCTTTTCTTGAGTGTCCTGAGATTATAGAAATGCTGGATGGCTGCAAACTGAGCCCGGAAGAATGTAAGCAAAATAGAACTGCGATTTTAGATGTGCTGAATACGAAGAGATCCGATCTTACAAAAAGAGAAGATTCAATCCGACAGAAATTTTCTGACCGGAATAAAAAAGCAGAAGAGTATTTGCTTGATGAAAAAACGTTCATAGATGAACACATGGAAGAAACTGTTCAATTTCTGATTATGCAGGGGATCTGTAAAAGCCGGGGAGAAGAGTTATCGGCTATTTTAAGTTCAAATGTACGGTACAGGAAATACAGTAAATATGAAGGGTATAGTATGGGATTATACGAAGTAAGCCCGGTATTTGATCTTACAGTGGGAAATGCGAAAAGAGGGAGTTTTTATAAGAGAGTACCAAAAGACAAATATGGAAAGCTGGAATATTTATTCCGAGAGGATGGCAGATTAGTATCCACTATTTATTATACAAGTGAAAATGATCATCACATTTGCTATGTTTTATATTTCAATGGATATATATATTATATGATTTATAATTGGTTTGTTGGAAAACAAACATTGTTTGGAATAAAGATCCTAAAAAATATTAATAACAAATTGGAATATTTGAAATGGTGTGTATATGAAGGCTCAACAGGAATATACAGAGTAGGTAAGGAAATTTATTTGTATGATAACAGCAAAATAGAAAAATGGTGGTATGAAGAATTTTGGTTTCCGATATATAATGAAAATACAACTTTAGATGGAACCATAATAAGAGAGCTTTATACCGGAATATATGATAAGGAAGGATATATATCCGGATATAAAGTTGATTCATATATTGGAAGCAGATTAGCGAAGGAGGTATTCCGGGAAAAACTTGCACATATATCCGGTTATAATGAGTTTTATTTGTCGGAAAAAGAAAGATTGGATACGGGAAAGGATTCCTTAAGATGGAAATACCCTCCAAATTATTTTGACTGAAGATCAGAGGGATTATTCTATAATAAACAGCTTTGTATGGGGTTATGGAGTTTGTAAATATTTGATGTCTACATTATAGATGGAACAATTCATATTTAGGGGGATTGCATGTGGTACGAGATTTCTTCTGAGAGAGAGATAAATGATTTTATGAAAAAAATAAATTTTTTCCATGACTGTTGTATTAAAGAATTGAAATATTCAAGTGGGGCATATGTAAATAATAGATATGAAATGTATCCGGTAAATGATAAGAGGATATTAAATGTAGCATTTCAATGCCAAAGTGAAGAAAATGGTATGTTTGAATTGGAATTTCAAGGTTTAAAATATTTAAAATTATTACCGTTAGATGAAACGTATACATGTGAAATACTTGATGCTACTATGTTTATGCAAAACGAATTGATTTATTGGTGTGACTGTGGAGGATTATCAGAAGCAGATTTAGATGATTATATGGGAACAGTAATTTGTGCTGAAAAATTAAGATGGAGATCAATTATTAACCATATGGGAGACCGAGAGTTTTATTAAAATTTATACTAAGGAGGCAGTATACGCTGCCGCTTCCTTGGTAGCTGTGGATGACTTCCAAAAGATCTTCATTGCCTTTTACTGATTTTTCCCATTTTGGATTGACAATGGTAGCATTAATTTCGGCTTCAAGAAGACTAAAAACAGGAATCCAGTATTTTTCAGCGAATTGCATTGATAAGAAGTCATTGACTGAACTGCCACACAATTAAAAACTAAGCTGCTGAAACAATTTTTAGTGTACAGACTTGTAGTGTCACTTATTTGTACCGCTCACTGAAAGGCGGCGGAATGGAGGATATTGATATGACAATAGATATTGATACTTTATATGAAATGTTGGATGAGAGAAAACCTATAGAGGTTCAGGAAGAGGCTATCAGAGAAGCGAGAAAGATAAAATCCTTATCTGTATTTATGCAGCCGATAGAATATAAATTGTCGTGGAAAAATTGTGCAAAGGTAATCTGTGAAAAAACTGATGAAGAATTAAATAGTTATAAATATGAGATGCTGGAGTGGCTGCGGGATCTTAATTGGCCGGGAGCATTTTTGATTATGGAAAGGCTGGAAAAAATGGATCCTCAGTTGTTGTTGAACGCTGCTATTTATGCAGTAAAGCAGGCGCTTTTGCTAAAAGATAATGAATGGCTGGGATGGATGTCATATCTTCTAAAAAATAAAAAGTTCTATGATGCACTTTCTGAAGAAAAAAAATATCAGAAAATACTGAAAAGATACCATAAAAAATACTGGGGGAAATTAGAATACTGATTATTTTGATTGCAAATAATATCAGATTCTTAGTTGTCAAGGCGAAGGGGGAATAATTATCAAAGTAATATAGTTAGGAGAAATATTATTAAAGTGTTTTATAAGGACAAGAAAATCGGACAAGATGGTGTACTTGAGCGGACATTATACATACCCGAGTATGATACAGCAGGATATTTGTGTCAATATAAGGCAGAACAGTATATTGGTGACAAATTAAGACATGGGAAAGTGGAGAACTGGAAGTTCAATTTACTGGAGAACAGAATATATACTGTATAACAGGAAAAAAGATTAGATACGGGGAAATCTGTCGAACGGTGGAAATATCCGCCAACTTATTTTTCATAACGGAATAGAGAAGGTATACTATACGGGAGGATATTGGGTGAAGGTATATTTTGTTGATAAAATGAAAAATAAAGAGATTTATAATAGTTTTATAAGATATATGCTTTTGAACAGTGATTTTTTCTCAGTAGTTTATTATAGACAGGGAACTAACATGTTGTTCTATAAAGATTTTAAAGAATATAAAAAAAGCCTGGAGCCATTTTTACTATACGCTGAAAATGTATCAGAATGGCCGCATACAAAAACCATGGGAGGAGAGGCTGTATATAGATTAATGGTTTATTGTGCGGATATGAAATGTTACGATATTCTGACAAGAGTAAATGATATATTTGAATGGAGCTATCCCAGAGCGCCTGTAGATTTATGTTTTTACAGAAAAGGTTATTGCTGGTTTGCACTCACAGCACATGAAAAAGAAGCTTATTTGTATACAGATAATGACAAAGAAGTACAAGAACTTCAAAAATTGGGGGTGGATATCGAATATTGGGGAGAAAAAGGAGATTTATTTTACCTTGATCTATATGGATTCAGGCAGTAAAAGTGTAGCAATAAAATGGGACGGAGGATATTGATATGTCAGTAGATATTGATACTTTATTTGAAATGATGGATGAGGGACAACCTGTAGAGGTTCAGGAAGAGGCTCTCAGAGAGGCGAGAAAGATAAAATCCTTATCTGTATTTATGCAGCCTATAGAATATGGATGGTCATGGGAAAATTGCGCAAAAGTAATATGTGAAAAAACTGATGAAGAATTAAATAAATACACATGTGAGATGCTGGAGTGGCTGCAGGATATCAACTGGCCTGGGGCATTTTTGATCATGGAGAGGCTGGAAAAAATGGAGCCTCAGTTTTTGGTGCATGCTGTTGGTTATCAGGTAAAGCAGGCGCTTCTGCTAAAAGATAATGAATGGCTGGGATGGATGTCATATCTTATAAAAAATAAAAAGTTTTATGATGCACTTTCTGAAAAAAAAAATATCAGAAAATACTGAAAAGATACTATGAAGAATACTGGGGGGAATTAGAATACTAAATCTAATGGGGACGTTTAACGTCCCCATACTACTTTACGGCTGATCAGACCGGCTACGACTGCAGTAGCTGCTTCGGCGATCCAGAAGGCATGCCATACTCCAACAGCTCCAAAAACTTTGCTGAGGACGAAGGCAGCAGGAATGATGATCAGTACATATCTGCACAGAGAGATGATCAGGGAAGGGGTTCCCTTTCCCAGACCCTCCAGTGCGCCGCAGGCGGTAACAGATACAGCGGAAACCAGGAAGCCGGCGCTGATGATACGGAGAGCTGTTTTTCCTGCAAGGACAGTTTCGGCATTGGAGGTAAACAGTCCCATCAACTGTCTGGGAACTGCCAGGCAGATAACGGTTCCGATGATCATAATGACGCTGCTCATGGCAAGCGTTACCATATAGATTTTTTTCACACGTTTGTGTTCTCCTGCTCCATAGTTATATCCGATTACAGGGCGCATACCCTGGACGATTCCGCTGGCAGGAAGATAAAGGAAGGTCTGAAGCTTGTAATAAATGCCCAGAATTACCACATAGCTCTGGGAGTAAACAGCAAGCAGGCTGTTCAGTACGGAGATCAGAAGGGAGGGGAGCGCAATATTCAGAATTGCCGGAACTCCCACGGCGTAAAGCTTTTTGTCCATGCTGCCGTCTGGCTTCAGACATGTTTTCCTGATGCGTACAGGAATCGGGCGGGCAAAATAGATCACCAGGTAAATGATCAGATTTAAAACCTGTCCAAGACCTGTTGCCAGGGCAGCGCCTTCGATTCCAAGGGCAGGGAAGGGACCAAGACCGAAAATCAGAACCGGGTCCAGTATAATATTGGTAATGCAGCCGCACATCAGTGAAAACATGGTAACTTTCATTCTTCCAACTGCCTGAAAAATCTTCTCAAAGGCAAGGTCAAGGCCTATCACAACAGAAAAGGCAAAAACAATGCCGGAATATCTTACGCCCAGATCAATAACCTTTTTGTCCGGTGTAAAAAGCCCAAGAAAGGAGGGCATGATCAGAGTACAGACTACCATCATAATAAGTCCGTGTACAGCGGACAAAACCGTTCCGTGAGTAGCGGCAATATCTGCATTGTGTTTATTTCCGGCTCCCAGATGAAAAGCAATCTGCGAGCTGATTCCCACGCCAAAACCAATGGCAATGGCATTCACCAGGTTCTGGATGGGAAAGACCAGGGAAAGCGCTGTCATGGCATCTTCACTGATCTGCGCAACAAAGAAGCTGTCTACTATATTATACAAAGAGTTTACCAGCATGGAGATCACCATGGGGAGAGCCATGGACATGATCAGAGGAAATACTGGCTTTTCTTTCATAAAAGTATTGTTCATTTATATTCCTCCTGTTGGTTTATAAAAAAGACTTTTATGGCAAAAAAATAAGCCGCACAACTACCGGATGGTAATTGTGTGGCGAAAAGTGGCCTGGCCAAAAAAGTCCACACTGTGTTTTGGACAGGTGACATTGTAGCATGGTATAAGCTGTGCCGTCAAGAGAGGTTTGTCTTTTTGTTGCGAGTATTTTTTGGTTGTGATACACTGGGGATATCTTTCAGAAAAATCAGCGGTCAGTATGATTATGACAGGAGATTTTCTGTACAGACAGGAAAAGAGGGGTATTATGGAAAAAGTACTTACGCTGCAGGCAACGATTTTTCTTCTGGTAGCAGTGGGATTTATGCTGAAGCGCATCGGGCTCATTGGACCGCAGGGACAAAAAAACCTGAACGATCTTGTTATTTATGTGATTCTGCCCTGCAACATTCTTCATGCATTTATGAACAGTCCTGTGGAGGGCAGACTCTTGTATTATCTGGAGGTCCTTCTGATCTCTGTCGGGATTCAGATTTTTTGCGTGTTTTATGGAAGGCTGATCTTCAGGAAGGAACCAGAGGGGAAAAATAAATGTCTCCGGTATGGAACGATCTGTTCAAACGCAGGGTTTCTGGGAAATCCGGTAGCAGAGGGGATTTACGGGGCAGAGGGGCTGGTGCTTGCCAGTATTTATCTGATTCCTCAGAGGATCATGATGTGGACTTCCGGACTGGCAGTTTTTTCCGGAACCACAGACCGGAAAGAAACGGTCAGGAAGGTTCTGACGCATCCCTGTATTATTATGAGTGAACTGGGTATTCTTCTTATGTTTACCGGGTGGAAGCTTCCGGCGCCGGTTACAGATGCAGTGGATTATATAGGAAACTGCAATACAGCTTTTTCCATGATGGCAGTTGGAATGATTCTTGCAGATATCAATGTAAAGGATTTCTGGGACCGGACTGTGGCAAAGTTTACGTTTCACAGGCTTGTGGTGATTCCGGCAGTGGTGTACGGAGTCTGTAGCTTTCTGCCTCTTGATAAAAATGCTTTTGGCATCTGTGTACTGCTGGCTGCCATGCCGGCAGGCGCTACCACAAGTATTCTGGCAGAGAAATATGGGGTGGATTCTCCCTTTGCAACAAAAATGGTTATTTTTTCTACTTTGTTATCGCTTCCCACAATCTGTCTGTGGAGTATGGTATTGTAACAGGAAAACTCTGGACAGGGGATTGATAGAGAACTGTAATTAAGGGAAATGAGAAATTCAGAGGTCGGAGGAGAAGCCCAGCTCTGGTTAGAAACGACTGTGAGATTTTATTTGCAGCAGGAAAGCAGGTTGGATTATGAAATATGGATACTTTTTCTATGTGATTATGGGATTTTTGTCAGGAAGTATTTTGTTTGGACGGCTGATTCCTATGATCTTTCGGGGAGTGGATGTTCAGACAGAGTCTGAGGATGGAAATCCGGGAACGTTTAATGCATTTGCTTGTGGAGGCGCTTTTTGTGGGATACTGGTTCTTCTGGCAGATCTGGGAAAGGGGGCGCTTCCGGTTGCCCTGTGCGCCAGGGATCTGGGAATGGATTCCTGGATGTTTGCGCTGGTAATGGCCGCGCCTGTATTCGGACATGCTCATTCTCTGTTTCAGAAAGGACATGGGGGCAAGGCTATTGCAGTATCTTTTGGCGTACTGATCGGACTGCTTCCTCTGTGGCAGCCTCTGGCAGCTCTGATTTTCTGGTATCTGCTGTTTGTGATCGTAATATCTGCCAGGTCTAATACCAGAAAAAGCGTATATACGTTTCTGGCCTTTGCTGTTACTGTTATGCTGACAGTGCCGCGCAGAACAGTCTTGGCCGGCTGTGTCCTGATGTCGGGGATTGTGATACATAAACATTGTCTGAAGGCAAATGCCGCATACAGGCGGGGAGAGGAATGGAGACTTGAATGAAAGCATTGATTTTGTCCTGCAATACAGGAGGCGGACATAATTCTGCAGCCCGGGCGATTGCAGAGGAGATGCAGGAGAGAGGCGACGAGGCATATGTACTTGACTATCTCTGCCTTGCAGGAGAGGGAGTTTCACGTCTGGTAGGAGACGGATATGTTCAGATCGTCAAAAAAACGCCCAGACTTTTCGGGCTTTTTTATAAGCTGGGAATGGTAGCCAGCCGGTTGCTGAAGAAATCTCCTGTGTATTATATTAACGGGAGAATGGCAAAGTATCTGGACGGATATTTACGTGAACATCCGGTTGATGTTCTGATCATGCCGCATCTTTATCCGGCAGAAACAATTACTTATATGAAACGAAAGGGCATGAAGCTTCCGCTTACGGTGGCAGTAATGACAGATTACACCTGTATTCCCTTCTGGGAGGAGACAGACTGTGATTATTATGTGCTTCCCCATGAGGCTTTAAAAAAGTCCTGTGTCAGACGGGGGATTCCTGCGGAGAAGCTTTTGGCTTTTGGGATTCCGGTGGCTAAGAGCTGCCGGAGGAATACAAGCAGAGAACAGGCAAGGGAGAAGCTGGGGCTTGATACGAAAGGCAGATATTTTCTGGCAGCCGGAGGAAGTATGGGGGCCGGAGATCTTTCCGAGCTTGTAAAAAAGCTTTTGGAAGGCACAGCTCAGGAAAAAATTCTTGTGATCTGCGGAAGCAACCGCAAGGCGGAACAGAAGTTGAAAAAAGAGTTTTGTAAACAGCCCCGGGTACAGATTCTGGGATTTACCACCCAGATGTCTCTTTATCTGAAGGCCTGTGACGTTCTTTTTACAAAGCCGGGCGGTTTGACATCTACAGAAGCGGCAGTGACGGGTGTGCCGATGATCCATACGGCTCCGATTCCCGGCTGCGAAACAGTAAACCGGAAATTTTTTATGAAGGCAGGCATGAGCTGGTCAGCAATTACCCTCAATGGGCAGGTGGAAAAAGGAATCCAGCTTATGAACGATCCTGAGGCGGTAGCTCAGATGGTCAGCGCTCAGAAAAAGCAGATTCACGGAGACGCGGTGGAGAAGCTGTATGAATTTATCAGCGGAGAAATCCAGAAAAGAAACAGGTTTTGAACAGCAAAGAAATCCCCCCGGGAGGGTTGCAGGAGGGATTTCTTTTTTTATATAATAAAGCCGTCTATAAAAAGTCCATTATAAAAATTTTATTGCCACAGGCAGCAGGAAATGAAAATTAACCGGCAGCCACAGGCAGGAACCGAAAAAATACAGGATTCTTTTTATAGAAAGAACATACTAACAGAAAGAGCAGAAAGAATCATGAATACGTTAAAGGAAGAAATTCATGCCTACTGGACACAGCGTGCAGAGGGCTATTCAGAATATAATCAGCAGGAAATGGCAGACGCCAGACGGAGTATGTGGAAGAACAAGCTTCTTTCTCTCCTTGAAGAGAATTTTCCGGGAAAGAACCCGGAGGAGCTGAAGGTTCTTGATGTGGGAACCGGACCGGGATTTTTTGCCCTGCTTCTTGCGGAGGCCGGATATCAGGTAACGGCAGCAGACGTTACAGAGGAGATGCTGAAAGAGGCAAAAAAGAATACAGGAGTGTTTGCGGAAAAAATCACCTGGAAGCTCAGTGACGCCCAGAAGCTTGAACTGGGAGACTGCGAATTTGACGCGGTATTTTCCAGAAATGTTACCTGGAATCTGGAAAACCCGGGACAGGCGTATGAGGAATGGGTACGTGTGCTGAAACCGGGCGGACTTCTGTGCAATTTTGATGCAGACTGGTACGGTCATCTTTATGATGAGGAAAAGCGCAGCGGTTACGAGAAGGACCGCCAGAGGGTGGAAGAAAAAAATCTGGAAGATTATT
The DNA here is from genome assembly GCF_024622975.1 of Blautia caecimuris. Taxonomy (GTDB): domain Bacteria; phylum Bacillota; class Clostridia; order Lachnospirales; family Lachnospiraceae; genus Blautia_A; species Blautia_A caecimuris. The sequence continues at coordinate 27,824 of NZ_JANJZT010000031.1, read as the reverse complement.
ATACAGGAACAGATATTGAACGGATGGAGGCCATTGCCAGACAGGTTCCTTTAAGCAGACAGAAGCGTCCTCAGTGGGATGTGGAAGCCCTGAAAAATGCAGGGCTGACAGAAGTAAGCTGCGACACAGAGGTGTGGAAACAGGTATGGACAGAAGAAGAGATCGCAAATAATGGCTCCACCCCGATCTTTCTTCTTTCCGGGAAAAAAAGAGAAAGCTTTTGCCTCAATCATATTTCAGTGGAACCCGGAAACGTGTGGACAGGTTATCTGGAGCTGGGACAGGGCGAATTCCGGCTTCCGGCTGCCGTGCTTCATGGAACAAGACCTGGAAAAACAATGCTGATCACTGCAGGAGTCCACGGGGGCGAATATGTGGGGATACAGGCTGCTATTGAGCTGTCGCAGAAACTGAAGATACAGAAGGTGGCAGGTACCATAATCATTGTTAAGGTGATAAATGTTCCGGCGTTTGAGCGGAGAAACGGAAGTATGGGACTGACAGACGGAAAAAACCTGAACAGGGAATTTCCCGGAAATCCAAAAGGTACAGAAATGGAACGTCTTGCATGGGCAGTTTCCCATGAGCTTCAGCCGGCAGCAGATTATTACATTGACCTGCACAGTGGGGATGACTATGAACAGCTGACTTCTTATGTGTATTATGCGGGCATGGCAGATGAAAAAACAGTCAGTCAGTCAAGACGCATGGCAGAGCAGGTGGACGTACCTTACATGGTCCGCTCCAATGTGGCGTCAGGGGGCGCTTATAACTATGCGGCTTCTCAGGGAATCCCCAGTATTCTTATTGAGCGGGGCGGTATGGGAGCCTGGACCAGTGAAGAAGTACGCTCTACAAGAAGAGATGTCAGGAATATTCTCTGTCATCTGGGAATTTATCAGGGGAAAAAGGATTACAGAACTTATTATCCTCTGGATGTTACAGATATCTGTTATCAGGACGCTTCCCGGGACGGGTTGTGGTATCCCTTTAAAAAGCCCGGCGATATGATCCGGGAAGGAGAGATTCTGGGTGAAGTGCGGGATTATGAAGGCGGTCTTCTGGAGCTGAGCGTGGCCGAGTATGACGGTGTGATCCTGTATCAGACCGGCACGCTTCAGGTACTGGGGGACGGGCCGATGATCGCTTATGGAAAGATTGTCAATCCCTATGATGAGCGGAAAGAGCGAATTGTAAGCTACTGGGAAAAAAGAAGCGGAGATTTCCTGGAACATAAAAGGGCGGAGCTTCACAGTCCTATGTCTGAACGATGGCTTTATGAAATAAAAAATCAGCTTCCTCAGGACAGAAATCTCAGGGTCCTTGACGTGGGCTGCGGAGCGGGATTTTTTTCCGTGCTTCTGGCAAAAGAAGGATATCAGGTCACTGGTGTGGATCTGACGCCTGATATGGTTGAAAATGCCAGAACGCTTGCAGAAGAGGAAAAAACAGACTGTGAGTTCTTTGTAATGGATGCAGAAAATCTGAGATTTGCAGACGAAAGCTTTGATGTGGTGATTTCCCGAAACCTTACCTGGACCCTGCCGGATGTAAAAAGCGCTTACAGAGAATGGGTGCGTGTACTGAAAAAAGGCGGCATACTTTTGAATTTTGATGCAAATTACGGACTCAGTGATTTTACAGACCTGTGCGAGCTTCCGGACAACCATGCGCATCAGGAAATTGGCGATGATATGATGAGAGAATGTGAGGAGATCAAACGTCAGCTTCCAATCAGTTCCTACAGCCGTCCAGCCTGGGATCTGGAGACTCTGGGGGCAATGAAGCTTCAGGAATTTTCTGTGGATCTGGGAATCAGTAGCAGGATTTATGTGGAAAAGGATGAGTTTTATAATCCCACACCAATGTTTATGCTGAGAACCTGTAAGTAAAAGAACTATAAAGGAAAAAATTATGGATTTAAAACAGCTGCAGTATTTTGTGACCTGCGCTCAGACCGGCTCTGTCAGCGAGGCGGCAAAAATTTTATATTCCACCCAGCCCAGTGTCAGCAAGGTGGTAAAGGCTTTGGAGGATTCTCTGGGAATGCAGCTTTTTGAGCGGCTTCCCAGAGGGATCCGTCTTACGCCTCAGGGAAGTCAGGTATATCGTTATGCCTGTAAAATTGTAGGCGAAGTCACAAAGCTGGAAGCCATGGCGGACCACGGTATGACAAAATGGCTCAGGATCTCGGCAAATCCAAGCTCTTGGTTCGCCACTCAGTTTGTGGATTTTTATAATGAGAATTATGACAGAAATTATCATTTTCAGATTTACACGGCAGGAGTTCGGACAGTGATGGAACGCGTCCGGGACTATCTGGATGATGTGGGGTTTGTGTATATTCTGGAACGGCAGAAAGAGGACTTTTTTTATGAACTGTCCAGAAACAGGATGGAATTTATTCCCCTGCATGAAACAGAAGCCATTGTTTATCCGGGAGGAAAATCCTTTCTTTACGGAACAGAAAAAGAGAGCCTGAGCTATGAAGAGCTTGACGGAGTTCGGCTGGTTCAGAACTATCAGGACGAATTTTTTGATATTGGAGCCGCCGAAAACAAGGAGAGCTTTTCCTGGAAAGGCCTGGATATTTCTGTTATTACAAACAGCGATTATATTATGGAAAGGCTTTTAAAAAACAGTGATGTGGCAAATATCAGCGGAAGCTATCTGTCAGAGAATAAGAAAGATACACTTCCCGGAATCCCGTTGAAAATGGAAGGAAGCCGGGTGATCTTCGGGTATGTCAGACATCGGGGAGAAGAGATGGACAGCAGTTTAAAGGAATTCATCTGTTTTCTGGAAGAACGAATCGGAAGCGGTAAGTAAAATGATGAAAAAGCAGATAAACAGAGGATAAAATTATGTTGAAATATATAGGAAAAAGACTGCTTCAGTTAATTCCCGTTCTGATCGGGATTACGTTTCTGTCCTTTGCCATGATGCGGCTTGCAGGGGGAGATGCAGTAACCTACATGTATGAAAATGCAGGGTCAGTTGTCTCCCAGGAGGTAATTGATCAGACAAAAAAAGAATACGGTCTGGATCAGCCTTTTCTGGTACAGTATGGCAGATGGTTTGCAGGAATGGTCACAGGCGATATGGGAACCAGCTATGTATCCGGGCAGAAGGTATATGATACTTTTATGGAAAAGCTTCCGGCAACCATACTTCTTACAGTTTCTTCTATGATAGTGACTATGCTGACAGCGATCCCCCTTGGGATTTTTTCTGCCATACGCCATAATAGATGGTCAGATTATCTGATACGTTTTCTGAGTTTTATCGGAAATTCTGCCCCGAATTTTTTTGCGGCGCTGATTTTAATGTATGTATTTTCTGTAAAGCTTGGATGGCTGCCTGTGATTACGTCAGAAAATATTGCGGCAAGTCTTGTGCTTCCCACTCTTACCCTTGCCATAGCTATGGCGGCAAAATATATCCGTCAGATCAGAGCGGCTGTTCTGGAGGAACTGAATAAGGATTATGTGACGGGAGCCAGGGCCAGAGGTGTCAGAGGAAGTGTGATTATCTGGAAAAATGTTCTGAGGGCGTCCATGCTGACTATTGTGACGCTGATGGCATTGTCTGTGGGAAGCCTTCTGGGCGGAACTACCATTGTGGAATCTATTTTTATGTGGGACGGTGTAGGTAAAATGGCTGTGGATGCCATTACCATGAGAGATTATCCTGTCGTTCAGGTATATGTGGCATGGATGGCAGTGATCTATGTAGCAGTGAACCTGATTACGGACATTGTGTATCATTATCTGGATCCCCGTGTAAGACTGGGAGGTGAGCAAGGATGACAAAGAAAAAGAGAGGTTCATCTTCTGTGTACAGGACGGGAACAGATTCTGTAAAAATACGGCTTATTGTGCTGACAGTTCTGGCAGCGCTGCTTCTTTTAACAGCTCTGTGTGCAAAATACATCTGTCCCTATGACCCTTATGAGCAGAATCTTCTGTTGGCAAAGCAGCCGCCGGGGCCGGAGCATCTGCTGGGAACAGACCGCTATGGACGGGATATGTTTTCCAGGATTCTGATAGCCGGAACTACCAGTATTTTTTCCACACTGATCCTGGTGAGCATTACAACAGTAACGGGAACCTTTGTGGGAATTATCTGCGGCTGGCGGGGAGGCTTTGTGGATGCTTTTCTTATGAGGATATCAGATCTGTTTCTGGCCTTTCCAAGTCTGGTATTCGCATTAGCTGTGGCAGGAGTCCTGGGCGGCGGTGTACAGAATGCGGTACTTGCTCTGGCAGTGGTAAGCTGGCCGAAGTTTGCCAGGCTGGCCAGAGGACTGACGCTGACTCAGAAAGAGGCGCCGTATATAATGGCGGCCAGACTTTCCGGCAGCAGCACACCGGCTCTGCTTCTGCGGCATATTCTGCCTAATATTGCAGGCCCTGTCCTTGTAACGGCAGTTCTGGATATTGGAACTATGATGATGGAGCTTGCAGGCTTGTCCTTTCTGGGACTGGGAGTACAGCCGCCGGCAGCAGAATGGGGAAGTATGATCAATGAGGGCAGAAGCCTTCTGCAGATCGCGCCGTGGATGTCTCTTGCGCCGGGAGCTGCAATTTTTGTAACGGTACTGATTTTTAACCTTCTGGGAGATACATTGAGAGATTATCTGGATCCGGAACACAAAAAGAAAAGAGGTAAATAATGAAGAAAAAATTTATTGCTGCAGTGCTTGCAGGAGCAGTGATGATATCGGGACTGAGTGTCAGCGTAATGGCAGACAAAGAAAAGACCTTTGTATACGGAACAACCGGTTACAGCGAGGAAATGGGTGACGCCGGGCTGAACCCTCATGATAATTATTCCGGATGGAGTGCGCTCAGGTATGGTGTAGGGGAAACGTTATTTAAGTACAATGACAATATGGAGGTGGAGCCCTGGCTTGCCACAGATTATGAGTTTGTGGACGACACTACGGTAAAGATCACACTGAGAGACGGAGTAAAGTTTTCAAGCGGCCGCACTATGGATGCCCAGGCAGTAAAGGAATGTCTGGAAAATCTGGTAAAGGTTCATGACCGGGCTCCTTCTGATATGAAGATCGATTATATTGATGCAGACGGACTGACTTTGACTATTTACACAACAGAACCATGTCCGGCAATCATTAACTATCTGGGAGATCCCTACGGAGCCATTATTGATATGGAATATGGCGTTCAGGGAGAAGGGGGAAATGCCAATGTGGCAGGAACAGGTCCTTATATTGCAGAAAAAGTTACCCCCACTCAGATTGATCTTGTAAAAAATGAAAATTACTGGGGCGGCGATGTAAAGGTGGATAAAGTTACAGTAAAGTCTTTTTCGGACGGAAGCGCTCTGACCGCGGCCCTTCAGACAGGCGATATCCAGGGAACCTATGGTCTTCAGTATGATAACTACGCGCTTTTTGACGGAAATCCGGAGTATACCATTAATTCCTGCGCAACAAGCAGATGCTTTTTCGGACAGTTTAATTTTGAGTCGGAGATCATGCAGGATCAGAATATACGAAAAGCCATTGAAATGGGAATTGATAAAGAGGGCTTCTGCTCTGTGATCATGGAGGGGAGAGGGCTCCCTGCCAAAGCCGCTTTTCCGGACAGTTTTTCTTATGGAAATGAAGCAGTGGAAACAGTTTCCTATGATCCGGAAGGGGCAAAAAAGCTGCTGGAAGAATCCGGATGGAAGGATACAGACGGCGACGGATATGCAGACAAGGACGGACAGAAGCTTACCATAGACTGGCTGACCTACCCGACCCGTCTGGAGCAGCCGAAGCTTGCGGAGTATGCACAGGCAACTCTCAAGGAAATCGGAATTGACGTTGTGGTAAATAATACTTCGGATCATATGACTTATGCGGCAGACGGCAACTTTGATGTGTATGTAAGTTCTACTACCACAGCTCCCACCGGAGATCCGGAATATTTCTTTACCAGTACAGTAGTGGGACCCAAAAACTACGGAAAATATGAAAACAAAGAGGTAACAGCTCTTACAGAAAAGCTTCATCAGGCATTTGAGCCGGAGGAGAGAGCAAAGCTGGCAACAGAGCTGCAGCAGAAGATTCTGGACGACGATGGATTTTTCTTTGTATCACATCTCAATATGGGAATTGTGACAAAATCCAATGTAAAGGGAATGGCAGCTCATCCCTGTGATTATTATGAGATCACGGCAGATCTGGATGTGGAATAACTGATTCCGGGAACAGGGGACGCAGAATGAATGTAAAAAAGAATGAAGATGCACTGCTCCGTGTGGAGAAGCTGACTGTCTGTTATGATGGAGAGCCTGTTGTACAGGACATAAGCTTTCAGGTGAAAAAGGGAGAAATCCTGGGTATTGTAGGGGAATCCGGAAGTGGAAAAAGTACGGTTGCAAAAGCCGTTATGGGACTTCTGGGAAACAGAGCTGAAGTCGCCGGTCAGGTGTGGTACAAAGGAGAAAATCTCACTGCCATGCCGGAAAAAATACTGAGGAAATACCGGGGACCTGAGCTTGGAATGGTCTTTCAGGACTGTAAATCAGCCCTTTGTCCTATGCGTACAGTAGGGGCTCAGATGTACGAGGCCGTATCGGAGCATGAGAAGGTCAGCAGAGCGGAAGTGGAAAACAGAGCAGCTGTTTTGATGAAAAAAATCGGACTTACAGACTGTGCCCGTGTTCTTGGAAGCTATCCCTTTGAACTGTCCGGAGGAATGAATCAGAGAGTGGGAATCTGTACCGCCATGCTTTTAAAACCGGATCTGCTCCTGGCAGATGAGCCTACCAGCGCTCTTGATGTGACTGTACAGAAACAGGTGGTGGAAGAGCTTCTTCTGATGAAAAAAGAGTTTCATACAGCCATGCTTCTGATCACTCACAATATTGGCGTGGTCAGAAAAATGGCAGACAGGATCCTCGTACTTCAGAATGGAAAAGTAATGGATTACGGAGATACACAGAAGATTCTGGAAAATCCGGAAAGTCAGTATACTCGTCAGCTTATGGATTCTGTGATCCGGCTGAAAAGACGGGAGAATCAGAAATTATGACAGAAATTTTGCTGAAAGCAGAGAAACTGAAAAAGGTATTTACAGCAGGAAAAAAATCCTTTGCAGCTGTGGACGAGGTGTCCTTTGAACTGAAAAGAGGACAGTGTCTGGGGATCGTGGGTGAATCAGGAAGCGGAAAAAGTACAGTTGCCAGACTGATTACGGGACTTCTTCCCTGTACAGAGGGAAAAGTTCTGTTTTATCCTTCATCGGAAGGAACAGAGTCTGGATGTATAGATATATCTCAGGCAGGAATACGGCAGCTGAAACAGGCATACCGTCATATGCAGATGGTTTTCCAGATGCCCGCGGAGTCTTTTGATCCCCGAAGGACACTTGGAGACGGAATTGGGGAAAGTCTGCGGAATATGGGGATAAAGGGAACGGAATTAAAAACAAAGGTGGATAACCTTCTAGAATTGTGTGGGCTTACGCCGGAATTTGCTTCCCGGTATCCCCATCAGGTCAGCGGAGGACAGTGCCAGAGAGCTGCTATTGCCAGAGCCCTTGCGCTGGACCCGGAGCTTCTGATCTGCGACGAGGCTACCAGCGCCCTTGATGTAACGGTTCAGAAACAGATTATGGAGCTTCTGATAAAATTAAGACAGAAAAACGGTCTCAGCGTAATTTTTATCTGTCATGATCTTGCTCTGGTTCAGATGTTCTGCGACCGGGTGATCGTTATGAAACAGGGAAAAATCGTGGAAACCGGAACTCCGGAGGAAATTATATGGTCTCCCAGGGAGGAGTACACCAGAAATCTGATCGAGTCTGTTTTGTAGACCGGTAAAATATAAAAAAACGTATTAAAAAAAGCACTTGTTACAGGTGCTTTTTTTAAATGAGTATTTTAATGGGATCGTTAGTGCATCATAAGTGGAGGTCGTGCACTGACTTTGACATCATATAACACAATTTCCTGTGCTGACTATATTTTAACAAAGTCAGAGATTTTAACAAGCCTCCCAGGGGGATGTACAGGTATGAAAAAAAAAGATTATCCATGCAAAATATGAATGGGTTTATATCCCCCGTACAGGGTTAAATCTGACGAAAATCAATGTTATACTGGTGAAACACGAAAATCAGGGAGGTTAAATCAAATGAAAAAGCGGTTAATGGCACTGCTGGCGGCTTTCTGTATGACTGTTTCCATGATCGGAAGCGGCACAGTGGTTTCAGCAGCAGAACAGAAAACAAAGGATGAAGTGATTGTTACCATGCCTGCAACTTCTGAGCCGGAAGCGGGATTTGATCCTGCATATGGCTGGGGGGCCGGAGAGCATGTTCATGAGCCTCTGATACAGAGCACACTTACTGTTACCAACAAAGATCTGTCTATTGGAATGGATCTTGCCACAGATTATTCTGTCAGTGAGGACGGGCTTATCTGGACAGTAAAGATCCGTGACGATGTAAAATTTACAGACGGAGAACCACTGACAGCAAAGGACGTAGCGTTTACCTATAATAACTGCCGCGACAACAGCTCTGTCAATGATTTTTCCATGCTGGAGGAAGCCGTTGCAGTGGATGATACCACAGTAGAGTTTCATCTGAACAAGCCTTTTTCCATCTGGCCGTATACTATGGCTGTAGTGGGAATTGTTCCGGAACATGCATATGACGAGAATTACGGACAGAATCCTGTTGGATCAGGACGTTATATCATGAAGCAGTGGGATAAGGGGCAGCAGGTGATCTTTGAGGCCAATCCGGATTATTACGGAGAAGAACCAAAGATGAAAAAGGTTACGGTTCTTTTTATGGAAGAGGACGCGGCTCTTGCGGCAGCTCAGTCCGGAACGGTAGACGTAGCGCATACGGCAGCTTCCTATTCTGATACGGAAATAGAGGGATATGAGCTGTTCCGTGTAGATACAGTTGATAACCGTGGATTTAATCTTCCGGCAGCTCCGGCAGAAGAAAAAGACGGAGTAATGACCGGAAATGATTTTACCAGCGATGTGGAAGTAAGACGCGCGATCAACATTGGAATCGACCGTGAAGAAATGATCGACAATGTACTGAACGGCTACGGAACTCCCGCATACAGCGTATGTGACAAAATGCCCTGGTATAACGAGGAGGCAGAAACAGAGTACGATTTTGAGGGAGCGGTAAAAATTCTTGAGGATGCCGGCTGGAAAGAAGGAAAAGACGGAATCCGCGAAAAAGACGGCGTACGCGCTGAGATGAAGATCGTTTATCCGGCATCTGATTCTGTACGTCAGGCTCTGGCTGAGGATGCAAAAAATCAGCTTGCTGAACTGGGAATTTCTGTTACTACAGAGGGAGCTGACTGGGATACCGCCTATACTGCGGCCTTGTCTCAGCCTCTGATGTGGGGATGGGGAGCGCACACTCCTATGGAGCTTTACAATATTTACCATACAATGGAAGAAACAGGAACTGCTGAATATTCACCGTATGCCAATGAGACAGTAGACAAATACATGGACGAGGCTCTGGAAAGCAGCGATCTTGAGGAATCCTACGAGCTGTGGAAAAAGGCTCAGTGGGACGGAGAAACAGGTATTACCCAGGAGGGAGATATTCCCTGGATCTGGCTGTGCAATGTGGATCATCTGTATTTTGTAAGAGATGGACTTAAAGTTGCAGATCAGAAGATTCATCCTCACGGACATGGCTGGTCTATTGTAAATAATGTGGATCAGTGGACATGGGAGTAATTCCGAAAGTTTAATAAAATTACGTATAAAATAATTATCCGGCAGGATTTTGGGGAGGTTTGTTCTGTAACAGGAATAAAAACGTCCCCGGAAGCTGCCGGATACTGTGCGTTTCAAACGATTTATGTACAAGGAGAAAATATTGAAAAATACAGCAGGAAAGTTTATACTGAAAAATTTTGTGAAGATGGTTCTTCTTATTTTTGCAGTCAGTATTGCAGCGTTTGCTCTTATGACAGTTTCTCCCGTAGATCCTCTTCAGGCCAATGTGGGACAGGCTGCGCTGGGAAGCATGAGCCAGGAGCAGATTGCAAAGCTTGAAGAATACTGGGGAGTAGGAGAACCGCCGGTTCAGAGATATCTGGCGTGGCTGAAGGATTTTCTGAAGGGAGATATGGGTGTTTCTCTTCTTTACAGACAGGATGTGGCAAAGGTAATTGCAGTAAAACTGGGAAATTCGCTTTTTCTTATGATTATTGCCTGGGTTCTGTCCGGGCTTATTGGCTTTGCCCTGGGCGCCCTGGCAGGAATGAACCGTGGAAAATTTGTAGATAAGGCAGTAAAAGGCTACTGTCTGTTAATATCAAGTACCCCGGCTTTTTGGATCGCCATGCTGCTTCTGATCATCTTCGGGGTGTGGCTGAAGATCCTTCCCATAGGGCTAAGCGTACCCATAGGCGTGGAGGCAAGCGGCGTAACTTTTCTGGACAGGGTATATCATGCCATTCTTCCGGCGGTTACGCTGTCCATTACCGGAATTGCCAATATTGCCATGCATACCAGAGAAAAAATGGTCGATATCTGTGAAAGTGATTATGTTGTTTTTGCAAGAGCAAGAGGTGAAAGCCTGTGGCAGATTTTCAGGAATCATGGATTTCGAAATGTTCTGGCGCCGGCCATGACCCTGCAGTTTGCTTCCATCAGTGAAATTTTTGGCGGTTCTGTTCTGGTAGAGCAGGTTTTTTCCTATCCGGGACTTGGACAGGCGGCGGTAAGCGCAGGACTTGGAAGTGATATGCCGCTTCTTATGGCGATTACTATTATCAGCGCTTTATTTGTTTTTGGCGGAAATCTCATTGCAAATATTCTGTATGGTGTGATCGATCCGCGTATCAGACGTGGAGGTGCCGCAAAATGACAAAAAACACAAAAAAAGGAACGTTTATGATAAAAAAATGGAACCGCAGGCAAAGGCTGGTACTGTGGCTTGTTCTTTCACTGATCTTTCTGGCTGCTGTGTGTATTGGCGGAATGTTTTGTGGAGATGCTGCCAGAGAAACTGATTTTGCCCGTAAAAATATTGCTCCCTGCCTGAAATATCCGTTTGGAACCGACTGGCTGGGAAGAGACATGTTTACCCGGACGGTTAAAGGGCTTTCCATCAGTATTATTATCGGGATCAGCGCCGCGGCTTTCAGTGCGGTGATGGCCTTTATTCTGGGAGTTCTGTCTGCAACAATGGGAAAAGCGGTAGATACAGTTATCACCTGGTTTATTGATCTTGTTATGGGAATCCCTCATATGCTTCTTCTGATCCTGATCTGCGTTGCCTGCGGGCGGGGGCTGAAGGGCGTGATTCTGGGCGTTGCTCTGACCCACTGGACTTCCCTTGCCCGGCTGATCCGGGGTGAGGTTCTGCAGTTAAAAGAGCAGCAGTATATTAAAATGGCCAGAAAGCTTGGGAAAAGTAATTTTTATATTGCCATGAAGCATATGGTTCCTCATCTTTTTCCGCAGTTTCTGGTAGGTCTGATACTTCTTTTTCCTCATGCGATCCTTCACGAATCCAGTATTACTTTTCTGGGCTTCGGACTTTCCAATGAGCAGCCTGCCATTGGCATTATCCTGTCAGAGGCAATGAAATATCTGATTACCGGAAAGTGGTGGCTGGCTCTGTTCCCGGGACTGATGCTGGTTCTGACAGTTGTGTGTTTTTATACTGTGGGCGAGGGTATCCGGAAGCTGGTGGATCCTGCCAGCGCTCATGAATAGGAGGGGTGAAATGGAAAAAAATACAATACTTGAAATCAGAAATATGAATATTTCCTTTTCCCAGTATCAGAAGGGCACAAAGCAGACAAAGCTTCCTGTGATCAGAGATCTCAGTCTTACTGTCCATCAGGGAGAAATGGTGGCTGTTGTGGGTTCTTCCGGTTCCGGAAAAAGCCTTCTGGCTCATGGGGTAATGGGGATTCTTCCCTATAATGCAGAAATGGGCGGACAGATTCTTTACTGTGGAGAGCCTCTTAGAGAAAAAAGAATCTGCGCTCTCAGAGGAAAAGAGATTGTTATGGTTCCTCAGAGCACTTCCTACCTGGATCCTCTGATGAAGGTGGGAACGCAGATCTGCAAAGGCAAAAAGGATCCTGAAAGAAAAAAGAAGCTGGACGGGATCTTCAGACGGTACGGTCTGGCAGAAGAAGTTCAGGAACAGTATCCCTTTGAGCTTTCCGGAGGAATGACCAGAAGAGTGATGATATCCACTGCGATGATCGAAGAGCCGAAGCTGGTTATTGCAGATGAACCTACGCCGGGACTTCACCTGAAAGCGGCAAAGAGGGCTATGGAGCATTTCAGGGAGCTGGCTGATATGGGAGCGGGAGTATTGATCATTACCCATGATCTGGAGCTTGCGCTGGAAACTGCGGACAGAGTTCTTGTTTTCTATGCAGGATACACTCTGGAGGATGCAAAAACAGAGGATTTTCGCCAGGAAAAAACGCTGCGCCATCCCTATACAAAAGCCTTATGGAGAGCAATGCCTCAAAATGGCTTTCATTATATTGACGGGGTACAGCCCTATGTAAAAGATATGCCGGAGGGCTGTCCCTTTGCTCCAAGGTGTGAAAAATGTACAGAAAAATGCAGAGGGGAAATTCCCTACAGGGAAGTAAACGGAGGATATGTGAGGTGCGTGTATGATTCTTGAAGCCAGAAATATTTCTTTTCGATATGGAGAAAAAAGCAGGGAAATTTTAAAAGATTTCAGTCTGAAAGCAGAGAGTACAGAGCGGGTAGGGCTTGTGGCGCCAAGCGGATTTGGAAAAACAACCCTCTGTAAAATACTGTCGGGATATGAGAAGCCTGACAGCGGACAGGTTCTGCTGGACGGAAAGCCTCTTGATTTCTATGGCTCCTACTGTCCGGTTCAGTTGATCTGGCAGCATCCGGAACAGGCCATTAATCCCAGGCTGCGAATGAAATCGGTGCTTGAGGAGGGGGATAATGTATCTCCTGACCTTATCAAAAGACTTGGCATTGAGGCAGACTGGATGAACCGTTTTCCGGCAGAGCTGTCCGGGGGAGAAATGCAGAGGTTTTGTATTGCAAGAGCGTTGGGACAGAGGACACAGTTCCTTCTGGCGGATGAGATCAGCACCATGCTGGATCTCATCACACAGAGTCAGATCTGGCATTTCCTTATGGATGAAACCGAAAAGCGCAAAATTGGAATGATCGTAGTCAGCCACAGCCCGGAGCTTCTGGAAAAGGTCTGTACCAGGATCGTTGATCTTCAGAAGGAATAAACAGGTTACACAGCAAGGGCAAAGATCCTTGTGGCAATGTAAAAGTAAATAATAATAGAGCAGGTGTCCACAGCTGTAGTGATCAGAGGAGATGCCATGATTGCCGGATCCATATGCAGGGTTTTTGCGCCAAGCGGAAGAATACATCCGATGATCTTGGACAGGATTACAGTAGCAGTCAGAGACAGAGAAACTACCAGAGCAAGTCTGGGATCTCTGTACATAATCAGAATGCGGATTCCGTTTATGACAGCAAGCCCTGTGCCTACCAGAAGCGCAATCCGAAATTCTTTAAATGCAATCCGAAAAACATCACGGGGACGGATCTCGTTCAGGGCAAGACCGCGGATAATCAGGGTTGAGCTCTGAGAACCGCAGTTTCCTCCGGTATCCATCAGCATGGGAATAAAGGAAACCAGAAGAGGAACTGCGGAAAAGGCATTTTCATATCTGGTAATAATAGTTCCGGTAACTGTGGCAGAAAGCATCAGAAAAAGAAGCCACATAAAGCGTTTTCTGGCATGGGTCAGTACGGAAGTCTCAAAATAGGAGGTTTCATGCTTTTCCATGGACTCCTGTACAGCTTTTGGCTCTGTCAGAGAGCTGACAGAAGTATAATTTTCCGGTGTGTGAATCAGTAATGTTTTCATCATAATTCTTCAGTCCTTTCTTTAATATAATGATCTGACAACTGGCTCCAGGTTCCATGGTTCTCACCTCCTTTTTCAGAACAAAGGGGACAGGTCCGCTTAAAACTTTCTGAATCCCTTGATTTTTGAGGAATAAAAAATCCTGTCATCGCCTGAGCAATGACAGGATATATTTTTCCTGTGAAACATCGTTCAAGCTTTAGCATCACAGGGCGTAAAAATTGCATTAGGTTATGCCTTGACTGCGACATATCCTGCTGACCAGCGAATCGTGTCTCCACGTTTTTGCGGCAGCAATCTTAGGAAAATCCAAATCCCTGTGGTAGCCTCACCTACCGAAACTGTTTATTTAATTGTTTATCCCATTGTAGTCCTGCAGTATGGGTTTGTCAAGCCCGGATTAAAAAAATCAGAGGGACTTTACAGACTTTTTATATTATTCCGAAGCACAGTTTTTACAGAAGAGAGCTACAATCTCTTTCGGATTATGTGCGGCAACATGATCTTATATGCTTCGGGCTTCTGATTCCTGAGGTATGAACTGGAATACATTTTATATAATACAGCATACATTGTAAAAACAGCGTTTTCGGGGGATTTTCCTTTGAAAGATTACATTGAAGAACGGGCAGTGGAGATTGCAGGCTATATTATTGAAACAAAGGCAACTGTAAGGCAGGCGGCAAAAAAATTTGGAATCAGTAAGAGTACAGTACATAAAGACTGTTCTGACAGGTTGACGGAGATCAATCCGGGGCTGGCGGCGGAGGTGCGCCAGGTTCTGGATAAGAATAAGTCAGAGAGACATATCAGAGGAGGACTGGCGACCAGAGAAAAGTATCTGCACCGTGTTCTGTAAAAGCAAAAAAACTGCGGCGGAAACAGTGTGTTCTATACTGCTTTTGCAGATAAGAACGGCTGCAGCCTGCCTTACGCTTCTGCAAAAAAGACTGAAAAGCAGCCCCCCTCCTTCCCGGGGAAATCCTGAACTGTTCGGAGAAGAGGGAGAACTGCCTCACAAATATAATTTTAAAGCGATATAGCATGAATTAAAAGGGCTTTTACAGCCCTTTTAATACGTTCAGAAGCTGTTCGTTATGTTCCGGGAGCATAATGCAGAAGCGGACAAATTCTCCGTCAAGACACTGGAAAGAAGAACAGTCACGGATCATAAGGTTTTGGCGGATACATGCCTCAAATACATTGGAGGCAGTGAGCCCGGGTTTGATTATTTTCAGTAAAAGGAAGTTTGCAAAGGCAGGGAATACTTTAAAAGAAGAAAGCTTCAGAAGCTCCTGATAAAGTTTTTCTCTTTCCTTTAAAATCAGCTGTCTTGTACGGGAAATATAGTCTTTGTCCTGTACAAGCAGTTCTCCTGCAAAGGCTCCCAGACTGTTTATGGACCAGGGAATCTGTCTGTTTTTTATTTTTGAGAGAAGTTCTTTGTTCCCTGTAATTCCATAGCCAAGGCGCATGCCCGGTGCGGCGAAAAATTTTGATACGCCCCGAAGGACCATAAGATTTTCAAACTCCCTGGTAAGGGGTACTGCGGTAATAAGCTGCGGATCAGGGGCGAATTCTACATAGGTTTCATCGATCATTACAAAAATTTCTTTTTGACGGCAGAAGGTAAGGATTTTTCGCAGTTTCTCCTGTGTGACAGCAGAGGAAGTGGGATTGTTAGGGTTACACATAATCAGGAAATCATAATCTTTTTCCAGGGTAAGACAGAGATTTTGGATATCCAGAGCAAAATCGCTGGAATCCTCCAGATGATACCAGGTCTCAGTACTTCCGGAAAAAGAAAGCTCCCTGGAATATTCAGAGTAGGTGGGACCGAGTATCAGCGTATGCCGGGGATTTACAGCTTCAATGAGAAGAGAGATCAGTTCGCTGGATCCGTTGCCGGGCAGAATAAAGTCAGAGGGTATGCTGCAGTACTGGGACAGGGCATTTCTCAGTGAGGAATATTCTCTGTCCGGATAGGAAGAAAGAAGAAAAAGGTGTGAGGCAAGCTCTTTCTGCACATTTTTCGGAAGCCCAAGGGGATTCACATTTGCTCCAAAGTTTATGATATTTTCTTTTTTCAGATGGTAGAAGCTGCAGATTTTTTCAATATCGCTTCCGTGAAAAACAGGTTTTGACGTCATATGGCAGATCTCCTTTCAGACAGACTTTTCTTTTATCATAAAGCATTATAAGGGCTTATGCAAGCATCCGGAGACATATTGACAGCGCTGTATACAAGGGGTAAAATTACAGGCACAAAATGAAATTGGAAAGGGGCAGGATTATGAGATTGGAAACAGTGCAGGATGCGCTGAACAGAAAAAATATCTCTTTTACTTATACAGAAGAGGACGGGTGCGGAAGTCTTGACTTTATGTTCCGGGGGCTGAGTTTTCATGTGTGGGAGTATCATGACGACGTATGGGGCGCCGAGACAAATATTTATGAAGCAGGGCGGAGTATAGACGTAGAAGGTGATTATGAAGCTCAGATTTCCAGAGAGATTCTGTCCTGGCCGGAGTTTTAAAGAATACCGGAAAGGTTTGAGGAAATGCCTGATATCCGGGCGATAAAACTTATAAAAATATAGAGAAGGGCTGCTCTGACAGCTCAGAAAAGGAATAAAATATGGAATTAAAAAACATACTGAAAAACGGAACAGAATTTAAAGAACAGGTTTATATGCTCTACGAAGAAGCTTTTCCTGCTGAAGAAAAAAAGCCGATCTCTCTTATGGAGCATCTTGCGGAAAAGGGACAGATGGAGCTTTTTGCAGTGACAGATCAGGATGAGTTTGTGGGACTTGCCTTTAATATGATGGATGGAAATACTGCGCTGTTGGATTATTTTGCTGTTTCTCCTGAAAAAAGAAACGGTGGATATGGAAGTA
Organism: Blautia caecimuris; assembly: GCF_024622975.1. Classification (GTDB taxonomy): domain Bacteria; phylum Bacillota; class Clostridia; order Lachnospirales; family Lachnospiraceae; genus Blautia_A; species Blautia_A caecimuris. The sequence continues at coordinate 11,006 of NZ_JANJZT010000031.1, read as the reverse complement.
AAAGCCTGAAGCTTTTACTGGAACGATTCCGCAGTAATAAATATATTTTTGAAATCGAAATGCAGGATGAAAAAGCAGAGAATGCTCAGGACAGAAAGCGCAGGAAAGCCTTCTATCTGAGAAACGGTCTGAAAGAGACAGGACTTTTTGCCCATGTGTACGGAACAGATTTTGAGCTTCTGACTCCTGATGGAAGTCTGACTTATGATGAATATACAGGGTTTCTGGAGCGGATTCTGGGTGAAGAAGGAGTGCGGGTATTGAATCCGTCTCTGATCTCTCAGCTGCCGTAAGTTTCATCTGCAGAATCAACAGCAGCTATCAGAGAAAATAAAAAGATATTATATAATCAGCGCCCCCGGTATGTTGCCGGGGGCGCTGCAGATCACGACAGAAAGCAGTAATCAGTGATTACTTTTGGCAGTTTTTGAGGATAAATTCATAGGTTCGTTTACAGTTATTACGGTCATGATATGCAAAATATTTCTGATTCATATCGCTGTAGCATTTCTTTTCGCGAAAATCATTGGCTGCGTATTCTTTTATCAGCTCTATAAGCTGCTCTTCTTCTGTGCAGCGATCCCCGGGGAGATCATAATAATTAGTAATATCTTGTTTTGAGCATTTGAGTTTAGTATATAAAACTATAAATGAGATAATACAGAATTTTGCGCAATAGAATCCATAATATGTAGATACAGATAAACTTTAAATTCTATATGTGTATCCTGCAAAGACAAAACAACGGGGATTTATGCACTTTTTCAAATTTGTTCATTTGCTGTTTTATAAAGGAATAAAATAAATGGAAGCGTTTATGATAAAAAATGTAACATGACAGAACTGGGAAACCAAGCTTGTTTTGGGTATCTTTATGTTAGGATCCTAAATTACAAAAATATAGAAAGCACAGGAGATCCTTATATAATTCAAAAAAATATAAGGAATTTTAAGAAAGAAGGTTGAGAAAATTTTAGAGTAAGATAAGATTACTGACTTTAGATGGTTAGTAAAAAATATGATACAGAGAAATGACCGCTTCCATGTATCCTTTTTCTGGGGTATTTATTCATGAAACATTAAATAATCCTTGATTTTCAAGGAAAAAAGATTTAATTATATAGGAAGGAATGTACGATTATGAGTATAAACGAAATTAAAATTACGAATCTTAATACAAATGTAACGCGTATTCTTACATATGCCCAAAATGGTAAAAGTAAGGAGAATATCATCAACCAGGTTAGGAATGGATATTTCATCAGCACCTATATTTCCAGAGCGTATGGTTTCGTAAACCAACTTTTTATCTTTCCGGCATATCTGAACCATAAAGTACCGTACCTTTCGCAGTTATAATATATAGAAATCCCCTGTTTAGTATAACATATTTTTTAGGGCCTGACCAAAAGACTTATTAAAGAATTAAAGAATTTTTAAATAATATCTTGACATGAACTTTTCTCCGTGTTATTCTATTACAGAACGCTGCCGAAGACAGTAGGTGCCGTAAGGCATAAGGATCAAAACGCCTACCGAGGACTTAGTATTCTGATAAGATTACAGGAGACCTTACTGTCATGGTACAGTAGGGCTTTTTTTATCTCAGTATCCATTGCAACGGCGGTATATCAAAATCTATAAGGAGGTGTACCATTTATGGCAAAAGTAGAACTGAAACAACCAATCGTAGAAGAAATCGCAAACAGCATTAAAGACGCTCAGTCCGTAGTTCTTGTAAACTACAGTGGTCTTACTGTTGAGCAGGACACTATTCTGCGTAAGGAATTAAGAGAAGCTGGTGTTCAGTATAAAGTTTACAAAAACACAATGATGAAACGTGCTTTTGAGGGAACAGACTGTGAGAGCCTTTCCAAACATCTTGAAGGTACAAACGCACTGGCAATCTCTGCTACAGATGCAACAGCACCTGCTAGAATCCTTGCTAAATATGCGAAACAGTTCCCGGCACTGGAGCTGATCGCAGGTGTAGTTGAGGGCAACTACAATGATCAGGCTGGAATCCAGGCACTTTCCCAGATTCCGTCCAGAGAAGAACTTCTTGGAAAACTTCTTGGAAGCATTCAGTCTCCGATCACAAACTTCGCTCGTGTGCTTAACCAGATTGCAGAGGCACAGGGTGGAAACGCAGCAGCTGCTGAGTAAATTTGTCAGGGACAGATTTACAATGCGCAGACAGCGTGCGGAAGAGTTTACAGTTTTCGTATAGCACTGTGAACCGGTATAAATTAAAATAATATTATATGGAGGGAAATTAAAATGGCAAAATTAACAACAGAAGAATTTATTGCAGCAATCAAAGAGTTATCTGTATTAGAGTTAAATGAACTTGTAAAAGCTTGTGAGGAAGAGTTCGGCGTATCTGCAGCAGCAGGCGTTGTAGTTGCAGCAGCAGGCGCAGCAGGCGAGGCAGCTGAAGAGAAAGACGAGTTCGACGTAGAGCTTACAGAAGTAGGCCCGAACAAAGTTAAAGTTATCAAAGTTGTTCGTGAAGTAACAGGTCTTGGACTTAAAGAAGCTAAAGCTGTAGTTGACGGTGCTCCGAAGGTAGTTAAAGAGGGCGCTTCCAAAGCTGAGGCTGAGGACATCAAGACAAAACTGGAAGCAGAGGGAGCAAAGATCACTCTGAAATAATTCAGTCTGAACAGAAGAGACAGCGCAGGGACGCCGCAGGTGTTCCTGCGTTTCTTTTTTTACTTTATCGGGAAAACAGTATATTCTGTATCAGTCTTGCCGGCAAATGAAAAAGGTGATCAAAAAAAGTTTGAAAATCTGGTTGACAGGTTGACAACAGTATGTTATAGTGAAAAATGCTATATTATGGCAAGATATGCCTGTTTACCTGAAAATATAAACAGGATCATGTTGTAATAAATAAAAAAACAGGGGTGAAACGTCAATGGAAAAAAACAGAATTCGTTCTGTAAAAACTGGAAAAAGCATGCGTATGAGCTACCAGAGACAAAAAGAAGTCCTGGATATGCCGAATCTGATCGAAGTCCAGAAAGATTCCTACAAATGGTTCCTGGATGAAGGGCTGAAAGAAGTATTTGATGATATTTCTCCAATCGCGGATTACGGCGGAAAGCTTAGTCTGGAGTTCATCGACTTTACATTTGACGCAAAGGATGCGAAGTATACAATTGAGCAGTGTAAAGAACGTGACGTGACTTATGCCGCACCTTTGAAGGTTCGAGTGAGACTGATTAACAAAGAAACAGAAGAGATCAACGAACACGAGATTTTCATGGGAGACCTTCCGTTAATGACGGAAACAGGCACATTTGTAATCAACGGTGCAGAGCGTGTTATCGTAAGCCAGTTGGTACGTTCCCCTGGAATCTATTATGCAATCGCACATGATAAAGTTGGTAAAAGGTTGTTTTCCAGTACCGTAATTCCCAACAGAGGTGCATGGCTGGAATATGAAACAGACTCCAACGATGTTTTTTATGTTCGTGTAGACAGAACCAGAAAGGTTCCGATCACTGTGCTGATTCGTGCCCTTGGTATCGGCACCAATGCGGAAATTGTAGAACTGTTTGGCGAGGAGCCCAAGATCCTTGCCAGCTTCACAAAAGATACTTCCACAAATTATCAGGAAGGTCTTCTGGAATTATACAAAAAAATCCGTCCGGGTGAGCCGTTGGCAGTGGAGAGCGCAGAGAGCCTGATCATGGCAATGTTCTTTGATCCGAGAAGATATGATCTTGCCAAAGTCGGACGTTATAAATTTAACAAAAAACTTCATTTTAACAGCAGGATTGTAGGACACAAGCTTGCAGAGGCAGTTGTGGATCCGTCTACAGGAGAAATCCTTGCAGATGAAGGCACAAACATCACAAGAGAGATCGCTGACAAGATCCAGAACAGCGCTGCTCCGTTTGTATGGATCCAGGGAGAAGAGGATCGCAAGATCAAGGTTCTTTCCAACCTTATGGTGGATCTTTCTGCTCATGTTGAGCTTGACTGTGATCCGAAGGAACTGGGTGTTACAGAATTAGTATATTATCCGGTTCTCGAAAAAATACTGGAAGAAAATGACAGTCTTGAGGATATCAAGGATGCGATCCGCAGAGATATCCATGATCTGATTCCGAAACATATTACAAAAGAAGATATTCTTGCTTCTATTAACTATAACATGCATCTGGAATACGGCCTTGGAAATGATGATGACATCGACCACCTGGGTAACCGCCGTATCCGTTCTGTAGGTGAGCTGCTTCAAAATCAGTACCGTATTGGTCTTTCCAGACTGGAAAGAGTGGTACGTGAGCGTATGACAACTCAGGACACAGAGAATATTTCTCCGCAGTCCCTGATCAATATTAAACCGGTAACAGCGGCAGTGAAAGAGTTCTTTGGCTCTTCACAGCTTTCCCAGTTCATGGATCAGAACAACCCGTTAGGTGAGCTGACCCATAAGAGACGTCTGTCTGCCCTGGGACCAGGCGGTCTGTCCCGAGACAGAGCCGGATTCGAGGTTCGAGACGTTCACTATTCTCATTATGGACGTATGTGTCCGATCGAGACTCCTGAGGGTCCTAACATCGGTCTTATCAACTCTCTTGCTTCCTATGCAAGAATCAATCAGTATGGTTTTGTTGAGGCTCCGTACAGAAAGATTGACAAAACAGACCCGTCCAATCCGGTAGTAACTGACGAGGTTGTTTATATGACAGCCGATGAAGAGGATAATTACCATGTAGCGCAGGCCAACGAGCCTCTGGACGAAGAAGGACACTTCATTCATAAAAACGTATCCGGTCGTTTCCGTGAGGAAACTCAGGAATACGAGAGACATATGTTTGACTACATGGACGTGTCTCCTAAGATGGTATTTTCCGTTGCTACAGCGCTTATTCCATTCCTGCAGAACGACGATGCCAACCGTGCGCTCATGGGATCAAACATGCAGCGTCAGGCAGTGCCGCTTCTGACCACCGATGCTCCGGTTGTTGGAACAGGTATGGAGACAAAGACTGCTGTTGACTCCGGTGTGTGTGTTGTGGCTAAGAAGGCCGGTACAGTTCTTCGCTCCACATCTACAGATATCAGCATCAAAAATGATGACGGAACAAAAGATGATTATCATCTGACAAAATTCCTCAGAAGTAACCAGAGCAACTGCTACAACCAGAAGCCGATCGTGTTCCAGGGCGAGCATGTAGAGGCAGGACAGGTTATCGCAGACGGTCCGTCTACTTCTAATGGTGAGTTGGCCCTTGGTAAAAACCCGCTGATCGGATTTATGACCTGGGAAGGCTACAACTACGAGGATGCTGTCCTTTTAAGTGAAAAACTTGTTCAGGACGATGTTTATACATCTGTCCACATTGAAGAATATGAAGCAGAAGCCAGAGATACCAAGCTGGGACCGGAAGAGATCACAAGAGATGTTCCGGGCGTTGGTGACGATGCTCTGAAAGACCTTGATGAGCGCGGTATCATCCGTATCGGTGCTGAGGTTCGTGCAGGAGACATTCTGGTAGGTAAAGTTACTCCTAAGGGAGAGACAGAGCTTACTGCAGAAGAACGTCTGCTCCGTGCGATCTTCGGTGAGAAGGCGAGAGAGGTAAGAGATACTTCCCTTAAGGTTCCTCATGGTGAGTACGGTATCATTGTTGATGCTAAAGTATTTACAAGAGAGAACGGTGACGAGCTTTCTCCTGGTGTAAATCAGTCTGTTCGTATTTATATTGCTCAGAAACGTAAGATTTCTGTTGGTGACAAAATGGCTGGTCGTCACGGTAACAAGGGTGTTGTTTCCCGTGTACTTCCTGTTGAAGATATGCCGTTCCTGCCTAACGGCCGTCCGCTGGATATCGTTCTGAATCCTCTGGGCGTACCTTCCCGAATGAACATCGGACAGGTGCTGGAAATCCATTTAAGTCTTGCTGCAAAAGCTCTTGGCTTCAATGTTGCAACTCCGGTATTTGACGGTGCAAACGAGAATGACATTCAGGATACTCTGGAACTGGCAAATGATTATGTAAACACAGAGGACTTTGAAGAGTTCCGTGCAAAATATCAGGATGTACTTGCTCCTGACGTTATGCAGTATCTGGATGAGAACAAGGCCCACAGAGAACTGTGGAAGGGCGTTCCGATTTCCAGAGACGGCAAGGTTCGCCTTCGTGACGGACGTACCGGTGAATACTTTGACAGTCCTGTAACAATCGGACACATGCATTACCTGAAACTGCATCATCTGGTAGACGACAAGATCCATGCACGTTCTACAGGTCCATACTCACTGGTAACACAGCAGCCTCTGGGCGGTAAAGCTCAGTTCGGCGGTCAGCGTTTCGGAGAGATGGAGGTTTGGGCTCTGGAGGCATATGGCGCGTCCTATACTCTGCAGGAGATCCTGACAGTTAAATCCGATGATGTTGTAGGTCGTGTGAAGACTTATGAAGCAATTATTAAAGGTGATAATATTCCTGAGCCGGGAATTCCGGAATCCTTCAAGGTTCTGCTGAAAGAGCTGCAGTCTCTTGGTCTTGACGTTAAGGTCCTGAGAGATGACAACACTGAGGTGGAGATTATGGAAACCGTGGATTACGGCGATACAGATCTTCGTTCCGTGATCGAGGGAGACAGACACAGCAGAGACAGAGAAGAGGAATCCTTTGGCAAGCACGGTTATACACAGCAGGAGTTCGAGGGTGAAGAACTTGTAGATGTGGAAGAGGAAGACGAAGAAGAGGAAGATGCATTCCTTGACTTTGACGAAACTCTTGATGACGAAGAATAGAAAGGGGAAAGAATACATGGCAGAAACAACCAATACCAATGAAACATATCAGCCAATGACTTTCGATGCCATTAAGATCGGACTGGCGTCCCCTGAGAAGATCAGAGAGTGGTCAAGAGGCGAAGTAACAAAGCCTGAGACTATTAACTACCGTACTCTGAAACCGGAAAAGGACGGACTTTTCTGTGAAAGAATCTTCGGGCCCAGCAAAGACTGGGAGTGCCATTGCGGTAAATACAAAAAAATCCGCTACAAAGGCGTTGTGTGCGACCGATGCGGCGTAGAAGTCACAAAGGCATCTGTCAGAAGAGAGCGTATGGGTCATATTGAGCTTGCTGCTCCGGTATCCCATATCTGGTATTTCAAGGGTATCCCGTCCAGAATGGGACTTATCCTTGACCTCTCTCCGAGAACATTGGAAAAGGTTTTATATTTCGCAAACTATATCGTACTGGACCCGGCTGATTCCGGGCTTCAGTACAAACAGGTCCTTACAGAAAAGGAATACCAGGATGCCCGTGAGTCCTATGGATACGGCTTCCGTGTAGGAATGGGCGCAGAGTCTGTAATGGAGCTTCTGCAGGCCATTGATCTGGAAAAGGATGCTGAGGAGCTGAAGGCAGAGCTTGTGGATGCAACAGGACAGAAACGTGCCAGAATCATCAAACGTCTGGAGGTTGTGGAATCCTTCCGTGAGTCCGGCAACCGTCCTGAGTGGATGATCATGACAGCAATTCCTGTTATCCCGCCGGATCTTCGTCCGATGGTACAGCTTGACGGCGGACGTTTTGCAACATCTGACCTGAACGACCTGTACAGAAGAATCATCAACAGAAACAATCGTCTGAAAAGACTGCTGGAGCTTGGCGCTCCGGATATTATCGTCCGCAACGAGAAACGTATGCTGCAGGAAGCAGTAGATGCTCTTATTGACAACGGACGCCGCGGACGCCCGGTTACCGGTCCTGGAAACAGAGCTCTGAAATCCCTTTCCGATATGCTGAAAGGTAAATCCGGACGTTTCCGTCAGAACCTTCTGGGTAAACGAGTTGACTACTCCGGACGTTCTGTTATCGTCGTAGGACCTGAGCTGAAGATTTATCAGTGCGGTCTTCCGAAAGAGATGGCTATCGAGCTGTTCAAGCCTTTTGTTATGAAAGAGCTTGTTGCAAACGGTACCTCTCACAACATTAAAAATGCAAAGAAAATGGTGGAGAAGCTCCAGCCGGAGGTATGGGACGTTCTCGAGGACGTTATCAAAGAACATCCGGTTATGCTGAACCGTGCGCCTACACTGCACCGTCTTGGTATCCAGGCATTTGAGCCGATCCTTGTAGAAGGTAAGGCTATTAAGCTTCATCCCCTTGTTTGTACCGCGTTTAATGCGGACTTCGATGGTGACCAGATGGCGGTACATCTTCCGCTTTCTGTTGAGGCTCAGGCAGAGTGCCGTTTCCTCCTGCTGTCACCAAACAACCTTCTGAAACCGTCTGATGGTGGCCCGGTAGCCGTTCCTTCACAGGATATGGTTCTTGGTATTTACTATCTGACACAGGAAAGACCGGGATACCCGGGAGAAGGTAAGTTCTTCAAGAGCGTAAACGAAGCAATCCTTGCTTATGAGAACAAGGTTATCACTCTGCAGTCAAAGATCAAGGTTCGCTGCACAAAGACAATGCCGGATGGAACTGTTCTTACCGGCAATGTAGAATCCACACTGGGACGTTTCCTGTTCAACGAGATTCTTCCGCAGGATCTTGGATTTGTGGACAGAAGCATTCCGGGCAACGAACTTCTGCTTGAGGTTGACTTCCTTGTAGGCAAAAAGCAGCTGAAACAGATTCTGGAAAAAGTTATCAACACTCATGGAGCTACCAAGACAGCTGAGGTACTTGACGCTATCAAGTCCACAGGTTATAAGTACTCCACTCGTGCTGCCATGACGGTTTCCATTTCCGATATGACTGTGCCGCCTCAGAAACCTGAGATGATCCAGAATGCACAGAATATCGTAGATAAAATTACAAAGAACTACAAACGTGGTCTGATCACAGAGGAAGAGCGTTATAAAGAGGTTGTTGAAACCTGGAAGAAGACTGACGATGAGCTTACAAGAGCCCTGCTTGACGGTCTTGACAAGTACAACAACATCTTCATGATGGCCGACTCCGGAGCCCGTGGTTCTGATAAGCAGATCAAACAGCTTGCAGGTATGCGAGGCCTGATGGCAGATACAACCGGTCACACCATTGAGCTTCCTATCAAGTCAAACTTCCGTGAAGGTCTTGACGTACTGGAGTACTTCATGTCTGCGCATGGAGCTCGTAAAGGTCTTTCCGATACAGCTCTTCGTACAGCCGACTCCGGTTACCTGACCAGACGAATGGTTGACGTATCCCAGGAGCTGATCGTTCGAGAGACAGACTGCTGCGAGACAAGAGACGAGATCTCCGGTATGTATGTCAAAGGCTTTATGGACGGCAAAGAGGAGATCGAAAGCCTTCAGGAGCGTATTACAGGAAGATTCTCCTGTGAGACGATCAAGAATAAAGACGGTGAAGTGCTTGTAAAAGCAAATCACATGATTACACCAAAACGTGCAGCCAGAATCATGGCTGAGGGTGTAAACGCAGAGGGCGGAGCAATTGATCAGGTTAAGATCCGTACAATTCTTACCTGTAAATGTAAAGTCGGTGTCTGCGCAAAATGTTACGGCGCCAACATGGCAACAGGTGAGCCTGTACAGGTTGGAGAGTCTGTTGGTATTATTGCTGCTCAGTCTATCGGTGAGCCGGGTACACAGCTGACCATGCGTACTTTCCATACCGGTGGTGTTGCCGGCGGCGATATCACACAGGGTCTTCCTCGTGTCGAGGAGCTTTTTGAGGCACGTAAGCCGAAGGGTCTTGCGATCATCACTGAGATTCCTGGTGTTGCAGTTATCAACGATACCAAGAAGAAACGTGAGATCATTGTTACAGATCCGGAAAGCGGAGAGTCCAAAACATATCTGATTCCTTATGGATCACGTATCAAGATCATGGATGGTCAGACACTTGAGGCTGGTGACGAGCTGACAGAGGGTAGTGTAAATCCGCATGATATCCTGAGAATCAAAGGTGTTCGTGCAGTTCAGGATTACATGCTCCGTGAGGTTCAGCGTGTATACCGTCTCCAGGGTGTTGAGATCAGTGACAAGCACATTGAGGTTCTTGTACGTCAGATGCTGAAAAAGATCCGCATTGAGGACAATGGAGATACTGAATTCCTTCCGGGCACACTTGTAGATGTTCTCGACTTTGAGGAAGTAAACGAGCAGCTTGAAAAAGAAGGAAAGACTCCGGCAGAAGGAAAGCAGGTAATGCTTGGTATTACCAAAGCTTCTCTGGCTACAGATTCCTTCCTGTCAGCAGCATCCTTCCAGGAAACAACCAAGGTTCTTACCGAGGCTGCTATCAAAGGTAAGGTTGACCATCTTGTAGGTCTGAAAGAAAACGTTATCATTGGTAAGCTGATTCCTGCAGGAACAGGTCTGAAACGCTACAGCGCGATCAAGCTTGACACAGGAATGCCGGAAGAAGAGGAAGAGGAAGTAACAGAGGACATTACAGAAAATGATGCAGATGTTACACCGGAGGAAACCTCTGAGACAGCTGAAACTGAAGAAGCAGTAGAAGAAAGCAGCGAAGATAATTTCGTTGAAACAGAAGAAGCTGATTCTGAAGAAGAATAAATAAAAAGCGCAGAATATGCGCAGATAAAATACAAAGGAAGTCCGAATGGCTCACAGGCCTGAGGGCTTCCTTTGTATATATGGCTTTAGCATGTTCAAGATCTCGGCGTATCCGGCAGATGTTTTGGATAAGGGGAAAAATCTGTTTTTTGCAGAGAGAATATATATGGAAGGAATTTATTACAGACTGTTCTAAGAAGGGACTTTAATAGGTGAATTCAGAAAGCAGTTTGTGTAAATCTTAAAAAAATATGAAAAATTATGGAATAAAATCGAAAAATACAGACAGATGGAAAGGCTCATGTTATAATGACTTATCGGCAGAAAATAAGGGTAAATTCAAACAATAATTTTGCTGACAGATAAATGACAGAGCTGAAGGTGGTTCAGATAACTGTCAGATATCAGCAATCATGGGTAGTGTCAAATAATCTATGAAAAACAGAGCTAAAGAAAAAGGCTCAAATGAACCTTGAAAATTGCAGATATTTA
>NZ_JANJZT010000030.1 GCF_024622975.1 Blautia caecimuris | reverse complement strand
GCTACTTTTTTTGTTTACCGGGAAAAATATATTCTGTACTGACTTTTCTGGTAAACAAAAAACGCTCCGCAAGGATGTAATCAGATAGAGCTTGTAAGCGTCAAATAAGTCAGTGTTTTGATGTATAACTTTTTTATGGGTAATAATTTTAAATCTTTTAGAGTTTTCAGGCGTGTAAAATCATAAGATCTTACACACCTGAAGAAATTTTTCCAGATCAGTAAATGTTGTGATCACGGGAAATCTATTTTCTTTTTCAGGGATTTTTTCCTGACTGTACCACACACCAAAGAGTCCGCAGTCACAGGCGCCCTGCACATCTTTTTTCAGATTATCTCCAATAAAAACACAGGAATCCGCAGCGCATCCGGCCTTTTCCAGACAGACCTCAAAAAAATGCGGATGGGGTTTTTCAACGCCTGTTTCCTGACTTGTGACGACAAAGTCAAGATAGGAATCAAATCCAAACTTTTTCAGCTTTTTAAACTGAATACTGGCTGTCATATCTGTTCCGATGCCGATTCGGATATGACGTGTTTTCAGCTCTTCAAGTACCTTCAGAATGCCAGGCGAAGGTTTTGCATTGGCGATCATGGTATCCCAGTAAGCATGATACATATTTTCTACATGAGGAAAAAGCGGCTGGGACAAAAGCTCTGTCATACACTGGAAACGAAGCATCCGGCTGTGAATGGCAGCGCTGTCTGTGCCAATGCGTTTTGCCATGATCTTCATAGCCTTGTCATAACAGGAACGTATCTGTTGTTCAGAAATGTGAAATTCTTTTATACAGTAGGCTGTCAGTGCTTCCATTCCAAAAAGATGCGCGCTGTCATAATCATAAAGGGTATTATCAATATCAAAAATAACGGTTTTTATCATAGCTGTTCTTCCTGTATTTTTATCTGGGACAAATTTTACAGCCCAGTTTTTTTCCGGCAGGGGTAGCGGCGCAGCCTCCGAGAGCTGTTTCACGCAGTCCGGGCGGGATCTGTCTTCCTACCTGGTACATGGTCTGAAGCATTTCATCAAAAGGGATCAGCTGTTTGATGCCGCCTAAAGAAAGCTCTGCGGCAGTAAGAGCAACTGCAACTCCGGCAGCGTTTCGTCCCTGGCACGGGCATTCCACAAGTCCGCCGATGGGATCACATACAAGCCCGAGGAAATTCATAAGAACAGATGTTGCAGCATGGAGACACTGATCCGCTGTGCCGCCCATTAGCTCCACAGCGGCTGAGGCAGCCATGGCAGAAGCCACTCCTACCTCGGCCTGACAGCCGCCTACAGCGCCTGCTACAGTGGCGTTTCTCATGGCAAGATATCCAATGGCGCTTGCATTAAAAAGTGCGTCAATGATTTCTTTATCTTCCAGCTGATATTCTTCCTGAAGAGCCAGAAGAAGACCGGGGATCACACCGGAAGAACCGGCGGTAGGAGCAGCAACGATCAGTCCCATAGTTGTGTTTGTTTCCAGAACAGCCATTGAATAGGCGATTGCTTTGGAAAGAACCGGTCCGCAGATGGAATTGCCTCCAACCCGGTGCTGGTTCACAAGCTGAGCCTCCCCTCCGATCAGACCTCCGATTGATTTTTGGGGGGACTGAATAGGAGATGTGACAGAGTCTCTCATAATCTGAAGAGAATGGTTCATTTGATCATAAATAGCTTTTTCTGTTGTTCCGCCCAGAATACACTCTCTTTTTTTCATAATTGCAGAAACAGGAAGATTGTTTGTATGGCAAAGCTCCAGAAGCTCCTGAGCATTTTTAAAATCCATGATTATATTCTCCTTTGAATTGGTATAAAAATAACATCCTGAACATTGGGATTCAGCGAGATCTGATCCTCTGCGTCATCAGGCAGCGTACCGTCAAACTCAATGATGCTGTAGGCAATGTCTCCCTTTGTTTCACGGAAAAGCTTCATAAAAGCAATATTGACATTTTTTTCACTGAGACATCCTGTAATATGAGCGAGAACTCCCGGCCTGTCATAATGAATAATGATCAGAGTGCTGTACTCTCCGGAAAAATCCACATCAATATGATTGATCCGGCTGATACGCATTTTTCCGCCGCCCAGAGATTCACCGCGGACAGAATAAGAGCGTCCGCTCTGGCAGGTAATATGGATATCCACAGTGTTTGGATGAATGTCCGGATCTTGGGCTGCCTCGATAAAGCGGTAGGAAATACCTCTTTCTTCTGCAATGGAAAAAGCCTTTGGTATACGCTTGTCGTCTGTTGAAAAACCCATGACCCCTCCAAGAAGAGCCAGATCCGTTCCGTGGCCCTTATAGGTCTGAGCAAAAGAATTATAAAGTACAAATTCCACATCCTTTACAGGGCTGTCTGCCATTTGCTGAGCAAGCAGAGCAATGGAGCAGGCGCCTGCCGTATGAGAACTGGAAGGACCGATCATTTCCGGACCCAGTACATTAAAAGCGCTGATAAATGTCATAAAAAATCCTCATCTTTCTGTATCCGTCATTTGTCTATGACTTATGTAAATAGTATTGTACCATAAATGGAAAAAAATTAATATTTATATTTTCTTTTTGAACATCAGCCCGGGGGAATATAAATATCACAGGCTGATGTTCGCATAGTATTGTTTCGTATAAAGAAAAATAAAAAAACAGTTGCATTTTTCCCGGAAATGATGCATAATAGCAGAAATGAATACAACAGGTGTAAGGGAGTAGCTAACACCGTAAAGGCGTAACAGAATCAACATCATGGCTGGGAGACCTGGTTTTGTTTGAAACAGCGAGACTTATCTTTGGGAGGAATCCTGAGATAAGTCTTTTTGTTTTTGAAAATGCAGAATCCGGGTATAATGAAAGGTAGGAGAAGTGTCAGAAAGGAGTGAACATCACACGCCGTATTCTTTGGCAGACCGGATAAAATTTTATTTGGAAATGCCCTCAGAAATAAAACAAAAGCGTGCAGAAACTCAAACATGCTGCACAGAAATGGAGGCAATATGAAAGAATATCTGTCAAGCTGTGAGGAAGTTTTAAAAGAACAGAATTCTTCCGAACAGGGACTGTCAACAGGTGAAGCACAGCAGAGACTGTCCAGATTCGGAAAGAATGAACTGGAAAAAGGGAAAAAGACTTCTCTTTTAAAGAGATTTTTAGGGGAACTTGCAGACCCGATGATCATTATCCTGATCGTGGCTGCGGCAATTTCCGGAATCACAGCTTTTTATGAAGGCGAGTCTTTTGCTGACGTTATTATTATTCTTGCAGTTGTAATTATTAATGCAGTACTGGGTGTTGTCCAGGAAAGTAAGGCAGAAGCTGCAATTGAGGCTTTACAGGAAATTGCAGCCGCTACCAGCAAGGTACTCCGTGACGGAAAAGTAGTGACACTGAAAAGTGACGAGCTTGTTCCCGGAGATGTTGTGCTTCTGGAAGCAGGAGATGCAGTTCCGGCTGACGGACGTATCATTGAAGCTGCAAGTCTGAAAATTGAGGAAGCTGCTCTCACAGGAGAATCAGTTCCGGCAAATAAAATCACAGATCTTCTTCAGCTTGGAGGAGAGAAGGACGTTCCCTTGGGAGATCGTAAAAATATGGCCTACATGGGTTCTACAGTTGTTTACGGACGCGGCAAGGTTGTCATTACCGGAACCGGTATGAACACAGAAATGGGTAAAATTGCTCAGGCTCTTTCTCAGGCAAAAGACGATGCAACACCTCTTCAGATAAAACTGAACCAGCTGAGTAAGATCCTTACCATACTTGTTATCGGTATCTGCGCAGTGATTTTTGCAGTAGGACTGTTCCGTTCAGGAATCAGCGGCGATACCATCCTCAGCACCTTTATGGTTGCAGTATCTCTTGCAGTTGCGGCTATTCCGGAAGGTCTGGCAGCGGTTGTGACCATTGTACTTTCCATTGGCGTGACAAATATGTCCAAACGCAACGCCATCATCCGTAAGCTGACTGCAGTGGAAACTCTTGGATGTACACAGATCATCTGCTCTGATAAAACAGGTACATTAACCCAGAACAAAATGACAGTTGTGGAGCATGTGGCTGACAATGAGCAGAATCTGGAGATCGCAATGGCTCTCTGTTCAGATGCAGAATACGATGCAGAAGCGGGAGAGGCAGTTGGAGAGCCTACCGAATGTGCTCTTGTAAACGATGCGGCTAAAAACGGCCTGCCAAAGACACAGTTAAAAGAAGAATACGTACGTGTGGGAGAAGCTCCTTTTGATTCCATGCGTAAAATGATGTCCACCGTTCACAAAACAAAAGAAAACCAGATCATCCAGTTTACCAAGGGTGCTCCTGACGAGGTGCTGAAATGCTGTACCCATGCGATTGTAAACGGCGCAAAGGTTCCTATGACAGAAGAGATCAGAGCATCTATTCTGAAAAGTAACAAAGCAATGGCTGACAGAGCTCTTCGTGTTCTCTGCGGCGCATGCCGTGAATGGGACAAAATGCCGGAGAGTACAGAGCCTGCATTTCTGGAACAGGAACTTACCTATCTGGGACTTTCCGGAATGATCGATCCGGTCCGTCCGGAGGTTAAGGCTGCAATCGTAGAGTGCCGTGAAGCAGGAATCCGTCCTATTATGATTACCGGAGACCATAAGGATACCGCAGTTGCCATCGGTATGGAGCTTGGAATCCTTTCCGATCCTTCTCAGGCTATCACAGGCGCACAGCTTAATGAGATCAGCGATGAGGATTTCCAGAACAGAATCGAAGAGTTTTCTGTATATGCCCGAGTTCAGCCGGAGCATAAAGTACGTATTGTAAATGCATGGAAAAAGAAAGGCATGATCACTGCCATGACCGGTGACGGCGTTAATGACGCTCCGTCCATTAAGAGCGCTGACATTGGCGTAGGTATGGGAATCACCGGAACAGACGTAACCAAAAATGTAGCCGATATGGTACTGGCAGACGATAACTTTGCAACCATCGTATCCGCAGTAGAAGAGGGACGCCGTATTTATGCGAACATCCGTAAGGCAATCCAGTTCCTGCTTGCCTCCAATCTGGCAGAGGTTCTGGCAATCTTCTTTTCTACTATGATCGGATTTACTATACTGAAACCGGTACATCTTCTCTGGATCAACCTGATTACAGACTGTTTCCCTGCTCTGGCTCTCGGACTTGAAAAGAGCGAAGCAGACATTATGAAGAAAAAGCCTCGTGATCCGAAAGAAGGTATTTTTGCCGGAGGAATGGGATTTGACGTATTTTTCCAGGGCGCCGTTGTAACTGTTCTTGTTATGATCTCCTATCTGGTAGGTCACAGAATCGAATCCGGCGCATGGGAATTTGTAAACAGTGCAGACGGAACAACCATGGCATTCCTTACCCTTTCTATGGTGGAAATTTTCCATTCCCTTAACATGAGAAGCCGCCGGGGATCTATCTTTAAACTGAACAGCCATAATAAATTCCTGTATGGTGCAATGGTTGTTTCCCTGATCCTGACAACAGTTGTAATCGAGGTTCCGTTTATTGCAAAAGCATTCCAGTTTACACCAATTGATTTCACGGAATACGTGATCGCTCTTGGCCTTGCAGTTCTGATCATCCCGATCATGGAGATCGTGAAGGCTGTACAGAGAAAACTGGGGAAATAAAGTATCTTAACTATTTGACAGCGCTCACTTTTCAGTGGGCGTTGTTTTTATGCAATAATTTGTGGATTACTAATTATGCATAATTTAAACAGCAACCTTAAAATTGGACAAAATTAATAAATTATGAAAAAATTATTGACTATATAAGAAAAAATGGGTTATAATACAAATGTATGTTATGAAAAAGAATATCTAAAATTGAATATTAGTTTTCGAATTTTTCAAGGGGGGGGGTAAAAGCGATGTATGAAAAGAAAGCAACAGGATGGCTGAAGCACGCCGATTTTATCATAATTGATATTATGTGTTTGGAGCTGTCTTTTTTATTGGCATTTTATATACGCCAGGGAGGAGGAAATCCTTTTACTAGTATATATTATAGAAGCATGTTTTTCATTCTGGATTTTGCGCAGATATTTGTTACATTATTTTTTGACACGTTTCAGGGAGTGATTAAGCGAGGGTATTATCTGGAATTCACAGCAGTTCTTCGCCATGTGATTTTGATTACAGGTCTGTCTGCACTGTTTCTGGTTGTTACACAGAGCAGTGAGGAATATTCCCGTACGATTTTTATTTTGACAGCAGTGATTTATGCAGTTACAACTTACGCGGCGCGAAGCTGGTGGAAGCATGTACTTGCCAGAAGAAGAACAGAAGGTATCGGTAATCAATCGCTCCTTATTGTTTCCTCCAAATCATATCTGAATAAGGTTGTGGAGCAGCTTACATCCAATAATTATGCAGGGTATCACATTGCGGGTATTGCTGTTGTGGATGCTCAGTGGAAAGGAAGTACTATTCAGGGGATTCCTGTTGTGGCTGATGCTTCTGATATGGCAGAGTATTCCTGCAGAGAATGGATTGACGAGGTTTTTCTGTGTCTTCCATTGGAAGACGAAGAGACGGAAAAAATACAGGAACAGTTTCTTACAATGGGAATTACTGTCCACCTTGCAGTTGCAGGTGGTCATACGAAATCGAATAATAAGCAGTCTGTGGAGCAGATTGGAGGCTACACAGTGATTTCCAGCAGCCTGAATATGACCACAAAAAAACAGCTTCTTCTGAAACGTATGATAGATATCTGCGCTGGCCTGGCAGGCTGTCTGATGACAGTGCTTTTGACAGCGATTGTAGGACCAATGATTTATTTAAAATCACCGGGCCCCATCTTTTTTGCACAGGAGCGTATCGGCAAAAACGGTAAAAGGTTTAAGATGTACAAATTCCGCAGTATGTATATGGATGCGGAGGAACGCAAAAAAGAACTTATGAAACAGAATCGCGTCCAGGATGGTCTGATGTTCAAGATGGAAAATGACCCCAGGATCATTGGCAGCGAAAAAGGACCGGGCAAAGGAATCGGGAACTTTATCCGAAAGACTTCTATTGATGAGTTTCCACAGTTTTGGAATGTGCTGAAAGGTGAGATGAGTCTGGTGGGAACAAGACCGCCGACAATTGATGAGTGGGTGAAATATGACCTTCACCACAGAGCGCGCCTTGCAGTTAAGCCAGGGATTACCGGTATGTGGCAGGTAAGCGGACGAAGTGATATCACGGATTTTGAGGAGGTTGTCCGTCTGGATACCGGATACATAGAGAATTGGAGTATTGGTCTTGATATCAGGATATTGCTGCAGACAGTAAAAGCCGTATTTAAGGGCGAGGGATCTATGTAAAAATCGTTACATAAATTATGAAAATAAGATAGAGGTTTTATGGTAGATATACATGCGCACATTCTTCCAGGGCTGGATGATGGAGCCAGATGTATGGAGGAAGCACTGGAAATGGCATCAATTGCTGTGAATCAGGGAATCAGCCATATGGCGGCTACCAGTCATGGAAATTACTATCCTTACATGATAGAGGAATACTGGAGTGAGTTTCAGAAGCTGCAGGAAGCATTGGAGGAGGAAAAAATCCCTCTGAAACTTTATCCGGGAATGGAAATATTTGTGGATGAAGCCATATGGGAGGCCTTGGCGCAGAAGCAGCTTCTGACTTTGAATAACACAAATTATCTTCTGGTAGAGTTTCCTTTTGAGGAAAATCCGGAGATAGTGATTTCCAGTCTGGCTCGTCTGAAACAGAGTGGGTATCGGTGCATTTTGGCGCATCCGGAAAGATATCTTTTTATGCAGAGAGATGAGGAGCTTGCCTGGTATCTGGCTGATCAGGGGTGTGCCCTGCAGATCAATGCGGGCAGTCTCCTGGGCAGCTTTGGCCGGAAAAGCGAACAGCTTGCGAAGCAAATGCTGGATTCGGGTATTATAAGCGTCATTGCTACGGATACACATGATACAGACATTCGTCCGCCTCATATGAAAGTGTTGGTAAAACAGCTTCAAAAAAATTATCCGGATTTATATGTACGACTGTGGATGTCAGAAAATCCAAGCCGTATTTTAAAAGGGCTTCCGGTAATACAGTAAATACAGATTAAAGGAGCAGCTAATGAAAAAAGCAAGAATCATACTGGCAATTTTATGCATGGCTACAGTCTTTGGAGGATATCAGTATTACGAAAAAAAGCAAACAGATATTGATACAGAAGGCCCGGTTTTAAAGGCATCTGAAGAAGAGATAAAAGTCAGTATCAAGGCTACAGAAGAAGAACTGAAAAAAGGAATCACAGCCCGGGATGAAAAGGACGGAGATGTGACAGACAGCATTGTTATTGAAAGTATTGAAAAATCAGCAAAAGGTGAAAATAATTCTTTCCTTATAACATATGTTGCTTTTGATAATTCCAGTAATATAGGAAGGCTTACCAGAAAGCTGACGTATTCTGATTACAGGAAGGCACATTTTTCTATTAGCTCGCCATTGCGTTTTCCGGAAAATCAGCAATTATCTTTGTTTGATTATATTGAGGCGGAAGACTGCATTGACGGTGATGTAACTCCGTTTATCACTCTGGAAGGAGATGAAAGTCTTCTTGGGGGAGAGCCTAAGGCTGGACTTTATGACTGTACGATTAATGTAACAAACAGCATTGGAGATAAAACTTCCCTGCCTGTACAGGTGGAGATTTATGCGGACAGCTATGAAGAGAGGAGTCTCCGCCCGTCTATCGCACTTAAAGAAAATCTGATTTATCTGAAAAAGGGAGAGGCTTTTGATCCTAATGCATATCTGGATTATGTAAATGATGGGGGTGTCTGTAAGATTGACTATGGCCCAATGGTTTCTGTATTTGAAAATAATGAGTGGAAAGATGTCACAGAACAGATAGCAAACGGGTCAGAGCTTGGATGGGTAAATATCTCTCAGATTGGTATTAATTCTGATGTAGATACAAATACTCCTGGGACTTATAATGTAGTATATACTTATACAGCGCCGAAAACAGGCTATGACTGCACTGCCCATTTGATGGTAGTAATAGAGTAGGAGGGCATGATGAACGCAGCAAGAAACCGACAGAATACAGGATATATTTCTCTGGACATAGGCTATTTGGTCAGAAGAGTACTCAGGACATTATTTGTAACTCTCATGTGTGCAGTTATGGCAGGGATAGGAGCATATATCGTTATGGATACCTATATGCAGGATACTTATACTGCCAATATTCAGTTGACTGTTCTGCCCCGGGATAATAATGCGGGCAGATTATCACAATATAATATTGACAGTGCAATTACCAGAAATGTCAACGTGCTGAACAGCGATACTTTGCAGGAAAAGATAAAAAAATCTGAAGTTGCAAAGGGAGTCACAGGGACAGTGGCAGCGGTTCAGATTCCGGGCACAAGCCTGATTTCCCTAAGCGCCACAGCCTCTTCAGCAGAACAGGCATTTCGGCTTTTGAAGGCAGCAACAGAAAGTTATCCGGAACTGGCAGGATATTTCGAGTCTGGATATGTGGTGAAAAATCTGAGCAACTTTTCAGCTAATAATATTGTGAAAAATCAGGTTTCCCCTTTGAAGTATGCCTGTGTTGCAGCAGCGCTGGTTCTTATGGCAGGTGTGGGGCTTACAGTATTAATTGCAATGTTTTCTGATAAGATCTACAGTCGGGAGCAGGCAGCTGATCTTCTTGATATGGATATCCTCGGTGTTCTTCATCGTGTGAAAAAACGGAAAGGACAGAAGGGACTTTTGATTTCAGATCCTATGGCTGATCCGTCTTTTATAGAAGAGATGGACAGGCTGGCAACATATTTTCAACAAAAAATGGATCACAGGGGATTAAAGACTGCAATCATTTCCAGTATTCATGAGAATGAGGGAAAAACAACTCTGGCGGCGAATCTTGCTCTGAGTCTTGCGGTCAGAGGAAAAAAAGTAGCCCTTATTGATGGAGACCTTCGGAAGCCGGCTATGGCAAAGATCTTTGAGAAAGAAGTACAGGAGGGAAGTTCTGTATCTGATCTTTTGGAGGGTAAGGTTGGTCTGAAAGAGGTAATGAGACATTCCAGGAAATATAAAGGTCTGATTTATGTATGGCAGAAGCAGCCGGTTCCGGAAGCAGACCAGCTTTTGAGCAACGGTCGTCTTAAGTCGGTTCTTCATGTATTCCAAAAACATGTGGATTATGTGATTATTGATACACCTCCTATTGGAATTGTCCGTGACACAGAGATTCTTGCAGGAACTGCAGAAGCGGTGATTCTTTCTGTAAAGCAAAGTGGAGAAAAAGCCGCGGTGCTGAATGACGTGACAGACCTTTTGGAAGAGACTGGAACTACAGTGATCGGCGGGGTAATTAATATGGCGCAGGGAACTGGTAGCCGAAAGAAACACCGTTACGGAAAGTATTACTATGGCTACGGAAACAGAAGGAATGGAGACAAATAAATGTATACAGAAAATCAGAATAATATGGAGCAATATGAAGATGATGAAATTGTACTGGATCTGAGTGGTCTCTTGGAGGACTATATCCGTTGTCTGAAACGATGTTGGCTTCAGCTTCTTCTGGTGCTTTTGACTGTGACCGCTTTGACAGTTGCGTATTTTAACAGAAGCTATGAGCCTTTTTATGAAGCAAAGCTTACTTATGCAGTGGAAAGAACCGGGGATGCGGCAACAGATGCGTCCATTGCCAAACGTCTCAGTTCATCTGTTTCATCTGTTACAGCGCTTGAAGAATTCAGACAGGATCTGACAGAAAATATTCAGGAAAAAAGTCTGAATGATAATTATCAGTTTTCCTCTGTTAATACAGAAGGGTCTAATCTTTTTACTGTTTATTTAAAAACAAATAATTATAAAAATACAAATCTTCTTATAGAAAACTTTAAAGATGTGTATCCGAAATGGGCGTCTGAAATTACCGGAACGGTAGAACTTCAGATTGCGGATGAGTCTCTGGCCGGAAAGAACCCATCCAACCCCTATTCTCTTCCTAAATCAGCTGCAATGGGATTACTGGCAGGAGCTGCTCTTTGTTTTGTGATTGCTACTGTCTATGCTTTTACTACAAAGACAGTACGAAGAGAAAGCGATATGAAAAAACTGACAGTGAAAGGCTGTGTTGCCATGATTCCGGAAGCCCGGCAGAAAAAGAGGAGGAACGGTAAAAAAGCACAGCTTCTGATTACCAATAAACATGTAGATTGGGGATTTAAGCAGGCAGTTCTGGCCGCACAGAACAGGATTGAACGTCAGATGGAAAAAGAAAACAAGCATGTTCTTCTTGTGAGCAGTACGATTCCTGAGGAGGGAAAAAGTCTGATGGCGCTGAACATAGCTCTGGGATTTTCCATGCAGGATAAAAAAGTGCTTGTAGTTGACGGGGATTTTCGAAATCCTTCCATTGGCAAAATTCTGGGATTAGAAGAGAATCATCATGGACTGGCGGATTATTTTAAACAGAAATGTTTCCTGAATGATATTATACAGTCAAAAAATAATCTGGATGTGATCTGTGGCGGAAGTGTCCGTGACAAGGCTTCCTCTGTTTTGAAACAAAAAGAAATGGAGCATTTGATGGAGGCTCTGGTAAATGACTATGATTATATAGTGATAGATACCCCGCCTTCGGCGCTGTTCACAGATGCTACGCTTTTGTCAGAATATGCGGATTCTGTACTTTATGTGGTACGTCATGACAGAGCAATTACAAGAGAAATTAAGGATGGACTTGAGCCTTTTATCAGAAATGAGAAGCTTTTGGGCTATCTGATCAACCGTAAACCGGGCGGTTATTCCACATATGGGAGATATGGTAAATACAGCAGCTATAAGCAGTACGGAAAATATAAACGCTATATAGACCTGGATGAAAAAACCATGGACACCGAGGACTCACTGTAAGGAGGCGTGAAATGAAAAAAAGGATACTGGCAGCAGTTGTACTGCTTCTGGCAGCGGGCGTTTCTCTGTGGATTGCGCTGCAGTCTCTGGAGGGAGTAAACCAGAAGATGGAGATTTCATCCAATACTCAGATAACTATGGAGAAAAAGGCAACACCAACACCGGAGACTACGCCGACACCGAAACCGCAGCCGTCATCAACACCAACACCGGAGCCTTCAGATCCGGCGATTCCGGTTCTGACACTTGCCTCAGATACCCTGGAAATATCAGTGGGACAATCCTTTGACGTGGTTTCTCAGGTTGCCGATATCACAGATGACAAGGATGACAGGTCTTCTTTGTTCCGGAGAATTCGTGTAAAGGGTGTATTTGATATTAACATACCAGGGGAATACACACTGGAATATTATGTAACAGACGCAGATGGCCATGAGAGCCAGCACAAACAGCTGAAGTTGATTGTCAAAGCTTCATAACAGAAATAGAGGTAAGAATTGAAAATATTAAGTGATTTTGGCAAAGGACTGGATACGCTGTCCTCAGAAATTCAGGCTGTACCCTCATGGGTTTATCTTGCAGCAGTGATTCTGATTCTGAGCTGCCTGGTTTTTTATGGACTGGTGATTCCCAGACTTCACATACCTTCAGAGAAAAAGATTTTCTGGAGAAGAGCCTGTGTCTGGGGACTGACAGTCATTTATATGGTGTGTGTGTTGCTGATCACCATTCTGACCAGAGAAAGCTCAGAGCTGTACAGGATGAATCTTGCACCGCTGAATGGTTTTCGGGACTTTGATCATATTAACCGGGAGCTGATTCGGGACGGGGCAAATCTTTTGCTGTTTGTACCGCTGGGAATCGGATTTGCATGGCAGCATGGAAAAAAAAGAATTTTTCTGCATAGTCTGGGATTTTCCTTTGGATTCAGTCTGGCAGTAGAGCTGTTCCAGTTGGGAGGAAAATTTGGAATCTTTGATGTGGACGATCTGATCTTTAATACTCTGGGTGGGCTTCTGGGTGCAGTGCTTGTATGGATTTGGAGAAAAGCTTTCCGAAAGAAAAGGGCATATTTGATTGCTGTCAGAGTGGCGCTTGTTTTTCTGCTGGTCCTTGTAGTTGGTGCAGGAGGCGCTTTTGGCGCTTACCATTATCTGCGAACAAGCGGGGCCGAGAAGCTTCAGGGCAATGTCAGCACAGTGGCATTAAGCATGGAATCCCGTGAGGAGGGAACAATACCTGCCAATAGAGAGACGGATCTGATCTATCATAACGGAAAGGCCTACAGATTTAATGAAGAAATGATCACTCTGCTTTTTATGGGAATCGATCAGAGAAGCGAGGAAGTAGAACAGATTCTGGGGATTTCCGGGGAAAGCGGGCAGGCAGACACAATCTTTCTGGTGGCAATGAATCCGCTGAATGATAAGATCAAGGTGATTGCTGTTTCCAGAGACACCATGACGGAGATTCCAATTTTTGACGCCAGAGGTAATTATCTGGGAGAAGAAAAGAATCATCTTGGTCTTGCTTATGCTTTTGGCGATGGCAGAGAGAAAAGCTGTCAGTATATGGTGGATGCAGTATCTCGGCTGTTTTACGGAATCCCAATTAACGGATATGCTGCTTTTAATATGTCGGCCATTGCAACGATCAATGATGCTGTTGGAGGAGTTACAGTTACAGTTCCCGAGGATCTGAGTTCTGTAGATCCACTTCTCACAAAAGGAGCTACAGTTACTCTTAAGGGAAACAGCGCCTTTTACTTTGCCAAGTGGAGAAACACAGCCATTCATGACAGCAATACTCTTCGTATGAATCGTCAGAAGATTTATCTGGAAAACTTTTTTAAGCAGGCGGTAAAAGCTGTACAGAAGGATTATACACTCCCAGCCACTTTGTATCAGGAGCTCTCCCAGCAGATGGTAACGGATATCAGTCTTGACAAAGCAGTTTATCTTTCCACAGAGGCTTTAAATATGACCTTTGGAGGAGAGGACCTGATAGCACTGAAGGGAACTGCAGTACAGGGAAGTGTTTATGATGAATATAAGGTGGATGACGATGCTCTGTATGAATTGATTCTGGATGTATTTTATATTGAGCAAGAGGTGAAAAAATAGTGCCTATGAAAAAAATAATGATTGTAGTAAGTTTGGCAGTGATTTTGGGCACAGTCGGAACTATGGGATATCAGGGCTGGAAATTCTATGAACGTCAAAAACTGGAGGAGGAACGCCTGAAACGGATAGAGGAGCAGAAAGAGATACGTCAGACCGGTGATGAATCACGATTTTACGGAGAAGATGGAAAACTGCAGATACCAGTGGATTTTTCGGAGCTTCAAAAAGAAAACCAGGATATCTATGCCTGGCTGACAATTCCAGGGGTGGCGGATACACCGATTATTCAGGATTCTGAGGGGGAAGAGGATTTTGCCTTTACAGAGGAAATGAATAAAAAGGATTTCTCTGATCCTTTAACAGTTATTTATGGGGAGAATAAGGAGGACGGTTCTCTTTTTGGCAGTCTGTTCCAATACAGAGATAAGTTATTCATGGAAGAGCATCCGGTTATCTATATTTATACACCGGATCAGATTCTGATATATCATATTTTTGCAGCTTACCGGAATGATAACCGTCATCTTCTGAAGCGGTTTAATCAGGGGATATATGAAGGAAATATTCGTGCATTTATCAAGGATATTCTCAGTCAGAGGGCAATGGATGCTACAATAGAACAGGATGCGCCAATTGATACAAATGATTATTTTCTCACATTATCTACCCATGATCCGGCAGGAGAGGAATACCGTTATCTGGTACAGGCATATCTGGAAAAAAGCCTGTTCTGAAAAAACATTTTTATCATCAGGAAAATAATAAAATTATTTATTATTATATAACATTAAATGGAGGTAAGGAAATGAAATTTAAAAAAGCAGTAGCGGGAATGCTGGCAGTGACCAGTGCAGCAGCAATGAGCGTAAGTGTTATGGCAGCAGGAAGTGTTACAGATGCTGTTGACACAAATAATGTGACAGCTGAAACAACAACTCAGAATACAGAGTCTGAAAAAGAAACCGTTGGCGGTTTGGAAATGGAAGTAGAAACTGTTGGAGCAACACTTAGCAAAGACGTGGCAAATCTTTATGAGGAAGAAATTCAGAAGGTTGTA
The DNA here is from genome assembly GCF_024622975.1 of Blautia caecimuris. Taxonomy (GTDB): domain Bacteria; phylum Bacillota; class Clostridia; order Lachnospirales; family Lachnospiraceae; genus Blautia_A; species Blautia_A caecimuris. The sequence continues at coordinate 23,138 of NZ_JANJZT010000030.1, read as the reverse complement.
GATGCGCTGCAGGCGGCAGATGCTGATACAACAGTGAAAGATGCATTTCTGGCAATTTTTGGTGAAGAGGAAATGCCTGTGATTTCTTTCGTAAAAATGGATGGAACAGTTGCCGAGGATATTGATCTCAGTGAATATAAGTTTATTTCTCCTGTTATGGATCTGAAGCTGGAGAAAGAGCCTACAGAAGAAGAGCCAGTAGAGGTTACTTTTACAGCAAATAACATGACAGATAATATTCAGGTGGATGTACTTCATTACTGTGAGGAGCATAACTGGGAAGTTCTGGAAGGTGAGAAAGTAAGTGAAAACCAGGTAAAAGCTTCTTTCCATTCTGCATCCCCGATTGCTCTGATTTACAGAGAGCTTCCGGAAGAGGAAACAGAGGTTGCAACAGAAGAGGTTGCTCCGTAAATAATAGGAGGGAGATCCGGCGGCTTTGGGGCCGCCGGGGTTTATCCCATAGGAAATGGTTTTATTGCAGGAAATAAAGCAATTTCTTATGTGATAAAAATACAGATGAAGATATGGAGGAGAAAGAAAAGTTTTATGAAAAAGCATGTATTTATTATAGGAAGTAAAGGAATTCCGGCAGCGTATGGAGGATATGAAACCTTTGTGGACAAGCTGACTGAATACCGGCAGGACACAAATATTCAATATCATGTGTCCTGTGCAGTAGATGAGCTGAAAGAATCTTTTACATACAATCATGCGCACTGTTTTAATATCCGATGGAAAAAAATCGGGCCTGCAAGAGCAATTATTTATGACTGGGATGCGTTTCGTTACTGCCTGAAATATATAAAAAAGAATAAGATTCCAGATGCTGTTATTTATGTACTTGCATGTAGAATGGGACCTTTTTTCCACAGTTGCGTAAAAAAAGCCCATAAGCTTGGTGCAAAGGTTTATGTAAATCCGGATGGACATGAGTGGCTACGGGCAAAATGGAGTATGCCGGTGCGCAGATACTGGAAGGCATCTGAGAGAATGATGGTGAAGGATGCAGATATTCTGATTTGCGACAGCAAAAATATAGAAAAATATATTCAGGAAACTTATAAGGAATACCAGCCAAAAACGACCTTTATTGCATATGGAGCAGAAACATCAAAATCTGTACTGAAGGATGACGACAAGAAGCTTCTGGAATGGTATGAAGAAAAGGAATTAAAAGCAGGAGAATATTATCTGGTTGTAGGTCGTTTTGTGCCGGAAAACAATTATGAAACTATGATCAGGGAATTTATGCGGTCGAAGACAGAGAAGCGCTTTGCCCTGATCACCAATGTGACAGATAAATTTCTGAACGAACTGAAGCAAAAAACAGAGTTCGACAAGGATCCCCGAATTAAGTTTGTGGGAACAGTATATGACCAGGAACTCCTGAAGAAAATTCGAGAAAATGCTTATGGATATTTCCATGGACATGAAGTAGGTGGAACAAATCCAAGTCTTTTGGAGGCATTAGGAAGTACAGAACTGAATCTGCTTTTGGATGTAGGCTTTAACCGTGAGGTAGCAGAGGATGGCGCATTGTACTGGACGAAGGAAGAAGGAAATCTGGCGAAGCTGATTGAAGAGGCAGATGAGCTTGCGTCTGATGTGATTACCGCCCTTGGAGACAAGGCAAAAGAGCGGATCAGGGAGTGGTATAGCTGGGAGTATATCACGGCGGAGTATGAGAAAGTTTTAAGTAGATAAGGAAATGAACGATGAAGATATTGTTAGTTAATAAATTTCATTATTTAAATGGAGGATCAGAAACCTATTATTTTGCATTAGCTGAGTTATTAAAGGAACGAGGTCATGAAGTGATTTTTTTTTCAATGAAAGATGAAAGAAATATTTCCTGTAAGCAGGAGGCATACTTTGTTGAAAACGTTAATTATAATACCAAAATGAGTATACCCCAGATTTTGAAATCATCATTGAAATTATTGTATTCATTTGAAGCGAAAAGAAAGTTTGAAAAACTATTGACAGAGGAAAAACCAGATATTATTCATTTGAACATTTTTCAAAGCCAGCTCACAGGATCTATTGTAGATGTTGCTTGTAAAAAGAATATTCCAATGGTTTATACGGCTCATGATCTGAAAACAGTATGTCCCACATATTTAATGCTTAATCACGGGAAGACTTGTGAAAAATGTTTAAATGGAAAATACTTTCATTGCTTTTCAGAGAGTTGTATGAAAAACAGTAAAATGAAGAGTTTGCTGGCAAGCCTTGAGGCATATGTATATAAATATAGAAAAACTTATAAAAAACTGAACTATATAATAACGCCCTCTAAGTTCCATAAATCTAAGATTGAGGAAGCGGGAATAACTGAAGCACCGATAGAACATATATGTAATTTCTTACCTGTGAATACAAAATATTTACCAGTTGAAATGCCGGGACAGTATTTTTTGTATTTTGGCAGACTTAGTGTAGAGAAAGGGATTTTGACATTAGTTAAAGCATATGCAAAAGCTAACATTAACCGTCCTCTCTATATTGTGGGAAAAGGTCCTCTGGAAGCTGAACTGAAAGAGTTGGTTAGAAGATTAAACTTAGAAGCTAAGATTAAGTTATTAGGTTTTAAAAAAGGTGAAGAATTACAAAATATAATCAAGAAAAGTTATTGTGTATGCTTGACCAGTGAATGCTATGAGAATGCTCCGTATTCTGTTATGGAAGCAATGGCAGCAGGAAAAGCTGTTATTGTAAACAATATAGGAGGTGTTCCGGAGTTAGTTGTTGATGGAAAGACCGGATATATTGCAGAGCCATTTTCAGTAGACGATTTAGCGGAAAAAATCAAGAAAATGGATAGCAATTCTATAGAAAATGTATATGAAATGGGAAAATGCGCACAACAAATCGCAAAAGAAAAATTCTCATCAGTAGAATATATAAATAAACTAGAGAAAATATATATCGATTTATGTAATGATAAGTAGTATTTCAGGAGGTCGGAAAATTGCAATTAGCAATCCCTAAAATACCCAGAAAACATATGTTGTTTTCTATAATGTACTTTTGTACAATGTTAATTCTTTTGCTGGATCAATTGGATACTGCTCCAGGAACTGTATATTTAAGAAAAATAAAATATGTTTATATTGGTGTGATGTTTTTAGACTGGATTAAACGTCGCATAGAAAGTCGTGAGAAAAAAAATAAAATATGTAGTTCTAATATAGTATTTTTTCTTTTGATAGTTCATACAGTATTGTTTGGCTATATTTTTACAAAGGATAATTTACTTGACCTTATTTATCCAAATGCTCGCGAGGAATTGATATTTTTAATATTTGTTTTTCTGACTTTATCATATGTTCGAGACCATGATTGTATTTTATTGTTTGTGGGACTTACATATGGAGCTGTAACCTGTCAACTAGGATGGGCAGCAATAACTCATCTCAACAATTTTGTAAATCCTCTTGCTTTTTTACGAGTGTTTTCCAGTTCTGGAAGATATAGAGCATCATTTGGATTCATACATTATGGTTATACGGGTAATTTTTGTTTGCTAGGTTTGATAACTTCGCTGTGTATATTTGATAATTGGAGAATACATGGATTAATAAATAAAAAAAGAACTTTAATTAAAGAAATGTGTATTGTTGACTTTTTTATAATTTGTATGATGCTGTCTTCAGCTGCGAGAAGCGCAATTCTTTCTTTTATGATGTTATTAATTGTATATATTACAATATGGGGGTTGAGTGGAGAACATCTGATAAAATATAAAAGACAAATTTGGATAGTTGGAGTAGGAGTAGCATTACTTTTTTTAGTTATTGGTGTATATGGAGGCGTCTTTAGTTATATATGGGAAGGCTCAAATCGTGATTTAAACGTAGAAATAAACTATCCAGCATTTCAGAAAGTCGGGAATTTGTGGACTGGTATGGGATATGTTGATAATAGTAGATTTGCACACTATGATGAAACTTTTGGTGTTATGACATCATCTTTGGATATGTATTATTTATATATTTTCTTCACAACTGGTGTCATAGGTAGTATATTGATAGGAACAGCGATTGTTTACATGTTTTACAGAGTGATTCGTTACTATAAATGGATTAATCAGAGCATATTTGTTTTTTCTTTAACTGTGAGTTGGTTATTTTATGCTTATTGGCAGTGTTCACTGTTTAATTATCGTTTTTTATCGTCAATGGTATATATGATTATTATATTTTTTTATATTGATCAGTCGTCATATATAAGGTATAGAGTAAGAAATAAAAATGGAAGATCTTAGAGAGGAAATAATCAATATGTGTAAAGTGAGTGTAGTAATTCCAACGTATTCTAGAAATTCTACTTTGGATCGCGCGATTAAAAGTGTTTTGGATCAAACTTTTAAAGATTTTGAAATAATTGTGATTGATGATAATCCTGTCGATTCAAAATGGAGAAAATCCACAGAATTATTAATGCAAAAATATATTGACAATGAAAAAATTAGATATATCAAAAATGAAAAAAATATGGGTGGATCAGGGGCGCGTAACGTAGGTATAAAAGCATCAAAGGGTGAATATATTGCTTTTCTTGATGATGATGATGAGTACCTGCCTCAAAAAGTAGAAAAGCAGCTTGAAGTATTTGAAAGACAAGAAAATAAAAAGCTGGCATTGGTATATTCTTTTTGTGAATATATGTATAATGGAAAAGTAGTATACAATGATTGTAAAGCATATAGGGGGCAATGCTTATATGAATTAATGACAGAAAATTGTATTGCCGCGACTTCTCAATGGATGGTACGTAAAGCTTCAGTTTTAAATGCAGGGATGTTTCCCATAGTACCATCAAAACAAGATTCACAAATGATGCTGCGATTATTGACAAAAGGTTATGAAATAGACTATGTACCGGAAATTTTATCAAGATACTATTTAGATGATGATTTCGTGCATATCAGTACTCGAGGAATGAGTGGGGTTAATGGAGAACGTTTATATAGAGAAGAATGCAGAAAATATTATTATCTTTTAAAAAATATACAAATATTAGAAGTTGAATATAGCTTTGCGAAAAACTTATATGAAAAATATGATTATAAAAAAATGCGAGATGAAGCTACTGAAGAGTTACGGTTTATGCTAGATGTAAGGTTTTTTGTTACAGTAATTTATTTAACTAAATATAAATTAAAAAAGATGAAGAGAATCATTAGAAAGCACTATAAAGTAAGGAATAAGTAGGGTTAGGAGTCTATGATGGTAAATAAGTATACTGGATTAAAAATGCGTTTGATTAAAATGCGACTTATGTTAATGCGTAATGGTGATAAAAGGACCCGTTATTTGAAAAATAAAAATATTTTTTATGGATTTGGAGAAGACAGTTATTATTATTCCCGTAAAATACCAGAAGAGCCATATTTGGTAAGGATTCATAATAATGTTGTTATTGCAGCTAATGTAAATTTTATAACACATGATGTAATAAATACTGTGCTTAGGACTTCTAATAATGATTATAAAGAAACACTTGCACAATATCATATGGGTACAATCGAAATTTTTGATAATGTAGCAATAGGATCTGATGTTACGATTCTTTATAATACTAAAATTGGTCCAAATGCTATTGTAGCAGCTGGTAGCGTTATAACCAAAGATGTCCCTGAGGGAAGTATTGTAGGTGGAAATCCTGCAAGGGTCATTGGAAGTGTAGAAGAATTGGCTAATAAGAGAAAAAAATTTAGAGATGTGCCAACAGATATGAATACGATTGAAGAAATCGTGGATTATTACTGGGGAAAAGAGTTTTAGTAATTGAGATAGAATTAAAAGAGGTGGGATTATATGAAAATATTCAATATGCTGACATCAGGAGAAATTGGTGGAATAGAGGTATTGTGTAATAATATTGGAGTGGAGAGTGATTATGATAACCGTTTTTGTTTTATGACAAGTACAGGTCTAATATATGACAGGATGAAATCAAATCATTTAGATGTACAGGATTTGACTGAAGAAAAAAAAATATCACTAAAAAAATTGTTTAAATTGAGAGAATTAAGTAAAGATTATGATATTATTGTTACGCATCATTGCGAAATTTATCTGCAATTATATTATGTTCTTCTCAAACTATGTTTACCGAAAAGAAAATATGTGATGACATTTCATTCATGCTATGAAGGAGATGATTTAGGGTTAGATAATCCGTTAAAAAGTTTTGTGCATCGTTTTTTATTATCAGCAGCTATTCGTATGTCTGATAAAATAGTTTATGTCTCTAATGCAGGAAAAAATAGCTGGGAGAAACGATTTAAGTTTGCATGTGGAAAAGGAACTGTAATTTACAATGGTATAGATAAAAATAAGATTGAAAAGGGTAAGAAGTACCATTTACCAGCGATGAAAAATGATCATATTAATATTTTATATGTGGGAAGACTGACAAAAGTTAAAGGCGTGCATAATTTAATAAAAGCACTTGCCAAGTTAAAAGATCAGTATTCTTTTTCTTTAAACATTGTAGGCGATGGAGTAGAAAGAGATTATCTTGAAAAACTGGTTCGGCAGTTACAAATTGAGGATAGAATTGTGTTTCATGGACAGGTGAGTGATGCAGCGTCATATTTTGAAAAGGCACATATTTTTGTTTATCCATCTATCTGGGAAGAAGTTTTTGGGATATCTATTGTAGAAGCAATGGCATATGGTTTAATTGTAATTGCAGGAAGAGTAGGAGGCATTCCAGAAATTGTAAATGAGGGAGTAAATGGATATTTATTTGAAAAAGACTCAAGCAGTGATTTGGAGAGAGTTTTAAATATAGTGATACGGCAATGCTTGAATAAAACTAATCTGGAAATGAGTAGGGCTGCAAAGAAAACAGCAGAGCAATTTTCGGTTAAAACAACAATTTCTCAGTTAGAAGAATTATATACAAATCTATTAAGAAAGTAAGGAAGGTATTCACAATGGTAATATGTGCAAGTGCTTTTGCTTTGCTTTTGCTAGTAGGGATTAAGATTGCGCCTCGGGGAACATCATACTCTATTGATAAATGGATTGATCGAGAAGAGTCAGTATCATTAAGAGGAGCGGCAGCTCTTTATATAGTCATTTTTCATTTGTCAGGTATGTGGAGTTATTTGAATTCAGAGTATAGTGCGGGAATAATAGATCAGATTTGGCATGGATATTTGGCGGTGGGACTTTTCTTCTTTTTGTCAGGATATGGTATAAGTGTATCTCTACAAAATAAACCTCAATATTTAAATGGATTTATAAAACATAGAATTGGAGGATTATTGATCCCGTATATAATATGTAATACTATTTATTTTGGGTTTGAGTATATAGCGGATAGAAGTATAAAAATATCAGATGTGTTTTATTCATTTGTAAAAGGTACACCGTTTGCCTTATATACATGGTTTATTGAAAGTATAATAATATTTTATCTTATATTTTATTTTTCCTTTATTATTTTTAAAGATAAGAAAAAAGCTATATGTACGATATTCTTTGGTCAATTTATGTATATGTCCATACTATATTTGCTGGGATGGAACGAACATTGGTGGTTAGGATGTTTGTGCTTTTCGTTAGGCGTAGTTGTTGGTAATTTTAAAGAAAAGGTATATAATTTTATTATTAAACATAATTCTTATTATGGAATTATAATAGTTGGCATAGTAGCAATCTTAGCAATCCGGTATAATAAAATTTTATTTGGTCAATCAGCGGTCTTTTTTGTATGTTTTTGGGTATTTTTATATACAAAAGTACATTTTCAAAATAGAGTTTTACACTCTTTAGGAAAGATTTCTTTGGAAATTTATCTATATCATGGCCTTGTGTTAAAGGTTGCAAAAGCTGTGTTCTTGAAGGTTGGAATTACGAATATTTATATGTATACATTAGCTAGTTTCATGGTTTTAATTCCATTTGCTTGGATTATGAATAAAATGGATTTTCAAGTTACAAAAAGGATAATAAGAAAATAATCTGTTTAATGAGGAAGGATAGTTATGGATGTATCTAGAATAAAAAAAAGAATGATAGAAGAATTGCGAGCAACAAAAGAGATAATATCAGATACTTCAATATCTGATGGATTAATAACATTATTTGCAAAAGCTGAAATACAGTATTTGGCACGTACGGGAAAAAATGTTACAGAAAGACAAAAAAAACATTTATTAAGAAAACATCGGATTATGCTACAGTATTTTGAGAAACAGTTTGGAAATTATTTTAAAAATTATAATTATGCTCAAAAGTCTATATCTGATGGCGGCAGACAAAATCGGATTTGGATATGCTGGTGGCAGGGAATAGATGAAGCTCCGTCAATTGTAAAAGTGTGTGTTGAATCAATTAGAAAATATTCAAGGAATTGTGAAGTGATAATTATTACTGAAGAAAATTATCAAGAGTATGTTACTTTTCCGAATTGGATAGAGCAAAAATATAAAAGAGGAATTATTTCCAGAACTCATTATTCCGATTTACTCAGGTTATCATTATTAGCAGAATATGGAGGATTATGGTTGGATGCTACCTTTTTTTGCGCTGGTGATTTTATTGAAGATGTATTTTCTTATCCATTATATTCAATTAAAAGACCTGGATATAGTTGCTTATCAGTAGCAAATGGTAATTTTGCCAATTATGCGTTGGCATGTAATAATGCTAGTAGGAGATGTTTCGCAATAATTCGAGATTTTTGCATGGAGTATTGGAAACAAAAGGATTATTTAATAGATTACCTTGTTACTGATTATATGATTGTCATAGCGCAATTCTATGATACAGATATCAGAGAAAAATTTGAACAAATACCAGTGAATAATCCAGAATGTGATGAATTATTTAAAGTTTTAGGCGAACCATATGATGAACAGATTTGGAAAAAAATAAAAAGTAAAACTAGATTGTTTAAATTAAGCTGGAAACAATCATTTCCGGAGCAGAAGAACGGACAGCCTACTTTTTATGCAAAACTTTTAGAGGGAGAACTATAAAATTTGGAATGTTCTTTGGAAGTCAAAGGATTTAGATTACATATATCTCTATATCGAATGCTTGGATTCTGAAAAATTAAAGGGAGGGATTAATATATGCTCTATTTAGTGGAGGGATATTTGGGAACAGGATCTTCGGCCATAGTTGAAATATTAGAAGGATATGTAAATTGTACAACAGCAAAAATGAGAAATCAGGAACAGCTATTATTGTATACACCTCATGGTTTATTTGATTTAGAAGAGAAACTGTTGAATAACAATACAATACATAATTCAGATGTTGCTATAGATGAGTTTTATTTAGAAATGAAACGGTTGAATGATAATGACTTTAACTGGTTTGGAGGATATAAGAAACGGTATGGTCAACAATTTATGGACTTAGTAGATGAGTTTCTTGAAGGAATAGTTGATTTTAAACTTCGTGGATGTTGGTCGTGCGATTGCGTAGAAAATAGAAGAACGTTAAAAGGATGTATTAAAGAACTTGTGGGAATGCGTAAGCATAACGATCTTCGGGAGTTTGGAAAACAAATTATATTAAAACAAGATAATGTGATAAAGTATTCTTTTATATCTCGGGATGAGTTTTACAATAAGGCTAAGAAGTTTGTAAAAGGTTATTGTGAGATGGTGCGACAAGGAGATGAGAGAGATCTTATAATCAATCAATTTATGTTGCCCCATAATATTCATCGCGCTGTTAATTATTTTGAAGAGGATTATAGAATCATAGTTTGTAGCAGAGATGCTAGGGATATGTTTGTGTTGTCGAAATATATTTGGCCTCAATTTGATGCAACTACACAATATTTTCCGGAGGGGGTTTCTGATTTTTGTAAATTTTATAGGGGGTTGCGTAACATAGAACAGAAATACGATAATCCTAAAGTTATGCAAGTTAATTTTGAAGATTTTATTTATAAAAATAAAGATACTATAATAGAATTGGAAAAATTTTTGGGGCTTTGTCATGATAAATTTGATAAATTAAAAACTATGTTTGATCCTCAAAAATCAATTAATAACACTCAAAATTTTAGAATTAAAGAGGAATGGATGTTGGAAACAGAAGTAATAAAAAATGAATTGCCTGATTTAATATATGAGTTTCCATATACCTTTAAACCAGATACAAAACAAATTTTTGATAGATAAAAGGTGTTTGAATGAGAGAAAAGAATAGAAGTGAATATTTCATAAAAAATTCTGTTATGGGAGTTACCACACAGGTTATACAAACTATTCTCCCATTTATATCAAGGACGATTTTCATTAATGCTTTAGGTGCAACATATCTTGGAATAAATGGACTATTTTCTAATATATTATCTATGCTATCCCTTGCTGAATTAGGCATAGGTAATGTTGTTATATATTCTTTGTATAAGCCAGTAGCAGAAAATAATATTTCTGAAATACGTGCCTTAACTCGATTCTATAAAAAAGTATATAATTATATAGCACTCTTTGTAATGCTTATAGGAATGTTATTATTACCTTTTTTAGACGTTATAGTTAATACTCCTGAAGATATTCCCTATCTGAAGGTTTATTATATGCTTTATGTGCTTAATTCAGCCGTATCCTATTTATATGTATATAAATCATCACTGATTCGGGCTAATCAGCAATTATATCTTATTTCTTTTTATACAACAATTTCAATGATTGCTATGAATATAACACAAATAGTTTTATTATTGATAAAACCTGATTTTATGTTATATTTAGTGGTTCAAATTATATATACATTTTTGCTGAATTATTGTTTGTCACGTAAGGCAGATAAGATATTTGAGATAAATTGGAAGGAGAAAGTTGCTGAAACTCTGACATCTACAGAAAAAAGAAAAATATTTAATGATGTAAAATCAATGATGTCTTATAGAATTGGTTCTGTATTTTTGAATTCAACAGATAATTTATTGATATCGTATTTAATTAATACAGTTACAGTTGGGATTTACTCAAATTATTTAGTAATTAAATATGCGATAACAAAATTTTTGGATATATTATATAATTCGTTTACTACAGGAGTCGGAAATTTAAATGCAACAGCCACAGAAGAAAAAATAAAAGAATTTTTTGACGTTTTGAGATTAATATTTAATAGTGTGGCTGTTGTTTTGACAGTAGGAATTTTGATGGTTATAGATGATGTGATCATACTTTGGCTAGGAAGAGATTTTGTGATTGATTCTTTGTCGGTATTTGCTTTGGCTTTAGATTTCTTTTTGCCGATTGTATTGTATCCAATTTGGATATATAGAAATACGAGTGGTATATTTAAAGAAACACAGAACATCCTATTTTATACAGGAATAATCAATCTTGTACTTTCGTTTTTCATGGGGAAACTCATAGGATTGCCGGGAATATTATTAGCAACATCAATAGCTCGTATAGTGTCTTCTTTTTGGTATGAGCCATTTGTATTATATAAGAAGAAATTTATAAATGAAAAAGTACAAGAGTATTTTATTGATGTTTTAGTATGTATAGTATTTATTGCCGTATCATGTGGATTGGTGACAATAATTATGAGTTGCTTTCATTTTAATTTAGTAATTGAAATTTTAGTAGAAGGCACATTCAGTGTTTTGATTAGTAGTACCTTATTACTTGCGTACTATTGCAGGAGACAAGCATTTAAATACTTATTGTGTAAAATATTTCATAAATGATAGGGGAGAGTTGTCTGGCATGGATGCAAAAGAATTAGAAAAATTACATATGCTACAATTGAAAATAGTCAGAGAAATTAAAAGGATATGTATAGAATATAATATAAAATTTTTTTTGGACTGGGGTTCTATGCTTGGAGCTGTTAGACATCAGGGATTTATTCCCTGGGATGATGACATGGATATCGGAATGTTGGCATCAGATTATAAAAAATTTTTGGAAGTTGCTCCCCAAGCATTGGGAAAAGAGTTTTTTATTGATTATTACCCTCAAAACCCACAATGTGGTATTGTGTATGCGAAAGTGTGTTTAAAGAATACTATTTATATGGAAGGTCTTAGTGCGAACGATATGGAAAATGCAATTTTTGTTGACATTTTTCCATATTTTTTCCGTGCAGAAGGTATTAGAGCCAGAAAAATAGAAGATGTAAAATTAATTGTATTATCTCAGATTTTTATGGCGCAGTCAGGTATGAAGGTGTGGATATATAGTCATGGCTTATCCAAAATTAAATTTATACCTATTAGGATGTGCAGTAAGCTTTTTGATAAAAAAACTATTTATAAAAAAATACAAAAAATATATACAAAACATAAAGAAGGTAGTTATCTTGGAGTTTTGGGGGGAACAGCTTGTGAATACGCATATTCTTACCCGTATGATTGTTTTGACGAGATTATTGAGGTGATGTTTGGCGATGATTATTTCCCAATACCTAAAAGGTATGATGAAATTTTAAAGATAAATTATGGGAATTATATGGCACTTCCTCCCGAAAATAAACGAACGATGCATGATATTTTTAAATTAGATTTTGGACCTTACAATGATTAATTAGATACAGTTATATTTAGAGAGATTGAGAAATTGGATTTGTCTTAAATACCGTTATAGATTATTTAATGCAATGAAGTATATATAAAGGGAATGAGAAAAGAATGAGGGAAATAGAGAAAGATGTATTTGGGAATTCAACACAGGAATTATATATGAAGCCGAAGCATAGTAATGACTTTACTGAAGATAATAAACCACAAAATGCAATTATTTTGGCTGCAGGATTTGGGATGCGAATGGTTCCCATTAATATGGAAGTGCCGAAAGGATTATTGGAGGTTCATGGGGAATTATTGATAGAAAGGCTTATTCGGCAGCTTCATGAAGTAGGTGTTCGTAAAATCTATATTGTAGTTGGTTTTATGAAAGAACAATATGAATATCTTATGGATAAGTATGGAGTGGAGTTAGTTGTAAACTCTGAATATGCAGAAAAGAACAATCTTTATTCATTAAAACTTGTAGAAGAAAATTTGTCTAATACATACATTCTTCCATGTGATATCTGGTGTGCGTTTAATCCATTTAGCAGTAAGGAGCTCTTCTCTTGGTATATGGTAAGTGATTTAGTTGAGGATGAAAGTTCTGTACGTATTAACCGGAAGGAAGAATTGGTTACTATAGCCGATGGGGCAGGAAATGCTATGGTAGGAATATGTTATTTGGATAAAAAAGACGCATTAACAGTGCAATCTAGAATAAATGTAATGTGCGAGAATCCGCGATATAACAGTGCTTTTTGGGAAGAGGCGTTATATTTAGAGGATAAATTGATTGTAAAGGCCAGATTAGTGCATTTTACAGATGTTTTTGAGATAAATACTTATGAACAGCTTAGAGAATTAGATGCTCAATCCAATCATTTGAATTCTGATGCTATTACAGCAATTGAGGAAGTATTTCGAGTAAATAAAGCAGATATTGTTGATATAACAGTGTTAAAAAAAGGCATGACTAATCGTTCCTTTTTATTTTCGATAGGAGACCAACGTTATATTATGCGTATTCCTGGAGAGGGGACGGATAATTTAATTAATAGAGTCCAGGAAGCAGAGGTATATACGGTTATATCTGGCAGAAATATATGCGATGATGTTGCTTATATTAATCCGCAAAACGGATACAAAATTACAAAATATCTGGAAGGAGCCAGAGTTTGTGATCCATTGAATGCCGATGATGTGAAAAAATGTATGGATAAGCTTCGGGATTTTCACAGAATGCAGATCAAAGTAGATCACGAGTTTGATGTTTTCGGTCAGCTTGAGTTTTATGAACAGCTTTGGAAAGGAGCTGCTTCTGTATATAGGGATTATACAGAAACAAAGAAACATATCTTGGAACTTAAGAAGTATATTCATGCATATGCTAAGCAGAAGGTGCTGTGTCACATTGATGCTGTGCCAGACAATTTCTTGTTTTTTACAGACACAGATGGAAAAGAGGAAATACGTTTAATTGATTGGGAATATGCAGGAATGCAGGACCCACATATTGATATTGCAATGTTCAGTATTTATGCTTTGTATAATAAAGAGCAGATTGATAATCTGATCGATATTTATTTTGAGGGTAAATGCGACAGAAAGATGCGAATAAAGATTTATTGCTATGTTGCGGTATGCGGACTTTTGTGGAGCAATTGGTGTGAGTATAAAAGAAGCCTAGGAGTTGAATTTGGGGAGTATTCTCTTAGACAGTATCGCTATGCCAAGGATTATTATCGGATTGTTCAGGAGGAACTGTGTAAGGACGGTATAAGTATATAGGAATACGAATAAATGAAGAAAAATCATAAAAAAGTAATACAATACCTGTTAGGCGTTTTGCTGGGAATTGCTGTTATCAGTTTTGCATTTTGGGCATATAAAGTGTATTTTGTTTCGGGTCATAAAAAGAGTATTGCATTCAATAAAACAGAATACGCGGTGGGGGAACCGGTGTATATTACGGCTACTGGAACCGGGAGTGATTGGATTGGTATTTATAAGGAAAGTGATAATCCTAGAAAGGTAAATCCGATATATTGGTATTATGTGGATGATGATACACATGATTCAGGTGAACCTTATGATATTAAAGAGCAGAAATCAAACAAAAGTAGGAAAGAAGCATTTTATTTACCGGAAGGAACTTATAAAGCTTTTTTGTTATACGAAAATGGATATTATGCTATTGATGAAGCTAAAATGGAAGTAAAAGGAGAGGGGCTACCTTCTGCACCAGTAAGCCTGGAATATTTCCAGGAGCAAGTACAATCTGGAATGGCAGATGGGAAGGTAAGAGTTGAATTTTCAGATCAGATGTCTGATATTACGAGAAACATTGTACTTTATTGGGCTGACGATAAAGGAAAACTTGAAGAGTATACTTCTCTTGCCAAATTCAAAGTGGAAGGTACTGTGACTTGGCATCAGATGTACCCACATACCATAATTCCGGCAGAAGCTACAAGACTTTTGGCATACGGAAACAATGAGTATGGAGATTCAAAAGAATTTGCGGAATACCGTCTTCGCCATAACAGCGGATATACTTTAGATGAGAAATCTATGAGGGGAAGTTTTAACGTAGTAAGTGATATACATATTAATGAGAATGGCGGTAGTCAGGAGGCTGCAAAGCATTTTGAAGGAGCATTGAAAGATATTGAAATGTTCAATAAAGATTCCTGGGGATTGTTTGTTGTAGGAGATATTGCAGATACAGGGAATGCCAATGAATATGATAAGATGTGGGACATTGCTAGATTGCATGGAGGGGGACTTCCAATTTATCTGGCAGTAGGAAATCATGACCTCGTGTTGGATGAGATGAAAGGGAAAACAGTTTTTATGGAAAATGCTGGAGTCTCAACAATTTATTATGAAAAAATAATTCAAGGATATCATTTCTTGTGTATGGGAAGTGAGAAGGCGGGAAATCAGGCATATTTTTCAGAACAGCAGTTAAAATGGTTAGAAGATACATTAAATTCTTGTAGAGAAGAAAATTCTAAGAAACCGGTGTTTCTTTTTGTGCATCAACCTCTCGGTAATACTGTGGCAGGGAGCCTTCCCGGGCAGGGCTGGGATGGGGTTTCAGACGAGAACGACTGTGCAGAGAAGTTTAGAAGTATTTTAAAGTCCAATCCACAGATTATAATGTTTAATGGTCACACACACTGGGATATGAATTCAGAGAAAACATTACATTATAAAACTGAAGAATTGCCATTTGTTTTAAATACTGCTTCTGTGGCATATTTGTGGAGCAGCTATGATATTCCTGAAGGTGAATTTCTGGAAGGAAGCCAGGGATATTTTGTAAGAATTTATGAGGATAAAGTTATTGTGCTTGGGCGTGATTTTTTGGTGAATAAATTTATCCCGTCAGCAATGTTTGTGTGCGATTTTAAAGAGTAGGAGAGAGAAATGAAACAGGTAGAGAGAGCAATCATTATGGCAGCAGGAATTGGAAAAAGGATGCAGCCAGTTACATTGGAAACCCCAAAACCATTGGTTAAAGTAAATGGTGTTCGTATGATTGACACAGTGATCCAGGGGCTTCAGGCTAATGGGATTAACGAGATTTATGTGGTTGTGGGATATTTAAAAGAGCAATTCCAATGTCTGACGGAAGAATATCCGGGTTTGCAATTGATAGAGAATCCGTATTATGATGTTTGTAATAATATCAGTTCTTTATATGTGGCAAGAGATTATGCAAAAAACGCAGTGATCCTTGACGGTGATCAAATTATTTATAATAAAAGTATTTTGGATCCGTCTTTCGAATTGTCAGGATATAATGCAGTTTGGACGGAATCACATACAGATGAGTGGCTGATGTCAGAAGAAAACGGTGTTGTTACAAGCTGCAGCCGAACAGGTGGGAGCCGGGGCTGGCAGCTCTATAGTATTTCAAGATGGAGTTATGAAGATGGGATAAAGCTGAAACGACATTTGGAAATAGAATTTGAGGAGAAACAGAATCGCCAGATTTATTGGGATGATGTAGCTATGTTTTGCTATCCCCAAGAGTATAGATTGGGCATATATGAAATGCAGAAGGGCGATATTTTAGAAATTGATAATCTTGATGAACTGATAGCTTTAGATAAAGAATATCAAAAATATCAAAATAAGGGGAGGTAAGGAGTGTGACAAAGGAAAAGAAGATTGATTGGATAATTACATTACTTCCGTTGGGAATTGTCGCTGCATTAAGCATTGTATTCTTTTTTTTACCGGAACAGTCAAATGAAGTGTTAAGTAGCATAAGATTTGTTCTGGGGGATACTTTTGGAACATATTATCTGGTGATAGGATTAGGAGTGTTCTTGGTATCAGTTTTTATTGCCGGATCACGGTATGGTGATATTGTACTTGGAAATCAGAATGAGAAGCCCAAATATTCCTTTTTTGCATGGGGATCTATGATGTTTACAGCAGGCCTTGCAGCGGATATTTTGTTTTATTCTTTTTCGGAATGGATATTATATGCAACAGATCCTCATATTGCTGAAATGGGAAGTATTCAGGATTGGGCCAGTGTATATCCTATATTTCATTGGAGCCTTATTCCCTGGGGATTTTACTTGGTTTTGGCTGTGGCATTTGGCTTTATGCTTCATGTGCGTAAACGTGAGAGACAGAGGTATTCGGAATCCTGCAGAGCGATTTTAGGAAAACACACAGATGGATTTTTGGGGAGAATCATTGATCTTCTGGCAGTTTTTGCGTTGCTTGCTGGTACAGCAACCACTTTCAGTTTAGCAACACCTTTGATGGCCAGTGTAATTAATGAACTGTTTCATGTTGAGCTTAACCGTACCTTGGTTGTAATTGTTATATTAATTATAACTTGTATTATTTATACATATTCGTTACTTCATGGTTTTAAAGGAATCAGCATTCTTGCAAAGGCGTGTATATATTTGTTTTTTGGATTATTAGCATTTGTATTGTTGTTTGGGGGAGAAGCCAGATATATTATCGAAACAGGCTTTTCTGCGTTAGGAAGAATGCTGCAAAATTTCTTTGAACTGGCAACTTTTACAGATCCACAGAGAACAACTTCTTTTCCACAGAATTGGACAATTTTTTACTGGGCATATTGGATGGTCTGGTGTGTGGCAGCGCCATTCTTTATAGGAAGTATTTCCAGGGGAAGAACCATACGTCAGACTATTTTAGGTGGATATGTTTTTGGAGTTGGTTCTACACTTGTGAGCTTTATTATTCTTGGAAATTATTCATTGGGAAAACAAATGTCTGGACAGGCAGATTTCCTTGCTTTATATGAAAAAACAGGAGATCTTTATGAAGTAATTATTTCTATTATCAAAACCTTACCATGTGCACCATTTGTTTTACTGCTCTTATTAATAACAATGATTGCTTTTTATGCAACATCTTTTGATTCCATTGCATTAATTGGAGCATGTTATAGCTATCATAGATTAGGAGAGAATGAAACGCCTCATAAATTTGTAAAGTTACTGTGGTGTATATTATTAATTTTTTTGCCGATTGCTCTTGTTTTTTCTGAGAGTTCTATGAACAATCTACAGTCAGTGAGTATTATAGCAGCGTTTCCTATAGGGACGGTTATTGTTTTGATAACAATTAGTTTCTTAAAAGATGCTTCCGCATTTTTAAGAGAGCAGAAGAAAGGAAATCAGCAGAGACATTAATATATTATCTGGTAGCTGAAAAAAATTATGACACAGATGAGAAAAACACAAAATAGGGTTATATTAATTCTATTGGGAGTCATCATATTAGTTTTTTTGCTGGTTATTGGAATTGGAATATTTTCTGTGAGATATGTTCTTGTTTCTAAAAGCGTAGAACAAAACACAGAAAATGATATTTCAATAACTGCAGATGATGGAATAAAACTAGTAGCCTCTGAATGCATTGCTTCAGAAGCTACTCATCAATGGGCTATTCTTGTTCATTCTTATCGTACATCCCGTTCCTTTATGAAACCATATGCCAGGAAATATCAAGATAAAGGATATAACACTCTTTCACCAGATAACCGCGCCCATGGGGCGAGTGGCGGAAAATATATTGGTATGGGATACTTGGATCAGTATGATATTCTGCGATGGATTGATTATATTTTGGAAAAGGATCCGGAAGCGGAGATTGTTCTTCATGGAGTATCCATGGGAGGTGCTGCGCTGATGATGCTGTCCGGGCAGGAAAATCTTCCGGAAAATGTTAAAGCGATTGTTGAGGATTGTGGGTATACTTCGGCAAAAGACTATCTGACATGGAAACTGAAACAGAGATTTGGATTGCCGTCTTTTCCGGTCATTCCAATTGCGAACATAGCATTTAAAGCTGCTGCGGATTATTATATGGAAGACGCATCGGCTCTTGAAGGCGTAAAAAATAGCAATACACCTATATTGTTCATCCATGGAACAGAGGATACTACAGTTCCGGTTGAGGATGTATATCGGCTTTATGAAGCAGCAGCATGTCCAAAAGATCTTTATATTGTAGAAGGCGCTGGACATGGTGAGGCTTTATGGATGGATGAGAGTGAATACTGGAAGCGGGTATTTGTGTTTATAGGAGAACAGTAGGATAAATGACTTTTGTCAAAAATTTGTCAATAATTATATATCAGGTCTTAGCCCTGGCTTTGATATATTCATTTTTATTTACGACAGTTGAATTATTAAAAGGGGAATCAAGCTGGAAGCAGATAGTGAAACATTGGTTGAGAGAGTTTCAAAAGAACGGTGTTTTTCGTTGTCGTTTTTTCCTGACGGTTAGTGCCTTTGGCATTTTGGGAATCACACTCCTTACTCGAAGAATTTGGTATACTCCATGGAGTAATGTGGTTGGGAATTTTGCACTGATAGCTCCTAATGGAAAGCTGGATGAGGATATTTGTAATAATATTCTTCTATTTATTCCTTTTGGAGATTTCTTATTTGCCAGCGGTATAAAGAAAGTCGACAAATTTGTACGTCAGGAATAGAAACTGCGACTATGGCGAGTATTGATGTACACGTCTATGGTTTCTGCAGGTTTTTCCTTGGGGATAGAGCTGTGCCAGAGTCTGTTCTGGTTGGGGACGTTTCAGTTGGCAGATATCTTTTATAATGCTATTGGGGGATTGATGGGAGGAGTTCTGTATTATATTGGAAGGCAACTAAGAAATAAAGGGTTGAAAAGATTATGAGTATCTGCTGATGAAACTGACTTAGGTGGTTTATCGGTAAAAGAGATTCTGAAGTTAATATTTTTGTGCGGAAGAACCTATTTAAATGGAATATCCACAAAAGCAAGAAATGAGCAAAAATATTGTACGGAGGCGATATAATGTCTACAAAAGATGATAAATTCTTCTTTGGAACGGATAAGGAAAATATGAACGTTGAGGAATATATAAAGCGGATTAATAATATTACAGAGTATTATTATGAAAGTTGTGAAAAATACAAGAAGAAATTTTATTATTGCTGTTTTATAAGAATGCTCGCTTCTGCTTTGATTCCTGTAATTTCCTTAGCTTCACAAATTAATTGGAGTACAGTAGTAGTGTCTGTATTAGCTGGAGTAATAACAATAACAGAAGGCTATGTAAATGTGAGTAGAGCATATGAAAAATGGACAAAGTATAGAGAAACATGTAATGCTTTATGGATTGAACAAAGATATTTTGCTATGAAGGTTGGCATATATGCTGACGAAACTAATAGGATAGAGAAATTTGTTGAGCGATGTGAAGGGTTTATGGTGGAAGAGACTAGTGAATGGAAAAAATATATTGAGAGGGCAAAAGAAATGAGGTAATTATTTGTTTTTGGATTTGAAACTAGTGTTCCGATTTTTTGTATGGCATTTATTGGAGCAACAGAATATGCTCTGAAACGGAAGGAGATTAAGGACAATGCGTTATTTGCTCTTACTGGAGAGATAGGGTATTATTTTCATCCGGAAGATTTCTTTCTTGGGTTATTCGGAATAAAAACAGTAACCATGCTGGAAGTGATGATTATAGTAATAGTATTTGTTTTATTATTTGTATGGCGGAGAAGATTTGTGGATTTACAAGGGATAGATTTAAGTGCTTTAATAATTGATGACATAGATAAGTGATATAAGCATGAGCATAAATACTAGATAATTAATAACATAGAAAAAGTACTCTAATTTTCACAAGAAGTGGAAAGATATTAAGGAGGAGAGATTCATGAAAGGAATTATTTTAGCCGGGGGATCCGGCACAAGGCTTTACCCGTTAACTATGGTAACATCCAAACAGCTGTTGCCGATTTATGACAAACCTATGATTTATTATCCGTTGTCAGTGCTTATGAATGCAGGAATCAGAGAAATTCTAATTATTTCTACGCCTGCGGACACGCCAAGGTTCCAGGAGCTTCTCGGCGATGGACATCAGTTTGGTGTGCAGCTGACTTATGCCGTTCAGCTGTCGCCGGACGGACTTGCTCAGGCCTTTATTATTGGAGCTGATTTTATCGGGAACGATACAGTTGCTATGGTGCTTGGCGATAATATTTTTGCAGGCCATGGACTGAAAAAACGCCTTAAGGCAGCATCTGAAAATGCTGAAAATGGAAAGGGTGCTACTGTATTTGGCTATTATGTAGATGATCCTCAACGCTTTGGTATTGTTGAGTTCGATAATGAAGGCAAAGCTATAAGCATTGAAGAAAAGCCGGAGCAGCCAAAGAGTAATTATTGTGTGACAGGTCTGTATTTCTATGATAATCGTGTTGTAGAGTATGCCAGAAATCTGAAGCCATCTGCCCGTGGAGAACTGGAAATTACAGATTTGAACCGGATTTATCTGGAAGCCGGAAATCTGAATGTAGAACTTTTGGGTCAAGGATTTACCTGGCTTGATACAGGAACACATGAGAGTCTGGTGGATGCTACAAATTTTGTAAAAACAATGGAAACTCATCAGCACAGAAAGATTGCATGTCTGGAGGAAATTGCTTATCTGAATGGATGGATCAGCAAGGAGGACGTGCTCAAGGTATATGAAGTGCTGAAGAAAAATCAGTACGGACAGTATCTGAAGGACGTGCTGGACGGAAAATATATGGATATTCTGCAGTGATATAGGAGGAAGAGAGAAGATGAATATTTTTGTTACCGGCGGAGCCGGATTTATTGGAAGCAACTTTATTTTTTATATGTTGGACAAGCATCCGGAATACCGAATTGTATGTATAGATAAGCTTACATATGCGGGGAATTTGTCTACATTAGCGCCTGTGATGGATAATCCGAATTTCCGTTTCTGTAAAGTGGATATTTGCGACAGAAAGGCAGTCTATGAGCTTTTTGAGGAGGAGCACCCGGATATTGTTGTAAATTTTGCAGCAGAAAGTCATGTGGACAGGAGTATAGAGAACCCGGAAGTATTTTTGGATACAAATATTAAGGGAACCGCAGTAATGATGGACGCCTGCCGTAAGTATGGAATCCAGAGATATCATCAGGTAAGTACTGATGAGGTTTATGGAGATCTTCCTCTGGACAGACCGGATCTGTTTTTTACAGAGGAGACACCGATTCATACCAGTTCTCCGTATTCCTCTTCTAAAGCAGCTGCGGATCTTCTTGTGCTTGCATATCACAGAACCTATGGGCTTCCTGTAACAATAAGCCGCTGCTCAAATAACTACGGTCCCTACCATTTTCCGGAAAAGCTGATTCCGTTGATGATTGCAAATGCTCTGGCAGACAAGCCTCTGCCGGTATACGGAGAAGGATTGAATGTTCGCGACTGGCTTTATGTGGAGGATCACTGTAAGGCTATTGATCTTATTATCCATAAGGGCAGAGTTGGAGAAGTCTATAATGTGGGCGGACATAATGAAAAAACGAATATTGAGATTGTAAAAATTATCTGCAAGGAACTTGGTAAGCCGGAAAGTTTGATCACTCATGTTGAGGATCGTAAAGGGCACGATATGCGTTATGCAATTGATCCGGAGAAAATTTCCAGTGAATTAGGATGGTATCCGGAAACCAGATTTGAGGACGGAATCAAAAAAACAATTAAATGGTATTTGGAGAACCGCCAGTGGTGGGAGACCATTATCAGCGGGGAATATCAGAAGTATTATGAAAAGATGTATGGAGATAGAGAACAGATAAATAAGAAATAGGATTGGCTAATAAAGACAGGGTTGTTGCTTAATGGACAGGAAATTGTTCTTGCAGTGACTCTGTTTTGTTAAAAGTTCCGGGGATTTAGGCTATATTAAATTTTTCTTGGTAGGCAGAAAATATTATGGTATAATCAAACGGCAGGAATTGGAGCGTAGCTGTAATAGAATGTAAGCGCTTAAATCTTGGGTAGCTTTACTGTCTACGTTTTTGAACTCATAATGATAGTAAATAGATTTTTACTACACTCCGCTTGATAGGAGATAGAAATTTACCACATTTGGAGGTTTCATTATGAGTAAGAAACGTGCTTCAGGGCGTTCCCTGGACGAATGGATGGAACTGGTAACCGAATGCAGACAAAGTGGCCTGACAGATGCTGCATGGTGTAATGAGCATGGGATATCTCCCAGCTGTTTTTACAATGCAGTTACCCGTCTCCG
>NZ_JANJZT010000002.1 GCF_024622975.1 Blautia caecimuris | reverse complement strand
CTTTCTTTGATAACACTATTTTACCATACATCATCTCAAAAATATATAGCAGAAATTTAATTTATTCTATACTAGTTAGAGAAATCAAAGAAGAACTTGATACAGAAATTGAAGTTCTGAAATTGTTGGATACAGTTGAATATGATTATCCAAACTTCCATTTATCCATGGATTGCTTTATCTGCAAGATTAAATCAGGTGATTTGGTATTGAAAGAACATGAAGATTCAGCATGGTTAACGAAAGATACATTATATAGTGTGGATTGGCTACCGGCAGATCAGGGATTGATTCCCCTGGTTGAGAAACACTTATGATTCCTGGACTGAGGACACCGATGCGGAGACGGTGAAGACGGTGGTAGCCGGACTTCAGATGATGGGACTCAACGCAAAGGAAGAAAGGCGGACCATCAAGAAGGTCTTTGATATGAGACCACAGCCACAGCCGGATGCTATAAAACAGCCACAGGAACAGCCTAATGAAGAGCCGGATGGCTGACAGTGGAGATTCCTCGCAGGCTGATGAATGATACGGTACTTGCCAATCTTGACTGCATCATCGATGGAAAGGGTAGCCTGACGAAGAAAATAAGCAGGTGAACTGGTGCTGAAAAGCCGTGATCGAACTTATGATGAGTTCTGCGAAAAAGAGGAACTCGGAGGAATGGTCACAAGTCGGTTGAAATAAACAGGCATTATTCAGTCTAATGATAAGGATTACGAGTAAGACCAAAAGGGTCACTTTCGAGAGGAGGTGATGCCTTATGCCAAAGAAAAGTAAAACATTATGTGTAGATGACCTGCGTCATGCGGAGTACTACGGAATGCAAGGTACTTTTGATGAACTATATCAAAAAAGTCAGAACGGTGAAGTATTTGAGAATCTTATGGATTTGATACTGAGCAGGGATAACATTTTACTTGCGTACCGAAACATCAAAGCGAACAAAGGCAGCTACACGGCAAGAACAGACAAAAAGAACATCACAGATATTGGGAGTCAAACTCCTGATGATGTGGTAAAAAGAGTGAGATTTATTGTTACGGGAAGCGAACACGGCTACAGACCAAAGCCTGTAAGACGGAAAGATATCCCGAAACCAAACGGAAAAACACGTCCGCTGGGAATCCCATGTATATGGGATAGGTTGATACAGCAATGTATCAAGCAGATCATGAAACCAATCTGCGAAGCAAAGTTCAGCAATAATAGTTTGTACTGGTCAAGCTTTTTGGTAACACTTTGTTCGGAAATCATGCTCTATATCGAAACTCCATTGGTGTCATATAGTTATTCGTTGAATGAGGTCTCACATAGTTGTACCAGTTAATGTATTGCTTTGTCATTTCATCTAACTGCTCAACACTTTCAAAAGTATATCTATAGTAAAAATAATTTTTGAAAGTATTATAAAATCTTTCCATTGGCGCATTATCATAAGGACAGCCAGCCTTGCTCATACTTTGAATTACGCCGTTATCCTTGCAAAAATTGACAAACTCCCAAGATGTATATTGTACTCCCTGATCGCTGTGCAGAAGTATTCCATTGCTTGGTTTTTCTTTTTTTAGGGCTTCCGTAAGTGTTTCTATTGCAAGTTCTGTATTTATGTAGTCGCTATTGACTGATGCTATAGCAGATCTGTCAAATAAATCCATAATGGTACAGTTATATCGAAACTTACCATTAGGCTGACGCATATATGTAAAATCAGTGCACCAAATCTTATTTTTTTCATCGACGTTGAAGTTTTGTTTTAAGAGATTATCAAAGATTTTATGTTTTTTACAGCTTTTGTAACCTGGCTTTTTTCTCATAACTATAGCAGACAGATTAAGATCCTTATTCATATATTTATGGATGGTTGTTGTACTCAGATGTATACCATATCTTTGTAGAAAGATTTTCATAGGCCGATATCCAATAGTTCTATTATTGTTGTAATAGATATACTTTATCCTTTCATAAACCATAAATCTTTGCTCGTAATAATCTCTTTTCGTATCTTTCAGATAATTGTAGTAACAATTAAGACTAATCTTAAAATGTCTGCACAACCATCTTAAGCCAAATTGCTCCTTATTTTTGTCAATGAATCGATATACCACTAATCGATTTCCTTTGCAAAGAATGCCGCTGCTTTTTTTTTAAAATCAATTTCTTTATCCTTCTCATGAAGAAGCTGGTTCAGTCTTCTGATTTCCTTTGCAGATTCGAATTCTTCCTGTGATGTTTTAGTGGTAGTTTTATATTGGCATTCTTCACCATGTTTTTTTACCCACCCGGTGAGGGTGCTTTTTGCAACATTGTAGTCAGCTGCTATCTCACTTATTGAGCGATCACCTGCCATATAGGCTTTGACTACTTCAATTTTAAAATTTTCATTGTAACGTGTGGCCATGATTGGTCCCTCCTTTGGATAATAAATATTATATACTATCCGAACAAGGTGTTACAAATTTAGTTTACCACTACAGCTACTTATAGAAAAAAATCCGGTAAACTGTACCGAGGTTATACAGCTAATCTTGAAGAAACAGTTGGTAAGAATGGCTCTGTAATCACAGATTATCAGTTTGATAAAAATACACATACCGATAGTCATTTCCTTCAGGATACGCTTTCAGCAATGGAAAAGTCCGAAGAAGAAATCATTCTGATTACAGATGGTGGTTATGACGGACAGGATAACATTGCTCTTGCAAAGGAGAAAAATGTCAAACTGGTAACAACAGCTCTGATAGGGAAAGAGGCTCCAGATGCTTTGGCTGACTTTGAATTTAATGAGGATGGAACCCGTCTGTTAAAATGTGCCGCAGGTCATGAGCCTATAAGCCAGAGTTTTACAAAATCAACAAGACAATGCAGAGTATCATTTGACCGTAATCATTGTGCTGGTTGCCCATATCAAGATCAGCGCCGTCCAAAGATATATAAAAAAGTTGCCACTTTTATTGCTTCAAAAAATGCATCTAACAGAGCGAAAAGCCAAAGATACATGCAGAGTGAAGAATTCAGTAACTTAGCAAGGTTGAGAAATGGTGTAGAAACTATTCCTGCTAACATCCGAAAGAATTATCATCTTGATAAACTTCCAAGAGGTAAACAGCGTGGTAAATTTTTCTTTGGAAGCAAAATAGCTGCATTAAATTTCCGAAAGCTCTTTGGATTCCGAAAGGGCTTGGGTAATTATGCTCCAAATCCAGTATTAGTGTAAAATACACTGAAGAAATAGTAAGGAATGACAGTAAACAATAGTAAACGCTCCATAAGTGGGGGTACCCACTATGGAGCGTTTACGTATGAAATCTCAGAGACAGTACAAGGTCTTCCGATATTTTTTCGGATGACCTTGTTTTAACATTCTATAACTGTTTCATGATAAAACGATAATCAGTAGGTGCCATTTGAAAATTAGTATAAAAAACCTGGTTAAAATACTTGGTAGAAGTATAGCCTACTTTTTCTGAAATGTCAGATACTTTCATAGTAGTATGGGCAAGAAGCTCCTTAGCGGCTTCCATTCGACGTTCTGTGAGAAGCTGTGAAAAACCCATAGAGAGTTCTTTCTTTAGCAACCGGGAAATATATGAGCTATTGCGATTTATAAATTCTGCGGCATCATTTAATCCTATTTGTTTTTCATAGTTTTTATTTATGTATTCTATAACGGTATTAACGATTATTCCTGTGTTTCGTGTAGTGACACAGGACAGTTCCTGGATAATGTTTTTGATGCAGTTGGAAAAAATAGTTCTGCTGTGTTCGCTGCAGGGTTGTTCCATGCAGTAGCGTGTCATCGGAGCAGTAAGATAGCTGCTGTCCCTGGAATCATCCAGAAAATTTTTCAGTTGAATATGAAGGTTTAATTCGACTAGCTTGATAGCATCCTGTTGAGTGAGCAGATTTTCATTCTGTATCAGTGAAAAAAAAGCATCTCCGATTTCCAGTGCATCATTGAGATTACGTGTCTGAATGGCATTGATCAGATTGGAAATGATTTCGTTAATCTCAATAATACTGGAATTGTAATCATTTATTTCTGCAAAAAATAAGATACTGTCTTCCGGTGAAACGATGTTGGAAGCTTTATAAGAAAAACAATATTGTATCTGTTTATTGAGCTTAGGAAACTGTTGAATAGAGTTTCCGAGTTCACTGATTCCAATTGTGATAGAAGAAAAAAGTTTTTCCCTGGTATAACAGATCAGTGAATATGCCAGGCTTTTAACTTCTGCAACAGGGTCAGCAGATGTAACAGGCATAAGAATATATACAATGTTTCCAATATAGCATGATGCAATACCGTCATAGTCTTTATTAATCTTTTTCGACAGAGAATAAGAAATATAGTATTCCTGATTCTGCAGGATGTTCATACTGTTCGTGGTATTACACTTAATACCAATCAAATAGAACAAATCTGGATTCAGACCAAGTGAAAGACATTGCCGGAGCTGTTCAGGAGAAAAACTGGTGACAGGATTGATCAGCAAAGTTTCCATAAACTGTTTTTTCAAAAGACTCTGATTTTCTTTAAAAAATCTGGAAAGCATTTCTTTTTGTTTCTCTATATTTCCCTGCTCCTGAACTGCATTTATGGCTTTCTTTAAGCAGGCAAGGAATATGTCACTGTTCAATGGTTTAAGAAGGTAATCAAAGGCATCATATCTCAAAGCCGCCTGTGCATAAGAAAACTCGGAGTATCCGGAGACAAAGATGACCGGCAGGTTTAATTGTGATTCAGATATTTTCTGAAGAAGATGGATTCCATTTTCACAGGGCATTTGAATGTCCGAGAACAGAATATCAGGATGCTTTGTCTGAATGATGGTCCAGGCATCAGCTGCATTAGTGGCTGTCAGGATGGTGTGAGATTTAAAGTCAGACTGCCGGATTATATTTTCCATTGTCTGAAGTGCAATTGCTTCGTCGTCAACAAGTAATATTTTCATTTCAGATGTCCTGCTTTCTCAATTGGTTTTTCTACTAGTTTCAAAGGAAGACGAACCGTGATACATGCTCCATTGTTTTCGTTATTTTGCAGGATCAGTCCATGATTTTCGCCATAATAGAGCTTCAGTCGTTTGTCGATATTGTAAATTCCGTAAGCGGTGGAGGGCTTTTGCTGAGAACTTTTGGAAAAATTTTCCATGAATTCCTGGGAAAAACCTGGACCGTTGTCCTTTACACAAATCTGCAGATCGGCACCATCTGTACTTCCAAGGATTGCAATGATGCCTTTGCCAGAAATTTTGGAGGTTCCGTGGATCACTGCGTTTTCAATCAGAGGCTGGAGAATCAGCTTGGGAATATAGCAATGGTATAAAGCTTTGGGAATATCAATTAAAATAGTCAGATTATTTCCAAAACGAAGTTTTTGTATATAGGTATATTCTTTTACATAATACAAGGTCTCTTCCAGTGTGTTGAATGGTTTGCCTTTCAGGGACATGCGCTCAATATCAGCAAGTGAATTCAGTGCATGGTGACATTCTTCTTTTCTGTCCATATCTATCAGGCCGGAAATACAATTCAAAGTATTGTAAAGAAAGTGTGGATTGATCTGTGCCTGGAGACTTTCAATTTCAATATTCTTTGTAAGAATTTCCTGGTCATGGATCTTTTCAGATAATGCACGGATACGCGAAAGAGTCTGATTGTAAACATTGGATAACTGGGAAAATTCAATGGAACTATTCATATGGATAAATGCATCATTATCAATTGCTTTTGTTTTATTTAGTTTTTCCATGAAATAGTCAAATTCATCCGCTATACTTCGGGAGATAAAACGTGTTGCTCCGATAATTGCGATTAGAGCAAGAATAGATGGAAAAAGCAGCAGGATCACGAACGTGCGGGTTCCTTTATAAACCAGAGACTGATTGGTTATCAGCAATAATTGCAGATTACTTATGCTGGTGGAAAAGGAATCTGCTGTATATTTATATATCTGTGTATTTAAACGTTCAGTTTTTATGAGCTCAATAATATTCTGTTCTGAAAGTTCAGTAGTATTCCTGAAAATATGATGATTATTGTCAATTAAAACAAATTGGTACACGTTACTGTTCAGGGAAAAGATTTTATCAAAAACAGCAGCCTTGGACTCCACAACCAGTGTGCCAAGACGTTTTTTTCCTGTAGTCTCAGTTTTTCCAGTCCATTGATAAATAGTTCGACACATGTATAATTTGTCTGAAGCATCACTGATCTCAAAGATATAAGGTAATCCGTGGTAATCATCACCTTTTTTCAGAATTTCTGAAATGCAAGACGGGGAAAAACCAGATACTGGCTGTGATGAGTTGCTGGCTGTTGAAATCAGTTTTCCGCTGTCAGTGATAAAAAATACATTATCTGAATAGTTAACACTTAAAGAAGGATAATAGGGGGCGTCATTTAATAAAAGCTTTTGGAATTCCTGTCCATCATCCTGTGTTATGTTTATAAGATTGTTTTGTGTTGTATTTTTATAGCAAAAGATACTGGAATCTGAGGTAAACTGAGTAAAATAGGATTCCAGGGATGTGAGAGCCGTACTAGCGTAGGCTGTTTTTTCATTCTCAGAGGATTCTTTTACTGAGTGAAAATAAAATATGGTATCGATTGCTCCGATGGAAAGAAATGTGATCAGTAAGATAGGAATCACATAACGCGTGTATTTAATTCGAATGCTGACAGGGTGAGTTGTTTTTTGCTTCATACAAACCTCTTTCCGATAAATGTATTAGATATTTTGTCTTTTTGTAACTGTTCAGTATCCTCACAGTTATGTTTTTTTATTATAACTATAAATGAGCAAGTTCGTGATTTTGCATAAAAGAAAGACACCTCGATTCCGTGTGTTGTATAATGAAAGTGCCTAAACAAACATTTGCAACATTTACGAAAGAAGGTGTCTCTCGCAAATACTATACATCATTCCTCATTCATATACAACCAGTTTAAAAAATTAAACTTATGCAAATTTTATTCGTACCGAGTAATAAACCATCTTATGAGTATCCTAATCAGTATTTTCATTTCAGGATACCATGGAAAAACCACGGACTTTGCTAAAAACAGTTCCTGTCACAGAACTACGATTGCCCATTTCCTCAATTCCGGAAAATGGGATGATTCATTACTTTCAGATACGTTAAAATGCTCTGTCATTGAGATTATTTATTCAGAAGCAGCACGCACCGGAAAGCCTGTTTTCTGTATTGTGGACGATACGATCGCTTCAAAGACAAAGCCTTCGTCACAGGCTTTACATCCCATTGAAGATGCGTATTTTCACCAATCCCATTTAAAGGGAAAACAGGATTACGGGCATCAGGCAGTTGCTGTTATGCTTTCCTGCAATGGTATTGTTCTGAACTATGCTTTTGTAATGTACAATAAGTCAATTTCCAAGATTGACATTGTACAAAACATTGCAAAGGAGCTGCCTGTTCCACCGGTAATGTCCTATTTTCTTTGTGACTGCTGGTATGTTTCTGAAAAGATAATCAATACCTTTGCACAGAGGGGGTTCCATACCATCGGTGCTTTGAAAACAAACCGTTTGCTGTATCCATCGGGAATGAAAAAGAAACTTAGTGAACTGGCCGCCGAATTGTCTGTTACACATAGTGAATTTGACCTTGTGACAGTCAAAAATGAAACTATTATGTGTACCGGTACGAGGGAAACCTCAACGGCATAGAAAATGCGGTAGTTCTTTTGAGTTATCCGGAAAAGGCATTTGGTGATCCCAAAGCATTGCGTGCTTTCATCAGTACAAACGCAGCCCTATCTACACAGGAGATTCTTTCCTGGTATGTGTGTCGATGGCCTATTGAAGTATTTTTTCGCCAGTGTAAGGATAAACTGGCACTGGACGGCTATCAGATACGCTCTGCACAGGGAATCAAAAGGTACTGGCTACTTATGTCACTGGCACATTTCATGTGTGCAGTGGGTACTGGTAGGTTTTGTTCGTTTGAAACTGGATATCACGAAATCTGTGATACCATTCAGCTGGAAAAGTATCGTTATCTTTTTCAATGCGCAAAAGAAAGTAATGATTTTGATTCATTTATGAAATTTGTAGTGTAGTTTTGTGCAATTTTTCAAATTTGCTCATTTATAGTATTATAACATATGAGACTCGGAAAAAAAGAGAAGGTAAAAAATTTGGTATAGGATGTCATTATTCTGGAATCGAAAATTACTATGGATGAGAATATAATAAAGATATCAAAGAACAGGAGGATTTAACTTATGAGAAAGAGAGTAATCAGTACCTTGTTGGTAATGGCAACAACAGCAGGTTTATTTTCTGGAAATGTGTCTGCAGTGTATGCAGAAGAGCAGTCATCCGGAGATTATGAATATCAGGAGCTGGAGGATGCGGAAATTACATACTTTAATTATTCCGTAGAAGGAAAAGAACTGTATGAGAAAGAAATTGCTGCTTATAACGAAATTCATCCGAACGTGAAAATTAATCTTGAATTAGTTGGAGGCGGTACAGACTGGCGTTCTACATTAAAGGCTGAAATCTCAAGTGGTCAGGCACCGGATCTTGTGGTTATGGAAGGCGCATCTGATTTTGCTACATTTGGGGACATGATTGAAGATCTCAGTGATCAGCCGTGGGTGGAGCATATATATGAAAACAATATCGATGACTGCAAAGTCGAGGATGCAATAGTTGGTGCACCATCAGGCGTAGTGTGCTATGGAATGCTGTATAACAAAGCTGTTTTTGAAGCTTGCGGTATCGATGGTTCTACATTAAAGAGTTATGATGATATTGATGCGGCCTTTGGTAAGGTTCAGGATGCTATTGATGCAGGGGAACTTGCAGATCAGTTCCCGGATCTCGAAGCAGTTGTTTCACTTCCGGCAGCAGAATCCTGGGTACTTGCAAATCATGGTGCAAATCCGGCAATTCAGGCAGAGCTTGGAACGGCATTTGATACTTATGAAGCGGAGTCTCTTGATTTTACGTATGCAGATGCATTAAAGGACTACATTGATCTGATGGTAAAATATTCTCCTGACGCAGACAAACCAGAAGCGCTGGTTGGAGTTGATTATGACAGTGCAATGGGTGGTTCCTTCTGTATCGGAAGAACAGCTGTTATTCAGATGGGACAGTGGGTTGCTCCTGTAATCGACGAAATTGATCCAGAACTTCGTGAAAATATTGGTGTTCTTCCAATGCCTTTAAAGGGTGTGGATGAAGATAATATCTGTTATGGTATTGCTTCCTATTTTGTTGTCAACAAGAATTCAGATGATGCAAAAAAAGCTGCTGCAAAAGATTTTGTAAACTGGCTGCTTATGTCTGACGAAGGAAAAGCAATGATTACTTCTAATATCAGTGTTCCATTTGATAATTTTGAAGATTTTCCATCTGAAAATGTTATCAGTCTTGCATGCGAGCCATATGCAAAAGAAGGAAATACCTTCTCATTAGTATTTGGAGGTTATCCGGATGGCTGGTCTGATTTATTAGGTGCTGGAATCCAGAGCTATATCGCCGGTGAAAAAGAGTGGGATGCTGTCATCGAAGAAGCCAAAGCGAACTGGGCAGAAATGAGATAAAGAAAGAGTTTCAGGACAGCCGGACGATATTCTGGCTGTCCTTTTATGGAGGAAACGATATGCGTAAATCAAAAAAAATATTCTGGCTTTTTCTTGCTCCTTGTTTGATTACTTTTTGTATTGCTGTTGTAATTCCTACATTAACAGGCATTTATTATTCTTTTACAGACTGGGACGGACTCCATGCAAATTGTGATTTTGTTTTTTTAGACAATTATATCAGTGCAGTTCGTGATATTTATTTTCAAAATGCTTTCGTTTTTACTTTTAAATTTGTAATTATAACAGTGATTGCGGTAAATGTGGTTGCATTTGCAGCAGCTATGCTGGTAACTCAAAATATAAAAGGGAAAAATTTATTCAGAAGTATATTCTTTATGCCTAATCTGGTAGGTGGTGTACTGGTAGGTTTTGCATGGCAGTTCATTTTTTGTGATGTATTTGACAGTATTGGAGAAATTCTTGGAATTAACTGGCTCTGTGACTGGCTTTCTACTAAGTCTACAGGTTTCTGGGGACTGGTTATTCTTGTTGTATGGCAGATGAGTGGATATATGATGCTGATTTACATTGCACAGATACAGAATATTCCGGAAAATCTGTTGGAATCTGCGAGAATTGATGGTGCGAGTGCTTTTCAGTGTTTCTGGAAAATTAAGCTTCCGTTAATGATGCCTGCTTTTACCATTGGACTTTTCCTTACTCTGACAAATTGCTTTAAACTGTATGACCAGAACCTGACCTTAACTGGAGGCGGTCCTGCGAAAGCCACGGAAATGCTTACTATGGATATCTGTAACACGGCATTCTCAAGAAATATGTATGGAATGGCACAGGCAAAAGGTATTATTTTCCTTATTGTAGTTGCATTTATTACAGTAAGTCAGTTGATGTTTACAAAATCTAAGGAGGTGGAGATGTAATGCAGAGAAAAAAAATAATCTCTAAAACAGTGATTATCCTGTGTTGTATTATGCTGGCGGCGTTTTTTATCTTCCCGATCTTATTATTGTTTATTAACTCATTTAAATCTTTAAAAGAAATCTACATGAGTGTTCTCCAGCTTCCTGAGACCATGAATTTGGACAATTATGTTTCTGCATTCAAAGAACTGGATTACTTGAATGCCATCAAGAATTCTCTGATTGTAACATGTACGGTAACGGCTGCAAATGTGATCTGCTGTTCTATGGCAGCGTGGGTGCTGGTACGATATAAAACCAAAACAAGCAGACTGATATTTACCATTTTTTCCGTTGCAGTGCTTGTACCATTTCAGTGTGTCATGCTTCCACTGCTGGCAGAAATGGGAAAATTAAATATGATCAATATGCCGGGACTGATGCTTGTAAATCTTGGATTTGGTTCTTCTATGTCGATTATTTTATTCCATGGATTTATGAAAAACGTTCCGGTGGAACTGGAAGAGGCTGCGGCAATTGATGGCGCCAGTCAGCCAAGAATATTTTTCACAATTGTGTTGCCTCTGATTAAAGGAATTGCAGTAACCGTTGCCATCCTGAATGTTATGTCTCTTTGGAATGATTATCTGCTTCCGTCTTTGACCATCAACCGGAGCGGAACACAAACCCTTCCACTTAGAACATATTTATTCTTCGGTGCTTACACGAAGAAGTGGAACCTGGGTTCTGCAGCGCTCGTTATGGCAATTATTCCGGTAATTATTTTTTATGTCCTTTGTCAGAAACACATTATTAAAGGTGTAACGGAGGGCGCAGTGAAGGGTTAAGTTTAGCTGGTTATGATGAATAGTGACGGTTAATAGTAAAGGAGATAGAAACTATGTGTTGGACTGTAAATGAGATAAAAAAAGGTGTTTGGCATGTTGATGAGAGTGGACTGGACGCTATGTATGTGGTAAAGGGCAGCAAAATGTCTGCGGTGATTGATACGGGAACTGGAATTGGTAATTTTAAGGGGTTGGTAGAATCGTTGGTGGGTAATCCCTATATTGTATTGATCACTCATGGTCATGTAGATCATGCCGGCGGATGTGGTCAGTTTGAAGAAGTTTATATTAATGAAGGCGATTATCAGGCTGCACTGAATATAAAGGTGGAAGACAGGGAAAGATATTTAAAGAATATGGAAAGTGCCGGTGCTATTGCACCTGGCAGCCTGAGTATTTCTGAAAAACTGAGAAATGATCAGAAGCCAGTATTTCATTTTTTTAAAGATGGGGACATTTTTGACATTGGAGATAAAAAGCTGGTTGTATATGAGATGACAGGACATACAGCTGGATCTGTATGTATTCTGGATGAAGAAGACAGAGTTCTGTTTTCTGGTGACAATGTAAATGATCTGGAATTGATCTGCGCTTCTGCCAGCGATCGTGAGGCTTTATTGAAAGAATGGTATGAGGCCGGAAAAAGAATTTTTGCAAGAAAAGATTCATTTGATGTCTGTGGTGGCGGGCATTGTCTGATTTCAATTGAAAAAGCGGAAGAAGCCCTGATGTGTGGGAAAATGATTTTATCTGGTGAATTGCAGGCAAAAGTTGAAAAAGTTCATTTTTTCCATGCACCATTTTATAAGTATAAAAACAGCCGTCTTTATAATGGCGATTTTGCAGCACTTTATTCAAAAGAATAATGAAGAACAAAGAGCATTAGGAAACTGGTGCTCTTTCTTTATATATGGTGCTTGAAGGAGAAGCCGGACATCAGGACTCTATCGTACGGACAGAATATTCTGTGAATACTCTGATAGAAAATGGCGTGGAATTAGAAAAACTGGGATATGCGATTGCCAATTGGAACAGAGCGTAGGCTCAGACCAAGACAGCAGCTCTGCTGACCCAGTATGCTGGAAGGATTGAACTGATTATTGCAAATAATGACGATATGGCTCTTGGAGCAATTGATGCCTTTCGGGATTCGAAGATCCCAAAAGAAGACTGGCCAGGAGTAGTAGGTATTGATGGTACCGACGTTGGACTGGCTGCTGTAAAGAGAGGCGAGATGATTGGCACAGTATATAATGACAAAGAAGGACAGGCCCAGGAAATGCTGAACCTTGCTTTTGCAATCGCAACGGGGGAGACTGTCCGAAAACCAGGATGAGTTTTCATCAGAATTGAATTAAGTTTGATTCACTCATATGAGTGTTCAATATAGATATAAAAAACTGCAGTTACTGTTCAGAGGTATGCATAAGTCATTGTAAAAAATAACGAAATTTATTTTTTTATTTTGTGGATATTCATTTTGGACAGGAAAAACTGTGTTTATAGTTTTTCCTGCCGTTCTTTTGGGACAAAGTTATACACCAGATTCTGGATTTCAGAGCCCGTTTTCGAAGTTTCATGGCTGATATCAATGCTTTTTCAATCGCAAAACGAATACTTATCCACAGTC
Source organism: Blautia caecimuris (assembly GCF_024622975.1). Lineage (GTDB taxonomy): Bacteria > Bacillota > Clostridia > Lachnospirales > Lachnospiraceae > Blautia_A > Blautia_A caecimuris. The sequence continues at coordinate 253,836 of NZ_JANJZT010000002.1, read as the reverse complement.
AAATTGACGAAAGAACGATTTTGGGAAATTCGCTTTTTTTCTATGTTTTTGTTATACTCTTTCATAAGAAAGAGAGGTTTTCTTATGGACATCGATTTAAAAGAAGAATTGAAAAAACGTGATGAACTTCTCGCTGGTTACCTCAAACAGATTGAGATACAAGAGGAATTTATCCAAAAACAAAAGGAAATGATTGAATATCTGGAATGGTCCTATGCCAAGATTTAGTACAAGTTAAAATGAGGTTTTCCTCATCTTAACCTGCCAGCTGCAATTCGTCTTGCGGAAGTCTACGATACAGCTCTTCATAATCGTTTGGTGACATATAATCACAGTGACTATGAATTCGTTTCGTATTGTAGAATGCTTCCAAATATTCAAAAATCAAACGATATGCATGGTCATAATCTCGAATCTTAAACCGATTCAGCCATTCTCTCTTAATCAGGGAATGGAACGACTCAATACATACGTTATCCCATGGATATGCCTTTTTAGAATAACTACACTGCATGGTTGCGGTTACATGTTTGTATTCTTTTGATACATACTGGCTTCCCCGGTCTGAATGCAGAATTAAAGGCTTATCGATATTGCGTCTTGCTTTGGCTTTCTTTATTGTTTCAATCACGCAGGATACTTCCAATGTTTTGGAAAGTGTCCAGGCAATGATTTTTCTGGAATATAAGTCCATGATACTGGTCAGATAAACAAATCCGTCTATCGTCCAGATATAAGTGATATCAGAGCACCAAACAGCATTTGGACGTTCTGGATTAAACTGTTCATCAAGGATATTTTTTAATTCGCTGCTGAAGTCAGAATCTTTGGTTGTGATCGTCCATGGCTTGACCCACTGGGCTTTGATGCCCATTTGCTTCATATACTTACCAACAGTACGTTCGGAGATGATTTCTCCTGATTTACGCAATTCCTTGGTGATTTTAGGGGCACCATAATTCTGTTTGGATTCATCGTAAATATCCTGAATTTTAGCTTTTACGGCTTTACGTCTTTTTTCCGTATTAGAAGGAACACGTTTTAGCCACGCATGATAACCAGAACGAGAAACGCCAAGATGTTTCAACATTCCGAAGACAGAAACTCGGCGCTTCGCCTTATGGGCAGTTTCTGCCATCTCCGTAACTTCGAGATAAATGGCTTCCGTCATTTTCCCAGAATGTTGATTGCTTTTTTTAATACTTCAAGGGCATCCTGTGCATCTCGTAATTCTCGTTTTAATCGTGCGATTTCTTTTGCTTCATCAGAAGCATAGTTACCGGAACCACGGCTTTCAATATCACCTGTTTCACGCAGTTCTTTCTGCCAGCGTGATAATGTCTGCTGACTGATTCCTAAGTTTGTAGCACAGCCTTGCAGTCCTAAGTTCTTGTGATCATGATAGTACTGGACTGCATCCAGCTTAAATTGTTTATCATAGTGCTTTGCCATAATGAGATCCTCCTTCAGTGCGGTACCTACATTGTACCATAATTTTTCTTATAAGGAATTCTCATTTTGACTTGTACTATTTATATTCTAACACCACTTTCAAAAATTGTTTTTACTATAGATATACTTTTGAAAGTGTTGAGCAGTTAGATGAAATGACAAAGCAATACATTAACTGGTACAACTATGTGAGACCTCATTCAACGAATAACTATATGACACCAATGGAGTTTCGATATAGAGCATGATTTCCGAACAAAGTGTTACCAAAAAGCTTGACCAGTACACCTGTAAGACGGAAAGATATCCCGAAACCAAACGGAAAAACACGTCTGCTGGGAATCCCATGTATATGGGATAGGTTGATACAGCAATGTATCAAGCAGATCATGAAACCAATCTGCGAAGCAAAGTTCAGCAATAATAGTTATGGATTTCGTCCGAATAGATCCGTTGAACACGCCATTAACAGAACCTACACCATGCTTCAAATGATGAACTTTCATTATGTTATTGAGTTTGATGAAACAGAGCAAGGATTGCCAGCATTAATCTATGGTGAACAAAGAGTGAGTTCGTTGCCGATATAGGACATTACAGGAGAACACATAGATACAGATAATGAGTATATGTATTATTATTCGGTTGAGTTTGTAAAATAAGAATAGCAAAAAGAGAGAAGAGGATGCCATGGACTCGTTGATTTGATGATTCCGTGGCATCCTCTTTTGGAGAGGAAACTGGATTTATGATATTGTGGATTTTAGAACTTGTTTCTTATCTTTCGGTATTCTCTCGGCGAATATCCTTTCAGCTTGTGGAAAAGCCGGCTGAAATAAAGCTGATTATCATACCCGACGATTTTAGAAATTTCATTGATGGAATAGGTTGTTGTTTCAAGTAACATCTGGGCATTGTTAATTCGGATTCCCACAATAAACTGCATTGGTGTAGAACCTGTGTATTTTTTGAAGTTTCGGATAAACCAGCTGACACTCATTCCACGTGAGGCAGCATAATCATCTATGCTAATATTCTGGTTATAATTTTCACTGAAAAAGGTAACTGCGTTATCCATCTCGTGATCCAGGTATTCATTTTTCGAGATATGTTCCCTGGTCAGTTCCCGATGAAAGATGATAAGAAGATGACGGAGCAGAAGGACAAGCATTTCCTCATAATTATCTTGGCAACGCTGAAGCTCGATGATAATACGCTTGAAAATCTGTTCGTATTCCATAGAGGTTCCGACCTGAAATACACGCTCTTTATCCGGGAATCCATATTGCCGTAGGATATTTTTTACATTGTTGCCTGTAAAATGAATCCAGTATACTTCTGTCTTATCTTTTCCATAATATTCATATTTCTGAAGTTCCTTCGGTCTGTACAGTACAATATTACCGGCGGGGACAATCGTCTCGTTATCCACATTGTCAAAATGAAAATGCCCACAACCAGCAGTGATATAGATAATCTGATAATCCAGGCGTCCCCTTGGACGGTAGGTTGGTAACTTTGGATGGCTGGAAAGGCGGTAAGTACCGCAACTTCCTACAACCAGTGGGCGACTTTTGTCTTTGAAATCCATATGGGAGTGGTTTAAATAACCGGTATTCATATACATATGGTAGCACCTCTTTCCCTTTTTTGTTATTGTATCATTTAGTGTATATTTTGTCTAATCCAATTCATAGACATGTTTTGCAGATTAGGATAAGATATATATAGCAAAACAGAGAAACGTAAACATAAAAGTAAAAGACAAGGTTTGCTGTGGAAAAACAAAGTGCAAAAAAATGTATATGTATTAAAGGAGAGTTATTTATGATTGTACCACGTTATTATGAGGATTTAAGCGTACTGCATGAAAATACAATGCCAGCCAGAGCCTATTTTATTCCGGCATCCAAAAGAATGGATAACCTGGTGGAGCACAGGGAAGAGTCAGACCGAATGCAGTTATTGAACGGAACTTGGAAGTTCCAGTATTTTAACAGTATCTATGATGTTCAGGAACCCTTCTTTGAGAAAGATTATGATACAGAAAATTTTGATGAGATTCAGGTTCCGAGTGTATGGCAGATGGCAGGATATGACACACATCAGTATACAAACATCAGGTATCCGTTCCCATTTGATCCACCGTATGTACCACAGGATATTCCATGTGGAACATATGCACATACCTTTGTTTATCACAAAGATGAAAATGCACCAAAAGCTTTCTTGAATTTTGAAGGAGTAGACAGTTGCTTTTATGTATGGATCAATGGCTCTTATGTAGGGTATAGCCAAGTTTCTCATATAACCAGTGAGTTTGATATCACCGACCTCCTTCGGGACGGAGAGAACAGCATAGCGGTTCTGGTCATGAAGTGGTGTGATGGTTCCTATTTGGAAGATCAGGACAAATTCCGTATGAGTGGTATTTTCCGGGATGTGTACATTTTGAAACGCCCAAAACAGGCAATCAGTGATTATCATATTAAAACAAGAATTGAAGATATGCTTGCGAAAGTAGAAATTGAAATGAAATTCTACTCTCCGTTAAATGTAAAAATTTCGATTGAAGATAGAAACGGAGCAGTTGTAGCACTAGGAAGTATTGCTGAAGAAGGAACAGCTGTATTAGAAATCGCAAGTCCGGAACTTTGGAATACAGAAAATCCATATCTATATAAACTGATTCTTGAAACAGAGAATGAAGTAATTGTAGATCACATTGCATTAAGAAAGATAGAGATTAAAGACCAGGTTATTTATTTAAATGGACAGAAGATTAAATTCCGTGGTGTCAATCGACATGATTCTGATCCGGTTACTGGATTTACAATCAATCCGGAACAGATTACAACCGATCTTACGTTAATGAAGCAGCATAATTTTAATGCGATCCGTTCCAGCCACTATCCGAACGCACCATTTTTCTATGAAATGTGTGACAAGTATGGATTCATGGTAATAGATGAAGCAGATATTGAAGCTCATGGTCCATTTATGATCTACAGAAAAGAAGACACTGATTACAATCGGTTCAAACGATGGAATGAGAAGATTGCAGATGATCCGGTATGGGAAGAGGCAATCGTTGATCGCGTAAAACTCATGGTGGAACGTGACAAAAACCGTTTCTGTATTGTTATGTGGTCAATGGGAAATGAGAGTGCTTATGGCTGCAACTTTGAAAAAGCACTGGAATGGACAAAGAATTTTGATCCAGACCGTATCACACAATATGAGAGTGCAAGATACCGTAATTATGATGAAACATATGATTACAGCAATCTGGATGTGTACAGCCGGATGTACCCAGCGCTTTCCGAAATTCAGGAATATCTGGATAAAGATGGAAGCAAACCCTTCCTTTTGGTAGAGTACTGTCACAGCATGGGAAACGGACCTGGAGATTTTGAAGATTACTTCCAGATGATTCAGGATAATGATAAAATGTGCGGCGGCTTTGTCTGGGAATGGTGTGACCATGCGATTTCTCATGGAACTGCTGAGAATGGAAAGACTATATATGCTTATGGGGGCGACCATGGCGAAGAAATTCATGATGGCAACTTCTGTATGGATGGATTAGTATATCCGGACAGAACGGTACATACAGGACTTTTGGAATACAAGAATGTTTATCGCCCAGCAAGAGTTATTTCCTATAACAAAGAAAGCGGAGAACTGGTGCTTCATAACTACATGGATTTTGATGACTTGAAAGATTATGTGAAGATTAGTTATGAGCTGACACAGGATGGTCTTGTGATCAGCAAAGGCATACTTCCGGAGTTTTCTGTGGCACCACACGGGGAAGGAAAAACAAACCTGAAGATCAATGTTCCAGAGAATGGGAAATGTTATTTAAAACTTATTTACCATCTGAAAAAAGAATTGCCACTGTTGGATGAAGACCATATTCTTGGATTTGATGAAATTGAGGTAAGTAAAGAGGATACAAAATGTAAACTTGCAGAGAAATGGATACCAAAAACGGTAGTGGACTCTGAATTACAGGTAAATGAAAATGATACACAGATTCATATCAAGGGGCGTGAATTTGCTTATACCATAGACAAACGTACTGCACTCTTTACAGAGATGAAATTCGCAGGGCGGGAATACTTGAACCATCCGATGGAATTAAATATTTGGAGAGCTCCAACAGATAACGATATGTACATCAAGTCTGAATGGAAGAAAGCCCACTATGATAAGGCTTACACAAGAGCCTATACGACAGAGGTTGTGCAGGGAAAACATGGTGTGAAGATTACAAGCCATGCTTCCGTTGTGGCAGAGACAGTACAGAAGATTCTTGATGTGACGATTACATGGAAAATAGAAGCTGCTGGAAAGATTGATGCAGATATTGCAGTAACAAAAGACGATGAATTCCCGGATCTTCCGAGATTTGGTGTGAGGATGTTCCTGGATAAAAAACTTTCAGTTGTAAGATACTTTGGAATGGGACCACAGGAAAGTTATTGTGATAAACATCAGGCTGCGAGCCACGGTTTGTACCGGGCAGATGTAGGGGATTTACATGAGGACTATATCCGTCCACAGGAAAATGGAAGCCATTATGATTGTGAATATGTAGAGCTTAACAACAGTCGATATGGAATTGTGGCATTCGCAGAAAAGGCATTTTCATTCAATGCTTCTTATTATACACAGGAAGAACTTGAGAAGAAAACGCATAATTATGAATTAATAGAATCAGATAGTGTAGTATTCTGTGTTGACTACGCATTAAATGGCATTGGTTCTAATAGTTGTGGTCCAGTTGTATTGGAGCAGTACCGATTTGATGATGTATTATTCCGGTTTCAGTTTACACTGATACCGTATGTAAAGGGATAATAAAGTTTCATGTAACCCGTAAACAAGGAAAGAGAGTCTGATTGTAATGTAAAGTCCGGATATACAGAGCAATCAGACAAAAAAACAGAATTAGATATCATACGGTTAGCCATATTGAGATTCTAAGTGCGATGAAGATGAGGAGCAAAGAAATTCGATGGAAGAAAAAAAGTATTTGAAATGGTATAACAAAATTGGATACGGATCAGGTGATATTGCAGGTAATGTAGTCTATGCGTTCCTGACATCTTTTATGATGGTCTATCTGACGGACTCGGTAGGACTTGCTGCAGGTGTCGTGGGTACCCTGATTGCCGTATCAAAACTATTTGATGGTTTTACAGATATATTTTTTGGATCAATGATTGACAAAACACACAGTAAAATGGGAAAAGCGAAACCCTGGATGCTATACGGATATATTGGTTGTGCCATTACGCTGGTCGGCTGCTTTGCAGTACCGGTGAGTTTGGGAACAACGGCTAAATATGCATGGTTCTTTATTTCTTATACACTGTTAAATGGTGTGTTTTATACAGCAAACAATATTGCTTATTCAGCACTTACGTCACTGATTACAAAGAACAGCAAAGAGCGTGTACAGATGGGATCTTACCGTTTTATTTTTGCATTTTCAACAAGTCTTCTGATTCAGGCGATTACAGTTGGATTTGTAGATAAATGTGGTGGAGATGCTGCAGCATGGAGAACGGTTGCTATTATCTATGCAATCATTGGTCTTGTCGTAAATACGATTTCAGCACTTTCTGTTAAGGAACTTCCTGAGGAAGAACTTAACGAAGGAGAAGTAAAGGATGATAATGAAAAGTACGGAATGGTACATGCATTCAAGCTTCTTGTCAAAAACAAATATTACATGATGATTTGTGGAACATATATTTTACAGCAGTTATATGGTGCCATGATTGGAGCTGGCATTTATTACATGACATGGGTACTGAAAAATAAGAATTTGTTTGGACAATTTGCATGGGCAGTAAATATTCCACTGATCATTGCCCTGATTTTCACACCGACATTAGTTGGTAAGTGGAAAGGTACGTATAAACTGAACTTAAGAGGTTACGTCTTAGCAGTCATCGGTAGAGCACTTGTTGTTGTTGCCGGATATATGGGCAGTGTTCCGCTGATGATGGCATTTACAGCTCTTGCAGCCTTAGGTCAGGGACCATGGCAGGGAGATATGAATGCAGTTATCGCATCTTGCTCTGAGTACACTTATCTTACGCAGGGAAAGAGAATTGACGGAACGATGTACTCTTGTACTTCTCTTGGTGTAAAAATCGGTGGAGGTATTGGAACCGCTGTTGTTGGATGGATGCTTGAGTTCAGTGGATATGTCGGAACAAATGCAACTCAGCCACAGTCTGCACTTGATATGATGCAGTTTATGTATCTTTGGCTTCCGTTAATCTTTGATGTATTGATTATGTTTGTACTTTCAAGAATGAATGTAGAAGATGCAAATAAAAAACTGAAAGCAGAAAAAGGAATTGCTGCAGATGAAGTAACAGATGCATCAGACATAAATTAGAATTGACAGGAGAAAGCGTTGTCTGGTCATTGCTCGATGAGACAGTGCTTTTTTCTATATATAAAGTGATTGAACTGTATTTTGAAAATAAAAAAGGACCACTTCATTTTTGTGAAATGGCCTTAAGAAAATATTCAGTTTTCACAAAATAGTCCTTTTAGTATTTATACATGGTAAGGATGCTCAAAATATTCAGCGTAGAATACTAAAAGGTCATTCAGATATTTTTTTAGGTTGCTCATTTGCAATTCCTCCTTTCCTTATTTACAAGTTGATTATAAGATAGGTGTAAAAGGATTGCTTGCCAAATCGAAAGAAGATATAGACAAATGTTGCAAAGGGGAGTATTTCATGCAGTTAAAATATGTTGACACAAAAGAGGAGATTATAGCAATAAATAGGAAGTCAAAACATATTGAACCACATCTTCATAATGCACTGGAGATCGTTTGTGTAACAAGTGGAGCATTAGAACTTGGTGTTGGACAGGAACTATACCATATGGAAAAAGGAGATATAGGCTTTGTATTTCCGGATGTTATTCATCACTATCAGGTACTGACACCCGGTGTAAATAAAGCGACTTATCTGATTGCATCGCCATTTACGATAGCCAAATTTGCAGATATCATGCAATCCATGGCTCCTGAATACCCAATCATCAAAGCGGAAAAGGTTGAACCGGAGGTATATAGGGTTATAAATGCAATTTTAGAGACAGAACAGTCGGATATTACTGTTGCACAGGCATATCTTCAAATTGTGTTGGCACGCTGCATAGGAAAATTAAATTTGGTAGAAAAGAGCAGTGTGGGGAGCAACGATCTTATTTACCAGACAGTTTCCTATATATCAGCAAATTTCAAGAAGAAGTTTTCGCTGGAAGAGATGGCAAAAGATCTGGGGGTGAGCAAATATGTTTTATCCAGACTCTTTTCCGAAACATTCCATAGAAACTTTAATCAATATCTTAACGATGCAAGGCTGAACTATGCATGCCATCGTTTGGAAAATACGAGTGATTCTATTACAAACATTTGTCTGGATAGTGGATTTGAAAGTCAGAGAACATTTAACCGAGTATTTAAAGAAAGATATAAAATATCACCGAGTGATTATCGGAGTATTTGTGTGAAAGAGATGTTGTCATAAAAGGTTCCGTTGATAGAAATATTTACTTTGATTTCACGGTACTATGTATTTGATTTTATGTGTGGATGATATAATATAAAAATATTTGTAGAAAATAGCGCTTTATTTTATTATGAAAAGAGCAAGGTGTATTCTAAAGAAACAAGAAAGGCAGGGCGCATATGAACATGAGAAAATCCATAATCGATTTTAATGAAAAAAAAGGATTCATCTGTGATATGGATGGTGTGATCTATCATGGCAATCAGATATTGCCAGGTGTTCCAGAATTCATTCAGTGGTTGCATGATGAAAAGAAAGAATATTTATTTTTGACAAATAATAGTGGATATACACCACGGGAATTAAATCAGAAACTGGCAAGGATGGGACTTGATGTGCCAGAAGAACATTTTTACACCAGCGCATTGGCAACAGCCGCTTTTTTAAAGGAACAGGCGGCAGGCTGTTCAGCATTTGTGATAGGAGAAGCCGGCCTGTTAAATGCACTTTATGATGTTGGCATTACAATGAATGATGTAAATCCGGATTATGTTGTTGTGGGAGAGGGACGCTCCTATTCATTGGATACATTAACAAAAGCAACGAATTTAGTTCTGAAAGGTGCAAAGCTGATCGGAGCAAACTCAGATGTCTCCGGACCGATTGAGAACGGCATTGCTCCTGCTTGTCGTGCATTGATTGCACCTATAGAAATGGCAACAGGTACACAGGCATATTTCTGTGGGAAACCGAATCCACTGATGATGAGAACAGGATTGAATATGCTTGGATGTCATTCAGCAGAAGCTGTAATGGTTGGGGATCGTATGGATACAGATGTGATTTCAGGAATGGAAAGTGGTATGTCTACTGTATTGGTTCTCTCTGGATGTTCAACGAAGGATACACTCAAAACTTATGCTTATCTTCCGACAATGGTATTGAATGGAGTGGGAGATATCGCCAGTATGGCAAAAACAAAAGAGGAATAGTGTTCGATAACTTGAAAATTTTGTAGGAATGATGACAGGACATTTTGATAATAAGGATCAATTTAATAAGCTGCAGGCAGAAGGGAAAATATAACTATATGCGGAACATGTAAATACAATCTGTAATGACAAAATAAATAACCTTCCTGAAGATTTCAAAGGAAAATTTGTTGTTGAAGAGAGCTATTATGAAATTAATGGGAAACGTCATGCATCTCCACATCTTTTCCTTATCACGGAAATAGAACAGGGAATTTTGCTTTCTTCTTATGAAATTCCAAAAGGAGAAGATAAAAATACATTTTCATAGGATTCTATGAAGAATGTTGATTACTCTAAACTAGAAAAATCTGAAAAATTTACTCCGGCACTTTATCATGGAAAGGACGGAATCTGGGAAGGAGGCAGCACAAGCCAGTTCTCTCCGGTAATGACATTCAAACTTTGGGAAAAGTTTTCCAATAATTTATAAGCGTGTATAATCAAAGGTTTGCATATTGGGATGAAATTCAGTTTGTTTGTAAAAAAGCCTTGAAAGCAGGTAGAAAGGCTGGCGGAGTGTCTTTAGCTGATGTTCGGGTTGATATTAAAACAACGATTGATGAAGCTATGAATAGCACTGCCCCAGAGGTGCAGGCAAATTTCAAAAAGTATTTTGGAAAAAAACGCCCTACGCCAGAGAAATACATTTATACCATTACGAAAAAGACAACGGTAAAATTATAATAAAAGGGTCGTGAAAATGCTTCACAGAATTGTGATCTGCATTATCACGACTCTTTTACTCTCTGTTTACTTTCAAAACTGTAAGTGTAATTGAATACTGCCCTTGCTATAATTTAATTGTATTCCAAGCATAAATTAGAGATTGACCCATCTGCAGGCAGTGTAGTACAGGATATTTTTAAGATGAAGCTGCAGGGAATGAGTCAGGATTCGATCGCTAATCGTTTAAATGAACTGGGTATTCTTTCCCCATTTGAGTATAAAATAAGCAGCGGCAGTCGTTATGAAACAGGTTTCCGGCAGAAAGAACAGGCACTTTGGAGTTCCGTTACGGTCCGCAGGATACTGGAAAACGAGGTTTATATCGGGAACCTTGTACAGGGAAAAAGGACAACACCAAACCATAAAGTGAAGCAGACTTATGTAAAGCCGGAAGATGACTGGATCCGGATTGAGAAAAATCATGAACCACTGGTGAGTGACCGTGATTTTGAAATCGTTCAGAGGCTTCTGGGCATGGATACACGTACTTCACCCGACCAAAAGCAGGTATATCTGTTATCCGGAATTGCTGTATGTGCGGATTGTGGAGCACCTATGACAAGAAAAGTTTCTACTGTGGCAGGAAAAAAATATGCTTATTATTTATGTTCCACAAATAAAGAAACAAAACGCTGTTACAGTCATAGAATACCGGAAAAGGATCTGGAAGATGCCGTACTGGTGATGCTGAAACAGCATATCCAGAATATCCTGCACATGAAAAGAGTCCTGGAATTTGTTGGTACTGTGCCATTTCAGGAGATCAATTTGAAGAAGCTGCAGAACATTTGAAAAGTATATTTTCTATGTATATGGATGGCAGGAACTATAGTGATATTGCAAGACAGCTCAATAAAGATGGAGTTTTATCGCCGACTTTACAGAGAAAATTCTATAAAACCGGTGAAAAGCCGCTTCCGGAGTCAAAACCCTGGAACAATTATGAAGTGAAACGAGTTCTTCAGGATGTTCATTGCACAGGTGATTCTGTATTTGGAAAATATCAGCAAAGTGTTTTCCAGGGAAATAAACAGAGAAATCGACCAGAGAGTGAATGGGTGCATGTGGAGAACACGCATGAAGGGATTATAGATAGAGAGTTGTTTCAACAGGTACAATCTAAAATCCAGGAATATACGGAAGCTTATAAGAAGAAACATCAGCAGAACAATGGGGCTATTCGAAATCATAATTTTTATATAGGGAAAATATGGTGCGGAGGTTGTGGCAACCGCATGACGTTGTCCAGAGAAAGAAATGGCACATTCTTTTATATCTGCGGAGCCAATACTAACCATAAATCCGGAGGAAAGCAATGCAAAGGGCACAGAGTCAGAAAAGAATATTTGGATGACGATGTTCTTCGCCTAATCCAAACGCATATGAAAACCGTATTGGATACAGAAAAAATGATTCAGGAAATGAATGCAGCTTCCAAAAACCAGACACAGTACCTGCTTTTGGATAAAGAAGTGGGGAAACTTCGACGGGAACTAAGCCGAATCAGTAAGCGTAAATCGGATTTATATGAAGATTACTCGGAACGTTTGATTACGGAAGAAGAGTACATACAGTTTTCTCGGATCTATTCCAATGAAATTGAGAATATCAAGAGCCGTCTGGACACAGTATTAGCGGCACAGGTTCGTTATTCCCAGGATTACCACATCGAAGAAGGCTGGGGAAATGTGATACATACTTATATGTCAAAGCGTAAGCTGACAAAAGAAATGGCAGATGCCTTTGTGGATTCAATTATTATCCATGGTAAGTATGATTATGAGATCAAGCTGGTATATGACGATCAGTTTGCAGATTTACAGAAATTAAAGAAAGAGAAGGAGGCGCAGTCAAGATGACAGATCATAGAAAAACAGCTGTTTACATCCGTTTATCCGCAGAAGATGACAATGTAGATGGCAGAGCCAAAAAAGAGAGCGACAGTGTAACTTCTCAGAGAATTCTGTTAAAATCATTTGTGATTGATCAGTTGGGTGTTGCTGAGGCAGATATCCTGGAATATGTGGATGACGGTGTCAGCGGTACTCATTTTAAAAGGCAGGGATTTCAACAGCTGCAGGATGACATGAAAAGCGGAGAAATCGGCTGTGTAGTTGTAAAAGACTTTTCCAGATTCGGAAGAGACTATCTGGAAGTTGGATTTTATATTGAATATATTTTTCCACTTTTACAGATTCGATTTATTTCGATTAATGACAGCTATGACAGTGCGGCGAGCAGCGGAATGACTGGTGGAATGAATGTAGCATTGCAGAATCTGGTATACAATATGTATAGTCTGGATTTGTCCAAGAAAATTTCATCAGCATTGCAGACAAGAACGAGAAATGGTACACGCCTTCTGGTAAATGCCAGATATGGCTATAAAAAAGGAAAAGATGGAAGGCTGGAAGTTGATTCGGAGGCTGCAAAAGTCGTGAAAATGATTTTTAAGATGGCAGCAGAGGGAACAAGTTTTGCAGATATTACAAGGGAATTGAACAGACAGGCGATTGCCACTTGTGATGAGCAGAAATTATCAAGAGGGGATCAGGTGCAGTTCCAGAGGTTTGACACGATCAAAAAGAAACACTGGAGTGCTACGACAGTAGCGGCAATTGTCCGGGATGAGATTTATATTGGAACAAGAATCTGGGGCAAAACACGTTGCAGTATGCATACTGGCCATAAAGCAGTTCTGAATGATGAAACAGAATGGGTTCGTCTGGAAAACCATCATACGGCAATTATAAACAGGGAATTGTTTAAAAAAGCAAATGAAATGCATCCGAAAAAACGGAGAATTGTTGCAGAATCACGCACCAATTTTACTCTGGAAAGACGTAAAAAACAGCCGGCATTGCTGATATGTGCTAACTGTGGGCATTCTCTGTTAAAAGAAACAGAGCATCTGCTGAAATGTTCAGATGCCCGAACCAATGGAAATCCTGTGTGCCGAAGTTTGGTGATCCGTAGGGAACCGATGGAGGAGAATATCCTAGGACTTGTCCATCAGTATGCAGCGTCATTGTTGGAAAAAGAAAAGAAAGCATCTTCCAAAAGTCAATGCGAATATAAAGAGATCAATACTGCAGAATTGCAAAAACAGAGCCGACAATTGACTTCAGAAAAGATGAAACTCTATGATGATTACAAAGATGGTCGTATGGATCGTGATTTGTATAAGCAGAGAGCTGAAAAGATAAGTGGACAGCTGGATGAAATCAAACGAAAAATAGAAGATGCCGAGAATAGCAAAAAGCTTCTTGAACAAAATGAACTTTCTGATAAAATAAAACTAAAAGATTTCTTGGGAATTCAGAAGTTCGATACAGAGAAGCTGCGTGAGATTATCAAGGTGATCCGTGTTCATAGTCAGAATGAAATTGAAATCGAATGGAATTTTGACGATATTTTTTCAGAACAGAGATAACTTGAGCAGGACGAGAATGACTTATCAAAAGATAATAGAGGTGCTGGGACTACCTGATGGGAGCGTCAGATAGTCTTCGGCAGAAAAAAATAAAATTTTTTTTGTCCTATACTTGACACATCCACATGTTTGCAGACATACGTATTGCTCTAATATGGCTAAGTCCGGAATGAATCCTAAAGTGCTCCAATATCTGATGGGACATTCAGATATCAGTGTCACTCTCAACACCTATACACATCTTAAATTGGATGATGCGATAGAAGAAGTAGAGAAGCTTGCACGTATGCAGGCAGAGGCAAATGAAGAGTTTAGACACATGGGGTTGAAGGATGATATACCAACAAAGAATGGTGGCAGAAAGCTTGGCTAAGACCATATAAAGACTGAAGACTTCAGAATTTTATTGCCGATTTCTGAAAGGGAAAATCAAGGTTGTAAAAGGATGAAATGTAGCATACAGAGCTAAGCTGTGGTCTAAAAATGGTCTAAATACATTTTGGAGCAATCATAGAGATTTGGATCTAAAATAGTAAAATATGAGTATTATCAGCCATTGGTGGTCAGCAAATGTTTCATAACATTTGCCGAAAATGCCGAAATATAGATAGGATGGGCACTGGTTGCAGGTTTTGAAAAAATTTGATTCTAAAAAGACCGGAAATAGACCAGAAAAAGCCAATGGTCTAAACTTGAAAAAATAGTCCATTTTAGACCAATATTTAGACCAGTTGGTGGAATAAATATACCGAGATAAGCCAAAATAAGCCGAGAAACAGAAAAATGGTCGATAGACTGAAAATGTGCGCAAAGCCCCATAAAATAAGGAAAAACCGAGAAAATCCAAGATAAGATAGGAGTTAAAAATATATGATACGAGTGCTTTTCATTTGCCACGGCAATATCTGCCGCAGCACCATGTCCCAGTTTGTATTCCAGGACATGATCAACCAAAAAGGTCTCACCGACCAGTTTTACATTAATTCAGCGGCTACCAGCCGGGAGGAAATCGGAAATGGTCCCCATTATGGGACGGTAAATAAGATGAAACAGGTTGGAATTCCGGTTCTTCCACACAGGGCGGTTCAGATGACAAAAAAGGATTATCGGGAGTATGATTATCTGATCGGCATGGACGAGGCCAATATCCGAAATATGATGCGGATTGCAGGCGGCGATCCGGAGGGGAAGATTCATATGCTGCTTGATTACAGTGATTCACCAAGAGCCATTGCGGATCCATGGTATACAGGAAATTTTGATATCACATATGATGATGTTGTGGAAGGATGTACTGCTTTTTTTAATTATCTGGAGGAAAGTGGCAGTATTTTTTGATTGAAATAGTGCGAAATCAATCATGTGCGGAGAGTGAGGACTGTTGTATTATGGTACAGGCCGCTGAGGTCTGTCAGAGAATATAATAAAATAGTTATTTGGTACTTCCGGAGGGAGAATTTGTCGATGAAAAATTCTTTACATCCGCCAGCATTGCTTATATACTGATAGCAGAGCAGCTCTTTTGGGAATCAAATCCCAGTCTATTTTCTTAGCTGTAAAGGAGTAACATCAAACAGTACATATATAGAGGCTGCAGAGTGTGCATATAAGAGCAAGCAGCTTCTATAGATAGGCTGTAACAGGGATTAGAAATAAAAATTTTATGTAATTTTCCCAATGTGCTTATTTACAGTTCTTAAAACGTAATCAGGCCTAAGTGGTCTTATTACCGTATCTAATCAATTTCATGGGTGTTTCGCCCGGGCTAACAGGAAAGAATGAGGAGTATAAATGCAGGAAGGTTATGAATGTTTCATAGAGGACTTTCGCCAGAGGCTTCTGGAGGCAACAGGATTTGGAGCAGACAGAATTTATTATAAGAAAAAGGAAGAGTATCCGGTTACACCGGGGGACCGATTGTTTATAAAGCGGAGGGAAGCCGGAGAGATTGCGGAGATCTGTGCTTTGTATATTTCAGATCTTTATGAAGAATATTGTCAGGGAGCAGAGATAGATGAGCTTCTCGGTGATGTTATGAAACGGCTGGAAAGTTTTTCGAGAACAGACATTGCTAAAAATGTTAAACTTCTGAATGATTATGAAAAGATAAAAAAAGAACTTTTTATCAGGCTTGTAAATGTACAGAGGAATAAAAGTGATCTGGAAGACGCTGTGTGCAGAGTCCTGGGAGATATTGCAATGGTTCTCTATGTGAAAATGGGAGAAATGGAACATTATATGACCAGTATGAAAATTAAGCGGCATATGATAAAACACTGGAACAGGGACGAGGATAAGATATTTGAAGAAGCTCTTTTGAATACGTATTTGATTTCTCCGCCAAGAATTTACTGCTGGGAAAAAATGATTTTTGATCCAAGATATGACGGGGAAAATTTTATGAATATACTCGCAGATTATCCAATTAGAAAGGATGCCATAGGAAATTGCCTGAGTACAGTAAAAAGGACAAATGGTGCAGTTGCAGTCTTTCTTCCGGGGGTAGCGGAGCGACTGGCAAATCTTTTTCAGGGGAATTTTTATGTAGTATTTACAAGTATACATGAAGTGATGATTCATAATGCAGCCACTGCAGATCCGGAAGATCTTCGCAGGGTTCTGGAGGATACTGTAAGAGATACCACGCCGGAAGAGGACTTTCTGACACTGAATATTTATTTTTATGACAGAGATACCGGTTTGTTCAGCCTTTATCAGGCACAGGAAGCAGAAGAACGCTGATACTTTAGAATGGCAGAGAAAATGCGATAGTTCTGGTAGAAAGATAACGCAGAGGAAAAGTCTGCATATACTGTTATAAAAGGAATATCAGGGGGAAACACCTTTGGCATATAAAATTGTACTTGACGCAGGACACGGCGGAGGTGATCCGGGAGCTGTCTATCAGGGAAGACAGGAGAAGGATGACACGCTCAGACTCACCATGGCTGTAGGAGAAATTCTGGAAAGAAACGGAATTGATGTGGTGTATACCAGAACGGAGGATATATATCAGACGCCGTTTGAAAAAGCAAAACTTGCAAATGAATCCGGGGCCGATTATTTTATTTCTTTTCACAGGAACAGCAGCCCCAGAGATAACCAGTATCAGGGCGTGGAGGTTCTGGTATATGACCGCAGTGGAATAAAATATAAGATGGCTGAAAATATACTTGGAGCTTTGGGAGAGATTGGATTTCGGGAGATTGGTGTGAAGGAACGTCCCGGTCTGGTAGTATTAAGGAGGACAAAAATGCCTGCACTTCTGGTCGAAGCAGGATTTTTGAATACGGATTCAGATAACGAGCTTTTTGACCAGCAGTTTGATGATACGGCAGATGCCATAGCCGGAGCGATACTTGGTACACTGACGGGAGAAACGATAGAAGATCCTCTTTATTATCGTGTTCAGACAGGGATTTTCAGAAACCGGGAAAATGCAGACAGAATGCTGTATCAGCTGATGGAACAGGGATATCCGTCTTTTATCCTAGAGGAAAACGGTCTTTATAAAGTGCAGACGGGTGCTTTTCAGCAGATAGGAAATGCAGTGGATATGGAACAGAGATTGCGCGATGCAGGATATAGTACTATAATTGTAACAAAATAAATGTTAAGGTTCATTTTGTTTATAGCAAGGGGGTGTAATTTATTCCGGCATGCTTGTGAATAAGATGAGCTTTGACAAGGAAGTTTCAGTTTTTTGCTATAAATGAGCAAATATCGAATTTTGCACAATAGAATCCGTAACACACAGACATAAAGGGAATATTAAGCTTTATATGTGCATCTTATAAAGACAAATTCGTGATGATTTTGTGTACTTTTTCAAATTTGCTCATTCATAGTTTTTTGTAAATTACGGTCAGATACCTGGTGTGTTCGTAAAGTATAAACATGACAAAATAAATATTACAAACGAACAAATGATAAATTTTGTACAATATAGTTTTTAATGAGTAAACACTGAAATTTTGCATAAAAAATTGTAATGTACAGATATAAAGGAAGTGTCAGAGTTTATATGGGAATTATACAGAGATAAACAGATGGACCCTTATTTGATTTTAGAAAATGTACATTTACAGAAGAGTACGTGAGGAAGAGGAAAGATAAACTATATAAAGATAAACGGAAGAGTTTTTGCAGAATTTCCGGAAAGTAAATTGATAGATAAAAACCTTGGAGTGGGAGGAGAGTACAAATGACAGAGTATGAGAAATTTTTGCAGGAATTGGAAACATTTATTTTTGTGGAAAATAAACCGGAGAAAGTGGATATTATTTTTGTTCCGGGAAATGGATATCCGCAGATGGCAGAGCAGGCAGCTATATTATATAAGGAAGGGATTGCTTCCTGCATTCTTCCAAGTGGAAGATATAGTGTTACACTGGGAAAATTTGTGGGGGTTCAGGCAAAATCTGATAAATACTATGAAGATTATCATACAGAATGGGACTTTCTGAAAGATGTTCTTGTAAAAAACGGAGTAAAGGAAAATGATATTTTAAAAGAAGATCGTGCTACTTTTACCTGGGAAAATGCAAAATATTCCAGAATGGTTACAGACAGTAACGAAATATCTGTAAAAAAAGCTATTATATGCTGCAAAACCTATCATGCCAGAAGGGCACTGATGTATTATCAGAAGGCATACCCGGAAACTGAATTTCTGGTATGTCCTTCTGAAGTGGATGGAATCAATCGCAGAAACTGGAAAAATACAGAAGAAGGAATTCTGGCAGTCACAGGGGAGGCTACAAGAATCATAAACCAGTTTTCTTTGATGATGGAGTAGGGAAAAAGGACTGAGTTATATCAGGTTTTTTTCTGCATAGCAGTCGGAAACTATATGTAGAATTTATAAAGACTAAATATCGAATTTTACACAATAAAATCAGTAATATACGGATATAAAAAATATTAAGTTCTATATGTGCATCTTACAAAGAAAGATTTGTAATGAGTTTGTGCTCTTTTTTTATTAATTTGCTCATTTATAGTTTATAGCCTGCAAATAAAAAGTAATTGATTTTATGTCAAGTACTTTATATAGCAGAATCAGGTATGTGCAAGAGAAAAATTCTATTTGTGCAAGACTAAATTCTGTCGCGGATACAGTGTGGAATTTAAGTTTATAGTTTGCCTCATTTTATAACGCATTTTATAACACTGAAAAAATTATATTTTAGGGGTGTCGAAAAAAACAGAACTATGATATAATACCTATGTCGTAATGTGAAATATTCTGTTACGAAATATTTACAAAAACATAAAAATCTGATATATTAAAAATGAATGAAAACAGGAAATCTGTTACAAACAGATTTTGATTATTATATAGATAAAACTAATGATTATATATTGATGTTGATAATAGATGAGGTGTAATAATGAAAAAAAATAACGGTAAGAGAAATGTACAGTTTTTGGCAGCAGCGGCGTTAACAGCAGCTTTAATGGCAGGGCAGATTCAGCCGGCAGCAGTTTACGGAAGTGAAAACATTCAGGTCAGCAGCCTGATTCCGGATAATGTGACTGTGGAACAGCCGGTACCCCTTTCTGAGATTTCTCTTCCATCCAGTGAATATGGTACTTTATCCTGGGCAGACGAGTCAAGTGTGCCGTCAGAACGCGTACAGTCTTACGATGTTGTTTTTCGTCCCTATAATGCAGCAGATCTTTCAAAAATCTCAGGCTGGGACGGAAGCTCTGATGTGATCTACAGCAGTGTGAGAGTAGTAGTGAGCGGTATTGAAGAAAATGAATCCCAGGAAGAGGAATGGTCTGAGGAGAATAATGGAGAAGCTTCCGAGGATCAGAATGACAGCCAGTGGGAAGAAGAAAACAGCGGCACGGGAGAGAATGACAGTCAGGAATCAGAAGATCACAGCACTGGATCCACAGACGAAGATGCTGGAGAGTCCAATCCAGATGGACAGGAAAATGACGGAACAGAGGAGGATTCTCAGCAGAACAGTAATGGTGATTCTGCAGACAAAGGCAACAATGAATCTAGCGGAAACAGCCAGACAGAGGGCAGCCAGCAGGATGGAGACAGCGATTCTGCAGAAGAGAATAACAGCCAGGAATCGGAGGATCAGAATGCCGGTTCTAAGGATGAAGATGCCAGTGACTTCAATGGAAACGGTGAGACAGAAGAGGAGTCACAGCAGGATGGAGACAGCAATCCTGCAGAAGGAGAATCTCAGGATAATGCCGGAGATAAAGAGGACATGCCGGAAGCAGGGGAAAAACCGGAGCCAACTGTAACTCCGGAGGCAACTGTGACTCCGGAAGTATCAGTGACACCGGAACCAACTGTAACCCCGGAAGCAGATAAGGATAATATTTTTGAACAGGAAGATCAGAAAGACCAGCGTCCGTCAGATCTGGAAGAAAATCTTACAGAAGAAGAAAAGGAAGAGTTGGCTGCTGCAAATCATACCAGCAACGGGATTTCTGTGTCTGGAATCAATCTGCCATGGTATGTTCAGTTCAGAGCAACCAGCGGAGAGGATTACCAGTTTACAAATGAAAACGAGGCCAATCTGTTTAAATCCTATGAATTTGAGCTTTGGGATCTGAGAAACAATACAGAATATGAAATTCCGGACGGAGAGTATATCAGTGTGACAGTTCCGGTAAAAGCAGGTTATACATACACTATTGAGCATCTTCTGGACAGTGGGGCAATGGAAACGATTGTTCCCAGTGTGGAAGGAAGTACTATGGTATTCAGCACCCATTCTTTCAGCCCCTTTGGTATTGCAGGAAGTAAACCGCTTGTAGGAGGAGAAATTCAGGAAGATGGATACGGGGATTTAGTACCGGTTGCAACAGTAACACCTACCGCTTCTGCAGGAGTAACAGCAGTTCCGGAAAAGGATGACAGCAGCAGTGTACAGAAGCCACAGGATGACAGTAAGGATTCTGATAAACAGACAAATACATCAGAGGACAGCAGTAAAGAAGCTGAAGAAAATGATGGCAGTTCCAAATCTGCGGTGAATACAGGAGACAACACAATGATCGCACCTTTTATAATTCTGGGTGTGGTAGCTATTGTGGTAGTAGGCGTGATTATTTACTTCAGAAAGAAAAAATAAATTATAGTAAGGCATAAGAAAAAAGCCCTCCCATATAATGTTATGGGGAGGGCTTTTTTATGAAAACAAAAACTGTTTTAAGATCATTGTTTCTTGCATATGGCCTGACAGGCGTCTGCCTTCTGCTTCTGGCATTCCTGGTATTTCAGTTTGATCTGGGACTGGCGCCGGTATCAGCGGGAATTGTGGCAGTGTATGTAATCTCCTGTCTGGCAGGGGGCTTTATGGCAGGAAAAATCATGCGAAAGGATAAATATTTTTGGGGGATTTTAGTAGGTCTTGCATATTTTATACTTCTTGTTTTGGTATCCTTTGCCGCAGAAGGAAAGTGGGATATGTCTTTTCAGCATTTGCTGACTACTTTTTGTATGTGCCTGGGCGGAGGGGCTCTTGGAGGCATGCTTGCATAACCTAAAAAAAGACTTTTATTTGAGAGAATTTTATGCTATACTATGCCCAGACAATTATATATACATAAGGAGGATATACAATGGAGCATATCAAAACATTAAATACAAAAAATCTGCAGAACACAGTTAAAAAAGGTGGATGTGGTGAGTGCCAGACTTCCTGCCAGTCAGCATGTAAAACTTCCTGTACTGTAGGAAATCAGAGCTGCGAGCATAAATAAGGCGGAGTTCAGGGAAGTCAGTTAAGCAGCGGGTGAGTCCGCTGCTTATTCTTTTTATTTACCGGGAAAGCAGTGTATTTTGTACTAATTTCCCTAGTAAATAAAATATTCTGCGGGAATGTAACCGGATGCACGAGGAATATAAGCGTTCATGGCTGTCTGCATCTGGCCAGAAAAGCAGAGTAAGTCTCTCAGGGATTGAGAGATTTAGGGCGTTCCAAGCGGCTCCGTCCGCTTTGTTCGCAGAAAAGTGTTTTATAAACTGTAAATGAAAAAGAGTGCAAAACTCAGTATTTACTCATTTATGGTTGAACAGATAAAAGTGTACAGAAAGCAGACAGATATGCTTGAAATAAAAAAGCGGATCTGGGAGGCTGAGTGTACAGTCCCTGAGAATATAAGAGGACAGGGAACCTGCAGAAAAAGTTCACCTGACTTCTGAAGTGAGTTCAGGACAGATGAAATCTGTCCTGGATTTTTCAGGTATAATTTACAGGAAAGGATTTCAAAAAAATGAGTCTGATTCACAGATACCAGAGCAATGGATATAATATTGTTCTTGACATTAACAGTGGATGTATTCACCTGGTAGACCTTGTAACCTATGAGGTCCTGCCATGCATGGAGAACGAGCTGTCAACAGAAGAAATCGTGGAAAGGCTGAAAGACAGATTCAGCCCGGAGGAGATCAGAACTTCTGTTTCGGAATGTGAAAAGCTGAAAGAAGAAGGAATGCTTTTTACCAGAGATATTTATGAAAGTGCAATTGATGAGTTTTCAAAAAACAGCCGTCCGGTTGTAAAAGCACTTTGTCTGCATATTGCCCATGACTGTAATCTTGCCTGCCGCTACTGTTTTGCGGAGGAGGGAGAATATCATGGAAGAAGAGCCCTGATGTCCTTTGAGGTTGGAAAAAAGGCCCTGGATTTTCTGATTGCCAATTCCGGCTCCAGAAGAAACCTGGAGGTGGATTTTTTTGGCGGCGAGCCGCTGATGAACTGGCAGGTGGTAAAAGATCTGGTGAAATATGGAAGAGAGCAGGAAAAGCTTCATAATAAGAAATTCCGCTTTACACTTACAACCAACGGCGTTCTTCTTGATGATGAGGTAATGGAATTCTGCAATCGCGAAATGTCCAATGTTGTTCTCAGTGTAGACGGCCGTAAAGAGGTACACGACTATATGAGACCGTTCCGCAAGGGCGCCGGAAGCTATGATCTGATCATGCCGAAATTCCAGAAATTTGCGGAATCCAGAAATCAGGACAACTATTATGTAAGAGGAACTTTTACTCACCATAATCTTGATTTTTCAAAGGATGTTCTTCATCTTGCGGATCTTGGATTTAAACAGATCTCTGTTGAACCGGTAGTGGCTCCGGATGAAGAAGAGTATGCGATCCGCAAAGAAGATATTCCTCAGATTCTGGATGAATACGATGCGCTTGCAAAAGACATGATCAAACGGGAAAAAGAAGGAAAAGGCTTTAATTTCTTCCATTTTATGATTGATCTTACAGGCGGTCCCTGTGTGTATAAGCGTCTTTCCGGATGCGGTTCAGGAACAGAGTACCTGGCAGTGACTCCGTGGGGAGATTTTTATCCCTGTCATCAGTTTGTGGGTGAAGAAGAATTCCTGATGGGTAATGTTGATGAGGGAATTACCAGACCCCAGATCCGTGAAGAGTTTAAGGGCTGTAATGTTTATACAAAGGATGACTGCAAGGACTGTTTTGCCAGATTTTACTGCAGCGGAGGCTGTGCAGCCAACGCATATCATTTCCAGAAGGATGTAAAGGGCAGCTATGAGATCGGATGCGAGCTTCAGAGAAAGCGTGTGGAGTGCGCGATCATGATCAAGGCTGCGCTTGCAGAATAAGTGTTTATAAAAAATGTCCGACAGTCACTGACGGACGGAAGGGCTGCAAATGAGAAGCAGGTTATCGGCTTTTTATGCGGATGAGAAGTCCGGGAAAGGAAGCAGGAATACCTGTTGCTTTATCACTATGCAGCTTAAGAAACAGGATGGATAATCCCTTACCGGCTGTAAGGGATATTACCCATAAATACATTGTGGTAGAAGGGAAGAACAATGAAGAAAAAAAGAGGAGTCATTGTACTGGTCCTGACTGCGATCATTACGGTTTTTCTGTGCTATACTGCAGCTGTCGGCCTGGGTCCGACAGGAACCGGAGCGGCAAAAAATATTAAAACCGGTCTTGATCTGTCAGGCGGTGTAAGTATTACTTACGAGGCAAAAGATAAAAACCCAAGCAAGGAAGATATGTCAGATACTGTTTATAAAATGCAGAAGCGTGTGGAACAGTACAGTACTGAGGCGCAGGCATATCAGGAAGGCGACAACCGTATTACAGTGGAAATTCCCGGTGTAACAGATGCGGACAAGATCCTCAATGATCTTGGAAAACCGGGCTCTCTGTGTTTTATTGAACAGACAGACAAGGATGGAAATCAGAACTTTGTTGCCGGTGAAAAAAATTACGAACTCACAAGAAGTCTTGATGAGATCAGAGAAGCCGGTTCTGTAGTTCTGGAAGGTACGGATGTTGCGGACGCAGAAGGCGGTACTTACCAGAATGAAAACGGAGCAAGAGAATATGCGGTAAGCCTGAAGCTTACAAAAGAAGGCAAAAAGAAATTTGCCGAGGCAACAGAGGCAAATGTAGGAAAGCAGATTGCAATTGTGTATGACAACGCTGTTTTAAGCGCACCTACGGTACAGGAAGCCATTACAGGCGGACAGGCAGAGATTAATGGAATGGATGGGGTAGAGGAGGCGCAGAACCTTGCGTCCTATATCCGTATCGGTTCCCTGAGCCTGGAACTGGAAGAACTGCGTTCCAGTGTAGTTGCAGCGCAGCTGGGAGAAGAAGCGATCACTACAAGTGTAGTTGCAGGAGCAATCGGTCTTGTGATCGTGATCCTGTTTATGATCTTTGCATACAGAATCCCCGGTCTGGTGGCAGCAATCGCTTTGATCCTTTATACTGCGATCGAGCTGATCACTCTGAATGCTTTTGACATTACACTGACACTTCCCGGTATTGCCGGTATCATCCTGGGTATTGGTATGGCTGTGGATGCCAACGTTATTATCTATGCCCGTATCCGTGAGGAAATCGCATCAGGTTCTTCTGTAAGAACAGCCATCAAGTCCGGATTCAGCAAAGCGTTTTCTGCCATTATTGACGGTAATGTTACAACTCTGATCGCGGCGCTGGTACTGATGTGGATGGGCTCCGGAACAGTAAAAGGATTTGCCTATACACTGGCGCTGGGTATTGTAGTATCCATGTTCACGGCGCTGGTCGTATCAAGACTGATCGTAAATGCTCTGTATGCGGTAGGTATTCAGGATGAAAAATTCTACGGAAGAGCAAAGAAGAGAAAATGCATCAATTTTGTTGGAAAGAAAAATATTTTCTTTATTATTTCTCTGATTCTGATTCTTGTGGGACCGGTATCCATGATGATCCATCAGAAAACAGATGGAAGCATTCTGAATTACAGTCTGGAATTTTCCGGCGGAACTGCAACTACAGTTACCTTTAATGAGGATATGGATATTAAACAGATCGACTCAGAGGTAACACCTGTTGTAGAAAAGGTAACAGGAGATAAGAATGTACAGCCTACCAAGGTTGTGGGAACAAATCAGGTGATTATTAAGACACGCGCACTGTCCCAGCCGGAAAGAGAAAAGCTCAATCAGGCAATGGTTGACAACTTTGACGTAGATGAAGCTCTGATCTCTACAGAAAGTATTTCTTCTACTGTAAGTTCTGAAATGAGACAGGATGCTTTTGTAGCCGTTGTTGTTGCGACTCTGTGTATGCTGGCATATATCTGGATCCGTTTTAAGGACATCCGTTTTGCAAGCAGTGCAGTATTGGCTCTTGTACATGACGTTCTTGTTGTGTTTGCCTTTTATGCACTTGCGCGTATCTCTGTTGGAAATACCTTTATTGCATGTATGCTGACGATTGTCGGTTACAGTATCAATGCAACAATTGTTATTTTTGACCGTATCCGCGAAAACCTTAAGAAAATGGGAAGCCGCGCAGATCTTACAGAGATCGTTAATGACAGTATCACTCAGACACTTACCAGAAGTATTTATACCTCTCTGACAACCTTTGTTATGGTAGCAGTGCTTTATATTATGGGAGTTTCTTCCATCCGTGAATTTGCACTGCCTCTGATGGTAGGTATTGTCTGCGGAGCTTATTCTTCTGTTTGTATTACAGGCTCTCTGTGGCTTGTAATGAAACGTGGCTTTGGCAAAAACAAAGTCCAGGCGATCGCTTCAAAGAATGTGGCTGCGGAAAATAAAAATACAGCTCAGACATCCGGACAGAAGTCTGATAACGGACAGAAACAGCCGAAAAAGAAAAATCGTAAAAGAGTAGCAGAACGTCTTGCGGCTCAGGAAGCGGAAAAGAACGCAGAAGAAAATAAAACAGAATAAAACAGGATTGTCCCGGGGCAGCAGGCTGTCTCGGGATGTGTTTTTACAGGAGAAAAAAATGGAAAAATGGGTAGTAACAGCAAAAAAAGCAGACTTTCAGAAAATCGGGCAGACCTTTGGCATTGATCCGGTGATCGCACGTCTGATCAGGAACAGAGATGTGGAAGGTATGGAAAATATCCGCTCGTATCTGTACGGAACGCTGGAAGAGCTTCCTTCTCCGTGGTTTTTAAAAGATATGAAAAAAGCTGTGGAGATCCTGAAAGACAAGATTGATCAGAAAGCCAGGATCAGGATCATCGGGGATTATGATATTGACGGAGTAACTGCCACTTATATTCTTCTTACGGGATTTCGCCGTCTTGGGGCAAGGGTGGATACCTATATTCCGGACAGAATAAAGGACGGATACGGAATGCACAGTCAGCTGATCGAAAAGGCGGCAGAGGACGGAATCGATACGATCATTACCTGTGACAACGGAATTGCAGCGTCTGCGGAAATTCAGCAGGCAAAGGAAAAGGGTATGACAGTGATTGTAACGGATCATCATGAAATCCCTTATCGAGACACGGATAAGGGGAGGGAATGGATTGTTCCTGAAGCAGATGCAGTGATCAATCCGAAACAGTCGGGCTGTCCATATCCAAACAAAAATATCTGTGGAGCCGTGGTTGCATGGAAACTGATCTGGGCTCTTTATGAGACATATGGAATTGACAGAAATGAGATCCTGGAATTTTCTGAACCGGCAGCGGTGGCAACTGTGGGAGACGTGATGGATCTTCAGGGGGAAAACCGCATTATTGTAAAGGAAGGGCTGAGAAGGCTTCCAACTACAAAGAATCAGGGATTTCGCGCTCTCATTGAGGCAAACGGCCTGGGAGGTGAACGGATCACAGCCTATCATGTGGGATTTGTGCTGGGACCATGTATCAATGCAAGCGGAAGGCTGGACACTGCGGCCCGGGCTTTGCGGCTTCTTTGTACAGAGGATGCGGACAGAGCGGCGAAGGAGGCCGGGGATCTGGTTGCATTAAACCAGAGCAGAAAAGCCATGACAGAAAAAGGCAGGGAAGAGGCAGAGCACATCATTGAAAGTCAGGGCCTTTCCTCAGACCGGGTTCTGGTAGTGTATCTGCCGGAATGCCATGAAAGCCTGGCGGGGATCATTGCTGGAAGGCTGAGGGAAAAATATTATAAGCCTTCATTTGTGCTGACAAAGGCAGAAAAGGGAGCCAAGGGCAGCGGCCGCTCCATTGAAGCCTATTCCATGTATGACGAGCTGGTTAAGTGCAGTGATCTTCTGGAACAGTTTGGCGGTCATCCCATGGCGGCAGGACTGTCTCTGGCAGAAGAAAATATCGACGCATTCCGAAAAAGGCTGAATGAGGTATGTACGCTGACGGAGGAGGAGCTTGTGCCTAAGGTGGTGATCGATGTTCCGATGCCGATTTCTTATCTGTCCAGAACGCTGACGGAGCAGCTGTCTGTTCTGGAACCTTTTGGCAAAGGAAATTCAAAGCCTCTGTTTGCCCAGAAGGGACTTCGTGTTTTAAATCTGAGAATTTTTGGAAAGAATCAGAATGTGGCAAAAATGTGTCTGATGGACGGACAGGGAAATTCTGTAGATGCAGTATATTTTGGAGCAGCGAAAGAATTTGAACAGTATGTACAGCAGAAAGAGCTGATTTCCGTGACGTATTATCCGGAGATCAACGTCTATCAGGGAAGAGAAAGTCTCCAGGCGGTAATCCGCAATTACTTTTAACTGCAGTAGGAAACTGTGGAGAACGGTTCATATGGCGTGGGTTTACGCTGTGAACGGAGCGAACAGCAGCGGTATTTGGCGAGACTTGTCGGGTTTTGGATTGATTCCATAAAAAAAAAGTGATATACTGATTTAGATTTATATTATAGAAAAAAGGCGGAGGTGCGGGATTATGAAGAAAATTGAGGATTATGTAAGAAGTATTCCGGATTTTCCGGAACCGGGCATTATTTTTCGTGATGTAACAAGTATTCTGCAGGATGCGGACGGACTGAAACTGGCAATTGATTCCATGCAGGAATGTCTGAAGGACACAGAGGTGGATGTGATCGTTGGAACAGAGTCAAGAGGATTTATGTTCGGAGTTCCCATCGCATACAATCTTCATAAGCCATTTGTACCGGTACGTAAAAAAGGTAAGCTTCCATGTGAGACAGTATCCAGAAGCTATGATCTGGAATATGGAAGCGCAACCATAGAAATGCACAGAGATTCCATCAAACCAGGACAGAAGGTTGCGGTGATCGATGATCTGATCGCTACAGGAGGTACGGTTGAGGCGGCTGTGAAGCTTATTGAAGAGCTTGGCGGAGAGGTTGTCAAAATTGTATTTCTTATGGAACTTGCCGGGCTGAAAGGCCGTGAGAAACTGGCTGGCTATGATGTGGCTTCTGTGATCCGATACGAAGGGAAATAACCACAGACGGAGCGTACGACGGCTGCTAAAGAAGAACAGGCAGCAGAATATCAGACAGGTGGGAGAGAATGACAGAAAGAAATAAAAATATACAAACGGAAAAAAGTCCGGGCGCTGTAGATCAGGCAAAAATTGAATCCGTGAAAAAGGCAGATGCAGCGGTAAAATCCATGAGTGATTTTACAAGTCCGGAAGTTCTGTATCAGGAATTGATCACCAGTGTGAGAAAATACCATCCGTCTACGGATATTTCCATGATACAGAAAGCCTACGAGGTAGCAAGAGAGGCTCATAAGGATCAGAAAAGAAAATCCGGGGAGCCCTATATCATCCATCCGCTCTGTGTGGGAATCATTCTTGCAGATCTGGAGCTGGATAAAGAGACGATCGTTGCGGGACTTCTTCATGATGCGGTAGAGGACACCTGGATGACCTATGAAGAGGTAGAAAAGGAATTCGGTTCCGAGGTTGCTCTTCTGGTGGACGGAGTTACCAAGCTGGGACAGCTGAATTATTCCAAGGACAAGGTGGAGCTTCAGGCAGAAAATTTAAGAAAAATGTTTCTTGCCATGGCAAAGGATATCAGAGTAATTCTGATCAAGCTTGCGGACCGTCTCCACAATATGCGTACTCTGCAGTACATGCGTCCGGAAAAGCAGCAGGAAAAGGCCAGGGAGACCATGGATATTTATGCGCCCATTGCCATGCGCCTTGGTATATCGAAGATCAAGGTGGAACTGGATGATCTTTCGCTTAAATACCTGAAGCCGGATGTGTACTACGATCTGGTAGACAAGGTTTCCCTGAAAAAAAGTGAACGACAGGATTTTGTCAACGGGATTGTGAAACAGGTAAAGCAGCATATGGAGGATGCGGGGATCCAGGCTCAGGTGGACGGACGGATCAAGCATTTCTTCAGCATCTATAAAAAAATGGTCAATCAGGGCAAGACCATTGATCAGATCTATGATCTTTTTGCAGTCAGGATCCTGGTGGACAATGTAAAGGACTGCTATGCGGCTCTGGGAGTGATCCACGAAATGTACAAACCGATTCCCGGCCGTTTTAAAGACTATATTGCCATGCCGAAGCCTAATATGTACCAGTCTCTTCATACGACTCTGATCGGACCAAGCGGACAGCCTTTTGAGATTCAGATCCGTACCTATGAAATGCACAAAACAGCAGAATATGGTATTGCGGCGCACTGGAAATATAAGGAGTCCTCGGACGGAAAGGTACCTGTAGGAAAAAGTGAAGAGGAAAAACTGAACTGGCTGAGACAGATCCTGGAATGGCAGAGAGATATGTCTGATAACCGGGAATTTATGAGCCTTTTGAAAAACGATCTGGATCTTTTTGCAGACAGTGTTTACTGTTTCACTCCTCAGGGGGATGTGAAAAACCTTCCGGCAGGATCCACGCCTATTGATTTTGCCTACTGTGTGCACAGTGCAGTAGGAAACCGTATGGTAGGCGCCAGGGTAAACGGCAAGCTTGTTCCCATTGAATATGAGATCCAGAACGGTGACAGAATTGAGATCATCACATCACAGAATTCCCAGGGACCAAGCCGCGACTGGCTGAAAATGGTAAAAAGCACTCAGGCAAAAAACAAGATCAATCAGTGGTTCAAAAAGGAACTGAAGGAAGACAATATTTTAAAGGGCAAGGACATGCTGGCTCAGTATGCCAAATCCAAAGGCTACAAGATCGGTACCTACAGCAAGAGTCAGTATCTTGAGGCAGTTATGCGCAAATACGGTTTCCGCGACTGGGATTCCGTTCTGGCTGCCATCGGACACGGAGGGCTGAAAGAAGGCCAGGTCTTTAACAAGCTGATGGAGGCTTACGAAAAAGAGCATGCCAAAAAGATCACGGATCAGGATGTTCTGGATGCTGCCACAGATGCTCATGAAAAGCTTCATCTGGTAAAATCCAAGGGCGGAATTGTTGTCCGTGGCATCCATGATGTTGCAGTTCGTTTTTCAAAATGCTGCAGTCCCATTCCCGGCGACGAGATTGTGGGATTTGTTACAAGAGGACGGGGAATCACCATTCACCGTACAGACTGTGTAAATATTCTTAATATGTCAGAAACCGACAGGACAAGGCTCATTGAGGCTGAGTGGCAGGCAGATACCAGAGCTTCGGAAAAATATATGGCAGAGCTTAAGATCTTTGCCAACAACCGTACCGGACTTCTGGTAGACCTTTCAAAAATATTTACAGAGCGTAAGATTGATGTAAAAAATATGAACTGCCGTACAAGCAAGCAGGATAAGGCGACCATTGCCGTAAGCTTTGAGGTAGGCAGCAAAGAGGAGCTGGCGTCTCTTGTAGAAAAAATCCGCCAGGTGGAAAGTGTGATCGATGTGGAGCGTACCACAGGCTGATCAGTCATAAAAATACAGGGACAGAGAAAGAGGGGACCGATATGAAAAACTCAGAGCTTCAGACATGCGTTCTTGGTTCTGTATCAACGAACTGCTATCTGCTGAAAAACAAAAACACGGGGGAGCTTCTGATCGTGGATCCGGCGGATCATGCACAGGAAATCTTTTCCAGAATAAGGGAAATGCAGGCGAAGCCTGCTGCAATTCTTTTAACCCATGGTCATTATGACCACATTCTTGCAGTGGAGGACGTAAAAAAAGAATACCAGATTCCGGTTTATGCCTGTGAAAAAGAAGCAGGGACTCTTCTGGATCCTTCCGCAAATCTGTCCGGATACGGAAACCGCTCCTGTTCCCTGAAGGCAGATATACTTCTTGAAGACCTTCAGGCTTTTGAGGCGGCGGGCTTTTCCGTTCAGATGCTTCACACACCCGGACACACTCCGGGAAGCTGCTGCTATTATCTGAAGGATGAAGGAATCCTGTTCAGCGGGGATACGCTGTTTTATGGTTCTGTGGGAAGAACCGATTTTCCGGGAGGAAGCACGGCTCAAATTGTGGAAAGCCTTCACAGACTTACAGATTCTCTTCCTGAGGAAACAGAAGTTTATCCCGGACACGATATTTCAACCACTATCGGTTATGAAAAGAGGTACAATCCATTTGTATAAGATCAGTATTCTGTTTGACAACAGAGAATTTGAACATGATATTTATGAGCTGATCCGAGCCTTTTACCCGGAGGCTGAAATTGCAGTTTCCTATGAAGAGGAAGACGGGGCAAATACAGCGGATCTTCTGTTCCGGGTGGAAAAGCAGGAGCAGAGTTTTATAATCCGGTATCAAAATGAAAGCAATACCGGGGTGACAAGTGCAGAGATCATAAGGGGGCACTCTTCGGATGATGCCCCTCTTTCCTGTACGGAAGAAAAAGATGCAGCCAGACAGCAGCGCAAGGAGCAGAAGGATGTTCTGAAATACTCATTATATAAACTTCTGACAAAGCTTACAGGAAAGACCCTTCCATGGGGAAATCTTACAGGGATCCGGCCGGCAAAGCTTGCCATGGCAATGATTGAAGCCGGAATGAAAAATTCAGAGATTGCAGAAGAAATGCGGAAACGTTATCTGGTAAGTCCTGAAAAAACAGCTCTTGCCATTACCATTGCCAACCGGGAAAGAGAAATTCTGAAAGATATTGATTATGAAAACGGATACAGCCTTTATGTGGGGATTCCTTTCTGTCCGAGTATCTGTCTTTACTGTTCTTTCAGCTCCTATCCTCTGAAGCAGTGGAAGGACAGAGTGGAGCTTTATCTGGATGCGCTCTGTAAGGAAATCCGGGAAGTTTCTTCTATTATGAAGAAAAAAGGACGTAAGCTGGATACGGTTTATATTGGCGGCGGAACGCCGACTACCCTGGAGCCGGATCAGCTTCAGAGACTTCTGGATACCCTGACGGAACATTTTGACTGCAGAAACCTGGCTGAGTTTACCATTGAAGCAGGAAGACCGGACAGCATTACCAGAGAAAAGCTTCAGGTGATCCGGAAATATCCGGTAAGCAGGATTTCCGTGAATCCTCAGACTATGAATCAGGAGACTCTGGAGATTATCGGAAGACGCCATACTGCGGAGGAGACAAGGCAGGCCTTTTATCTTGCACGGGAATGTGGTTTTGACAATATCAATATGGATCTGATCGTTGGACTTCCGGGCGAAGATCTGAAAAAGGTACAGTATACCCTGGATGAAATTAAAAGGATGGCTCCGGACAGTATTACGGTTCATTCTCTTGCGGTAAAAAGGGCGGCAAGGCTGAATATTTTTAAAGATAAATATCAGGAAATGACCTTTGAAAATAATCAGGAAATCATGGAAATGACCATGAAAACAGCCTGCGAAATGGGAATGGGTCCTTATTATCTGTACAGACAGAAAAATATGAAGGGCAATTTTGAAAATGTAGGTTATGCAGAGGTTGACAAAGCCGGGATTTACAATATACTAATTATGGAAGAGAAACAGCCCATTATTGCACTGGGAGCAGGCGGATCTTCAAAGCTGGTATTTGATCATGGAGCGAGGATCGAGCGTGTGGAGAATGTGAAGGATGTATGGAATTATATTACCCGTATTGATGAAATGATTGAAAGAAAACGGGTGGCTGTTGACCGATGGCTTTAAGGACAGGAGGTGTGCAGATTGAGTGCGGCGCAGGCAGACGCAGAAAAGACAGCAGACAGAATACTGGATTTTGACCTTTCAGCAGAGCTGAATCATGGGATTGTTGTCAGCAACCTTGCGTATGCGGTGGCTTCCGAGCTGGGGCTGGAGCAGGAGAGCTGTTATGAGCTTGCTGTTGCGGGAATGCTTCACGATATCGGCAAGCTGAAGCTGACAGAATACATCAACGGACGCGAAAGGGATCCTCTTCTGATCGAGGAGCTAAAATATGTGCGTATGCATTCTACTCTGGGCTATGAGGAATTAAAAGACCAGGGGTATTCAGAGTTTGTTCTGGAAAGTATTCTCTATCATCATGAGAATTATGACGGAACCGGATATCCCGATAATCTCATTGGAGATCAGATTCCCATTGGAGCCAGGATCTTGAGAGTGTGCGATGTATTTGCAGCGCTTACATCTGACAGGCCATACAGGACTGCGTTTGATGTTGCAACTGTAATGGAGCTTATGATCGATGAGATCAAAAATTTTGATATGGAAGTTTTTCTTGCATTTCAGAGAATTATACATAATAAATAACAGGAGGCAGGCATGGCATTAAAGAAAAAACCAGTAACCGGTATGAAGGATATTTTACCGAAGGAAATGGAAATCCGAAACTATGTAATGAATATGATCCGGGAAACCTATGGGAAATTCGGATTTTCTTCTATTGAAACTCCCTGTGTGGAGCATATTGAAAACCTCAGCAGCAAGCAGGGCGGCGAAAATGAGAAACTGATTTTTAAGATCCTGAAAAGAGGAGAAAAGCTGAAGCTGGAAAGCGCAAAGGAGGAAGCGGATCTTGTGGATTCCGGACTTCGCTATGATCTGACAGTGCCTCTTTCCAGATATTATTCCAATCATGCCAATGAGCTTCCTGCTCCTTTTAAGGCGCTGCAGATGGGAAATGTATGGAGAGCAGACCGCCCTCAGAGAGGCCGTTTCCGTCAGTTTATGCAGTGTGATATTGATATTTTAGGAGAGCTTACTTATCTGGCTGAAATTGAGCTTGTGCTGGCAACCACAACACTTCTGGGCAAACTGGATTTTCATAATTTTACCATCAGGATCAATGACCGTAAAATTCTGAAGGCAATGGCTCAGTACAGCGGATTCCCGGCAGAAAGCTTTGATACCGTGTTTATTATCCTTGACAAGATGGACAAGATCGGTCTTGAGGGAGTTTCCGAAGAGCTGGAAAAAGAAGGCTTTGCAAGAGAAAGCATTGACACGTATCTTGGCATGTTCCGTGAGATCACCTCTGATATCCAGGGTGTGCGCTACATTAAAGAAAAGCTGAAGGATGTTCTTGATCCAAAGGTTGCAGAGGATCTGGAAACCATTATCGCTTCTGTGGACGCGGTAAAGAGCACGGACTTTAAGATTTCCTTTGACCCTACGCTGGTGCGGGGAATGTCCTATTATACAGGTCCGATCTTTGAGATCGCAATGGATGAATTCGGCGGTTCTGTAGGCGGCGGCGGACGTTATGACGAGATGATCGGAAAATTTACAGGACAGAACACAAGCGCCTGCGGATTTTCTATTGGATTTGAAAGAATTGTCATGCTGCTTCTGGAAAGAGGCTATGAGGTTCCGGGAACCGGCGAAAAGAAGGCGTATCTCATTGAAAAGAACATGCCTGCAGACAAGCTTCTGACAATTCTGAAGCAGGCTGAAGAGGAAAGAAGAAATGGAACTCAGGTAACCATTTCTATTATGAAGAAAAATAAAAAATTCCAGAAAGAACAGATGATGACAGAAGGCTATACTGAATTCGTTGAGTTTTTCAGGGATAAATTATAAAAAGGAGTAAGATCATGGCTGAAAGTATGAAGGGACTGCACAGAACCTGCCGCTGTGCGGAAGTAACAAAAGAGATGACAGGCAGCAGAGTGACTCTGATGGGATGGGTGCAGAAAGCCAGAAACAAAGGCGGACTTGTATTTGTTGATCTGAGAGACCGTTCCGGAATCATGCAGGTGATTTTTGAAAACGGAAGTATTGATGAAGAAGGTTTTGAGAAAGCCGGAAAGCTGAGAAGTGAATTTGTGATCGCAGTTACCGGTATTGTAGAAAAACGAGGCGGGGCCGTAAATGAAAACCTTGCCACAGGAGAGCTGGAGCTTCGTGCCAATGAGCTTCGTGTACTTTCCGAGTCAGAGGTTCCTCCTTTCCCAATAGAGGAAAACAGCAAAACAAAGGATGAGATCCGTTTAAAATACCGTTATCTGGATCTGAGAAGACCGGATATCCAGAGAAATCTTATGATGAAAAGCCAGGTTGCCACTCTCACCAGAAAATTCTTTGCAGAAGAAGGTTTCCTGGAGGTGGAGACTCCGATCCTTGGAAAGAGTACACCGGAAGGCGCCAGAGATTACCTGGTTCCGTCCAGAGTTCATCCGGGCAGCTTTTACGGACTGCCGCAGTCTCCGCAGCTTTACAAGCAGCTTCTTATGTGTTCCGGATATGACCGTTATATCCAGATCGCGCGCTGCTTCCGTGATGAAGATCTCCGTGCGGACCGTCAGCCGGAGTTTACCCAGATCGATATGGAGCTGTCCTTTGTGGATGTAGACGATGTCATTGATGTAAATGAAAGATATCTTGCATATCTGTTTAAAGAGGTTCTGGATGTGGATGTTCAGCTTCCGATCCAGCGTATCACCTGGCAGGAGGCCATGGACCGTTTTGGCTCTGACAAGCCGGACATGCGTTTCGGAATGGAGCTTCATGATGTCAGCGAAACAGTAAAGGACTGTGAGTTTGTGGTATTTAAGGGCGCTCTTGAAGCAGGCGGAACTGTCCGCGGAATCAACGCAGAGGGACAGGGATCCATGCCCAGAAAGAAAATCGACAAGCTTGTGGAATTTGCAAAGGGATATGGCGCAAAAGGTCTCGCCTATATTGCTATTGCAGAAGACGGATCAAGAAAGTCCTCTTTTGCCAAATTCATGAAGGAAGAAGAGATGGACGCTCTTGTTCAGGCGATGGAAGGAAAGCCGGGAGACCTGCTTCTTTTTGCCGCTGATAAGAACAAAGTAGTTTATGATGTGCTTGGCGCTCTCCGTGTGGAGCTTGCAAAACAGATGGAGCTTCTGGATAAGAACGAGTATCGTTTTGTGTGGGTAACAGAATTCCCGCTTCTTGAGTGGAGCGAAGAGGAGAACCGCTTTACTGCCATGCATCATCCGTTTACCATGCCTATGGAAGAGGATCTTCCGCTTCTGGATACAGATCCGGGCAAGGTTCGTGCAAAAGCGTATGACATTGTACTGAATGGAAATGAGATCGGTGGAGGAAGTGTGAGAATCCATCAGAATGATATTCAGGAAAAAATGTTTGAAAAGCTTGGATTTACGGAAGAATCTGCTTATGAACAGTTCGGATTCCTTCTGAATGCCTTTAAATACGGTGTTCCGCCTCATGCAGGACTGGCTTACGGACTTGACCGCCTGGTTATGCTGATGACAAAGGTTGACAGCATCCGTGAAGTGATCGCTTTCCCGAAAGTGAAAGATGCGTCCTGCCTTATGACACAGTCTCCAAGCGTTGTCAGTGAAGCGCAGTTACAGGAACTGGGACTTGAGACTGCTCCGGAGAAAACAGAAGAATAAGATACAGTCAGATGACTGTAAAATAAGAAAAGGGCTTTTCCGTTTTGGGAAAGCCCTTTTAGCTCTATAACAGATCAATTTTCTTCAGAAATATTTTCGCCGGAGGAATCAGGATTCTCCTCAGGGTTTTCTTCCGGGGAAAGCTCTTCTTCCACAGGAGTACTGCTGAGAGTGCCAAAGATTCCGGCTCCGATCACCTGCCCGTCATCCTGCAGCTTCCAGGAAGCACCGTCGTTGGTAAGAGAAAAGCTTGCCGGGTGCGTCAGTGTTTTTGTATTATTTTCTATGCTTTTCAGAAGAAGCTCCAGAGAATGATTATATCGTTTCTGAGAACCGTCGATGACTGCCTGTGGAGACGCAAGATATTCTTCCAGTTCTTTCTGATAAGCAGTAAGAATTGCATTGCTGTCAAAGGTAGTGATCTCGGCTTCTACGGCAGCCTGATAGCTTTTTATCTGAGAAGAGGTTATTTTAAAATCAAAGTTTTTATGCATTTGTTCCACCAGAGCGCTGGCAATGGAAGCTTTTGCATCATCTGAAGTATTCAGAAGGCTTTCCAGACCAAGATAGTTGCTCATCTGATCCAGATCCATAGTTTTCAGGGTGTTTAAATAGACGGTCAGTGTTTCCTCCGGCGTCAGGAGGTCACTGTCAGAGAGATAAGTGATAAGACCGCCGACAAGACTGTTTTCCAGTTCATGAGTACGTCTGATTTCCCATTCTTCTTCCTTTTCTGTACCCTGGTTGCTAAGGGTCAGGGAGCAGCTGGTTTCTACAGTTTTATACTGATTATTTTTCAGAAGTTCACTGAGGATGAGATAACGGTCCTCCAGGGAACCGGAATTTTCTTCTGTATTCTGAGAAGAGGAAGCTGCGGCAAGCAGGATTGCGTTTTCAAGATGAGAAACCGCGTAATCTTTTGCGAGAGCCTGAGCGTCAATGGTGGTGAGCTTCAGGTTTGCAGAAGCTTCTTTCTTGTCTTTGGCAACTTTGATACGTTGGATTTTGTAGTCAAAATCCTCGAAAAAAAGAGAAAAAACATCTTCAACTTCCTTGGAAAGTTCGGTTTTTTCTGTGGCATCCGGAAACAGCTCCTGATAGGAAATATACTTCTGAGCCGTATCAGAATCCAGATTTTTCAGGAGATCCAGTTCATTTGTAATGACTCCCTCCACATCTGACTTATCTGAGTGGGAACAGCCGATGATCATTGATACGGCAAAGATAAGCACGAGAAGCGGAATCAGACCTTTTGCGATCTTCATATGATTCTTTCCTTTCCAAAATATTCCCCTCCATTTTACCAGATAACAGGGTAAAAGTCAAAAAAACGGAAATTAGGTGTAATTTTTCTAAAAAAGAATGAAAAAACTGTGAAACAACAGGTGATTTTTGTCAGGACTTTTCTTTTAAAGCGTAATCTGCTATGATAGTACAGTCAGATAGTTCGTTGCTGTGAAGGTCGTGAACAGTAATGATAGTTCCTTTGTTTACAGGGAGGTAAAAATAAAAAATATGAAAAAACGTATTTTGATCCTTTTGGGGATTCTTATAATTGGTGGCGCTGCAGGAGGAGTCTGCTGGAAACTGGGATTTTTCGGGCA
This sequence comes from Blautia caecimuris, assembly GCF_024622975.1. GTDB lineage: Bacteria > Bacillota > Clostridia > Lachnospirales > Lachnospiraceae > Blautia_A > Blautia_A caecimuris. The sequence continues at coordinate 215,091 of NZ_JANJZT010000002.1, read as the reverse complement.
GGAGCAGGAAAGCGGAGAAACCGCCTATGTTACAGAGATCAGCCAGATCACCGGAGACGTTGCGGGAATCGCAAACAGGTATGCCGGTGTTGTGGAACCGCAGAAAACAGAAGAGGTAGAGCTGGAAAACGGACGTAAAGTAAAAACAGTGAAAGTAAAGACCGGCGAGGAGGTAAAGCAGGGACAGCTTCTTTTTGAATATGATCTTACCAGTATCCAGGAGGATCTGGAGGAGACCCAGCTTGATCTTGACCGTCTGAAAAATGAAGCCGCCAGTCTGAGCGAACAGATCGCCACTCTTGAAAAAGAAAAAAAGCAGGCGGAAAAAGACGACCAGCTCTCTTATACCATTGAGATCGAAACAAATAAAATGAATCTCAAAAAAAATGAATACAGTCAGAAAAGCAAGCAGGCGGAGATTACGAAGCTCCAGAATACAATGGGAAATACAGAAGTACGAAGTCCTATTGACGGAGTGATCCAGAAGATCGATACCACAAAGCTTACAACAGATGACAGCGGCATGGACGATATGGATCAGGATATGAGCTATTCTGATACTGGTATGACAGGAGAAAGCAGTCAGAATGCTTTTATTACCATTCTCAGTACGGGAGCATACAGGATCAAAGGAACGGTTAATGAGATGAACGTAGGAAGCATTATCGAAGGAGAACCTGTGATCATCCGTTCCCGTGTGGACGAAAACCAGGTATGGAAGGGAACCATGGGAAGTGTTGACAGAGAAAGCACCAATTCCCAGAGCAGCAGCAACGCATGGGGAATGATGGATGCAAGCGGCGACTCCCAGACATCCTCCACTACATATCCTTTTTATGTGGAACTGCAGTCCTCTGAGGGCCTGATGCTTGGGCAGCATGTATACATTGAGCCGGATGAGGGACAGGAGGAGAAAAAAGAAGGCCTGTGGATCAGTGAATTTTATATTGTGGATGCAGACACCAACAGTCCTTATGTATGGGCGGCAGACAAGGATAAGCGCCTGGTAAAGAAAAGCGTGATCCTGGGACAGTATGATGAAACTCTGGGTGAATATGAAATCGTAGAGGGACTTACCAAAAAAGACTGCATTGCCTATCCTTCCCAGCTTTATGAGGAGGGAATGAAAACAACGACCAACAGCGCGGCTGCTACGGATTTTACTGCTCTGGAAATGGAGAATACCGGAAATGGAGATGAGGGAGCGCAGCCGGCAGAAGCGCCTGTGGAGGAAATTCCGGCAGACGACGGTTCGGCAGAGATACCGGAGACAGTGTCAGAAGAGATTTCTGCTGATGATATCCCTGCAGAGGAAGTTACGGAAGAGGAGAGTATTTCTTCAGACATGGGAAGCGGCATGGAGGATTCTATGGTAGAAATGGTTCCGGATACGTCTCTTCCTGAGAATGAAGTTCTGGTTCCGGCAGGCGATGAATAACAGGAGGAATGGAATGATTCTTGAATTAAAAGGAATTTATAAAGATTACATTCAGGGAAAGATGACGGTTCCTGTTCTGAAAGATGTGAATTTTTCCATGGAGGAAGGCGAATATGTGGCGATCATGGGGCCTTCGGGTTCCGGAAAAACAACGCTGATGAACATTATCGGATGTCTGGATCAGGCTACGAAGGGCAGCTTTTTTCTGGACGGGCAGGATATCCGTTCCTGTTCGGAAAACGCCATGTCGGATATCAGGCTGAATAAGATCGGCTTTGTGTTCCAGAGCTTTCATCTGCTTCCAAGGCAGTCTGCTCTTGCAAATGTGGAGATGCCGCTGAATTATGCAAAGGTGCCAAAAAAGGAACGCCGGGAAAGAGCGCTGAAAGCATTGGACAGAGTAGGGCTTTCAGACAGAGTGGATTTCCGGCCCAATCAGCTTTCCGGAGGCCAGATGCAGCGAGTAGCTATCGCAAGAGCAATTGTAAACAGCCCCAAGCTTCTTCTGGCAGATGAGCCTACCGGTGCTCTGGACAGCAAATCAGGCGCTCAGGTAATGGAACTTTTTCAGAAGCTGAATGACGAGGGTGTAACGGTTCTGATGATCACACATGATCCGGATATTGCCGCCCATGCAAAACGGGTAGTGACGATCCGCGATGGTGTGCTTCAGGAAAAAGAGGTGAAATCATGAAAAATGCCAAAAAGATCATCATAGGTGTTGTTGTGGTGGCTCTGGTGGCAGGAGGTGCTGCGGGTGGAGCAGTTTATCTAAAAAGTAATAACAAAGAGACAGTAGGCGTAGTCAGTGTGGACAGCCTGGCCTCTGATTATTATATGGACGATACCACTCTGGATGGAAATATTGTTACAAATGTGACACAGAATGTAACGGTGGATAAAGATATGATCATCAAGGATCTGTATGTTCAGAAAGGCGACACCGTAAAAAAAGGAGACAAGCTGATGTCCTTTGACATGACTCTTGTCCAGATGGAACTGAATATTGCAAAGTTAAAAAAACAGAAGCAGGAGCAGGATCTGGAAAAAGCTGTCAACAGGCTGAACAGCCTGAAGAACGGGGGGCCCATTGAGGAAGAGGACAGCCGGCTTCCGGATCTGCCGACGGACAACAGTACATCTGATACTGAGATGGCCTCGGCAGCAGGAAACGTAAACGGAAGCTATCTGGCAGCCATAATCAGACCGATTCTGGCTGCTGCAGATGTGGGGCTTGTGACAGAAGATGATTTTTCTTCCGGTGATTCTGATACCGGAGCTGATCAGGAAGACACCGGTGCACAGCCGGATTCCGGCGATCAGGGAGTTTCCGGTGACGACAGCTTTGTTGATTTTGGAGACGGAAATCAGGAACAGATCACACCGGATCCTTCTGCGACACCTTCACCGGAACCGCTTCCTTCTGAAGCACCGGATGAAGAATTTACAGATACCCCTTCAGACAATGACATTGAGATCATTGATCCGGAACCGGACAGTCACGAAAGCGACATTACAGACGGTGAACCGGAGTTTTATCAGAAGCTAGATGCAGATACGGTTCCTTTTACAGGAACAGGTACAGAGGAAGATCCTTTTGTATTTCTCTGTAGCTCAGCCAAAGGAAAAGTCGTTGCCACCGGAGGATTTTTAAACAAAATGGCAGGCTTTAAGGCGGATGGAACAAAGGAACCGGGAATCAATGGATACTGGTATCAGCTGGAATTTCATCAGAATGACACGATCACGAATTTTGCTGACAGAAAAGAATCCTGCACCGGCTATTATCTGATAGACGGAAGTCTTCTGGAAAAAATGGTAGAGGAAACCGCTTCTGTGGAATATACTCTTGAGGGCGCTTCTCACTATGAAGATGATTTTGAGATTCCCGGCGGCGGAGACGATATGGGCGGCAGCGATCCAGGTGTGACCATTTCCAGAGAAGAGGCCATTAAGATCCAGCAGACAAAGGTAGAAGGTCTGAAGCTGGATATCAGACAGAGCGACATTGATATTGGCAAGCTGGAAAAAAAGGTAAACAAGGAAGTTATTTACAGTAAGCTGGACGGAACCATTGCAAAAGTGGGAGATCCGGTTACAGGAGTATCAGACGGAAATGCATTTATGACTATAAAAAGCAAAGAAGGCTATTATGTAAAAGGTACGGTCAGCGAACTGCTTCTGGATAAGCTCCAGGAGGGGACAATTCTGAACTGTTCCGGCTCAAACGGAGTTTTTGATGCAGAGGTTGTGGATGTATCTGAGTATCCGGTATCGGATGAGGTTTACGGAACAGGCATGGGAAATCCAAATGTTTCTTATTATACTTACAGTGCCACAATCACAGATAAATCAGTTCAGGTAACAGAGGATGACTGGCTGAGTGTTAATATCCAGGGAGGCACAGATAATTCAGGAGTCATTGTTCTGGACAAAGCGTTTGTAAGAACTGAAAACGGAGCTTATTATGTATATAAAGAAGAAAACGGAGTACTGAAAAAGCAGCCTCTGACTGTTGGCGGAAATGCAAACGGCGGAATGTCTGTAATTGTAAAAGGCGGAATTACCAGAGAAGATAAGATTGCATTCCCTTATGGAAAAACAGCAAAAGAGGGTGTAAAAACAAAAGACATCTCTCTTGAAGAACTGTATCAGTAGAAAGGTGGAATTTTATGCTTGAAAATATGAGGATATCCATTCAGGGAATCTGGTCCCATAAAATGCGTTCCTTTCTGACCATGCTGGGTATCATTATTGGAATTGCTTCTATTATTGCTATTGTATCTACGATCAAGGGAACAAGTGAACAGATTAAAGAAGATCTGATCGGTTCAGGAAATAATACAGTGACGATCAGCCTTTATTCCGGTGACAGCGGTTATGATCCCATGTTTGGAATGACGGACGGCGGTAAACCTCCTCTTCTTACGAAAGAACAGAAGGAAGAAGTTATGGATATGGAGCACGTTGAGAACGCTACATTTTTCCATACAAGCACTTACAGCAGTATATATTATCAGAATACTGCTCTGCAGGGAGGTACGGTATACGGAATTGATGAAAATTACCTGGATACCTGCGGATATATGGTACGATCCGGAAGAGGATTTATTCAGAAGGATTACGACAATCTGAACAAGGTAGCTCTGATTGACAGCAATGCGGCAGAGAATCTTTTTTCCGGAGAGGATCCTCTGGGAAAAACCATTGAAGTCGGAGACGACCCTTTTACGGTTGTGGGAATCGTTCAGCAGGGGGACAGCTATCAGCCCAACATTTCAAGTCTTGACGAATATTATTCCTATTATCAGACGGTTGTCGGAACAGTGATGATTCCAAGTAAATGCTGGCCCATTGCATTTCAGTTTGACGAGCCGGAAAACGTTGTGATCAAAGCAGACTCTACAGATAATATGAGTTCAGCGGGAAACGATGCGGCTAAGATTTTAAATCAGGGAATCGAAGAAGATTCCAAGTTTAAATACAAAGCTGATGATGTAATGGAAAAAGTCAAGGATATGCAGCAGCTCAGTGAAAGCACAAACCAGCAGCTTCTGTGGATCGCAAGTATTTCCCTTCTGGTAGGAGGAATCGGTGTTATGAATATTATGCTGGTTTCTGTTACTGAGAGAACCAGTGAGATCGGTCTGAAAAAGGCGATCGGGGCAAGAAAAAAAGTTATTCTTTATCAGTTTCTTACAGAGGCTTCCATGCTGACCAGCATTGGAGGTGTGATCGGAGTGATTCTGGGAATTGTTTTGTCCAAGGTGGTATCGGAGATCTCCGGGGCGCCTACGGCCATCAGTATACCGGCAATCATAGGATCCGTACTGTTTTCTACTCTGATCGGAGTGATCTTTGGGCTCCTGCCTTCGGTAAAGGCTGCGAACCTGAATCCTATTGACGCATTGAGAAGTGAATAAATAAAAAGAAAACTGCTTTTCTCTGAAGCCGGATTTCCGGAAAAGGGAAAAGCAGTTTTTTTATATAAAGCTTTCGTTCATAAAGAGTTTCAATCCATAAAGAGATTTTGCCCATAGACAGTTTTAATGCACAGGAAGCTTCAGCTGAAAGGTGGCGCCTCCGCCGGGAGTGTCGGAAACACTGAGGGTTCCATGATGAAGAAGCGCAATTTCTTTTGCAATGCAAAGTCCAAGGCCAAAATGCTGCTTATCGTTTCTTGAGGTGTCAGAACGGTAGAATCTCTGGAATACGGCTTCTTTTTCCGAATCAGGAATACCGGGGCCATTATCAGCAACAAACAGAGAAACGGAAGCCGCTTCCTGTCTGGCAGAAAGCCGGATCATGCCTCCTTCCGGTACATAGGCAAGAGCATTGTCGATAAGGATTGCCAGAGCCTGAGAAATTTTCAGGCTGTCACAGAAACAGACAGGGAGAGAGTCTTCAGGCAGCTCAATGAGAAGCTGCTTTTTTTTATGCCGGGCAGTCTGTTCATATTTTTCGTATACATCCAGCAGAAGAGTATCTATTTCGCAGGAGGTACAGTCCAGAACCCAGGTGTGGTTATCTGATCTGGAAAGGGACAGCATGTCCTGGATCAGCCGGGACATTCGTTTACATTCATCAAGGCTGATGGAAATAAAGTGCTCTGTCTGTTCCGGATCCGCATAGGAAACTGCAGACAGGCTTGTCTGGATCACAGTAAGCGGAGAGCGGAGCTCATGGGAAGCTGCGGCAATAAAGGCATTCTGCTCCTTTCTGCTTTTTTCCAGAGGGCGGATCATTTTTCGGGTAAAGAACCAGGAAAATACAGCCAGCGCGGAAACCGCGGCAATGACTGCCACAAGAAAAGCAATCCTTATAGTTTTGATCTGCCCGGACTGTGCATCCAGAGAGTAAAGAAGAACGGTATTCAGGACGCCGCCGTTTTTGGGAATCCTGGCTGTGCAGGCATAATACCCCGGAAGCTGAAACATGACTATCTTTGACAGAGTCTGAGAGGTCTGGCCACTGTCAAGATTCAGTCCGTGATTTTCTGCAGACTCTTTTTTTGCCAGATCAAAGATCTTCCGCATGTTGTCCTGGCCGTGGAGCTGCTCAAAAAACAGCGGGGTATTTCCGTCATAGATCTGCATATCTATGCCGTAATTGCTTTCTGCCTGCTGGATCCATCGGTGAGACAGGACGTTCTGACTTTCCAGATGAGAAACACAGGAATAGGCATTGTTGGTAAATACTGTATAATGCTTCTGGCGAATGTTGCTTTCTGTAATGATAAGGCAGGCAGAAGCCAGAAGAACAAGAATGGTTCCTGTAATAAAGGTAGAAAACAGTGTCATATGGATGTGAAGTTTCCGGAACATGACAGCCTCCTTAATAATGTGATTTTATGGACATCATAGAAATATTTTTCGCAGGATATAGAAGAAAACAGGAAAAATACAGCTGGTCTTACATCTATCATAGCACAAAAATGCCTGCGAGAGATACAGAGATTATTGCACCCAATCCTTAAAATAATCTCTAAAGTTATTAAAGCCTGATCTGAAAATAGAGAGTGTTTAGAGGTTGCCATATTAAAATAAGGAAAAATGAAATTATATGGGAGGGTGAGAAATGAAATACTGGAGAAAAAGAATCGTATATATGATGGCTATTATGCTGTCAGCAGGAGGGATTGCCGGAAGTATGGGAAGTGAGATTGTTCTGGCAGAAGAGAAAGAAACAGTGAAAGGACGGTATGCGGAGCAGAAGCTTTCCCTTCCTGAAGAGAACTGTAAGGCAGTGATTGATATCTGTTTTCTGGAAGACGGAACTATGCGTATTGCTTACCGGGACAGTGAGGCAAAGCTGAAAACAGCAGATTCAAAGGATCAGGGAAAAAGCTGGGAGACGCCCCGGGATCTGTGGGAGGAATTTGGAAAAAGTGAAAAAGCAGAGCCGATGAAGGTGAATCTTTCCAAAGACGGAGGAATTTTCAGCAGCTGGAATTGTCTGGAAGGAGAGAATACTTTTCTGGCAGTTTACCTTTCAGCGGAAGGAACCAAAAAAGAGTTTGATCTTACCCAGATGCCGGAAGGACAGGGATATGTGTATAAAAGTCAGTTCAGTCCTTCGGGAAATATTCTGCTGATGGGAGATAAGTTTTTATGTGAGATTAGCAGGGAGGACGGCAGACTGATCCGAACCTATGAAAGTGGAGGCTATGTTACAGATTTTGGAATTGCAGGAAATCAGCTTCTTGTTTTTGCAGATGACACGATACATTATTATAATGCAAAAACAGGAGATCCCCTTCCGGAGGAAACAGTGTTTACAGAACATCTCCAGATGGAAAGTGGGGAAAATACAGAGGAAGTTGTTTCATCCAGAGTATTTACAGGAATGGGAGAGCAAGGCATTCTCTATGTAAGCAAAAAAGGGATTTACGTATATAATTTGGGCGGTTCTGTTGTGGAACAGCTTTTAAGCGAAGGCTATCTGACCGGGATTTCTTCAAAAACAGAGCTGATGGACGTGGAAACAGATGCAGATGGAAACATTTACCTGGCAGTTTCAGACCGCTACTCAGATAATCCCACAGGAATGCTTTTAAAGTACGGGTATGATAAAGAACAGGAAGCGGTTCCTGGCACAGAGCTTGATATTTATATGCTGAAAAGAGACACTCATATGGAGCAGATGATTTCCTTGTTCCAGAAAGAATATCCGGATATCAGTGTAACGGTTCAGGAGGGAATGACGGGAGAGGATGGGGTTACTGCCACAGATGCCATGAAAAACCTGAATACAGAGATCATGTCAGGAGAGGGGCCGGACGTGTTGCTTATGGACAATCTGGATGCAGAAAATTATATTGAGAGGGGAATGCTTGAGGATATCAGCGGAATAATGGAAAAAGCAGGGATCCTGGAGAATATTCAGAAGGCCTATGAGGAAGAGGACGGAAGTATTTACTGTATGCCTGTGAGATTCGGCATTCCTATTTTGGCAGGGGGTTCCGGAGAGATTGACAATGCAGTGAATCTTGAAAAAATTGCAGATATGACGGAAAAGTACGAAAATCAATATTCAGATTCCTTTTTTCCGGCCTATCAGACCAGATGGCCGGGAGTAATGCTTCGCTTCTTTGGCGAGATTTCTGCCTCAGAATGGATGAAAAAAGACAGAACCCTGGATGCGGAAAAAGTAAAAGATTTTTTTCAACAGGTAAACAGGATTTATCAGGCAGGACAGAAGGCAGGCAACGCATCTTTGGACAGTACCTATGAGTATGCGGAAAAAATGGAAAGAATTTATGACAAAAATCGAAGAGAGGAGTCTTCCCTCAATTCATATCTGGTGCCTTGTGCAGACGGGCAGGCGCTTTTCTCCTATGGCTATCTGTTTTCTCTGGAAGAACTGTTCTTATTAACTACCATCGAAAAGCAGAATTCGGATATCAGTCACAGGCTGTTAAACGGTCAGGCTGAAAACTGTTTTTCTCCGGAGATGATTATGGGGATCAGTGTGAAAGCAAGGGAAAAGGAGGCAGCAGAATTATTTGTCAGTTTTCTGTTCAGCGAGGAGCAGCAGAAAAATAACAAAGAAGCCGGATTTCCTGTAAGAAAATCTGTTTATGACAGTGAAGAATACTGGGAGCTTGGACAGGAAGGAAATATAGAATACGGATTCAGTTCGGCTTATAATGGCGAGAGTCATGATATGATAACAGTAGTTCATTCGGCAGACGATCAGATAAAGGAAATACAGAAGTTAGGAAAGACCCTTACGATGCCCTCAGGAGGAAGCCGGATCATCCAGGATTCTGTTCTGGAAGCCGGAAAACGTTATCTGTACGGGGGAACAGATCTGGATAAAGCGGTAGAGCAGGCCGTGTCTCAGGTAAAGCTTTACCTGGCAGAATAAATCCTTAGAGGTTGTTTTAAGATAAGGCTGATATGATGTGAAATCATAAGAGAACGGAATGAGTCATAAGGATGAAAGTCTGAGATGAATTTCGTGAAAGGATATGCCGGGTCGCTTAATAAAGCAGGGTACTGCGGATATTGAGTTTTGTGGCCGCGGCAAAATAAAAAGAACTGTTCACAGATTACCGGAAACGGAGTGAACAGTCACAAATAATAAACAGGAGGACATAAAATGCGACATCAGATATGGAAAAAGGGAACAGCGCTGACAGCGGCTTTTGCTCTGGCGGTTGTGCCGGCACTTGCAGGTTGCGGCTCAGAACAAAAGGAAAAAGCCGCGGATTCCGGAAAGTCCGGTGAACAGGATAAAGAAAAAAAGGAGATGGCAATGGGCAGATATCTGGAAGAGGATGTGACTCTTCCGGAGGGATGCGGAGATATTGCAGATATGACAATGCTTGAGGACGGAAGCCTTCGGGTCTGCTATATCAGAAGTGGGGAAGGAGCCTTTTATACAGATTCTTCCGATGGAGGAAAAACCTGGGGGGAGACAAAGAACCTTGCAGAGCTTCTGGGGATCGATCCGGAAAAATATACGGTTTCCTATCCGAAGCTGGGAGCGAACGGAGGCATTTTTCTTACCATTTATCCTTTTTCCGAAAACGTGGAAGAAATGTCTTATTACTACATTTCTCCTGACGGAACCAATCAGAAAATGGATATCGGCAAAGAGCTTTCCAGCGGATATGTTGCAGATGCAAGATTCACACATAATAATACGGTCATTATTAATGATTTTGGCACAGCGCTTGTGGAAATCAGTCTGGATGACGGAAGCATTGTCCGTAAATATGAGGAAGGAGGAACGGTCAGCTGCTTTGCAGTACTTGGAAAGCATCTGATCGCCGTGACAGATACCACTCTTCACTATTATAATCTGGAAACAGGGGAACCCCTTGAGGATGAGACGGCTCTTACAGAACAGATTACTTCTGATGAGACAAACCTTCAGCTGACAAGTACAAGCTCTTTTCCTATGGTGTTTACAGAAGGGGACGAGGAGGACAGTATTTTTTATACAGATGATAAAGGCATGTACCGGTATTCCTTTGGCGGCAGTGTGGTAGAACAGGTGATTGACGGAAATCTCAACCGGATATCCTCACCGGACATTTCTCTGGTCTCCATGGTAAGGGATAAAGACGGGAACTTTTATCTGGCGGTTCAGGACAGCTCTGAAGATATGGGAAGGACAGGAAAGATTCTGAAATATGCATATTCACCGGATACCCCTGCAACACCGGATACAGAGCTGACGGTCTATTCTCTTACAGATAACACTTATATCCGACAGGTAGCAGCCCTGTTCCAGAAAAAGTATCCGGATATTTATCTGAATCTGGAGATCGGCATTACGGACGAAGAAGCCGTGACCAGTACAGACGCCCTGAAAAATCTGAACACAGAGATCATGGCAGGAAATGGTCCGGATGTTCTTGTAATGGATGGCATTCCTTCAGACACCTATGTGGAAAAAGGCATGCTGAAGGACATCAGCGGTATTCTTGATAAAATTGAGGAAGAGGACGGTATTCTTGACAACATCCGTGAGAGCTATGTGCAGGAGGACGGAAGCCAGTATGTCATGCCGGTGAGATTTGGAATTCCCATGCTTCAGGGACAGGGAGAGGATGTAACTGCTGTTACAGACCTTGCATCCATGGCAGATACTCTGGAAAAATATCAGAGTGAATATTCTGAAATGCATATGCCGATGTCTCTTCTTGTGGGAGGGGCAGATACGTTTATCAGACAGTTTGCAGATGTGAATGCTCCTGCATGGCTGAAGGAGGACGGAACCCTGGATGAAGCTGCTGTGACAGAATATCTGGAGCAGGCAAACCGTATCTATCAGACCGGAAAGACCGGAATTGACGCGCTGAAGGCTCAGGGCTTTGCCGTATATTCTATTGGAGAAAGAAATATGATGTCTGATATATCAGCCTCTGCAATCAGCGTACTGGGAGGATATTACAAGCTTTCAGTCGGAAGGCTGCTGTCTCCGGACGGGCTTGCCTTTCTGTACAGTGCAGAACAGGAAGAAACGAATCTGACACACAGTCTCTGGAACGGACAGGCACAGAACTGCTTTATCCCGGAACAGACAGTGGGAATCAGCGCTAAAGCAGCAGAACCTGAGGCAGCAGAAAAGCTGGTAGAGTTTCTGTTCAGTAAAGAAGGTCAGGAAACAGGCGCAAGTGAAGGCTTCCCGGTAAATGAAGCGGTTTATGACAGTGAGGAGTACTGGGCAGTGGGAGATGAAAACGGAAATCTGGGAACTCTTGGATCTGGAAATGTAGAAACAGGCGAATATATAGAGTTTGATATTGTAAGAGCAGATGAAGAAACCACAAAGCGCGTTCAGGAGCTTGGAAAAACTCTGACTCAGCCGTCAGAACAGAATGAAATCATACTGGAGGCAGTTGCTTCAAACGGCAGCAGATATCTGGAAGGCGAGATCAGCCTTGAGGAGGCGGCAAAAGGGGCGATCCAGCAGGTAAATCTGTATCTGTCTGAATAACCGGCAGGCGGCTGCATGACCTGGATAAATGATATTCAGACAGCTTTATTGATGAGGGGACAAAGATAAAAAAGCGGCGGTTATCTTGCAGCCGGAATCCAGGAAGAGGAATCCGGAAAGAGATAACTGCCGTTTCTGATGTGCATTGGATTGAATGGATAAATGAATGGATATGAGAGAAAACCGGACAGATGACAAGATAAAATCAGTAGGGCTGGGGATATGCTACTGAAAAACTTCCAGCTGGTATCCCACACCCCGGACAGTTTTTATCTGCAGGGAGCTTTCTACGGTTTTCAGCCTCCGGCGCAGAAAATGAATATAATTGTCAAGGTTTCCTTCCTCCACATCTGAGTCAAGTCCCCAGACTCTTGTAAGAAGAAGCTGGCGGGGAAGTGTCTGTCCGGGATTGCGGAGAAATACTTCCATAAGGTCTCCCTCCCGGCTGGAAAGGGTACAGTCCTTTTTGCCGCTGGAAAGGCGGCGGGTTTCCGGTATAAAAGTAACGTCTCCGAGAGAAACTGCGTCAGCAGCAGGATTATAGGCGGCAGGACGGCGCAGAAGACAGCGGATTCTGGCAAGAAGCTCTTCAAAGGCAAAGGGCTTTACCATATAGTCGTCAGCTCCGCAGTTCAGTCCGGTAAGGCGGTCGTTCAGCTCCCCAAGGGCCGTAAGGATGATAACCGGGGTTTTGATCTGACGGGAGCGGGCTTCCTTCAGAACTTCAATTCCGTTCATATGAGGGAGCATCCGGTCCAGGATCACAAGGTCGTAGGGTGTTTCCTGCATGTAATAAAGGCCTTCTTCCCCGTCATGGCAGAGAGTGACAGAGAAGCCTTCCTGCTCCAGACGGAAGGAAACAGCAGAGCACAGCTCCCGGTCATCTTCGATCATTAAAATATTCATATGTTTACCTCTCGTTGTTTCGGAAATTTGCATCAGCCTGCAGAGAAATGCTTACAGTCTGATGCTATCCAGTTATTCTAACAAAGTATTCTGTAAACTTCCTTTAAAAATAAAAACCCCCTTAGAGTTTTTTTAAAGAATGTCCTGTTACACTTGTTTTATCGTTACTGTTTATGGTGTTCACAGCGGCCGGACAAAATGGATTCAAATTACTTTCGGTGATGGAAGTCTGTCCTGTACATTCTGAGAACAGTAACATTTTATCATCATTGGGGAGAACAAAAAAGTGACTGGATCAAAAAAAATAAAAAAAAGAGAATATAAGGGATTCTTATTTCTGCTTCCAAGCTTTGCTGGTGTGTGTCTGTTCTGGGTGATCCCGTATCTGGACGTGATCAGGCGCTCTTTTTTCAGCGCAATCAGCGGAGAATTTACAGGCCTGAAAAATTACAGCACAATTTTTGAGAACCAGGCCTTTCGTCTGGCGGCAGGGAATACGCTTCGTTTTTTTCTTGTGTGTATTCCTCTCCTGGTAGTGCTGTCTCTTATGATCGCTGTTCTTCTTACCAGAAGAAAAAAAAGCATGCAGGCGCTGAAAAGTATGTTCCTTCTGCCAATGGCAATTCCTGTGGCTTCTGTAGTTCTTTTGTGGAAAGTTCTGTTTCACGATCAGGGTCTTCTGAACCATTTTCTGGAAACTCTTTCCCTTCAGGGCGTGGACTGGATGAATACGGACGCTTCCTTCTGGGTGCTGGTAGTAAGCTATCTGTGGAGAAATCTGGGATACGATATTGTTCTGTGGGTGGCAGGGCTTGGAGCCATTCCAACTGCTCTTTATGAGGCTGCAAGGGTGGACGGAGCAGGAGAGTGGAAATGCTTTATAAAAATCACTCTTCCAAATCTCCTGCCTTCTCTTTTTACCATTGTGGTACTGTCTCTGTTAAACGGTTTTAAAGTGTTCCGGGAGGCGTATCTGGTGGCAGGAGACTATCCTCAGGACAGTATGTATCTTTTGCAGCACCTTTTTAACAACTGGTACCGGGATCTTTCCCTGGATAAAATGGCGGCTGCGGCAGTGGTAACAGGAGCGGCGATTCTCATCCTGATTCTGTTTCTTCAGAAAGCCTGGGCGAGGGAGGATACATTATGACAAAAAAACTTCTGACAGGTCTGGTTTTCTGTATGGCATTGACTGCAGTGTTTCCCATATTGTTTCTTATCTGCGGTTCTTTTATGGGCAATATGGAAATCAGAGAGCTTCTTATGCCGGTTCTTGGAAATATGGAGGGCTTTGCTTCCTGGAAACTGATGCCCCAGTATCCTACTATGATGCATTATGTGGAGCTTCTTCTTGACTCCCCGGAATTTTTTGTAATGTTCTGGAATTCCGTAAAGCTTACAGCAGCGATTCTGGCAGGTCAGCTTCTGGTGGGAACTCCGGCGGCATGGGGATTTGCAAGATACCAGTTTCCGGGTAAAAAAATTTTATTTACTATTTATATTGCGCTTATGATGATGCCTTTTCAGGTGATGATGCTCAGCAACTATCTTGTTCTGGATCAGATGAGGCTTCTGGACACTATGGCAGGGATTATTTTGCCGGCAGTGTTTTCCACCTTTCCGGTGTTTCTGATGTACCGTTTTTTTCAGGGGCTTCCGGAAGCAATTATGGATTCTGCCAGAATTGATGGCGCAGGAGAGCTGAGGATCTTTTTCAGAATCGGAATACCGCTGGGATCTCCTGGAATGATCTCGGCTCTGGTTCTGGGGTTTCTGGAATACTGGAATCTTATTGAACAGCCTATGGCTTTTTTAAAAACAAAGGAAAAATGGCCGTTGTCTTTGTATCTTCCGAATATCAGTACAGAACAGGCGGGAACCGCCTTTGCGGCATCTGTTCTTGTTCTGATTCCGGCAGTGCTGGTATTTCTGGCAGGTCAGGATTATCTGGAACAGGGAATTGTTTCTACGGCAGTTAAGGAGTAAAAAGAAATGAAGCGGGAAAAATTATTAAAATGGTTTGCAGCGTTTTTTGCGGCAATGCTTGTATTTACATTTTTGTCAAAGGCGGCAGATTCCGTCAGTGTTGCAAAGGTACTGGCGTTAGCGCCTCAGAATCAGCTGATCAGCCATACAGTATCGGGAACAGGAAAAATAGAAAGTACAAAGGAGACGGCTGTTTTTGTCCAGGAAGGAATTAAGATCGCTCAGGTCCATGTAAAGGCAGGAGAAGCGGTAAAAAAAGGACAGCCGCTGATGACTTTACTGGAAAGTAGTATCCAGGAAAGCATTGACAAAAAAAAGGACGAGATCCAGGAGGCTTCTCTGAAGATCAGCGATATCCAGAGCCAGAAAAACATTGATGCCCAGAAACGGGAAAATTCCTCCCGCTGGGCACAGCAGGATCTTGATACAGCTCTGGGAAACGGGGACATTAACATTTCCAATGCCCAGAATGAGCTGAATATTGCCCAGCAGAGGCTTGCAGAGTACAGACAGAAAAAAGCAGAGGCTCAGAAGCAGCAGGAACTGGAGCAGCAGTCCCAGGGATCGGATTTTGGAGACGGGGGAGAGGGACAGACTGATTTTTCAGACGGAAGCAATCTTCCTCAGGAGCCCATTATTTCCGAAGAGGATACACAGGAGCAGGCTCTTGCAGACGATGTCCGGGCAAAAACAGAGGCGCTGAATCAGGTGATCATGAGCCGGAATCAGGAAGTGACCACTGCAGACAGGGCAAAACAGGAGGCAGCGCTTCCGGCGCCTCAGGACAGCACAGAGGAAACCCTTCAGACACAGCTTGACAATCTGAATGAAGAGCTGGAAAAGCTGAATGTTCTGATGCAGAGTAAAGGGGAGATCACAGCTCCGGCAGACGGCGTGGTAAAAACAGTTTCCGCTCAGACCGGCGGGCAGACAGTTCAGGATGCGGCAGCAGTTCTCTATGAACTGACAGGGGGATTAAGTATGACAGGAACGATCACAAAGGACGATCTGGAATACGTTTCCGCAGGGTCGTCTGTGCATCTGGAGGGCAACAGCAAAACGGTTGTGGAAAATGCGGTGGTTCAGTCGGTTCAGGAAGATTCTGCGAATCCGGGAACATATATCCTTACTGTGGACGTTCCCCAAAGTGGGCTGAGCGTAGGGGAAAGCGTGGATTTTACGGTGCAGAAGGAGGAAGGACCTTATGCCTGCTGTGTGCCGCTTTCTGCACTTTACGGGCAGAAAGGCCAGGAATATGTACTTGTTCTTGACACCAGAGACTCTGTGCTGGGAGAGGTACAGGTTGCCAGAAAGGTTCCTGTTACAGTCATAGAAAAAAATGAGACAACTGCAGCTCTTCAGGAAGGAACGCTTTCAGGTTCTCAGAAGATTATTACAGAAACAGACAGAGAGATCGCAGACGGCAGCCGGGTAAGGCTGCAGGAATCATGAGCTCAGGTAAGCGGACGTTTCAAGGGATTTCCTGGAAATGTCTGCTTCCGGGAGCGCTGGCACTGTTTTTTTATGCAGGCGCAGTGCTGGCATTTGGCAGTATGATGGAAGAGCCTTCTGTTTCTGTGTTTCTGTCAGGAGCTTACCCGGAAGAAAACCGGGCAGAGGAGATTCTGGAAACACTGGAACAGACAGAAGCAGAATCCTCAGCCTGTTTTTACTGGGACGGCGGCATGATCACACTGACAGAGCCGGACTATGGACGGAGTGCGCAGGTGATGGCAGCAGGAATCCTGGGGGATGGAAGTCTTTATGATAAAAGAATCCATGGATTCTGGGAAAAAGATAAAGAAGGCTGCGTCATTGACGGGGACACAGCCTGGAAGCTTTTTGGCACCAGAGAGGCAGAGGGGCGTCAGCTTGTATATGGAGAAAAAACTTACCAGGTCCGTCAGGTGCTGCCCTGGAAACAGAGAATGATCCTGATCCGCCCGGAGGAAGAAAACACCATGTATACCAGAGTGTTTCTGAAAAATGAGAAGCTGCAGGATTCAAAGACAGCAGAGCAGTTTCTGATGGCTTATGGACTGAATGGCACAGTTGTGGATTCCGGATTTCTTATAAGCGCAGCCAGAATGCTTCTTCTGATATTTCCGGGGATAGTGATGGGGATTCTTTTTCTGAAAGCAAACAGGGAGAGAAGGATTTGCAGAAAGGAACAGGCCGCCGCCTTCTGGATGTGGACAGGAGCCTGCGTTCTGATTGTGGCTGCAGCCGCAGTGCTACTCTGGAAAAACATGGAGATCCCTCAGGAGTGGATCCCGTCCAGATGGTCGGATTTTCAGTTCTGGTCCGATAAATTCAGGGAGCTGGAAGAAAAGGTGAGACTTTTTCTCATGCTTCCAAAGACTGTGGGGCAGGCGGAGAATATTTCAGGGTTTGTGAAGTGCGTGGGCTGTTCAATGGGCTCGGCGTTTATTGGTATTCTGGCACTGTTATCGAAAAGGGAAAGAAGCAAAAGAACATCTGCATGAGAAAATACATTTTAGGCTCCCGGGTATCTTTCGGTATCCGGGATTTGCCGTTTCAGAAAAATGTGTTAAAATATGAGTGGAAAATATGCTTTCAGAAGCTTGTGAAGCAGGGTTTATATTCAGGTGAGACTATCGTGGCAAATTTTTAATTGAGATACCCCAAAAAGTATGTTAAACTGTATACAGCATGTATTTTTCAGGATAAAGGAAATAAGGAGAATGCAGTATGAGAAAAATTGCCATTGTAACTGACAGCAACAGCGGCATTACGCAGGATGAGGGAAGAAAGCTTGGAATCTCTGTTCTGCCGATGCCCTTTTATATTAATGAGGTTATGTATCTGGAAGGGGTTACGCTTTCTCAGGAGGAGTTTTATGAGCGACTGAAAAAGGATGAACCTATTTCCACCTCTCAGCCAAATCCGGGTGAAGTCTGCGGACTGTGGGATACACTTTTAAAAGAATACAATGAGATCGTGCATATTCCCATGTCAAGCGGGCTGAGCGCTTCCTGTGAAACGGCCATGGGACTTGCCCGTGATTATAACGGCAAGGTTCAGGTTGTGGATAACCAGAGGATTTCTGTAACTCAGAAGCAGTCTGTGATGGATGCGCTGACGCTTGTACAGGCTGGTAAAAGCGCTGCGGAGATCCGTGAGATCCTTGAGGCAGAAAGACGGGAATCCAGCATTTATATTACGCTGGAAACTCTGAAATATCTCAAAAAAGGCGGACGTATCACACCGGCAGCCGCAGCGATCGGTACAGTTCTGAATCTGAAACCGGTACTGCAGATCCAGGGAGACAAGCTGGACGCCTATTCAAAGGTCAGAGGAAAGAAGCAGGCCAAAAGAGTGATGCTGAAGGCCATGAAAGAGGATTTCGACAGTCGTTTTGCAGAATATGCAAAGCGCGGCGAAATGTGTCTGGAGATGGCATATACGGGAAATCAGGAAGAAGCAGAGGAATTCAAAAAAGAGGTTCAGGAAATGTTTCCTGATTATGAGATCCAGATGGATCCCCTGTCTTTAAGCGTTGCCTGTCATATCGGACATGGAGCTCTTGCAGTTGCCTGCTCAAAAAAGGTTACTGTCTGAAAAAAGAAAAGAATAAATACGAGGAGTCATAAGACATGAAGAAACTGATGGAAATTATGGCAGAGGAGCTTTCCTCAGCCTTTGAAAAAGCCGGATATGATCCGGAATACGGAAAGGTAACAGTATCCAACAGACCGGATCTCTGTGAGTTTCAGTGCAACGGGGCAATGGCAGGCGCCAAGGCATACAAAAAAGCACCGTTTATGATCGCAGATGATGTGGTGGAATATTTAAAAGACAGCCGGGTATTTTCTGCGGCAGAGGTAGTAAAACCGGGATTTATCAACCTGAAAGTAAAAGAAGAGTTCCTTGCAGACTATCTGAAGGAGATGGCAGAGGATCCGAAATTTTCTGTTGCCCAGGCAGAAAATCCCAAAACGATCATTATTGATTATGGCGGACCAAATGTGGCAAAACCACTTCATGTAGGTCATCTTCGTTCAGCAATCATCGGAGAGAGCATTAAAAGAATCGGACGTTTTGTAGGCCATAAAGTGATCGGCGATGTACATCTGGGAGACTGGGGACTTCAGATGGGGCTGATCATCACAGAACTGAAACACCGCAAACCGGAGCTGGTATATTTTGACGACAGCTATCAGGGGGAATATCCTGCAGAAGCGCCGTTTACCATTGGAGAACTGGAAGAGATTTATCCCTGCGCCAGCGGAAAATCCAAAGAGGATGAGGATTACCGCAACGAGGCTCTGGAGGCAACTCACCTTCTGCAGCAGGGAAAGCCAGGCTATATGGCTCTCTGGAATCATATCATGCAGGTTTCTGTAACAGACCTTAAAAGAAATTATGATAATCTGAATGTTTCCTTTGATCTGTGGAAAAAGGAATCTGACGCGCAGCCTTATATTCCGGATATGGTCCAGGCCATGAAGGATCAGGGATTTGCTTATGAGGATCAGGGCGCTCTTGTTGTAGATGTAAAGGAAGAGACAGACACCAAGGAAATCCCGCCCTGTATGCTCTTGAAATCAGACGGAGCTTCCCTTTATACAACAACAGATCTTGCAACCATCGTAGAGCGTATGAAGCTTTATGATCCGGACGAGATCCTTTATGTAGTGGACAAACGCCAGGAACTTCATTTTATCCAGGTATTCCGCTGCGCGAGAAAGACAGGCCTTGTAAAAGAGGACACCAGGCTTTCTTTCCTTGGCTTCGGTACAATGAACGGAAAAGACGGCAAGCCTTTTAAGACAAGAGAAGGAGGCGTTATGCGTCTGGAACGTCTGATCGCGGATATCGACCAGGAAATGTATACCAAGATCGTAGAAAACAGAAGCGTAAGAGATAAGGATGCCACAGAGACAGCTCAGATCGTAGGTCTGTCTGCGATCAAGTACGGCGATCTTTCCAATCAGGCTACCAAGGATTACATTTTTGATATTGACCGCTTTACCTCTTTTGAGGGAAATACAGGTCCGTACATTCTCTACACGATTGTGCGTATCAAATCTATCCTGAACCGTTATGTGGAAGAGGGAGGAAGCCTTGAGGGAATCCAGATGCTTCCTGCAGTAAATAACAGCCAGAAGAACCTGATGCTGGAGCTGACAAAATTCGGTGCAACCGTGGAGAATGCTTTTGAGGAAAAAGCGCCGCACAAGATCTGTGCATATATCTACGAGGTTTCCAATGCATTTAACAGCTTTTACCATGAGACAAAGATTTTAAGTGAGGAAGATCAGGCGCAGAAGGAATCCTTCCTGAAGCTCCTTGATGTGACAAAAGGTATTCTGGAGACCAGTATTGATCTTCTGGGATTTTCCGCACCGGATCGTATGTAAAACATTACAGAGATTTATTTTTTAACATCCGCCAGAGTGTGCTGCGGCTTATGCCCAGCCTTCTGGCGGTTTTTTCTTGTATAAAAATCTTGAATAGATTTTAAATATATGGTACAATAAGTGTATCAATACAGTTAATACACTATAAGCCAGAAGGGAGGAACGTCTTATTATTATCTTGGATTATCAGGATCGCAGACCGATCTATGAGCAGGTAACAGAAAAATTCCGTGTACTGATCTATCAGGAGGCTCTTCCGGCAGGCAGCCGTCTTCCTTCTGTCCGTCAGCTTGCCATGGAGCTTTCCATCAATCCCAATACCATACAGAGGGCCTATGCGGAGCTGGAACAGGAGGGATTGATCTATCCGGTTAAGGGCAGGGGGAATTTTGTGGCAGATGCCAATCAGATATTAAAAATAAAAAGGGAGGATTACCGTAAAGAGCTTCGAAAAACTGTACAAAAAGGGCAGAGCCTGGGAATACAGAAGGGAGAGCTGATACAGGTGGTAAACTCCTGTTATGAGGAGGAAGGCCAATGATAGAGATAAAAAAATGCAGCAAGTCTTTTGGCTCCGTAAAAGCAGTGGATAAAGTTTCTCTTGAAATAGGAGAAAGAGAAGTGTTTGGTCTGGTGGGAAGCAACGGTGCAGGAAAAAGTACTCTTCTTCGTATGGCGGCAGGGATTTTGAAGCCGGATGAGGGGGAGATAGAGATTGACGGCGAAAGTATATACGATAATGAAAAAGCAAAAGCCTGTATTTTTTATATACCTGACGACAGTTATTTCCCGGCTGATTATACACCACGGGATATAGCAGATTTTTACAGATGTTATTATCCGAAATTTGATGTGCAGAGATTTTCAAAATTCCTGCGGCAGTTTCATATGGATGATAAAAAACGAATCAGTACTTTTTCAAAAGGAATGAGAAAACAGCTTCTTGTGCTCCTGGGAGTCAGCGCCGGTACAAAATACCTGCTCTGCGATGAGACTTTTGACGGTCTTGATCCGGTTATGCGCCAGGGAGTAAAAAGCCTTTTTGCATCAGAGATCATGGGAAGAGAATTCACACCGGTGATCGCGTCTCATAACCTCAGAGAACTGGAGGATATCTGCGACCATGTGGGACTTCTGTATAAAGGAGGAATTCTGCTTTCCAGAGATCTGGAGGATATGAAATTTCATATTCATAAAATCCAGTGTGTTCTGAAAGACAAAGATCAGGAACGTCAGCTTCAGAAAGAAATGGATGTATTAAAGACGGAGCACCAGGGTTCTCTGCTGCTTCTGACTGTACGGGGAACCCGGGAGCAGATCATGGAGAAAATACAGGGGAAAAATCCCCTTTTCTGTGAAATTCTTCCTTTGACTCTGGAAGAAATTTTTATTAGTGAAACGGAGGTGGCAGGCTATGAAATCAAAAATATGTTCTTCTGAATACGTGAGAACTGTTTCCAGAGGAAAAAGCTGGATTCCTGCGTTTTTGAGTCTGGGGTTCTTCTTGGCATTTCCTGTTGCACTGCTTCTTGTGGTGGGAAACTGGAAAGCGGCCCGGTATACGCCGGATCAGCTTCATCTGCTCTATGAGGGACTGTGGAAAGAAAAGCTGGTCTTTACAGGAGGAGCAATAACCATTGTGGCTGCCATAATGAACAGTATAAATGGATTCAGCTATGTTTATTCCCGTAAAAAGGTGGATTTTTATCACAGCCTTCCGGTAAAGCGTTCCCGGATGTTCTGGAATCGTGTATACACGGGGCTTTTATACTATCTTGTTCCTTATATGATCATGGAGTTTTTTGCGGTTTGTATAGGAGCGGCAAAAGGATTTTTCAGTCTGAAGCTTATGGAGCTGGCTGCCAGACTTTTGCTTGTTCATTTGCTTTTATACTTTCTGTTTTATTTCAGTATAGTCCTTGTTTTTTGTGTGACGGGGAATTTTCTCATGGGAGTTTTATGCCTGGCAGGTATGCAGTTATATGGACCGGCATTGGGAATCTTGATGTCATTTTGCGCATACGGCTTTTTCGACACCTTTTCTTCAAACTATCCATATGGGATTTTTAAAGCATTGGAGGACTATGCCTCGCCGATTACTCTGACGGCTGCGTTCTGGCAAAAATATGAGGCTGGACAGGGCGCGGCACTGGCGGCTGTTCTGTTTGTTCTGACATTGATATTTACAGCGGTCTCTTATTTTGCCTACATACACAGGCCGTCTGAGGCAGCAGGGAAACCAATGGTGTATGGGAAACTGGCAGCAGTAATAAAATTTATGGTTGTTGTGCCGTGCGGCATGGGAACAGGCTTTGTTTTTTATCTGATTCCCACAAGTCACGCTCGGAATATCTGGTGTGTATTTGGAATGATACTTGGAACGGTACTTGCTCATGGAATGATAGAAGCATTGTACCAAATGGATTTTCACGCATTTTTTTCCAAAAAGGTACAGCTGCTTGCGGCGGCGGTCCTTGTTACAGTATGCGCACTGATTTACCAGAAGGATCTTCTGAATTTTGATGCCTATATTCCCCGTCAGGAAGACATCAAAGCGCTCAACCTGGATATGATGACACTGTCCGGCGATATGACAGACTATGTAAAAGAACAGGAAGACGGTACATTCTCTATAGAAGACTCTACATCCTGGGAGAAAAGAGAGAATGCTTTTTCCGGAAAAGACGGAATCGGAGAGGAAACCTATGAGATTCTGCAGAAAATTGTTGAAAATCAGGAAAACAGAAAGTTCAGATATGGAGGAGAACAGACAGAAGAAGGAACTTTTCGCCGTTTGCAGCTGGGGTATCAGCTTCGGTCAGGCAGAGAAGTGAAGCGCAGTTATGTGATAAATACAGAAGAATGCGGTGAGCTTTTGTATAATCTTTATAAAGAAGAAAATCTGAAAAATAAAACAGAACAATTTCTGGCTTCAGATACCGCATATCTGGATAATATTTCTTTTATTTCAGGAAACGGAAGAGGATATGATATTTTTCAGGATCATCCGGAAAAACAGAAAAAACTGATTGAGGCGGTAAAAACAGATATTCAGGAAGCTGCTCCGGAAGATTTGCTTGCTCTTCCTTTTGCAGAGCTTCATATAAGCTATATACTTCCGGTAACTGAAGATATCCACAGTCTGGTCCCAGGAGAAGAGAAACCGGAAAAACGTGCATATGGAGAAATAAATCTTTTTCCTTCTTATAAAAATACGATTGCGGTTCTTAAAGAGACAGGATATCCTTTAAGCTTTGAAGAAACGGAAATCAAAAAAGCAAAGATCCTCTATTATAATGAATCGGGAGAAGAAGAAACAGCTGCAGAATATACAGAAAAAGAACAGCTTGAAGCTCTGGTACAGGCGGCGGCTCCATCTTTCGGCACTTTTGCCTGGATAGAATATGAACCGGATGTAGCGGCAATCTTTCAGACAGAACAGGGGGAAGAATGTTATGCAGAGTTCCTGAGGGGCCGCATTCCGGAATTTATCCGTCAGGAAAGCGGAAGTACGGACAACAGGGAAGGCGAACTGACGGAGACAGGAAACCCGGAGAGGACAGAGGTTACAGGAGGGGTCGACGGACCCGCAGAGATTTCTGTTGAGAAAGAAAAAAGAGAGGGAGCGGATGAGTAAAGCAGTGAGACTGGATAAATTTCTGGCGGATGCCGGAAAGGGAACCAGAAGCGAGGTAAAAAAATTCATACAAAAAGGTCTGGTGCAGGTCAACGGCAGGACTGTGAAAAAACCGGAGCAAAAGATAACAGAAGAGGACCGGGTGGAGCTTCTGGGAAATCCTGTATCCATGGCTCCGGAGTTTGTGTACTACATTCTTCATAAGCCGGCCGGTTACGTAAGCGCCACGGAGGACAGATATGACAGAACAGTGATGGAACTGATTCCGGAGGCAAGAAAGGGAATGTTTCCCGTAGGACGTCTGGATAAGGATACAGAAGGACTTCTTCTTATCACAGATGACGGGGGACTGGCTCATGAGCTTTTATCCCCGGCGCATCATGTGGAAAAAACGTATTTCGTAAGAGTGGAGGGAACGGTAACAGAAGAGGACAGACAAAAGCTGGAGCAGGGGATTGATATTGGAGAAAAAAGACTGACGCTTCCGGCAAAGGTGCAGCTTTTTCCTCAGGAAGACAGCGACAGAGAAAAGGCTGAGCTTTTGCGCCGGGTACGCACAGAAAACCTTCCGGAGAGCTATACAGAACTGCTTCTGACCATCAGAGAGGGAAAATTTCACCAGGTCAAGCGGATGATGAAGGCAGTGGGAAAGCCCGTGATTTATCTGAAAAGGATCTCCATGGGACCACTTACTCTTCCGGATGAACTGAAAAAAGGAGAATACCGTCCTCTTACAGAGGAAGAGGTTCAAAAATTAAAAAATACAGGCGGCTCTTCAGCAGAAAAACAGAAAAAATGCTGAAAATACAGCTAAAAACAGGAAAACCCTCTTTACACAGAGGGTTTTTGTGTGTTATACTCCAAGAGTTGCAAAATAATCACGCGTGGAGATTCCGATGGATGGTGCCCATACGGTGTGACGGCGGGGTCCAGATAGAAAATGATCCGCGCGGAAGAATCTAACCAAAAAAGGAGAACAAAAACATGAGCGTTATTTCAATGAAACAGCTTTTGGAAGCAGGTGTTCATTTCGGACATCAGACAAGAAGATGGAACCCTAAAATGGCTCCGTACATCTACACAGAGAGAAACGGTATCTATATCATCGACCTTCAGCAGTCTGTAGGTATGGTTGACGATGCTTACAATGCAATCGCTGACATCGTAGCAAACGGCGGAAACATCCTTTTCGTAGGAACAAAGAAACAGGCTCAGGATGCTATCAAGGTTGAGGCAGAGCGCTGCGGACAGTTCTATGTAAACGAGAGATGGCTTGGCGGTATGCTTACAAACTTCAAGACAATCCAGAGCCGTATCGCAAGACTGAAAGAGATCGAGGCTATGGAGGCTGACGGAACATTTGACGTGCTTCCTAAGAAAGAAGTTATTGAATTAAGAAAAGAGCTTACAAAACTGCAGAAAAACCTTGGTGGTATCAAAGAGATGAAACGTCTTCCGGACGCTATCTTCATCGTTGACCCGAAAAAAGAGAGAATCTGCGTACAGGAAGCTCATACATTAGGTATTCCGCTTATCGGTATCTGTGATACAAACTGCGATCCGGAAGAGCTTGATTATGTAATTCCGGGTAATGATGACGCTATCCGTGCCGTAAAACTCATCGTTTCCAAGATGGCAGACGCTGTTATCGAGGCAAACCAGGGTACAGCTGAGGCTGACGGCGAGATCGAAGCAGAGTCTGAGGAGTTTGCTGAGACAGTAGAAGAGTAATTTTATTTTATTAAATTATTCAGGTTAAAAATATCCAGGAGGAAATTGAGATGGCTATTACAGCAGCACAGGTAAAAGAGTTAAGAGAAATGACCGGCGCCGGAATGATGGACTGTAAGAAAGCTCTTACAGCTACAGAAGGCGATATGGATAAAGCAGTAGAGTTCCTTCGCGAAAAAGGACTTGCAACTGCTCAGAAAAAAGCAAGCCGTGTAGCAGCAGAAGGTCTTTGCAAGACTGTTGTTGCAGAGGATGCTAAGAGCGCAGTAGTTGTTGAGGTTAATGCAGAGACAGACTTCGTAGCAAAGAATGAAAAATTCCAGAGCTATGTTGCAGACGTTGCCGCACAGGCGCTTACTACTACAGCAGCTGATATCGATGCTTTCCTTGCAGAGACATGGGCACTGAATAACGAGCAGACTGTAAAAGAAGCTCTTGCAGCTCAGATCGCAGTTATCGGCGAGAACATGAACATCAGAAGATTTGCTCAGGTAAAAGAAGAGAACGGCTTCGTTGCTTCCTATACACATATGGGCGGAAAAATCGGTGTTCTTGTTGACGTAGAGACAGACGTTGTAAACGACGCTGTAAAAGAGATGGCTAAGAATGTTGCAATGCAGATTGCAGCTCTGAAACCACAGTACACTAACAGCTCTGAAGTGAGCGCTGATTACATCGCTCATGAAAAAGAGATCCTTCTTGCTCAGATCATGAACGATCCGAAAGAGTCCCAGAAACCGGAGAAGGTTATCCAGGGTATGATCACCGGACGTATCAACAAAGAGCTGAAAGAAATCTGCCTTCTTGATCAGGTTTACGTTAAAGCAG
Organism: Blautia caecimuris; assembly: GCF_024622975.1. Classification (GTDB taxonomy): domain Bacteria; phylum Bacillota; class Clostridia; order Lachnospirales; family Lachnospiraceae; genus Blautia_A; species Blautia_A caecimuris. The sequence goes on along the minus strand of NZ_JANJZT010000002.1, from coordinate 188,729 downwards.
AGGATGGAAAACAGACTGTTGCTAAATACGTAGAGCAGGTTGCTAAAGAAAATGGCGCAAACGTTGCAATCAAAGGCTTTGTTCGTTTCGAGACCGGCGAAGGAATCGAGAAGAAGGAAGAGGATTTTGCAGCTGAAGTAGCAAAACAGATGGGAAACTAATTTTCCAGACAACATGAACTTTAAAACCCTTGAAAAGCTCAGAAAATGGGCATTTTCAAGGGTTTTTTGCAGTTTGGGAGAAATTCATAAATCATCATAAAATACCCGTATTTTATCATCGGATTTGGGACGAAAAAAGGCTGTAAAGGTATTGATCCTTTTTCAGAAATGCTCATACAGGCAGTCCCTTACTCCGGCAGTTCGTTTTTTAGATTCCGAATATGCATGTAAACGGTATTCTTGGAAATATTCAGGCGGCCGGCCACCTTGATCACACTGTCTTTCAGGTTAAAAATTCCTTTTTTGTAGAGGGCGGTTACAATTTCTTTGTTTTTGTTGTTGGTGGAAATGGACGTGTCGTTTAAAATCTGGTCTTTTACGTCGGCAAGGGCCGTCTCGATCAGATCGTCCACATTTTCGGTAAAGGTTTCTGTTGTGTGCGGGAAGCTCTGCAGGGAATTAAGGTCTTCCGGGATCATCTGCTGGATTACAGTTGAGAGTGGAATATTCGTATAAAAATTGATGCAGATCATTCCAATAATACGGTTTCCTTCACCGGGAATGGGGATCGTTGTGGACTTCAGTATCACTCCGTCCTGCCTGCGGTTAAAATAAGAAATGGCAGAATGATCTTTTGAGTTTTCAATTTGTGAGAGCATGCCAAGAGCAAGATCTGTGATGGGAGCTCCGATTTTTCTGCCGGAATGGTGACCGTTTACAATCTGCATAACAGAGTGTTCCAGAGACTCCAGATTGTGCAGTATGACTTCATAGCCTTCTCCAAGATATTGTCCCAGTCCCTGGACAACAGGGATATAAGACTGCAGTATCATTCGTTCATTTTGAGTTAAAGTAATATATTCTTTTTTCATAGCGTTCCTTTTTTAATTATCCATTTTTTTTAATTATAATCTTCTTTCGTGCAATATGCAATAAAAACTGAAATGAAATTCAGTAAAAATGACATATAAAAAGAAACTTAATTTCATTGACTAAAAAATAATTTAGTGATATTATCAAATTGAACAAAAAAATAATGTGGGAGGAAGAGAAAATGTTAAAAGTGGTGAACACATTGAAAGCACCGGCAGCTATTGGACCATATTCACAGGGAATTATACTGAAAAATATTTTATTCAGTTCCGGACAAATTCCGGCAAGCCCTGAGACAGGGGAGATTGTGGGAACTGATATTACGGCTCAGGCAGAGCAGGTAATGGAAAATGTGAAAGCGATTTTGGATGAAGCAGGAACCTGCTTTGAGAACGTAGTAAAAACCACCTGCTTTTTAAGCGATATGGCAGATTTCGCAGAATTTAACAAAGTATATGAAAAATATTTTGTGTCAAAGCCTGCAAGATCCTGTGTTGCAGTAAAAGCTTTACCGAAAAACGTTCTCTGTGAAGTAGAAGTAATTGCAGAAATTCAGTAAACCTGCTTTGCAGATTGTGGAATGAATTTATTTTGGAGGAATACTTATGAGTGGGAAAGCAAAAAAAGTAAGAGAGAAAAAAGAGACCACCCTGTTTCTGGCAGTAATTCCGATTCTGGCAATGATCGTACTGCTGGGAGTGGGATATGCGGTTATGGGCTTAAGTCCGGAGGTTCTGATGCTGGTATCAGCAGCAATTGCAGGTGTGATCGCAATTTATCTTGGTTATACCTGGGATGAGATTATGGACTCTATAGTAGCCAAGCTCAGTAAAACAATGCCGGCAATTTTTATTTTGATCATTGTTGGATTTATGATCGGTTCCTGGATGATCGGCGGAACCATTCCGATGATGGTATTTTATGGACTGAAGCTGATCAGCCCGAAATATCTGGTTGTTACTTCGTTTCTGGTTACTGCGTTTGTATCAGTATGTACCGGAACATCCTGGGGCTCTGCGGGAACGATCGGTGTTGCTCTGATGGGCGTAGCGGCAGGTATGGGAGCTCCTCTTCCGATCGTGGCAGGCGCCATTGTATCCGGTGCATATTTCGGAGACAAAATGTCACCTCTGTCTGATACAACAAACCTTGCCCCTATTGCGGCAGGCGGAAAGCTTTATGATCATATTCAGCATATGTTCTGGACAACAGGCCCCGGATTTATTATCTGCTGCATTGTTTACACGATCGTAGGCTTTACATTTGGCGGAGATCTTGCGGCAGCAGGAACACCGGAAAAGGTTACTATTATTTTTGAGACACTTTCTCAGATCTTCAAATTTAATCCGTTGATCATTCTTCCGCCGCTTATTGTGCTTTACGGATCTGTTGCCAAAAAGCCGACCATTCCGATTATGCTGGCGTCCAGTGCGGTTGCAATTTTCAATGCTGTTACTTTCCAGAATTTCAGCCTTCAGGACTGCTTTACCGCTGCGATCAGCGGATTTAATATGGATATGATCCATGTTGCAGGATTTACCACAGAGGGACTGATTGAAGATATTCCCAAGCTTCTGCAGCGAGGCGGTATGGTTTCCATGCTGAATACTGTATTGATCGCATTTTGCGCTTATGGCTTTGCGGGAACACTGGCAGTAACCGGATCACTGAATATTGTTCTGAATAAACTTATGACTATTGTGAAGTCTACAGGAGGACTGATTGTTTCTACAATTGTTTCCTGTATCACAGCAGTGTTTGTTACATCAAACGGCCAGCTGTCCATCCTGATTCCAGGTGAGATGTTTAAGGATACTTACCTGAAAAAAGGTCTTGAGCCAAGAAACCTTTCCAGAACTCTGGAAGACTCTGCTACCGTTGTAGAGCCCATTACACCATGGACAGCAGCCGGTGTTTACATGGCTACAACTCTGGGAGTTTCCACTCTGGAATATCTTCCATGGGCAATTATCTGTTATACAGGTGTTATCTTTGCCGTAATCTGGGGATTCACCGGAATCGGTATCAAAAAGATTACAAAAGACAGCGAATACTATGATGAATATGTGGCTTTAAATAAAGCGGACGGGATTGACGTAGAATAAAAAATCGTGTGACAGACACGACTGAATAGGATAAGAGAATGCGGGCCCGGAAAGGACAAAGAATATGAAAATTAATTTTGATGAATGGAATGAAAGAAGAAATACTAATTGTGGAAAATGGGATACCATGGACAAAAAATATCAGAAAGAAGGAATGCTGCACCTTGGCGTTGCGGATATGGATTTCCGGTCTCCAAAACAGATCATTGACGCTTTTCAGGACATTCTTGACAAAGGTATTTTCGGCTATACGGATTTAAGCGACAGGTTCTACGAAAATATCCGGCAGTGGATGAAGCAGAAGCACCAGGCTGAGGTTGCCAGAGAAGAAATCGTATTTTGCCCGCGCATCAATGTTTCTTCCAGCATCTGTGTGGAAACATTTACAGAAGAAATGGACGAAGTGATCATCAATACGCCTGCCTATGGGCCTCTGTATCAGGCTGTTGTAAAGAATCACCGTAAAGTAGTGGAAAGCCCGCTGATACTGGAAAACGGAAGTTATAAGATCGACTTTGAGCATCTGGAATCGGTTGTGACAGATAAAACAAAAATGTTTATTCTCTGCAGTCCTCACAATCCGGTAGGACGGGTGTGGACAAGAGAAGAACTGGAAGAAGTGGGAGCGTTCTGCAAAAAGCATGATCTTCTTTTATTTGTAGATGAGATCCACGGTGATATTGTTGCAGAGGGAGTTACTTTTACAACGGCTCTTACCTTATCTGAGACAGTGAGAGAGAGGCTGATCGTTGCCACATCCCTGACAAAGACCTTTAATGTTCCGGGAGTGATCGTTTCTTATATGATTGTTCCTGATGAGGAGATCAGAAGCCGCATTGCTCAGACCATTGACCGTATTGGTATGCATAATCCCACTATTTTTGCAGTGGCAGCTGTAGAACACGGATATATGGAATGTGAAGAATGGTACCGGCAGATGCTTGCTTATGTAAATGAAAATGAAACATTTACACGTGAGTTTTTTGCAGAACATTTTCCGGAATTTGAGATTCTTGAAAGACAGGGAACATATCTTCTCTGGATCAGTTATGAGAAGCTTGGAATTACAGAGGAAGAGCTGGAAAAATGGTTTCTGGAAAAAGCCAATGTTTCTGTTTATATGGGAAGTGTTTTCGGAAACGAGGGCAGAGGCTTTATCCGTCTGAATATAGCAAGTCCAAGGGCAATGCTGAAAGAAGCTTATGAGAGAATGGCTGCAGTTTATTCAGAGATAAAATAAAAGATCTGAGACAAAAATAAAAAAGAGGATTTTCAACTGGTATATCTGTCCGGTGAAAGATCCTCTTTTTATATATGGATTCCGTTATTCAAAAATATAAAATACAGAGTGCTTCAGGTTGCTTACTACGCATCTTTTTCCATGTTTTTTACAGCAGTGGAAAGCATAAGCTTGATTCGGTTCAGCTGATTTACCTCGCTGGCGCCCGGGTCGTAGTCAATAGCAACAATATTTGCTTCCGGATGCCTGCGGCGGATCTCCTTGATCACGCCCTTGCCTACAATGTGGTTTGGCAGGCAGCCAAAGGGCTGAATACACACGATGTTCGGTACGCCGCCGTTGATCAGCTCCAGCATTTCGCCGGTAAGGAACCAGCCTTCTCCGGTCTGATTTCCCGGAGAGACAATAGGAGAAGCCATTTCCGCAAGCTGGCGGATATCCGCAGAAGAGGAAAAATGGCGGCTCTGTTCCAGAGCTTCGTCCGCGGCTTTGCGGAGCCAGTCAATTCCTTTGATTCCCCAGTTTGCAACTGTTGCCTTTGATTTTTTAAATCCAAGGTAATCGGACTTGAAATTCTGGTTAAAGAAACAGTAGCTGATAAAGTCGATCAGGTCAGGGCACACTGCCTCGGCGCCTTCTGCTTCCAGAAGCTCAGCCAGATGATTGTTTGCAGCAGGAAGGAATTTTACCAGGATCTCTCCTACGATTCCTACCCGGGGTCTGCGTTCTCCGGTAACCGGGATCATATCAAACTCGTGAACAAGATCACGGCACATTTTTTTGAACTGGCTGTGGCTGATGCTTCCTCCCTGAAGGAAAGAGATCACCCGCTGTTCCCATATTTTGTGTTTCCGGTTGACAATTCCTTTTTCCTGTTCATAAGGACGCATGCGGTAAACACATTTCATAAGAAGATCTCCGAACACAGCTCCATAGCATATTTTTTTCACCAGAGGGAGAGTCAGCTTAAAGCCAGGATTGCTTTCCAGACCGCTGAGGTTTAAAGAGATTACAGGAACCTGCTCCATATCGGCTTTTTTCAGCGCACGGCGGATAAATCCGATATAGTTGGAAGCCCGGCATCCGCCTCCTGTCTGGGTCATAATAACCGCTGTTTTATCCAGATCATATTTGCCGGATAAAAGCGCATCCATGATCTGTCCTACAACGATCAGCGAAGGATAGCAGGCGTCATTGTTTACATATTTCAGTCCCACATCCACAGCGCCTTTGTTGTCGTTTGGCAGAACCTCCAGATTGTATCCGCAGGAATTAAAGGCCGCCTGGAGAATACTGAAATGGAAAGGCGACATCTGCGGGCAGAGGATGGTGTAATCCTTTTTCATTTCTTTTGTAAAAACAACTTTTTGAATGGCAGAGGACTGGATATTCCGTTTCCTGTTCTGCTTTTCTTTGGCGCGGATGGCTGCCAGAAGAGAACGGATACGGATACGGGCTGCGCCGAGATTGTTTACCTCGTCAATTTTCAGACAGGTGTAGATCTTGCCGCTTCCGTCCAGGATTTCATACACCTCATCGGTTGTAACGGCATCCAGGCCGCAGCCAAAGGAATTCAGCTGGATCAGGTCAAGATCCTCCCTTGTTTTTACAAAGCTTGCGGCAGCATAAAGCCGGGAATGATACATCCACTGGTCATTGACGCGGATCGGACGCTCAATGTCTGCCAGATGGGAAATGGAATCCTCTGTGAGAACAGCAAGTCCGTAGCTGTTAATAAGATCCGGGATACCGTGATGGATTTCCGGGTCAATATGGTAAGGACGGCCTGCCAGGACAATGCCCCTGCGCCCTGTTTCTTTCAGGTATTCCAGAGTTTCTTCACCCTTTTTCTCAATATCTCTGCGGGCAGCGGCCAGTTCTTCCCAGGCAGCGTGAGCAGCAGCTTTTACTTCCTGAGCCGGCAGATCTTTAAAAACTTCTACAAGGCGGTCAGTAAGCACCGCTTCTGAGGTAAAGGCAAGAAAAGGATTACGGAAATCAATTTCCGGATCATGAAGCTCGTCCACATTGTTTTTGATGTTTTCCGCATAGGAAGTGACAATAGGGCAGTTGTAATGGTTTACTGCATCCGGGAACTCGTTGCGCTCATAGGGAATGCAGGGATAGAAAATGAATTTTATGCCCTTTTTCAAAAGCCAGCTTACATGCCCGTGGGCCATTTTTGCCGGATAACATTCGGATTCACTGGGAATGGATTCAATTCCAAGCTCATAAATTTTTCTGGTGGACGTAGGTGAAAGAACTACTTCATAATTCAGCTTTGTAAAAAAGGTAAACCAGAAGGGATAGTTCTCAAACATATTAAGAACACGGGGGATTCCTACCCTGCCCCGGACTGCCTTGTCTGCAGAGAGTGGCTCATAGGAAAAAATTCTTTTATATTTGTATTCGTAAAGGTTCGGAATATGTTCTTTGTTCTTTTCCTTGCCAATTCCGCGCTCGCATCGGTTCCCGCTGACAAACTGGCGTCCTCCGCTGAATTTGTTGATAGTCAGCCGGCAGTTATTGGTGCAGCCTCTGCAGTTTGCCATGGAGGTTGTATATTTCAGGGAATTGATCTTTTCAATAGGGAGCATAGTAGTTTCTTTGCCTTCTTCGTAACGCTCCCTGGCGATCAGAGCCGCGCCGAACGCTCCCATGATCCCTGCAATATCCGGACGGATTGCATGGCAGTCGGCGATTTTTTCAAAGCTTCTGAGAACTGCGTCATTATAAAAGGTTCCGCCCTGTACCACAATGTGCTTTCCGAGCTCAGAGGCGTCGGAAACCTTGATTACTTTGTAAAGCGCATTTTTGATAACGGAATAGGCAAGTCCGGCAGAAATATCAGAAACCTCTGCTCCTTCTTTCTGAGCCTGTTTCACCTTGGAGTTCATAAATACCGTACATCTTGTTCCGAGATCAATGGGATGTTCTGCATAAAGAGCCGCTTTTGCAAAATCCTGCACACTGTAGTTCAGAGACTTTGCAAAGGTTTCAATAAAGGAACCGCACCCGGAGGAGCAGGCTTCGTTAAGCTGCACACTGTCCACGGTCTGATTTTTGATCTTAATGCATTTCATATCCTGACCGCCGATATCAAGGATACAGTCTACCTCCGGATCAAAAAATGCAGCAGCATAATAATGGGAAACGGTTTCTACCTCTCCCTCGTCAAGAAGAAGCGCAGCCTTGATCAGAGCTTCTCCGTATCCTGTGGAACAGGCATAGGCAATGTGAGCGTCCTTTGGCAGACGGGAGTAAATCTCCTGAATAGAGCGGATGGCCGTATTCAGAGGACTTCCGTTGTTGCTGCTGTAAAAGGAATAAAGAAGGCTTCCGTCTTCGCCTACAAGGGCAGTTTTCGTGGTGGTGCTTCCTGCATCAATGCCGAGATAACAGTTTCCGCTGTAGGTGGAAAGCTCGCCGGTGGAAACCTTGTAAGAACTCTGGCGTTCTGTAAATTCTCTGTAATCCTCCTCTGAAGAAAAAAGAGGCTCCATGCGTTCTACTTCAAAATCAAGCTTAATGGAATGTCGGAGCCGGTCTTTTAAGTCCGTAAGAGAAACTGCCACTTCTTCCTTTGCATTGAGGGCAGAGCCAATGGCCGCAAAAAGATGAGAATTTTCCGGAACAATGGTGTGCTCCTCATCCAGCTTCAGAGTACGGATAAAGGCAGCTTTCAGCTCTGATAAAAAGTGCAGAGGACCACCCAGAAACGCAACATGTCCCCGGATTGGCTTACCGCAGGCAAGGCCGGAAATAGTCTGGTTGACAACTGCCTGAAAAATAGAGGCAGAAAGATCCTCTTTTGTAGCGCCCTCGTTGATCAGAGGCTGGATGTCTGTTTTGGCAAAAACACCGCAGCGGGCCGCGATAGGATAAAGGGCTTTATAGTTTTTTGCGTATTCGTTCAGTCCCGGAGCATCTGTCTGAAGAAGGGATGCCATCTGGTCAATAAAAGAACCGGTACCTCCGGCACAGATTCCGTTCATACGCTGTTCGATGTTTCCGCCCTCGAAATAAATGATCTTGGCATCCTCACCGCCAAGCTCAATGGCAACGTCTGTCTGCGGCGCCATTGTCTGCAGGGAGGAGGAAACAGCGATCACTTCCTGGACGAACGGGATCTCCAGATGATTGGCAAGAGTAAGACCTCCGGAACCGGTGATCACCGGATGAAGGGTACATTCGCCAAGCTTATCATGTGCTTTCTGGAGAAGATCGGCCAGAGTTTCCTGAATGTTTGCAAAATGTCTCTGATAATCGGCAAACAGCAGGGTTTGATTTTCATCAAGAATCGCAATCTTTACGGTGGTAGATCCGATATCAATTCCTAATGTATATGTATTCATAAAATGTGAGTCAGCCTCCTCGTGTCGTATCTGTTGTAGATCTGTCAAATATTCTTTCTTATTATAAGTAAACAATAAGATAAAGATTCCGTAACATTATACGACAAAGTTTTTAAAATGACAATGTATAACTTTCACAATTTGTAAGGGTAAACAGGAGTGCGATTCTGAAAAACAGATAAAAATGATCTGATTTTATTTTGCAAATACAGGAAGGGCTGTGCGAATGACACGATCTGTTTCTGCGTAAACCGCAGGATTTCCTCTGGCTGTATACTTTACATTTTATGCAATACAAGTTATACTGAAAAACAGTTAAAATATTACCGCAGAAAGAGGAAGCAGAACTATGGCAGAATATAAGTTGCTGAAAACAGAGGGGCGTGCAAAAAGGGCAGAGTTTCATACGGTCCACGGCACAATACAGACCCCTGTATTTATGAATGTAGGAACCATCGGCGCAATCAAAGGCGCAGTGTCCACCATGGATCTTCATGAGATTGGGACTCAGGTAGAGCTTTCCAATACCTATCATCTTCATGTGCGCCCTGGCGATAAAGTGGTAAAACAGCTTGGCGGGCTTCACAAGTTTATGGTATGGGACAAACCGATCCTGACAGATTCCGGCGGATTCCAGGTGTTTTCCCTTGCCAAGCTTCGCAAGATCAAGGAGGAGGGCGTTCACTTCCAGTCTCATATTGACGGACATAAAATCTTTATGGGTCCGGAGGAAAGTATGCAGATCCAGTCCAATCTTGCATCCACCATTGCCATGGCTTTTGACGAATGTCCAAGCAGTGTTGCAGACAGAGATTATGTGCAGAAATCTGTAGAGAGGACTACCCGCTGGCTTGCCAGATGTAAAAAAGAAATGGCAAGGCTGAACAGTCTTCCGGATACCATCAATAAGAATCAGCTTCTTTTTGGTATCAATCAGGGAGCTATTTATGAAGATATCCGTATTGAACATGCAAAAGAAATCGCAAAAATGGATCTGGACGGCTATGCGGTAGGGGGACTTGCAGTAGGAGAAACTCATGAAGAAATGTATCGGATCCTGGATGCAGTGGTTCCGTATCTGCCTCAGAACAAACCTACCTATCTGATGGGAGTGGGAACGCCTGCCAATATTATTGAAGGAGTGGACAGAGGCGTGGACTTCTTTGACTGCGTATACCCAAGCCGAAACGGACGTCATGGCCATGTGTACACCAATCATGGAAAAATGAATATGTTCAATGCAAAATATGAATTGGATACAAGACCGATAGAAGAGGGATGCCAGTGTCCGGCCTGCCGCCATTACAGCAGAGCCTATATCCGTCATCTTCTGAAAGCAAAGGAGATGCTGGGAATGCGTCTCTGCGTTCTTCACAATCTGTATTTTTATAATCACATGATGGAGGAGATCAGAGAAGCCCTTGACGAGGGAAGATTTGCAGAATATAAGAAAATGCGTCTGGAAGGCTTCCTCAGAGGAGAATAAAGCTGTATAAATAAAATACAGAAATAGAAAAAAAGCAACAAAAACACTTGAAGAAATTCTTATTTTTGTGTATGATGTGTTATAATGCTTCCGGACAGGGAAGCAGGTAAGACAGTCAGGAAACAGGAGGAAACAAAATGGAAGCAAGCGGAGCTGCAAGTATGGGCATGATGATCATATGGATGGTAATCATCTTTGGAATTATGTATTTCCTGATGATCCGCCCTCAGAAAAAAGAGCAGAAAAGACTTCAGGCTATGCTGAACAGTATGGAAGTAGGCGACAGCGTTGTAACAACAAGCGGTTTCTACGGTGTTGTTATTGACATGACAGAAGAAGACGTTATTGTAGAGTTTGGAAACAACAAAAACTGCCGTATTCCTATGAGAAAACAGGCAATTGCAGAAGTAGAGAAAGCTGAGCAGGCAACTGCATAACGAAAAATAGGCACCGGGTGACCGGTGCTTATTTTTTGGGGAAAATTGCTTAAAAAAAGAAGTTTTAACAGTTATAGCCAGAATGACATACATTTAGACAGTATTTACATGGAACTTTTTCGCTTTAACAGGTTGAAATCTTCCGCAAAGTGCGTTATTATAGTAACAATCCAAAAAAGGAAAGGGATCTGCAGGGTGGTTTCCTGCGGAAAAAGGAAATAAGAAAATGGAATATAAAATTGCTTTGATTCCCGGCGACGGGATTGGACCGGAAATTGTAAGGGAGGCCAGAAAGGTTCTGGACGCTGTCTGCAGCAAATATGGTCATAAGTTTATTTACTCGGAGGTTTTATTAGGAGGCGCTTCTATTGACGTACACGGAGTTCCGCTGACAGAAGAAGCAGTAGAAACTGCAAAGGCTTCTGATGCAGTTCTGATGGGTTCCATTGGAGGGGATGCAAAGACTTCTCCCTGGTACAAACTGGAACCGTCCAGACGCCCGGAGGCAGGGCTTCTGGCAATCCGCAAGGCTTTGAATCTTTTTGCTAATCTTCGTCCGGCGTATCTTTATCAGGAACTGAAGGCAGCCTGCCCCCTGAAAGAAGAGGTCATTGGAGAAGGCTTTGATATGATTATTGTCAGGGAGCTTACCGGAGGTCTTTATTTCGGGGAAAGAAAAACAGTTGAGGAAAATGGGATAAAAACAGCCGTTGATACACTTTCCTATAACGAAAATGAAATCCGCCGTATTGCAGTAAAGGCCTTTGACATTGCCATGAAGAGAAAGAAAAAGGTGACAAGCGTAGATAAGGCCAATGTGCTGGACTCTTCCCGGCTCTGGAGAAAGGTTGTGGAAGAAGTGGCAAAGGACTACCCGGAGGTAACTCTGGAGCATATGCTGGTTGACAACTGCGCCATGCAGCTTGTTCACAATCCGGGACAGTTTGATGTGATCCTTACAGAGAATATGTTTGGCGATATTCTTTCTGATGAGGCGAGCATGGTAACAGGCTCTATCGGAATGCTTTCTTCGGCAAGTCTGAATGATACAAAATTTGGTCTTTATGAGCCCAGTCACGGCTCTGCGCCGGATATTGCAGGACAAAATAAGGCAAATCCTATTGCAACTATTTTGTCAGCGGCAATGATGCTCCGCTACTCACTTGATCTTGACAGAGAAGCAGATGCAGTGGAGGCGGCTGTTCAGAAGGTCCTTACAGAAGGCTACCGGACAGGTGACATTATGTCAGAGGGCTGCAGACCAGTAGGAACCGCTGAGATGGGTGATCTGATCGCGGCAGCGGTGTAACAGAAAGAAACCGGAACAGAATCAGGAATTATTTGCCGGATACTGAATTTACAGAAAAGATCAGCTGCAATTACCGGATTTTATCTTACAGAAAAAATCAGTGGGGCTGATCTGTCTTACGACATAGAAGGGAGAACATACACATGAGAAGTGATGCAGTAAAAAAAGGTTCACAGCAGGCTCCGCACAGGTCCCTGTTTAATGCTCTTGGATTTACAAAGGAAGAAATGGAACGTCCCATGGTAGGAATTGTAAGCTCTTACAATGAAATTGTTCCCGGACATATGAATCTTGACAAAATAGTGGATGCAGTAAAACAGGGAGTTGCCATGGCTGGCGGAACCCCTGTTGTATTCCCGGCCATTGCAGTCTGCGACGGCATTGCCATGGGACATACAGGAATGAAATATTCTCTTGTTACAAGAGATCTGATCGCGGATTCCACTGAGGCAATGGCAATGGCTCATCAGTTTGATGCCCTGGTGATGGTTCCGAACTGTGACAAGAATGTTCCGGGCCTTCTGATGGCAGCTGCCAGGATCAATGTGCCAACGGTATTTGTAAGCGGAGGTCCTATGCTTGCAGGACGTATCCACGGACACAAAACCAGTCTTTCCAGTATGTTTGAAGCAGTGGGCGCTTATGCGGCAGGAAATATTTCTGAGGATGAGCTGACAGAATACGAAAACAAAACCTGCCCTACCTGCGGATCCTGTTCCGGTATGTATACTGCAAACTCCATGAACTGTCTTACAGAGGTTCTGGGTATGGGGCTTGGCGGAAACGGAACGATCCCGGCCGTTTATTCTGAAAGGATCCGTCTTGCCAAACATGCAGGAATGCAGGTTATGGAAATGTACAGAAGAAATATCCGCCCAAGAGATATTATGACAGAGGAAGCCATTCTCAACGCTCTGACTGTGGATATGGCTCTTGGCTGTTCCACAAACAGCATGCTTCATCTTCCGGCTATTGCCCATGAGATCGGCATGGATTTTGATATCAGCTTTGCGAACAGCATCAGTGAAAAAACTCCAAACCTCTGTCACCTTGCTCCGGCAGGACCTACTTATATGGAAGATTTAAACGCAGCAGGCGGCGTTTATGCAGTTATGAACGAGCTGGATAAAAAAGGACTTCTTCATACAGAGTGTATGACTGTCACAGGAAAGACTGTGGGAGAAAACATTAAAAACTGTGTAAACCTGAATCCTGAGGTAATACGCCCCATTGACAATCCATACAGCCAGACAGGAGGACTTGCAGTCCTGAAAGGAAACCTTGCTCCTGACGGAGGAGTGGTAAAACGTTCTGCGGTTGTGGAAGAGATGATGGTTCATGAAGGACCGGCCAGAGTGTTTGACTGTGAAGAGGATGCCATTGACGCCATCAAGGGCGGAAAAATTGTACCGGGAGACGTAGTTGTAATCCGTTACGAAGGCCCGAAAGGCGGACCGGGAATGAGAGAAATGCTGAATCCTACTTCCGCAATTGCAGGCATGGGACTTGGCTCTTCAGTGGCTCTTATTACGGACGGAAGGTTCAGCGGCGCATCCAGAGGAGCCTCCATCGGACATGTTTCTCCGGAAGCGGCAGTAGGAGGACCTATTGCTCTGATCGAAGAAGGAGATATCATCAGTATTGATATTCCGGCACTGAAACTGGAAGTAAAGGTTTCCGATGAGGAAATGCAGGCAAGAAAAGAGAGATGGCAGCCCAGAGAACCAAAAGTAACCACAGGATATCTGGCAAGATATGCGTCTATGGTAACCTCCGGAAACCGCGGAGCGATCCTTGAGGTACCGAAGATCCAGAAATAATGAAAAAAATGATCTGTTATAAAAAGAAGTCTGAAAAATATTTTACAGGTATCATAAAACAGCAACAGTTTTACAGGGGATCAATATAAGATTGAAGAGATATACCGGAAAATACAGAGGGAATAAGGAGGAGACGATATGCAGCTGACAGGCGCGGAAATTATCATAGAATGTCTGAAGGAACAGGGCGTGGATACCGTTTTTGGCTATCCGGGCGGGGCTATCCTGAACGTCTATGATGCACTTTATAAATACAGAGATGAGATCCATCATGTTCTGACCTCCCATGAGCAGGGAGCGGCTCATGCGGCAGACGGCTATGCACGTGCAACCGGAAAAGTAGGAGTGTGTATGGCAACTTCAGGACCGGGAGCCACAAACCTGGTAACCGGAATCGCCACTGCATATATGGATTCTGTTCCGGTAGTGGCGATCACTGCAAACGTAGGAAAACCTCTTCTGGGAAAAGATTCCTTCCAGGAAGTGGATATTGCAGGAATCGTTATGCCGATCACCAAGCACAGTTATATTGTAAAGGATATCACCAAGCTTGCGGACACCATACGAAAGGCTTTTTATATTGCAAAGAGCGGACGTCCGGGGCCGGTTCTGGTGGATGTGACAAAGGATGTGACAGGGGCGCTTTATGATTATTCTCCCCGCCGTCCGGCAACCGTAAACCGTGAGACAAGCGAGATCCACAGGGAGAATGTGGAACAGGCAGTAAACATGATCTGCAAGGCGCAGAAACCGTTTATTTTTGTTGGCGGCGGTTCTGTGATCTCCGGCGCATCGGAAGAAATCGCAGAGCTTTCTCACAGGATTCAGGCTCCGGTCTGCGACAGCCTTATGGGGAAAGGCGGATTCTCAGGAGAAGATCCATATTATACGGGAATGCTGGGAATGCATGGAACAAAAACCTCCAATCTGGGAGTCAGTCAGTGCGATCTTCTGATTGTTCTGGGAGCCCGGTTCAGTGACCGTGTAACCGGAAATGCAAAAACCTTTGCCAATAAAGCAAAGATTCTTCAGATAGATATTGACGCTGCGGAAATCAATAAAAACGTTCTGGTGGATGCTTATATAGAAGGCGACATCAAGGAAGTTTTAAGAAGGCTTCTGGAGGAAATCCCGGAGAAAAAGCATCCTCAGTGGATGGAACATATTCAGGAGATGAAGGCAAAATATCCTCTGAATTACGATCATACCCAGCTTACCGGACCGTATATCATTGAAAAACTTTATGAACTGACCGACGGAGATGCAATTATCACTACAGATGTGGGACAGCATCAGATGTGGGCGGCTCAGTATTATAAATACAAAGAACCGAGAACATTTTTAAGCTCCGGCGGCCTGGGAACCATGGGATTTGGTCTGGGGGCAGCTATCGGAGCAAAAATGGGAAGACCGGAAAAAACTGTGGTAAATATCGCAGGTGACGGATGTTTCCGGATGAACATGAATGAGATTGCAACAGCAGTGCGCTGTGGAAAACCACTTGTGCAGATCGTTCTGAACAACCATGTTCTGGGAATGGTGCGCCAGTGGCAGACTTTATTCTACGATCACAGATATTCGCATACTGTATTAAATGATGCAGTGGATTTTGTGAAGATCTCCGAGGGCATGGGGGCAAAGGCAATCCGTGTCACAAAAATGGAGGAAGTGGAATCTGCGCTTAAAGAAGCTCTGTCTTCTGATGGTCCGGTGGTTTTGGACTGTTGGATCGATCAGGATTTAAGTGTATTTCCAATGGTGCCTGCCGGGGCAAATATTGATGATGTCTTTGACGAGGAGGATATGAAAAATGAGCAGAGTGTATAACTTTTCCGCCGGACCGGCTGTACTGCCGGAACCGGTACTGAAAGAACTGGCAGAAGAAATGATGGATTATCAGGGCTGTGGCATGTCTGTGATGGAAATGAGTCACAGAAGCCCTGAATTTCAGAAAATCATTGATGAGGCGGAGCAGGATCTGAGAGATCTGATGAACATTCCGGACAACTATAAGGTGCTTTTTTTGCAGGGAGGGGCATCACAGCAGTTTGCAATGATTCCCATGAACCTGATGAAAAACGGGGTGGCAGATTATATTGTCACCGGACAGTGGGCCAAAAAAGCTTATCAGGAAGCGCAGAAGTACGGCAAGGTCAATAAGATCGCATCTTCTGAGGATAAGACCTTTTCCTATATTCCGGACTGCAGTGATCTGGATATCAGTCCTGATGCCGATTATGTGTACATCTGCGAAAACAATACCATTTACGGAACAAAATTTAAAACTCTTCCCAATACAAAGGGCAAAACTCTGGTGGCAGATGTTTCCTCCTGCTTCCTTTCCGAGCCTGTTGACGTAAGTAAATACGGAATCATTTACGGCGGAGTCCAGAAAAATATCGGACCTGCGGGAATGGTGATCGTGATCATTCGTGAAGATCTGATCACTGAGGATGTCCTTCCGGGTACACCTACCATGCTCACCTACAAGACTCACGCAGACGCAGGATCCCTTTATAATACTCCAAACGCTTACTGCATCTATGTGTGCGGAAAGGTATTTAAGTGGCTGAAGTCCATGGGCGGACTTGAGGAGATGAAACGAAGAAACGAAGAAAAAGCAAAGATCCTTTATGATTTCCTGGATGAAAGTAAGCTGTTTAAAGGAACGGTGGAGCCGGAATCCCGCTCACTGATGAATGTTCCGTTTGTTACAGGAGATAAAGAGCTGGATGCGAAATTTGTAAAAGAAGCAAAGGCAGCAGGCTTTGTAAATCTGAAAGGTCACAGAACCGTGGGCGGCATGCGCGCCAGCATTTACAACGCAATGCCGAAAGAGGGAGTGGAAGCCCTTGTTGCTTTTATGAAAAAATTTGAGGAGGAGAATGCGTAATGTTTCAGTATCACTGCCTGAATCCCATTGCCGAAAGAGGCCTGAACATGTTCAGTGAGGATTACACAAAAACAGAAAATATCAATGAAGCGGACGCTGTTCTTGTAAGAAGCGCCAGGATGCATGATATGGAGCTTGGCGATTCTGTAAAGGCTATTGCCCGCGCCGGCGCCGGTGTAAATAATATTCCTGTTGATGCCTGCGCGGAACAGGGAATCGTTGTTTTTAACACTCCGGGGGCCAATGCCAACGGTGTAAAGGAGCTGGTAATTGCAGGAATGCTCCTTGCCTCCCGCGACATTGTGGGCGGCATTGAGTGGGTAGCCGGTCAGAAGGACAAGGAAAACATTGATAAGCTTGCGGAGAAGCAGAAAAAACAGTTTGCAGGCTGCGAGATCAGCGGCAAAAAGCTTGGAATCATCGGCCTGGGAGCCATTGGAGCCATGGTTGCCAATTCTGCTACTCATCTGGGAATGGAGGTTTACGGCTATGATCCGTATATTTCCATTGACGCTGCATGGAATCTTTCCAGAACCATCAAACACAGCAAATCCCTTGATGAGATCTACAGCCAGTGCGATTACATTACCATTCATGTGCCGCTTCTTGACAGCACACGCAAAATGATTAACAAAGAAGCCTTTGACAAAATGAAAGACGGAGTGGTTCTTTTAAACTTTGCCAGAGATCTTCTTGTTGATGAAGAAGCGCTGATCAATGCACTGGAAAGCGGAAAAGTGAAAAAATATGTGACAGATTTTGCAAATCCTCTTGTGGCAGGCCGGGAAGGGATACTGGTAACTCCTCATCTGGGAGCTTCCACAGAGGAATCAGAAGAAAACTGTGCAGAAATGGCAGTAAAAGAGCTTCGGAATTTCCTTGAAAACGGAAACATTAAAAATTCTGTGAATTTCCCCAACTGCGACATGGGAATCTGTGTGGCAGTGGGACGTATTGCTATCTGTCATAAAAATATCCCCAATATGATCAGCCAGTTTACCAAGATCCTTGGCGGAGAGGGCGTGAATATTGCGGATATGACAAATAAGAGTAAGGGCGAGTATGCCTATACTCTTATTGATCTGGAGAGCACAGTTTCAAGAGAGGCGCTTGAAGAACTTCGTGCTGTAGAGGGAGTATCCAAGGTTCGTGTGGTAAAATAAAATTGATTTGCAGAAAAGGGTCTTACTGAAAAAGTGGGGCCTTTTTTTGATCAGATTTAAAAAACAAGCTGTACCAGGACCATGTATAGAATTGTCCCTCCGGCAATGGACAGCAGCATCTGCCGTTTCCACAGGTGGAGAAACACCACTGCAAGAATGGACAGAAATTCAGGGATACCATGGCTGCCGGTAAAAATGCTTACGTTTTTCAGACAGTAGACCACAAGCAGTCCAAACACAGCCGGAGGGAGAACCTTTCCCAGATATTGAATGTATTTGGGAGTGGCTTTTCCTGCCGGGAAAAGAAGAAAGGGCAGAAAACGTGTCAGGACAGTCCCAAGCATTACCATTGCAATGGTAATGATCTGTTCTGTAAGAGTCATTGGTTTTCACCTCCTCTGGTCAGAGGCGTCCGGAGAAAGGTCAGCATGGCAAGGAGCATCAGCATGGCGGGAATGATGAAACGGTCCGGACCGAAAATAATCAGGCAGATAAGAGAAAGCAAAAGCCCAAGAACAGAACAGGTATGGCTCTTTTCTTTCATCCATTGTTCCATAAAGATTACCACAAACATGGCTGTCATGACAAAATCCAGTCCCTCTGTACTGAAGTGAATCAGAGAACCGAAGATGCCTCCCAGAGTGGCGCCGGTTACCCAGTAAATGTGATTATACAGGGTTACAAAAAACATGAACCAGCTTCGATCCACATCTTCAGGGATTTCTGCGGCATAGTTTATGGAAAAACTTTCATCGCACATACCGAAGATCAGATAGAATTTTTTCAGACCGGCTCCCTGGTATTTTTCCAGCATGGAAATACCGTAAAAAAGATGACGGGCGTTAATCATCAGAGCCATGGCCAGTGCCTGAACAGGATGGAAGGCGCCCAGAAGAAGATTTACGGTAACAAATTCAATGGATCCGGCAAAAATTGTCAGGCTCATGAGCATGGGATACCAGAAGCTGAATCCTGAAGCATTCATGTAAATACCATAGGTCATGCCCAGAAACAAAAAACCTGTCAGAATAGGTATGGTGTGAGGAAAGGCACACCGGGCTGCTTTTTTTATGGTGTGCCTTTCTCTGGAAGATTTATTCATAATCTGTTCCACGGAAAAATTACTGTCTGGATGCGATAAATTCCAGAACTTCTTCTCTGGACGGCATAACGCGAAGCGCGCCTTTTCTGGTGGTGATCAGAGAAGCGGCTGCGTTGGCAAAGGTCAGAAGCTCTTTTAAGTTTTCTGCAGTCAGATCCTCCAGACCATGCTCCAGAACATAGTTGAGAGCGCTTGCGCAGAAAGTATCTCCGGCGCCGGTAGTTTCAATGGTGTTTTCCTGAAGGAAAGGAGCAGCCTCCACTCTGAGATCCTTGTAATAAGCGCGGCTTCCGTCTTTTCCCATAGTGATAAGCACCAGAGGAATGTTGTATTTTTCGCGGATCAGGGCAGCGCCTTTGTCGTAATCAGTGGTTCCGAAAAGAAATTCTACTTCATTGTCAGAAATTTTCAGTACATCGCATTTTCCCATTCCGTATTCGATCTCTCTGCGTGCATCGTCCAGAGAATTCCACAGAGGAGGGCGGAGATTCGGATCAAAAGTAATGATACAGCCGGCCTCTTTTGCCAGTTCAATGGCATGACGGGTCGCTTCTCTGACACCTTCATGGGTGGAAGAAAGAGTACCGAAATGGAAAATACGGGAATCTTCAATCAGTTCTTTCTGAACCTCTTCCTTTGTGAGCATCATATCTGCGCCGGGATCACGATAAAAAGAAAAATCTCTGTCCCCGTCCGGATAAGTATGGACAAAAGCAAGCGTAGTATGATGCTTATGGTCCATGATCAGGTTGCGTGTATCAATTCCAACTTCCTCTACAGCCTTTTTTAACTGATTTCCGAACATATCGTTTCCGACTTTGCCAATAAAGGCTGTTTTTTTGCCAAGCTTCTGCAGCATGGCAAGGACATTGCAGGGAGCGCCGCCCGGATTTGCCTCCATCAGAGGATTCCCCTGAGCGCTGTCGCCGTTTTCGGTAAAATCGATCAGCAGTTCACCAAGTGCTGTTACATCGTATTTTCTGTTTTTCATAATAAACCTCCTTAAGTATCTTGTGATCCACACAGACTCCTGAGCTGGCAGGAACAGACCGGCAATCTGTATGTTTTCGCTATTATCAATTTAGCGTAGGGAATCAATTTTGTCAAACAAAATTCGGACAAATCTTTATTTTTTACAGTAAAAATGGTAAAATAACAATATTACAGATTCTTTTGCAGGGGAGAATCCATTTGTTTTAGATAATGGAGAGCCCTTTTTGCCGGAGGAATCAGTTAGGAGGTTGGAGAAGATGAACGGAAAAGCGTATGACTATATGGACTGGCCAGGAATTGAAGCGATCATATACGGGGAGGAAGTATCTCCAAAAGATATTATGGCTCCAAGGCTCACTCCGGACGGGATACTGCTGCAGGGCTTTTTCCCGGAGGCAGAAAAGGCCGAGGCGGTGATAGAGAAAAAGGCATATTCTATGGAAAAGGAAGATGAGGCAGGATATTTTGCAGTTCTTGTGCCCGGAAGAAAAATTCCTTCCTATTCTTTCCGTGTAACAAAAAACGGAGAAACAAAGGAGTTTGAAGACCCTTATGCCTTTTCTGGACAGATGACAGAGGAAGAGGAAAAGGCTTTTTGTGCAGGAGTATATTATCATGCCTATGAAAAAATGGGCGCCCATGTGATGACCATAGACGGAACAGAAGGAACCAGCTTTGCCGTGTGGGCTCCAAATGCGGTAAGCGTAAGCGTTGTGGGAGATTTTAACGGCTGGGACGGCAGAGGTCATCTGATGCACAGACGGCCCATGTCCGGTATTTTTGAACTTTTTATTCCAGGAGTAAAAAAAGGAGATCTTTATAAGTATGAGATCAGAATCCGGGGAGGTCAGAAGGTTCTGAAAGCGGATCCCTATGGAACCTGCACAGAGGCTTTTCCCGCCACAGCATCCATAGTGGACAAAGCTGCCGGAGACATTACCTGGACAGATGATTTCTGGATGGCGGAGCGTAAAAAATATGCGGACAGGAATCAGCCGGTATCTATTTACGAAACGGACCTGACTCAATGGAAAAACGGGGAAGAACTTGTTTCCTTTGTAAAAAAACTGGGCTATACCCATGTGGAGCTTCATCCGGTTATGGGATACCTGGACGAAGAGGCAGGGCCTTATTCTACATTCTCTTACTATGCACCTAACCGTAGATATGGCGTGCCGGAGGATTTTGCCCGTCTGGTCAATGAACTCCATAAAGAAAATATCGGTGTGATACTGGACTGGACTCCGGCTCATTTTCCGCGTCATGGAGAAGGACTGGAGCGCTTTGACGGAACACCTCTTTATGAGATTCCGGATCCGGCAATGGCAGTCCATCCTATGTGGGGAACCCTTCTTTATAATTATGAAAGTCCAATGGTAAAGGAGTTCCTGATCGCCAATGCGTTTTACTGGACAGAGGTGTACCATGTGGACGGATTCCGTGTGGATGATGTGGATTCCATGCTTTATCTGGACTATGGAAGAGAGGGCGAAAGCTGGCGGCCAAATCTTTACGGAACCAACGAAAACCTGGCGGCAGTAGAATTTCTGAAGCATCTGAATTCAGTTATGAAGAAAAAGCACCCCGGTGTTCTTATGATCGCTCAGGAGGACGGACTGTGGCCGGAGCTTACAGATGATGTGGAAAACGATCATATTGGTTTTGACTATAAATGGAACAATAACTGGACCAGTGATTTTATTCATTATCTGGAGCTGGATCCCGTTCAGCGTCAGTATGACCATGATCAGCTTACTTTGTCCATGCTCTATGCTTACTGCGAGCATTATGTACTGACACTGGGAACAAGAAGTGCCGGGGAGATCAGTGAATTTATGGATAAGCTTCCGGGCGATGAGAAACAGAAGCTTGCCCAGATAAGAGCTGCCTATACGTATCAGATGCTTCATCCGGGAATTAAAATGACTTCTCCGGGTAAAGAGCTTTCCCGGGAAATGGAAACATTTTTCCATGATCTGAATGAGCTTTACTGTTCTCATCCCGCGCTGTGGCAGAAAGACCATGAATATGAAGGTTTTGAATGGATCCAGCTGATGAAGTATGAAGAAAATGTACTGACCTTTATGAGGAAAACAGAAAAACCGGAAGAAACCCTTGTAGCGGTGGTGAATTTTGCGGCAGTACCCTATGAAAACTACCAGATCGGCGTTCCTTTTAAGGGTAAATACAAAGAAATCTTTAACAGCGACCGAAAAGAATACGGAGGTATGGGTGCCGGAAATCCAAGGGCAAAATCCAGTAAGGCAGAGGAATGTGATGAGAGAGAAAATTCTCTGAAGATACGGATTCCGGCTTTTGGAGCCGTAGTGCTGTCCTGTACACTGGCAGAAAAAGCAGAAAAGAAGCCGCTGAAAAAGCCGGCTGCCCGTAAAAGATCAACAGCAAAAAAAACATCCAAAAAGCCTGCGGCCTGAAAAAAGAAGGTGGCGAAAAATTTGGACTTTCAAGATTGTAGCCCCTGTTTTCTGATGATATAATAAAAAAGGCAAGGAGACCACTTTCATGTTAAAAATGATGATCCGCATGGATGATGATAAGATAACGACAGAGAAAAAATACCATTTGGACAGTATTTACAGTACAATCAATAACACATTCCTTACAGTGGGACTTTCTCGTATTGAGGATGGTTCTGGTGCGTTAGTATATCGTGATTGTGGACGGGCAAGGGATTTCAGCCTGTTTGGGAAAATAGTCAACACTTTGAAAAGGCAGACTTGGTTTATGGATAATGTAGCCGTTTGGCGTTTATATGACAGTGATGATTCCGACAGCCCCGAAGATTTTAATGAAGAAGATCTGCTGACCCATTACAGAGAAAAACAGGCTATGAGGGCTTGATCTTTTGGAGAGAAAATATTTTAAGGCACTGAATTTTTGACAGAATTATTAAAACCATCAGAAGACATTGTAATCGACGATTCACTTCTGATTGCTCCATCCGAGGAACCAACAGAATAAGGATACATATCAGGCAGGACATGAAAAATGTCCTGCTTTTTGGGCTCTATGTCAAGTTTTGGGGTGGGATTCTTAGGAATCTCGCCCCGTTACTGCGTTTGGAGCCTTTTTTACATTTTTAAGTTCTATACTTATATTTGGGCATGAAAAATAAACCTTCGTGCCAGTCTTGTTTATAAGTTTCTATTTAAATTGTCGTTCATCTCGTTCTATCTTCATAACATCACCTGATATAATTTTACATTTCATGTGATATTATTTGAACGATTATAAATTTCATACAACCGACTATTTATTTTTATAATAAGGGCAATAAATTTGACTTCCGTATTTTAATTATACATTCATTCTCTAAATTCATTCAAAAATATTTTGACCGCTTTATTAAATCCTAAAATGAAATTTTAGGAATACCGAAACCATTCAAAAATATACTAGTCACATATAGTATAAAATGGTATAATATATTTAAAAGAGGAGAATATAATGCAGATAAAATACAAAAAGAAAGCTGTAAAATATATTAATTCAGCGGACAGTCCTACAAAAAGACGTTTACGGGAAGCTATTGAAAAAATACCATTTGGTGACATCAAAAAACTAATAGGTTTCGACAATGAATATCGTTTAAGAGTTGGAGATTTACGTGTGTTATTTACGATTGAAAATGATATTGTAACTATTAACGATATAAAGCCCAGAGGTCAAGTATATAAAAAAATTATAGGAGGAAAAAATGAGTAGAGAGACTATAAAATATTTGATTGATATGATCCCCGAAAAAGACATTGATACAATTTATAGAGTTTTAGTGCGTTTTGTTCCTGAGACAGAACCACTTCCGGACGAAATAGAAGCAATATTAGAAGCAAAAGCAGATACATCTCCGACAATTTCTCATAACGAGATTAACTGGGATTAAAAGCAAATTTATAAAAGTTTTCAAAAAGAACAGGTTTTATCTTGTTCTTTTTTTATACTCAAAATTAATGTAAAAGCAGGCACAGAAAGGAGAACAAAATCATGAAAAAACAATGAAAACAATCGAACTTAGAAACCACCTTTACAAAATGGCAGAGGACAGCACTTTAGGATGGAAATACTCTTCCGATCACAAAGCTTACATGGAAATGATTGATTATCACACCGGAAAAGTTTATGCACTGGAGCATGATGTATTCGATCAAGAATACTCAAAGGGAAGACGGTTAATCCAGGTGAAATTGCAACTTTTCAGGATGTGCCTGTTATTGGTGTTTTTGATATGCGGAATGTAGATGAACCTGATATCTGGGGCAACGCAAATTATTTGAAATACATTCGTAAAAAAACTTTGACTTTTCAAGGAAAGATTGATTATCTCAAGGATAAACTTGCTAAAATAGGACAAGCGAAATCACAGTTTGCTTTTCATGTATACGAGCATGTAAAGGAACAATGCCCCAACGCAGATGCAACTTTTAAGGAAAATTTAATTACTATGGTGGGTGTACCGGGATTCCATTTGCTTGAAGAAGCTGGATATATTGAACTGCTTTCATTTTCGCCCACTATAATGCTTAAGACTTCTTTCATGCCATCTTCATTGATTCCAAGTACCACAATGCTGCCAGCTTCCTGATCACACCATCATCCCGTACAGAGAAGTGCACAGCATCAATAAAAACGATTGGATACACAGGTGACAAAGGACGGTTCTGCCATTCCTCGATTTTTGGAAGGAGCTTATCTGTGATATCGGATACCATTCCTTCACTGACTTCAAACCCATAAATATCCTCTATGGTTTCTGAAATCTGCCGTGTAGTCATCCCCTTGGCATACATTGCAATAATCTTATCATCAATCGCAGAAATATCCTTTTGACGTTTTGGGAGCACTTGCGGTTCAGAAGAACTTTGGCGATCCTGAGGTACATCTACTTCGAATTCACCGTATTTACTACGAACAGTTTTAGACTTTGTTCCATTACGGTAATTAGGCTCACCAGATCTTTCATAACGATCGTATCCAAGATGATTGTCCATTTCTGTTTCAAGCATATCTTGAAGGGCTCCGGAAAGCAGATCTTTAAGTGCCTCCTGAATATCCTCAGCTGATTGGATATCGTATTCCTGGAGTAGTCCCTGAATAAGATTTCTTTTTCCTTCTGTCATCGGTTTTGGTTTGTAAACTTCTTTTTTCTGTTTGCCATAATAAAAGGCCTCCTATGATTTAATATATTTTATCATAGAAGCCCTTTATAGTGTTTAATTTACAGAGATTTTTTTACAGGCTCATTTGCGCTTATCAGCCAATCTATAACCATCATATCCTATACTTTCCCCCATAATACAATCTTCGTATCCATCATAAGTAGATCTTTTTACTTCCGAAAATTTTTCCTTTTTGAGCCATTTAAGTATTCCACCGCCGAAAGTCTGAGATCTTACTTCTTTGCTTTTGTCTACAATAGTTTGTTTTTAAGACTTTTCTTAGCATCTTTATACTTTTCGTAATAAGCATCCTTTTTGGCGTTGATTTCTGCATTGGTTTTTCCGTAGAAATAGTTACCGTTTACATCTTTGTAGAATTTATATTTGATTCCATTAATTGTTTTGGTTCCCCATGAACCTTCTCCATTTTTTCTTCGACTTGCCATTGCATCATACCTCCAATCATCCAAAACGTATGTTCGCAATAGCTGATTAGTTTTTTAATTTTACTTGACAATCTTATATTTGTGCATTAAGATAATAAATGTGTTTGGAGAACACGTTGTACTTTTACCATAACTATAATGAAAACTATGGTAAAAGTAAATAGGGTAAAAGCAGGAAAGAAATTACCATAGTTTTACCATAGTTAGAATAACATTAGATGGTATTATAAGGTACAGCGAAGTAATACTTAACCAGTTGGAAAATCTGCTAAAAACCCTTATAACATGCGGAAATAAAGGAAAATCTTTGATTTCCGTTGTCACAGGCTGGAATAGCTCAGTCGGTAGAGCACTTCACTCGTAATGAAGGGGTCGTGAGTTCGAGTCTCATTTCCAGCTTTTATGATACAGATATCAGTAAGTGATATATACGATCCAAATAAAATGACTGTTCTTTCAGAAAATGAGAGAACAGTTTTTTGTTTTTACAGGAAAAACCAGGAGCAGGAAGGTTGTTCAGGAAAACGGAAATGTTGCTTTTGCAAATGGATTTTGGTTTTGCTGACACTTGCAATAGACAGAGATTATGGTATGATTAAATATCAGTAAGATGTTTCAGATCATGTATAAACTGACAGAAAGGATAAGCGAAACCCCATCCTTTTTATTGGCGATATACTTATTTATGAGGAGAACCGTTATGGATGAAACAGAACAGCGGATCATTGATCTTATAGAAGAGCACAGACAGGAGATTCTGGATTTTGCCAGGGATATTGAAGGGCATCCGGAGCCTGGCTTTCAGGAAGTACGAACAGCGAAAAAAACAGCAGAGCTTCTGAAAAAATATGGATATGAGGTTCAGGAGGGAATTGCCCTGACCGGAGTCCGGGGCGGCTGGAACAGCCAGGACGGAGGTCTGGAACGGATATCCGGAGCAGGAAAAAACGCTGCAGGAAAAAGTACGGGAAAGTTTCCGAATATTTCAGTGATCGGGGAGATGGATGCCATTGGATGCAAAGCTCACCCGATGGCAGATGCGCAGAACGGCACAGCCCACGCCTGCGGCCACCATGCTCAGATGGCTGTGCTGGCCGGGGCGGCAATGGTTTTTGCAGATCCTGAGATCAGAAAACAGATTACAGGCTCTCTGACTTTTTTGGCTGTGCCTGCAGAAGAATACATTGATGCAGATAAAAGAACAGCCCTTCGGAAACAGGGAATCTGTTTCGGTTCCGGCAAAAGTGAAATGATCCGAAGAGGAGAGTTTGACAATACAGATCTTGTGATGACGACTCATGTACATATGGTTCCGGTTGAAGAGGACTTTTATCTGGGGAATCCTGCCTGCAATGGTTTTACAGCAGAACGAGTGACCGTCCGGGGAAAAGCAGCCCATGCAGCCATTGATCCCTGGAATGGCGTCAACGCGCTAAGTATTGCCTCAAGCGCCATTCAGATGATGGGACTGATGCGGGAAAACTTCCGGGAGGAGGATCATGTGCGGCTTCACAATGTAATCCGAAAAGCCGGAGATGTGGTAAACAGTGTGCCGGATGAGGCGGTTGTGGAAACAAAGATCAGAGCATCTTCTCTGGAACGGATTCAGGAAGTACAGGAGATGATCGACCGGGCCTATGACGGAGCTGCCTATGCTTTCGGCGGAAAAATTGAAAGAGAAAGGATTCCCGGCTACATGCCTGTCCGTCCAAGGGAGGCGGATCCGGCGCTGGTTCAGGCGGCAGAGGCGTTGGGAGTTTCTTTTCGTACTGTGAAGCCGGGAGACTTTAACAATGCATGTACGGATATGGGAGATCTTACCCAGCTGTTTCCGATAGTAAATTTTACCTTCCGGGGCTTTGAAGGCCGGCTTCACGGAGAAGATTTCCGGATCACAGATGAAGAAAAGGCATATATTCTTCCGGCAAAGCTTATGGCGCTTGCCATTTACCGGCTTTTGAGAAACGATGCCCGGGAGGCAAAAAAAATCGTGGATGATTTCACTCCGGTTTTTGACAAAAAACAATATATAGAGTATATTGAAAAGCAAATGTAAATATATAGAGTTACTGATCACTCCGTTCACAGAAACCTGGTCAAAACGCATTCCAAATCGCTTTTGTTGATGGCATTTTGCCCCGTATGTCCCGGAACTTTGGAATATATATCAGAACACCTTCCGGGACAGTGAGGTGCAGACAGTAACGATATAAATAAAAGCATCCCGGACAGAAAATGTGTGCGGGACAGAAACAGTAAGGAGGCAGTATAAAAAACAGAGATGACAGAAAAGTGTTTGGAATTAAAAAATATCAGAAAAGGATTTTCAAATGAGGAGGAAGTTTTAAAGGGCATCAGTCTTGCTATTGAAAAAGGTGAGTTTATTACCCTTCTGGGATCTTCCGGATGTGGAAAGACAACAACGCTGCGTATTATTGCAGGACTTGAAATGCCGGATGCGGGACAGGTGTTTCTGGATGGAAAGGATGTAACTGCTCTGAATCCGGAGGACCGGGATGTAAACACGGTATTTCAGAACTATGCTCTTTTTCCTCATATGAATGTGGCAGATAATATCGGTTACGGTCTGAGGCTGAAAAAGGTTCCCAGGACTGAAATCCGCAGAAGAGTAAAGGAAATGCTGGAGCTGGTGCAGCTTCCCGGCTATGAAAAAAGAAAGCCCTCTGAGCTTTCAGGCGGTCAGAAGCAAAGAGTTGCCATTGCCAGAGCCCTTATTAATAATCCGAGGGTGCTTCTTCTTGACGAGCCTCTGGGAGCTCTTGACCTTCAGCTGAGACGGGCCATGCAGGTGGAATTAAAGCGGCTCCAGAAAAAGCTTGGCATTACGTTTATTTATATTACTCACGATCAGGAGGAGGCTATTAACATGTCCGACCGGATCGCGGTAATGAATCACGGAACCTTTGAACAGATCGGAACTCCGGATGAAATCTACAATCATCCCCGCACAAGCTATGTGGCAACCTTTGTGGGAAATGCGAATATCCTGAAAGGAGTGGCAGGAGCCACAGAAAACGGAAAGGTAGCTGTTAATATTTCAGGAGGCCATATTCAGGCGGATTCTCACAATGAGACAATCCGGCCCGGAGAAAAAGTGACTCTGGCAGTGCGGAGCGAAAACATAAGAATTGACGAGGAATGTTCCTGCGGCCTTTCGGCAGTGGTAACGGAAAAAACCTTTGCAGGAGGACTTCTTCGGGTTGTTCTGAAGCTTACAGACGGGACAGAGCTTGTGGCAAGCCGCTATGGCATAGATGCGAGAGTGCAGCAGGGGCAGACAGTCAGCGTGTGCTTTGCGCCGGAGGATGCGGTTCTTGTAGACCGGGATGCTGTCCGGGAAGGCGGGGAGGCCTGAGGATGAAAGGAACAAAAGCAAAAAAGAAAACCACCTCAGTGTGGATGATCCTGCCTCTGTATTTTTTTACGCTGGTGTTTGTGGCAGGACCTCTTATTTATATGGTGGCTCTTAGCTTCGCCCAGCCGGGAAGCGGAACCTCCGTGGAGTGGAACCTGACCCTGGAAAATTACAGAAAAATTCTGGACCCGGTTTATCTTCAGACCTTCCGGGAATCCTTTCAGCTTGCCCTGACCAGTACGGTGATCATCTGTCTGGTGGGATATCCTTTCGGGTATTTTATGGCAAAAATGTCTGATACCTGGAAAAAAAGAGCCATGCTTCTTCTGATGCTGCCCTTCTGGATCAATTCCCTGATCCGTCTTTACGGATGGATCATCATCCTTCAGAACAAGGGTGTGCTGAATTATATTTTAAAGGGGCTGGGTATCATTGATAAGCCGCTGAAAATCCTGTACAGCTATCCGGCTATTGTAGTGGGTATGGTTTATGTACTTCTGCCCTTTATGATCCTTTCCGTATATTCCAGTGCGGAAAAGCTGGACTGGTCTCTTGTGGAGGCAGCCCGTGACCTTGGGGCGGGAAAAATAAAGGCATTCTGGACCGTTTCCTTTAAGCTGACCCTTCCGGGACTTCTGTCAGGAGTGATCCTTACCTTTATTCCGTCTATGGGACTGTTCTTTATAGCGGACATCCTGGGAGGAAATAAGATCGTTCTGGTAGGAAGTCTGATCCAGGAGCAGATGACAAGGGGAAATAACTGGCCCTTTGCGGCAGCTCTTGCAGTGGTGCTGATGATCCTTACCTCACTGATGATCGGTCTTTACCGTAAAATAACAAATGTAAAAGAATTGGAGGGAATCGGATGAAAAAAAATACGAAGCTCTCCGGGCTGTATCTTGGAATTGTGTTTTTTCTGATGTATCTGCCGGTGGCAGTGGTGATTATTTTTTCCTTTAACGAGTCCAGGCTTCCTGTGCGGTTTACGGGATTTTCCCTTAAATGGTATCAGGAGCTTTTAAATGACAGAGCCATGATCGAGGCTCTGGGAAACAGTCTGGTACTGGGCGCAGCAAGCTGTCTTGTTTCCGCGGTGATCGGAACTCTGGGAGCAGTGGGACTTTCCAGAATACACTGGAAAACAAAAGGGGCTCTGGAATATATATCCATTCTTCCGCTGATGATCCCGGAGATCATTCTGGGAATGGTACTGATGGCATTCTTTTATCTTCTGGATATGCCGTTCGGAATGCTGACTCTTCTTCTGGGCCACACGGTTTTCTGTGTTCCCTATATTCTGATGGAGGTAAAAGCAAGACTTGCAGGAATGGATCCGTCTCTGGAAGAGGCGGCCCGTGATCTTGGCGCAGGAAGCTTCCGGGCTTTCTGGGATATTACGCTGCCTCTTATTATGCCGGCAGTTATGTCAGGCTCTCTTCTGGCATTTGCCATGTCCATGGATGATGTGGTGATCAGTATTTTTGTAAACGGACCCCGGATCTCCACCCTGCCCGTAAAGGTTTACACACAGCTGAAAACAGGAGTGACGCCTGAGATCAATGCACTCTGTACCCTGATGCTTGCATTTACTCTGGCAGTGCTTCTGGTGTATACGCTGATCACCAGACTGGTAAAAGGGAAAAACAGACTCTTTTCAACAAAACAAAAATAGGTTATACTAAAATAGTACAGATTAAAATAACAGATAGAGGAGGACAACATGAAAAAATCATTTGTAATGGCGTTATGTGCAGCTCTGACAGTAACTGCGGC
The DNA here is from genome assembly GCF_024622975.1 of Blautia caecimuris. Classification (GTDB taxonomy): domain Bacteria; phylum Bacillota; class Clostridia; order Lachnospirales; family Lachnospiraceae; genus Blautia_A; species Blautia_A caecimuris. The sequence goes on along the minus strand of NZ_JANJZT010000002.1, from coordinate 158,020 downwards.
AGCGGTTCCGGTCAGCGCAGATTCTGATAAGGAGCTGGTACTGTTTACCTGGGAAAATATGTTCCCCCAGGAGGTACTGGACGGATTTGAAAAAGAAACAGGCGTAAAGATCATATATTCCAACTTTGACACAGACGAAACCATGCTGGAAAAGCTTTCCATGGCAAAGGGCGGAGATTATGACATTGTAATTGCGGACGATTACATTCTGGAAAATGTGATCCAGGAAGGCCTGGCAGAAAAGCTGGATAAATCAAAGCTGTCCGGCTTTGAAAATATCAACCCTCTTTATCAGGGCCAGTTTTATGACCCGGAGGATGCATATACGGTTCCTTATGGTGCAGGAATCCCCCTGATCGTGTATGATCCGGAAATGGTTGACATTGATATTAAGGGATATGCAGATCTCTGGGATCCGTCTCTGGAAGACAGCATTGCCCTGGTTGCCAACTACCGTGTGATCAATGGAATCACCAATCTGATGCTTGGAAAGAGCATGAATGAAGAAGATGTAGATTCCATCAAAGAAACCGGAGAAAAGCTTCTGGAGCTGGCTCCCAACGTGCGTCTGATCCAGGATGACAACACACAGAATGCGCTTCTGAACGGAGAGGCAAGTGTGGGCTTTCTTTATACTTCACAGGTAACGGCTGCTCTTGCAGAATATCCGGAGCTTGAAGTGGTTTATCCGGAAGAAGGTCTGGGATTCGGAATTATGGGAATGTTCATTCCAAGCGAGGCTCCAAATAAGGAGGCTGCATACCAGTTTATGGACTATATCCTTCAGCCGGAGATCGCAGCACAGTGTACAGATTTTATCGGCTACTACAGCACAAATAAAGCGGCAGACGAGCTGGTAAATCCGGATCTGGTAGTGCCGGATTCAGTGAAAAAAGGCGATATTGTACAGAATGTAAGTGCAGAGGCAGAAGAGCAGTACAGCAAAAACTGGACAGAATTCAAGGCAGCCTGCGACTGACGGAAATAAGGGGGTACAAGATGGAAATCTACAAAGGGACAGCGACCTTTTCCGGAATTGCCATCGGTAAAATACTGTATTACAGCAGAGGTGAATACCAGATACGGCAGTGTCTGGTAAGCAACATAAAAAAAGAAATCCAGGAATTTCATACAGCCAGACTGCAGGCTGTTAAAGAACTGGAAGAACTTTATGAAAAAAACAGAAGTTTGAATGAACAGGAGGCAAAGTTTTTTCTGGGACAGATCAGACTTCTGGAATCAGAAAGCTATCAGAAAGCAATTGAAAGCTGCATTTCGCTGGAGAAGGTAAACGCAGCATATGCGATCATGACAAACAGGGATGAGCTGACAGAAACCTTCCGGAATCTGGAGGAGCCTGTGGTGCGCCGGCGCATCCAGGATATTCAGGAAATTTCTGCGCGGCTGATCCGTATTCTGGGAGGCTCCTGCACCCGGATCAGCCTGGGTGACGAGCCGGTGATCGTGGTGGCAGAATCTCTTGCGCCTACAGAGATCATGGAAATGGACAAGCAAAAGCTTCTGGCAGTTGTCATGCATCACGGTTCAGCAGTATCTCATACTTCTATTATGACAAAGACTATGGAAATCCCTGCTCTTGTGGATATAGAAGCAGATGATGAGTGGGACGGCCAGACAGCCATTGTGGACGGTTATACAGGGACTCTGTATCTGAACCCGGATGCGGAGATCAAGAGAGAATACCGGATCCGTCTGGAGGCGGATAAAAAGGAAAAAGAAGAGCTTCTGAAGCTGAAAAACCAGACAGATGAAACAGCAGACGGAAAAAAGATCGGGCTTTATGCCAATATCGGAAATATGAGCGATCTGAACAATGTGCTCTTTTACGGTGCGGCAGGAATCGGGCTTCTCCGCAGTGAGTTTCAATATCTGGGAAGAGAAAATTATCCGAGAGAAAACGAGCTTTTCCGGGCATATAAACAGCTTGCAGAAACTATGGGAGACCGTCTTACAGTAATCCGTACCTCTGATCTGGGAGCGGACAAACAGGCCTCCTATCTGGACATTCCGGAAGAGACAAATCCCATTATGGGAAATCGGGGAATCCGCCTCTGTCTGGACCGGAAACGTATGTTTAAGGCGCAGCTTCGCGCCATCTACCGGGCCAGCGCCTACGGGAATCTTGCCATAATGTATCCCATGGTTTCCTCAGAGGCTGAAATGGATGAAATTGAGGAGATCATTGGTGAGGTAAAGGAAGGATTGAAAGAAAAAGAAATTCCCTTCCGCGATATTCAGACAAGCATAATGATCGAAACTCCGGCTGCAGTGATGATCAGCCGTGAGCTGGCAAAAAGAGTGGATTTTTTAAGTATTGGCACAAATGACCTTACTCAGTATACACTGGCTATGGACAGGCAGAATCCCCTTTTGAAAAATAAATATGACGATCATCATCCTGCCATTCTGCGAATGATCCGCATGGTGGTGGAGGCTGCGCACGCAGAAGGAAAAAAAGCAGGAATCTGCGGTGAAATTGCCGCTGATACAGAGCTGACAGAAACCTTTCTCCGAATGGGAGTGGATTTCCTGTCCGTAGTTCCTGCCTGTATCCTTCCGGTAAGAAAGGCTCTCAGAGACACCGATTTAAGCGTCGGTGAGGCTTTGGAGACAGAACGCAGCATTTAAGAAAGAAAGGCAGCTCATGAAAAATAAAAGTAAAGTAATTCTTCTTCCCTGTAATTCCTACAGGGAAGAACTTGTTTATGATAGTTTAAAAAAGGGATTAAAGCTTCTGGGCGGACTGGAAGCCCTTATCTCAAAAGACGAAAAAATTCTTTTAAAGCCCAACCTTCTGAAGCGGGCAGAGGTAGAAAAGGCAGTGATCACTCATCCTGCAGTGGTGGGAATGTTCGGGAAACTTTTAAAAGAAGAGGGATATGAAAGAGTGATTCTGGCAGATTCCTGCGGACATGGAAATACCACAAAAGTCATTGCCGGAACAGGAATGGACACGTATCTTCAGGAACTTGGCATCCCGGCCGTTGATTTTTCGGAAGGCATCCGGACTCCCTATGAGGAAGGCGTTCAGGCAAAAGAGTTTATTCTTGGCAAAGAGCTTCTGGAAATCAACTGCGTGATCTCTCTGTGCAAAATGAAAACCCATGCGCTGGAGCGGATCACAGGGGCGGTGAAGAACAGCTATGGATTTATTTACGGCCTTCATAAAGCAAAAGGACATACCCTTTTTCCAAGTGCAGACAGTTTTGCCAGAATGCTGATCGATCTGAACCAGTGCGTAAATCCCAGACTTTATATTATGGACGGTATTACAGCCATGGAGGGAAACGGCCCGGGCTCAGGAGATCCTGTTGATATGAAGGTTATGCTGATGTCTACAGATCCGGTGGCTCTGGACAGTGTATTCTGCCGTCTGGTGCATCTGAAGCCTCAGATGGTTCCCACCTGTTATCATGGAGAGAAGATGGGACTTGGAACCTGGAAAGAAGAGGAAATACAGCTTCTGACCCCGGAAGGAGAGCTCTCCATGGCAGAAGCTGTAAAAAAATACGGAAATCCGGAATTTAATGTAGACAGAAGAATAGTAAAATATGGAATCTGGGAAAAAATGGCAAAGGCTTTGAATCTTTTCCAGAAAAAGCCGTATATTGAGGAATCCAGATGCATCCGCTGCGGAATCTGTGTGAACAGCTGTCCGGTACCGGAAAAAGCAGTGGATTTTAAAAACGGAAAAGACCATCCTCCGGTTTATAATTATAAAAAATGTATCCGGTGTTTCTGCTGCCAGGAAATGTGCCCGGAAAAGGCAATAAAAGTAAAGTGAAAAAAATTATCCCAGAAGTTTTTTCATTTCCCGTATGAAATCCGGAGTGGTTCCGCAGCAGCCTCCGATGATCCCTGCGCCGTTTTCCACAAGAACCTGCATATGTTTTGCAAAGTCCGCCGGGTTCATGCTGTATACCGCATTTCCCTGATCGTCAATAACAGGCATTCCGGCGTTGGGCTTGGCAATAACCGGAATGGAAACGGCTTCCCGGATATTCCGGATGACAGATACAAGCTGATCCGGTCCTACAGAACAGTTGATCCCAACAGCCGCGGCTCCTGCGCTCTCAAAGGCAACAGCGGCTTCTACGGCATTTCCACCGCTGAAAATACTTCCGTCAGCTTCTACCGTAACCGTACACATAACGGGAAGATCGCAGACGGAATTGGCGGCATCCACAGCGGCCAGAGTTTCCTCAATATTGATCATGGTTTCTGCTGCGATCAGATCCACTCCTGCGTTTTTCAGAATTGTGATCTGTTCTTTATACATTTCAAAGGCATCTTCATAGGTATATTCGCCGTCAGCAGTAACAAACTGGCCGGAGGTGGTAATGTCTCCTGCCACAAAGGCTTTGTTTCCCGCAATTTCTCTGGAGTAGGAAACCAGAGTACTGTTGATCTCCTGAATTTTATTTTCCAGTCCGTGCTGCTTCAGGCTCAGCCGGTTCCCTCCGAAGGTGGGGGCATAAATGATCCGGCTTCCTGCTTCTATATAAGATTTCTGAAGCTTCTGGATCACATCCCTGTGCTCGATCACCCAACGTTCTGTGCAGATGCCCCGGGGCATTCCCTGGGCCATAAGATTGGAACCGGTGGCTCCGTCAAGAAAAAGAAGGTTTTCTGTTAATTTCTGAAATTCCTGTTTTGTCATAATAGCTGCCTCCTCTGTAAGCTTTATTTTATAAGTAGCCTGTGTGCAAGCTCCGCATATCCTGCGAAAAGGTGCTTATGTCTCTGATAACAAAATCGTTATCAGTTTCAGGTGTCATTATAGCATTTTCAGGAACAGATGACTACAAAAACATAGAAAAACGTTCTGTCCGGAAAAAATCAAAATACAATATAATAAAGCCTTTTTGCACAGAAAAATAAGGAGGCGGGAGAGTGCTATGAATTTATTTGATTTTACCTACTGCGGAAATTATAACCGACACATTCAGAATCTTTCCAGAATGGTTCCCGAAAAGTGGAGCTTTGGCGAGAATGAGGACAGAGGAATCCTGAAAGGCTATCTGGAGCATACCTTCCAGAGGGTGTATGAAGAGGGAAAGGTACTGGAAGAAGACAGCTATGCGATTTTTAATACAGGACTTTTTAATTATTATTATCAGCCTGTGTACGCGTTTTTTGTGAAAAATCTGGTTCCGGACCGGCAGAAGTGGTTTCTGGAAGGATTTTACACAGAGTATTATTTATTAAAATCAGGAATCGTCAGTCTTCCGGAGAGGGCGGAATATGTAAAAAATCCTGCGGATCTTGTGTTTGATTCCCGTTTGGAGATCATCCCTCAGTATGAGCATATTTTTGGAGATGAGGAAAATATTCAGAGACTTCCGGAAAATGTCAGGACAAGCAGGATGAAGGTACAGCTTTTTGACGGAGCCCTGCGCCAGACCAGACATATGCTGGAGGCTGATTACCGCACCGCAGTGCCCCAGTATTACAATCATGGGATCCAGCTTCTGATCCCTGTCTGTCTGCAGAATCCGGGAAAGGCAGATCTGGCTCTTGCCTGTGTAAAAACCTCAGACGGAAAAAAATATCTGGGCAGGACATGCCTGACCATTAAAATGGCTTATCACAATGCAAGACTTCTTGCCAGGCTTGACAGCAGCTGGCTGCATCCGTAAGGGATAAAAGCGCTGAATTTCTGTTAATTTTAAAAATCGTATAAAAGTTATTGAAATCCCCCTGATTTTGTGATATACAGGTAGAGTTGCCCTGTATAAAAACAGGGGGATTTTTTTAGGGAGGAATGGTCATGAGTAATAAACTGATTGATTTTATGAATATCTCAAAGGCGTATGGGATGCAGACCGTTCTGGATGATTTTAATCTTTACATAAGAGAAAATGAATTCCTGACACTTCTGGGACCCAGCGGCTGCGGAAAAACAACCACACTTCGTATTCTGGGAGGCTTTGAAACACCGGATGCCGGCCGTGTGATCTTTGACGGAAAGGATATTACGGATCTGCCGCCAAATAAAAGACAGCTGAACACGGTATTTCAGAAATATGCGCTTTTTACCCATATGACGATTGCGGATAACATTGCTTTTGGACTGAAGATCAAAAATAAAAGTAAGCAGTATATTCACGATAAAATAAAATACGCATTAAAACTGGTAAATCTGGACGGCTTCGAAAACCGTATGCCGGATTCTTTAAGCGGCGGACAGCAGCAGAGGATCGCCATTGCCCGGGCAATCGTAAATGAGCCAAAAGTCCTTCTTCTGGACGAGCCTCTGGGAGCCCTTGATCTGAAGCTGCGCCAGGATATGCAGTATGAGCTGATCCGCCTGAAAAATGAGCTGGGCATTACCTTTTTGTATGTAACTCACGATCAGGAAGAGGCTCTTACCATGTCTGATACCATTGTAGTTATGAATCAGGGATATATCCAGCAGATCGGAACGCCGGAAAAAATATACAATGAACCGGAAAATGCTTTTGTTGCGGATTTCATCGGAGAGAGCAACATCATTCCTGCCACCATGGTGGAAGACCGTCTGGTTAAGATCCTGGGTGTGAATTTTGCCTGTGTGGACGAGGGATTCGGACAGAATAAGCCGGTTGATGTGGTAATCCGGCCGGAGGATATTGATCTTCTCAAACCCGGACAGGGAAGCATGGACGGAGTTGTGACACATCTGATCTTTAAGGGTGTTCATTACGAGATGGAAGTCATGGCAAATAATTATGAATGGCTGGTTCACAGCACCGATATGTTTCCTGTGGGAACAGAGGTCAGCATTCATGTAGATCCTTTTGATATCCAGATTATGAAAAAACCGGAATCTGAGGATGAGGAGGCGGTAAACATTGAAGAATAAACGTCTTCTGGCAGGGCCGTATCTTTTCTGGTCTGTGTCCTTTGTTGTGATCCCTCTTCTGGTGATTGTTTATTATGCGTTTACTACAGATGAGGGAGGCTTTACCTTTGCCAATCTGGCGCAGATCACAACGCCGGAAAATCTGAAGGCTCTGGGGATTTCCGTGCTTTTATCCCTGATAAGCACTCTGGTGTGCCTGGTGATGGCTTATCCTCTGGCAATGATATTAAGCCAGAAGCAGGTCAGCCAGACAAGCTTTATTGTATTGATTTTTATTCTGCCCATGTGGATGAATTTTCTTTTAAGGACAATGGCCTGGCAGACCCTTCTGGAAAAGAACGGTGTCATAAACAGTATTCTGAGCCTTTTTCATCTGCCGGCTCTGGAGATCATCAATACTCCTTATGCCATTGTTCTTGGAATGGTGTATAATTTCCTGCCTTTTATGGTGCTGCCCATTTACAATGTACTGATCAAAATTGATTCCAATGTGCTGAATGCAGCAAGAGATCTGGGGGCAAATCCGGTGCAGACCTTTGTAAAAGTAACCTTTCCTTTAAGCATTCCGGGGGTGATCAGCGGAATCACCATGGTGTTTGTGCCGGCGCTGACAACTTTTGTGATCTCTGATCTTCTCGGAGGAGGAAAGCTCCTTCTTATCGGAAATGTGATCGAGCAGTCCTTTAAACAGAACAGCAACTGGCATGTGGGAAGCGGACTTTCCCTGGTGCTGATGGTATTTATTATTGCCAGCATGGCTCTTGTGGCAAAATATGACAAAGGAGAAGGAGGTACGGCGTTTTGATAAAAAAATCTTTGCAGAAGCTGTATCTGGCTCTGATTTTTATAATACTTTATGCTCCTATTGTCACCTTGATGGTCCTGTCCTTTAACCAGTCAAAAACAAGGTCAAAATGGGGCGGATTCACTCTGAAATGGTATAAGGAGCTGTTTCAGAATGAACAGATCATGAGCGCGTTTTATACCACACTGATCATTGCCTTTCTTTCTGCGGCAGCGGCAACTGTAATAGGAACAGCAGCGGCCATTGCCATTCAGGGAATGAAAAACAGATGGCGCACCCTTTATATGGGAGTGACAAATATTCCCATGATGAATGCAGAAATTGTGATGGGCGTGTCCCTGATGCTGCTTTTTATTGCCTGTCGTATGACTTTGGGCTTCGGCACGATCCTGATCGCTCATATTACCTTTAATATTCCGTATGTGATCCTCAGTGTGGCGCCCAAGCTGAAGCAGACAAACCGCCATGTATATGAGGCGGCTCTGGACCTGGGAGCTTCACCTCTGAACGCCTTTTTTAAGGTGGTATTTCCGGATATTGTACCCGGAGTGCTTTCCGGATTTATGCTGGCATTTACCATGTCTCTGGATGATTTTGTGATCACGCACTTTACAAAAGGACCGGGAATCGATACCCTCTCCACAAAAATTTACACAGAGGTGCGAAAAGGGATCAAGCCGGAAATTTATGCGCTGTCCACCATTATGTTTGTGACAGTCCTTGTGCTTCTGATCCTGATCAATTATTCTCCGGAGGAAAAAGAAGAAACCAGAAAGAAGCGGGTGAAAAAGCCGTCAAAGGTAAAGAAAGTACTGTTCCGCCGTGTGATCCCGGCAGTGATCTGCGCAGTTTTTGTGTTCGGCGGCTTTTATTACGCACAGGAAAGCAATATGATGAATTCCGAAAAAGTGGTTGTTTACAACTGGGGAGAATATCTTGATCCTGAGGTTCTTACCTTGTTTGAGCAAGAGACGGGAATTGATGTCGTGTATGAGGAATTCGAGACAAACGAGATTCTTTATCCAAAGATCAGCTCCGGCGCCATTGCCTACGATGTGATCTGTCCAAGTGATTACATGATCCAGAGAATGATAGAAAACGATCTTCTTGCAGAAATCAATTTTGACAATATTCCAAATGTGAAGAATATTGGAAAGGATTATATGGAGCAGTCCAGACAGTTTGACCCGGAAAATAAATATTCTGTCCCATACTGCTGGGGAACCGTTGGTATTCTTTACAACAAAACCATGGTGGATGAACCTATAACAAGCTGGTCTGTTCTGTGGGATGAAAAATATAAGGACAATATCCTTATGCAGGATTCTGTGAGAGATGCCTTTGGGGTGACTCTGAAGTATCTGGGATATTCTCTGAATTCCACAGATCTGGATGAGCTGACTGAGGCAAGAGATCTTCTGATCAAACAGAAACCACTGGTGCAGGCTTATGTGATCGATCAGGTTCGCGATAAGATGATCGGAAACGAGGCTGCTATCGGAGTGATCTATTCCGGAGAGGCTATTTATACGCAGATGGAAAATCCTGATCTGGAATATGTGATCCCGGAAGAAGGAAGCAATATCTGGATCGATTCCTGGGTGATCCCCAAAAACGCCGAGAATAAGGAGAATGCAGAGAAATTTATTAACTTCCTTTGCAGACCGGAGATTGCCCTGATGAATTTTGAGTATATTACATACTCAACACCGAATAGCGAAGCCCGGAAACTGATCGAGGATGAAGCGATCCGAAACAGCGAGATCGCTTTCCCGGATCTTTCCAAATATGATAACCTGGAAACCTTCCAGTATCTTGGAACTGAGGCAGACCAGACCTATGGGGAGCTGTGGAACCAGGTAAAATCACGTTGATATAAGAAAACTTAAGAGATTTGCTCCGCTTTGCGCGCCAGATGCAGACTGCCACAGGCAGTCATATTCCAAATGTATCTGGCGGCATCTTTGCGGAGCATTTTTTATTTGCAGGATCAGTTTTTTGCTATCTTTGTTTCGTATATCGTTTCTCGATCAGATTCAGGATGCTGTAAAGCCCCATTGCAATGATACACAGCACAAGAATCGCCATCAGAACAGTAGTAAGCTTAAAGGTCTGGCTGGAATAAATAATCAGATAGCCAAGCCCCTGTCTGGCTCCGATAAATTCACCGATGATGACACCTACAAGACAAAGACCGATATTAACCTTCATGATGCTCAGGATCAAAGGCACGGAGGAGGGAAGGACAATTTTTGTCAGCTCATCCTTTTTGTTTCCTCCAAGGGTGGCAATCAGCTTTCGTTTATCAGGGTCTGCATCCTGAAAGCCTGTATAAAGATTGATCACTGATCCGAAAATCGCCACAGACATACCTGCAACGATGATAGTTCTTACATTTGCGCCAAGCCATACGATCAGAAGGGGCGCAAGGGCGGATTTCGGCAGGCTGTTCAGTACCACAAGATAGGGCTCCAGAATTTTTGCAAGCTTTGGAAACATCCACAGAAGCACTGCAGTTCCGATTCCAAGGATCACTACAAAAAAGAAGCTTAACAGCGTCTCAGTAAGAGTGATTCCGATATGAGTAAAAAGAGACTGGTTTCTGCACATGTCAAGGAAATTTAACCCTATGGCAGAAGGACTGCTGAAAATAAAAGAGTCGATCCAACCGATACGGGCAGAGACTTCCCACAGAGCCAGAAAGCCTGCGAAGAGAACCAGTCTGGAAATATTGACAAAATATTTTTCCCGTTTCAGCCGGGACAGATATTTTGTCTGGGCAGAGGAAAGGTCAGGCATATTGGTTCAGCTCCTTCCAGATCAGATTAAAATAAGATTTGAAATCCGGCGCATTTCGCGAGGAAAGAGGCGTGCGGTTTTCTATATCAAGATGAATGGAAACAATTTTTGCCACAGATGCAGGGCGTTTTGTCAGAATAATCACCCGGTCTGCCATACTGATCGCTTCTGAAATGTCGTGAGTTACCAGTATGGCGGGCTTGTTTTCTTTTTTCAGGATTTTGCCGATATCATCGCTGACATTCAGCCGTGTCTGATAATCCAGGGCAGAAAACGGCTCGTCAAGAAGCAGAAGCTCCGGCTTCAGCGCAAGGGTACGTATCAGGGCTGCCCTCTGGCGCATTCCACCGGATAACTGAGAGGGACGGGCAGAACGGAATTTGTCCAAACCGTAGGTGTGAAGCATTTTTTCAATATAGGACAGCTTCTCAGGGGTAAGCTCCCGGCGTACTTCCAGTCCCAGGAGTACATTTTTGTAAATGGTCCGCCATTCCAGAAGGTGATCCTTCTGAAGCATGTAGCCCATACGGGGATCACCGCGGGAAACCGATGTGCCGTTCATAAGAACAGAACCCTGCTCAGGAGCCAGAAGCCCGCAGATCACATTGAGCAGAGTGGATTTTCCGCAGCCGGAAGGCCCTACAACAGCGAGAAATTCTCCCGGCATCAGATCAAAGGATATATGAGAAAGGGCGGCAGTTTCCCCGGAAGGCGTATGGTAGGAAAGAGAAACATCTCTTACTTCCAGAAGTGGTTTCATGAAATTACCTCCATATCTATAACTGCAGCAGTTCAGATGAAATCTGAAAATGCTATATGTTATGATATGCGTACCGGGAATCTTGTGTTATGACAAAAAATGAGGACGTTATTTAGTGGGGGGAATAAGTACAGATTTAAGTGATTTTATACAAGTTTACCAAGATGATTTTATTTAATATTCACAAATTACAGAAATTATACAAAAACCTGTTGCCTTTTATCAGGCAAAGTGTTATTATCAGTTTAACAGTTAACCGGTTAACTTAAAGAGAAGGAGGGAAATGTGAGAAGGGTAACAATCAATGATATTGCCAGAGAATGCCAGACTTCAAAAGCGACGGTATCCTATGTGATCAATGGACGGTATAACAAGGTTTCTCAGGAAATGGTTGAAAAGGTAGAAAAAGCGGTAAAAGATCTGGGTTATGTTCCAAGTCTCAGTGCGAAATCTCTTGCAGGAAGAGAATCAAACCTGATTGGTGTGATCATTCCGCAGATGGATGTTGGTGAAAAGCTGGTATTTGATAATCCTTTTTACAGCGAATTCTTGTCCGGATTGGAGTATTATCTGCGAAAAGCAGGATGCGGAGTTGTCTTAAGCGTGATTAATAAGCACAATGGATTTGAAGAGATGATCAAAAAATGGAACTTGGACGGTGCCGTGGTCTTTGGGATTGATAACGACAAGATGCTGGATTCTCTTGGTAAATACAGATTTCCGGTTTTATTGATAGACTCCTATATTACAAAAACCGGATATCACAGAATGAACATCCGTGATGAAGAAGCCTGCTATGAGGCGACGAAATTTCTACTTCATGGGGAACAGGAGCCTATTGCACTGGTTACAGGTCAGTATGAGAAGAGCGGGCTTTTGCAGCAGCGTGTAAACGGTTATAAGAGGGCTCTCTGTGAAGCCGGCTGTGAAGTGGATCTGTCTCTGATCTATCAGGGGGATATCACTCACGAATATGGAATGGAAGCTGCAGAAAAAATCCTGAAACGACAGGGTGTGAACAAAATCCTGGCAACAGCGGATATTTTGGCTTATGGTATACTGAACCAGCTTCAGAACCATGGCAGGAAGATTCCGGAAGAATATGAGGTAATGGGATTTGACGATACCTATCAGTCAAGAAATATGTATCCCCGTGTCACCACCGTGGGACAGAACATCCTGAAGAGAGGCGAAAAAGCAGGAGAACTGATTCTGAAAATTATTGGTGGTCAGCAGGTGGAAAAAGAAAACTATATGGATTTTCAGATCATAGAGAGGGATACTACCAGATGAAAATAAAATAAAAAACAAAGAAACAATATTTTTTTAACGGTCAGTTAACCGTTTAACTAACGGAGGATGTTATGTATAAGTCAAAGAAAAAAATAATTTTTACATTTTTGTTTCCTAGTTTATTAGGCCTTGTGGTATTCAAGGTGGGAGCGATGCTGTATTCTCTCTATATCAGTTTTACAGAATGGAATTTATTTGGCGCACCGGAATTTGTAGGCCTGAAAAATTATATCACAATTTTTCGGGATCCCAGATTTTATGAATCCTTAAAGAACACCCTTCTTTTTATAGCAGGGTATCTGCCTGTGGTGCTGGTGCTTTCCATGGGGATTGCGCTTTTGCTGAATTCAAAGGTAAAACGTGTAAATATTTTCAGAGGTCTGTTCTTTCTTCCGGTAATTACTTCCTGGGTTGCGGTATCTATGATCTGGAAAGGACTGTTAAATCCGGAATTTGGAATTATTAATTCAATTATAGAATTTTTTGGAGGAACAGGACCGGCATGGCTCCAGGATCCTGCGTTTGTTCTTCCCTCCGTTATTATGGTAAGTGTGTGGAAAGACGTGGGATTCCTTTCCATCATCTTTCTTGGGGGACTTCAGGGAATTTCGTCAGAGTATTATGAGGCGGCGCAGATCGACAGTGCTAGTAAATGGCAGCAGTTCAGAAAAATTACGTTGCCTTTGTTATCTCCAACAACTTTTTATGCTCTGATCATTACTATTATTAACTCTTTCCAGGTATTTGATCAGATCTGGATCATGACAGCAGGAGAACCTACAGCGGATCTTGTTCCGGTCATGGTGACCGAGATTTATAAAAACAGTTTCCAGTATCAGAAAATGGGATACGCCACTGCATTATCCTGGATTCTGTTTGCAATCATTATCGGTGTGACAATTTTCCAGAACGTGATGCAGAAAAAATGGGTGCATTACGAATAAGGAGAGGAGGAAAGAATCATGACAAGAAACAAAAAAATAATTGTATATATTTTGCTGGCGCTGGGTGCTTTTATTATGATCGTGCCATTTGGATGGATGCTGATCGTTGCATTTACAAAGCCGGATATCACTTATCAGATGACATTGGAGAACATTATAAGTTCCCTGTCGCTGAATAATTTCAGAACTTTATTTTCAGAATATAACATGCCAAGATATGTGCTGAACAGTGTGATTGTTTCTGTAATCTCAACAGCAGGGCAGATTCTTCTTTGTGCCATGTCCGGATTTGTGTTTGCAAGAATTGATTTTAAGCATAAAGAGAAGATTTTTATTCTGTATCTTGCAACCATGATGATCCCGGTACAGGCTACCGTAATTCCTCAGTATATACTGATCAACAAAATGGGACTGATCAATACTTATGTAGGTTTGTTCCTTCCGGGGATTTTCAATGCATTTGGAACTTTCCTGATGCGCCAGTATTTTATGGGAATCCCCAAAGCGCTGGAGGAAGCCGCCTGTCTGGACGGAGCAGGATATGTCCGCATTTTCTTCCAGATTATGCTGCCTCTTGCAAAAACAGGTATCGCTGTTCTGGCAGTGACCAGTTTTATGGGCGCCTGGAACGATTTCCTGTGGCCTCTGCTTGTAGCGTCTGACGAGGCGCATACAACACTGCCGCTGTTTTTATCACAGTTGCAGGGCCGCTGGTATGTGGACTGGAGTGTTCTGATGGGAGCAACTCTGATCAGTGTTCTCCCTATTCTTGCAGTATATTTATTTGCCCAGAAATATTTTATTGAAGGTGTACAGAATACAGGTATCAAATAAAAAGAAAAAGTTTAATGAAAGAGAGGAAAAAATCATGAACAAAAAAACAGCAGCAATGGTTCTCTGTACAGTTATGGCAGCAGGTGTCCTGACAGGATGCGGCGGCGCAGAAGAGAAAAAAGACGGAAAAACAACTATTAAGTATGCAACGTATTCAGCGGGCCCGGATCATCTGGAGGATCTGGATAAAATGGTGGCAGAATTTGAAAAACAGAATCCGGACATCAAGGTAGAAACAGAAGTGATCGGATACGACGATTATTTTACCAAACTGCAGACCCAGGCTTCTTCCAAAACTTTGCCGGACGTATTTGAGATGAACTATGAAAACTTTAATACCTATGCAGGCAATGGCGTGCTTCTGGATCTTACAGAACTGGCAGAAAAGGACGAGGAGTTTTCTGAGGATATGCTTTCCGGAAATTCTTATGAATATTTCCAGAAAGACGGAAAATTATACGGACTTACCGAGAAAATGTCAGATGTGGTAATGTATTATAACAAAGATCTGTTTGATGAAGCAGGCCTCGATTATCCAACAGAAGACTGGACCTGGAAGGAAGAACTGGAAGCAGCCCAGACACTTACAAAGGAAGGCGTCTATGGAACGTATGCACCGGTAACTTATAATGAATTATATAAAACCGTAGTTCAGAACGGCGGCGCTCTTTTTGATGAAAATGGAACTCCGACTCTTGGTTCAGAGGAAAATATAGAAGCTTTCCAGTGGATGCTTGATAAAATGCTGGAATATAATGTACAGCCTACTCCGGAGCAGATGAGCGGAAAATCACCTGAGGATATGTTTAAAAACGGTGAGGTCGCAATGATCCGTACAGGAAGCTGGATGGTAACTACCTTTGCAGATACACCGTTTGAATGGGACATTGTACAGGAACCTGGAAATACACAGAAAGCGCACCATGTTTTTGCTGATGCAGTAGTGGGAAGCGCAGCTGCAAAAAATAAAGAAGCTGTATGGAAATTCATAAAATTCATGTCCACAGACAGCACAGCGGCAGAGATCCGTCTGGATTCCAGCTGGGATCTTCCGGCAGTAAATGATGAAAGTGTACAGGAAAAATACACAAGTCAGGAAAAACCGGAAAGCAGAGAGGTAATCTTTGATGTAATGGAAACAGGAATCATGCCTCCTGTCGTAGATCATTACTCAGAAGTACAGAATGCGATCAATGAGGAACTGAACCGCGCGATCATTGGGGAGCAGAGCGGAGAAGAAGCCTTACAGGCAGCCCAGAAAAAAGTGACAGATATTTTAAAATAAGTTAGAACCAGAGCCGCAAACTACATTGTAAAATATAATTTGCGGCTCTTTAAAAAAGGAACAGGTGGAAACAGAACATGCAGACAGGAAAATATACCGGAATTGGACTCATTGGAAATGAAAATATTGCTGCAATTTATGCAGTGAATAATGGAATCGTTGATATTAACGGGACTGGGATTTACCATTTGTTTTATAAAACTTATGCCCATGATCTTATACAGTCGGCAGTGTCGCTGATCAGAGTAAAAGATACGATTTATTATGGAAATAAGGTCTGGAAAAAATATACCCATCCGACACACATAAAGCCAGTAAAGACGTATGTGGAAGATACCTACAGGTACTGCGATGAATTTCTTCTGGAAGAACATGGGTTAAAAAGAAAAGATGTGGTCTATTCTTATGGAGAACACTGCCTGAGCTTTGAGATGGAACTGGAAAACGTTTCAGAGGAAGAACTGGAGATTGGGTGCTACGGCTACTGTGCAGTGCGTAACGATATGGAGATTGAAACGGAAAAAATGCACAATGGTACCCTTGGAATCCATACCGGCGATGCATATATGGTTATGAAAACACCATGGGCAGAAGAAATCTATGCAGTGGAAGACTCTCCGACAGACTTTGCCTACCAGGTTTTTCTGGATATACTGGAAAAAAGAGAGAACAGTCAAAGAACAAAGACAAGCTGCAGGCTTGGTTATGTGCAGGGAAGGACAAAGACACTGAAGCCGGGGGACAAGCTGCATATGTGCTGGTCTCTGATATTCGGAGACAGCTATGAAGAACTGGAAAAGGAACTTTGTCTTTCAGAGGAGGAGACTTTTAAAGCGGCAGAATACTGGAAAAATTGGATGGCAGAAGGAGAAAAGCCAGAAGATTCTGAATTTCAGGAGCAGGCGCTTGTGAACCTGACTGCTCTTAAGGCAGTCTGTGTTGGCGGCTACATACCGGCTGATCTTACCGGACATTATTTCTGCAATAAAATGCCCTGTTATTATGCCAGAGATTCCATTATGGTGGCCAGAGCTTTCCTGCTTTCCGGGCATCTCAGAGAATGCAGGGATATCATTGCCTACCTGATCGGAAGAAAACGGAAAGAAAACGGAGAGTTTTTCCAGCGGTATGACGGATACGGGGAACCAAATGAGGGAGCAAATAACAGTGTGTTTCATCAGATTGATTCCATTGGTTATTTCTGCAGAATCGTTTATGAATATTATAAAAAGACCGGAGAACTTCTGGCGGACGAGACGCTTCTGATGGAAGTGACTGACGTAATAGACGGAGCGGAGAAGAAGTCCGGAATGGCGGGACCAGAAGGCGGCGTCAATGAAGGCGTATTCGGCCCGGCCTTTATCACCTCTTCCAATATGTTTATTTATGGAGGCATCCTGGCAGCAAAACAGATCTTTGCGATTCTGGGAAATAAGGAATATGCGGAAAAATGCCGGAAGATCTGTGATCGGCTTTATGAGGGGATTCAGTCTGCCTATAATGAGGAACTGGGAAGATTTGACTATGGCTATGTGACCTATCATGACCATACAGTACGCAAATATGATACACCTCAGTATTTTGGGCCTTTGTACGGATATCCCAACGATGAAAAAATGCAGAATACTCACATTTATCTGAGACAATACGCTTCTTTCTTTGAGGACGGGATCGGTTACTCGGAGCAGGAATATCATCATGGACCGTGGCTTTTTAACACACTGGCCTGTGCGGAATACTGCAAACGGGCAGAAAACAGAGAAGAATACATTAGAAAGATGAAGTGGGCATCTGAACACAGCAACGCATACGGGCTTTTGCCGGAAGCGGTAGATGCAAATGATGAAGGTGTATGTGTGATCAATCCGTTAAGCTGGGCCTGTGGAGAATTTGCTGCAGCTTATTTCAGTAAAGGAGGTTTTGTTCATGAGAAATAAAAAATGGAAACTGGAATTATTAAACATGCTGAAATCCTGTATACAGGAAAAAGTACAGGATTTAAAAGAACCGTTAGAGCAATTTCTGGAAGAAAAAAATACAGATTTTCATGACCAGTGTCTGATTTTATTTCTTGTGGGAGAATATACAAGGATTTCCGGGGACCACTTTTTTTATAAGGAAAAGAAGCAGAAGATCGCAGAACTTCAGGATCACATAGAAGAAGCGGCATATCAGCCCTGTGGACGGATTTCAGGAGAAGGAGACGGCTTTTTTGCAGAAAATTTCGGAATGGCTTATGGCGCGCTTTATAACAGTAACCTGTTCGGAAAACGGGAAAAGACGGCAGAGGCAATTCATCAGATGAAAAATTATGCCTATGATCATTATACCTGTGCAGGAAGGCTTGCGGATGAAAAACACGGAGATCTGGCAACGCCGCAGCTGCTCTGGGTCTGTGTTCCCTTTGGACTTTTTACTCCGGAAGACCTGGTGATTGTGGCAGCAGTCCAGTCTATGAAGGAAACAACAGACCCTGCAGATTTAGGAATGCTGGGATGGTATTATGCAGAAAAGGCAGACTACAGGAAAGCAAGAAAATATTTGGGACTGTTGAAAGAAACAGAGAAAAAAGAGGAAATCTCTGAAGCCATAGAAGGGATTATCGAGGAAAAGCTTAAGATTGCAGGTATGCTCACAGAAGAACCTCTGATCCATGTGCCGACCGGTAATTTTAACCGATACGAACACCAGAATTACGAGCGTGATCCCTGGTTTCCAAAAGCAGGGGAAAAGGTTGCTTTAAACATTGCCACCTGGCCGGTAAAGTATCCGGAAGAGATTTTTGTTTACTGGAAAACAGACAGGGGCAGAGTTGGAAGTGGACAGGGAACTTATCAGCCGGAATATGAAAATTATCGATTCCAGCTGGGGAGTTTTGAAGGCGGAGAGCAGGTGACTTATTATTTTCAGGCCGGAACCTGTACCTCTGAGAAATATCAGTTTACTGTACAGAAAAAAGAAAGAATCCGTTTATTTGGAGAAAAAAGAGAAAAGGAAAATGGTTTTGAACTGGAACTACGTTCCGGAGAAAACAAGGTATATCTTCTGAAAAAAACAGTTGTCAATGGAGTTTCTCTGTTCCAGATTCTTCCAGATCCCAGTGAGAGAACCTTGGAAGAAACAGAATGGAAGCCACTGGAAGATCTGAAGGAAACCGGACTTTCCGGAATACGGGAGATTTATTTCTGGAAAGAAAAGGAACAGATTATGTCCACAGGAATCTGTACAGAGGCAGAAAAAGAAGAGGGCTTTTACGGTTTTGGAGAGAGATACAACCATATTAATCAGAGAGGCAATCTGGTGGACGTGTATGTGTATAATCAGTATAAGGATCAGGGAATCCGTACCTACATGCCCATGCCATATTTTTTGAGTTCGGAAGGTTACGGCATCTATCTTCCAACAAACCATTACACAGAGTTCGATCTGTGCAGTACAGAAGAGGGTTGCTGGAAGATGGAAGCAGAGACCGAAGGAATCTGCTGGTACCGGTTTAATGGAACTCCAAAGGAAATGATCGGGCAGTTTACAAGCCTTACAGGAAGACCGGCAATGCTTCCGGGATGGGCGTTCGGACCCTGGATGTCCAGCAATAACTGGGACAGCGAGGCCGAAGTCCGCAGACAGGTAGAACTGACAAAGAAATACGATATTCCGGCAACTGTGCTTGTGATCGAGGCATGGAGCGATGAGGCTACCTATTATATCTTTAATGATGCAGTATACGAAGAAAACAGCGGAAAAGACGGATTTTCCTACAGCGACTTCCAGTTCCCGGAATGGGGAAAATGGCCGGATCCAAAAGGAATGGTAGAATATCTTCATGAGAATGGTCTGAAATGTATTTTGTGGCAGATCCCGATCATTAAATATATCAATTCTCTTCACCACCTTCAGAAAGACAGAGATGAGGCTTACGCACTGGAGCAGGGATATTGCGCCAGGAAAAAAGACGGAACACCCTATCGTATGCCGGAGGGATGGTTTACAGACAGTCTTCTGATGGATTACACCAGTCCGGAGGCAGCTTCCTGGTGGATGGATAAGAGAAAATATCTGGTGGACGAAGTGCAGATCGATGGATTTAAGACAGACGGTGGAGAGTTTGTATTTGGGGACCAGGTACAGTTTGCGGACGGAAGAACCGGAAAAGAGATGCGGAACGAGTATCCAAATCTTTATATCCGGGAGCATTATCAATATATCCATGAAAAAAGGGACGGTATTGTTTTCAGCAGGGCAGGATTTACCGGGGCTTCCCAGATGCCTGCGCACTGGGCCGGAGATGAAAAATCAACTTTTTCTGCCTTTAAGAGAAACCTGTGCGCAGGCCTGAATGCCGGAATTTCAGGGGTTCCTTTCTGGGGATGGGACCTGGCAGGCTTCAGTGGTGAGATTCCAAGCGCGGAACTGTTTGCCCGGTCTGCGGCAATGGCAGCATTTTGTCCGATCATGCAGTATCATGCAGAGAGTAAGGCAGAATTTAATCAGGATCGTACGCCCTGGAACATTGCAGAGAGAAGAAATGCCCCATGGGTACTGGATATTTATCGCTATTATGCGAAGCTTCGTATGGCTCTGCTGCCTTATATCATGGAGGAGGCAGAAAAGTCTGTGAAGACAGGCATACCGCTGATGCGCGCTTTGTGGCTGGAATATCCAGAGGACAAACAGGCAGGGGAAATTTATGACGAGTATCTGTTCGGAGACGACCTTCTGGTAGCTCCTGTGGTAGAAGAGGGCAGCACAGAAAGGGAAGTCTATATTCCAGAGGGGTTCTGGAAACATCTGTTTACAGGTCAGGAATTTGAAGGCGTACAGACGGTGAATATGAAAGCAGAGATAAATGAGATTATTGTACTTCAGAAGAAAGAAGCACAGTGGGAAATAACAAGAGATGAAAATGGTGAGTTTCAGATGATGAGGAGATAATATTATGGAATGGTGGAAAAAAGCAGTTGTATATCAGATCTATCCCATGAGTTTTAAGGACAGCAACGGAGACGGAATGGGAGATCTTGGCGGTGTTTTGGAAAAAGTAGATTACCTGAAGAAACTGGGAGTTGACATTGTCTGGATGACACCCATCTATGAATCCCCTATGGATGACAATGGCTATGATATCAGTGATTATTATAAGATCAATCCGCTGTTTGGCACCATGGAGCAGTTTGAACAGCTTCTGGACGCTCTTCATGAAAGAGGAATCCGTCTGATCATGGATCTGGTAGTGAATCATACTAGCGATGAACATGAATGGTTTCGTCAGGCTCGAAAAGACAAAAGCAGCAAATATCACGATTATTATATCTGGAAGGATCGTCCGATCACAGATCAACAGTCCTTTTTCAGCGGTTCTGTGTGGGAATATAATGAGGAGACAGAGGAATATTATTACCATCTGTTCAGCAGAAGACAGCCGGATCTGAACTGGGATAATCCGGAAGTGCGGAAGGAAGTCTACAAACTGATCAACTGGTGGCTGGATAAAGGAATCGACGGATTCCGTATGGACGTAATCGATCTGATAGGCAAGATACCGGAAGAAAGCATCATGTACGGTGAAAAATCCCATAAATACCTGCAGGAAATGTACAGAGAGTGCTTTGAAGGAAGAGAAGCCTTTACGGTAGGAGAAACATCTTTTGCAACTCCGGTCAGCGCTCCTTTGTATTCCGATAAGGAAAGAAAAGAGCTGACAATGGTGTTTGGGTTTGAGCATCTGGGATTAGAAGAAGTAAAGGGCAATGGTAAGTGGGATCTGAAGCCTCTGGATGTCAATGAACTGAAGCAGGTATTTCTTGTATGGCAGAAAGCCCTTCATGAAAAAGGATGGAACAGTTTATTCTGGTCCAACCATGACCAGCCGAGGATTGTTTCCCGTATGGGCAATGACACGGTTTACCGGAAGGAAAGTGCAAAAATGCTGGGAATGATCCTTCATGGAATGCAGGGAACGCCTTATATTTATCAGGGCGAGGAAATCGGAATGACCAATGTAAAGTTCGCTCTGGAGGACTATAAAGATGTAGAAACCATCAATATGGTGAAGGAAAAGCAGGAAGCAGGCTGGTCCATGGAAAAGATTATGAAAGGCATTTATGCAAAAGGCAGAGACAATGCCAGAACACCGATCCAGTGGAATGCAGGAAAAAATGCCGGATTTTCAGAACATGAGCCGTGGATCGGAATAAATCCCAACTATAAAGAGATTAACGTGGAGGAAGCGATAAAGGATGAGGATTCTATTTTCCATTTTTATCAGAAACTGATCCGTCTGAGAAAAGAATATGAGATTATCAGCACAGGAGATTTTGAGCTTTTATTTGAAGAGGACCGGAGATTTTTTGCATATAAGAGACAGGCGGATGACAGGACGTTGGTGGTAATTGCCAATTTCACCGGAGAAAGCGTTGTCTGTGACTGTACAGATGAGATTACTTTTAAAGAGGGCAGAGTTCTGCTTTCCAATTATGACAGAAATTCTGTAGAAAAAATCATGAGTCTCAGGCCTTATGAAGCAGTAATGTATTATATGTGATATTGTAATAAATGCCGCCGGAGTTTCATTCAGTGTTTACAGCATTTTAATTATAGTCCTGGGTTTAAGTGCTTTTAGTGATAATTTTTTATGCATTTTGAAATATAAAAAATCACCTTTCTAAAAAGAAGGGTGATTTTTAATTAAAAATAGGTGAATATCTTAGATGCAAATAAAGGGTAGTGTGTAAAGAGAAACAATTATCATTCGATTTAGTTTGCAATCTATTTTAATTTTCCGTAATACATATCATTGAAAATACCCTCCTGGCTTATGAGCTCCTGGTATTTGCCGGACTGTACCACCTGTCCATGATCCATAACAATAATATTGTCGCAGTTTTTCAGGGTGGTAAGCCTGTGGGCAATAGAAATGATAGTCATGTTGTTTTCCTTTTTCAGCTGTTCGATTTCATTTTGTATAAAACGCTCAGAGGTATTGTCCAGAGCTGAGGTGGCCTCATCCAAAATCAGAATTTCCGGCTTCCGTAAAAAGATACGGGCAATGGCGATCCTCTGTCTCTGGTCTCCGGAAAAATTATTGCCTCCCTCGCTGATCTTTGTGTGAATTCCTTCCGGCAGACTGTTGACAAAATCATAGAGATTGGCTTTTGTGAGGGCTTCTTTTACTTCTTTGTCAGAGGGCTGCTAGTTCAGTCCATAGCAGATATTTTCCAGTATAGTTCCGGCAATTAAAAATGGATTTTGGGGAACCAGAGCTATGATCCGGGACAAATCCTTTCTTGATAAAGAGAGAATGTCCATATTGTTGATAAAAACAGAACCACTGCATTTTTCCAGCTTACAGACTGCTTTTATCAGAGAGGATTTTCCACAGCCACTGGGGCCTGCAATTCCCCAGAAAGAGCCTTTTTCAATACTCAGATCCAGATTTTTTATAATGTTTTTTTCGTTATTATAGGAAAAATTCAGATTGCGGATATCTATCATATAAGGGCCGGAGTTTTCCTGAGAGGGTACACCTGAAATTGCATCATAGGAAAAATCATGAGGAATATCTGCCATTTTGAAAAAGTCTTCTGCCAGGATCAGGCTTTCGGAAAGTTCGTCCAGAATCCTGTGAAGCTCTTCCAGAGGTTTGATAAGCTGCGAAAAACAAAGATAGGAGGTGAGAACAGCTCCCACACTGATTTTTCCCTGTGCTGCCAGCCAGGCGGAAGTACCGATCATCAGAACAGTAAAAAACACTTCGTTGATAAATTTGAGACAGTCATATTTTGTCATTTGTAAATGGTGTCTCATTTCTTTGCTTCTTAAATATTCTGATCTGTCCGTAAATCTTTTTTCCTCCAGGGTATTGCTGTCTGTGATTCGAATCACTTCTATGCCGTTCAAAAGTTCAACAATGGCTCCGTCCATTTGTGCTTTTGATTCCAGAAGTTCTACCCGGATTCCCTTTTGTGTATGAATTTGCCGGAAAACAATTGCAATTCCAATGGGGACAACAAGGAGCATCAGAACGGCAAGCTTCACCGGAAGGGTGGTGAAGATCACAACAATGGCTGCGATACTGTTAAAGATGGCTGGAGCGAAGTCCATAAAAATAAGCTTTTCCAGCTTTACAGTGCCTTCCAGACAGCGGTTTAATCTGCCATGGATATTTCCGGTCATGTGATCCTTAAAGTAGGATAAAGGAGCCTTCAGTAAGGAAGCAATCACAAGTCCCCGTGCTTTTTTCTCAGTTTTTGTGGCAATATCCTCCACCACAATCCTTCGTAATATTTTTATAACTTCATTTGCAACATTTACGATCAGAATAAAAAACAGTATGGGAAAAATTGAATAAAAATTAATTTCAGTCTGGGAAAGAATATCGTCTGTCAGCCAGCCGATCGCCTTGGGAGTGAGCTGCGTTAAGACGGAGGACAGGATCATGATCAGCATAATAAACAAAAAAGTTATTTTTTGCTTCCAGTCCAACAGGCAGTGTACATTTTTTAAAATCTGTTTTGGATTCATATGGGAATCACCTCTGTTTCTGTATATTTTTTGTATCAGGTATGAGCCAATTATACTTGCCACGAAGTCAAAAGCCGAGAAAGTTTTGCATATCTGTGTAAATCCTAAAATTTCATTTCAGTTGTCTGGATACAGCAGCTGTTTTTGTTGACGGTGCCTGTAAAAAGGGATAAAATATGACCCATGAGCAAAAGGAATTTTAACAGTAAAATAAAGGTCTTTTTACGTTACTATTCACACGGCTCTATCCCGCGAGGTGTTTTGGCATGTATATGCCAAAATTCCGAGACATACAAGCCAAAATTCCATTGCCGCAGGCAATCTGAAATGAATTTTGGCCCGTTGCTGTGAACGGAGTGAACAGTAACCTTTTTACAGTGGGCAGTGTCTCTGTCTGCTGAAAAAAATGACTGAGAGTATAAGGAGTAAAGAACTTTACATGAACAACAGAAATTATCAGAGAGAGCTGGACGCTCTGATCACCGGTTTTGAAAAAGAAAACAAGGTGCCCCGGCTGTTTCTTCACAGCTGCTGTGCGCCCTGCTCCAGCTATGTACTGGAATATCTGTCCAAATATTTTGAGATCACAGTCTTTTTTTATAATCCAAATATTTCTCCAAAGGAGGAGTACGAAAAAAGGGTGGAGGAGATCCGCCGCATGATCGGAGAAATGAATTTTATTCATCCGGTAAAGCTGGTTGAGGGAACCTATGATCCTCAGATTTTTTTCCGGATGGCAAAAGGGCTGGAGCAGGTTCCCGAAGGAGGAGAGCGGTGTTTTCGCTGTTATCGTCTCCGCATGGAGGAGGCGGCGAAGCTGGCAAAGGAAGGCGGTTATGATTATTTTACAACCACTTTGTCCATCAGTCCTCTGAAAAATGCGCCTAAAATAAATGAAATCGGAGAAGAACTGGCAGAGATTTACGGAGTGGCCCATCTTCCTTCTGATTTCAAGAAAAAAAACGGCTACAAGCGTTCCATTGAGCTGTCCGGAGAACATCATCTGTACCGTCAGGATTACTGTGGCTGTGTATTTTCAAAAAGAGACAGAAATGAATAAATATGCAAAAAATATTCTTTTTGTTTGATTTTTGGAAAAAGTGTGATATACTGGTAGCAATCAGCCGGAAACACTGTGAATGCAGGGCGTTATTTGATGCGGAAAAGCAGTTGCTGAATGGTTAATTATTAATATTATACAGAAATGAGGAGTAATTATTATGGCACAGTTATGGGGAGGCCGTTTTACAAAGGAAACGGATCAGCTTGTTTATAACTTTAATGCTTCGATTTCTTTTGATCAGAAGTTTTATGAGCAGGATATCAGAGGAAGCAGGGCTCATGTAAAAATGCTGGCAAAGCAGGGAATCCTCACAGAAAAAGAGCGGGATCAGATCCTGGAAGGTCTGGAAGGAATTCTGGAAGATGTAAAATCCGGGAAGCTTGAGATCACTTCCGAGTATGAGGATATCCACAGCTTTGTGGAAGCAAATCTGATTGACAGGATCGGTGATCCGGGTAAAAAGCTTCACACCGGAAGAAGTCGCAACGATCAGGTGGCTCTGGATATGAAGCTGTATACAAGAGATGAAATTGACGCTATTGACGGTCTTTTAAAAGAGCTTCTTGTGGCTCTTCAGAAGATCATGGAAGAGAATATCCATACCTACATGCCGGGCTTTACCCATTTACAGAAAGCGCAGCCGGTAACTCTGGCTCATCATGTGGGAGCATATTTTGAGATGTTCCGGAGAGACAGAAGCCGCATGGCAGATATCCGAAAAAGAATGAACACCTGTCCTCTCGGGGCAGGGGCGCTGGCAGGAACCACCTATCCTCTTGACCGGGAATATACAGCAGAGCTTCTGGGCTTTGACGAGCCTACAAGAAACAGCATGGATTCTGTGTCAGACCGGGATTATGTGATCGAGCTTCTGTCTGCTCTGTCTACAGTGATGATGCATCTCAGCCGTTTTTCTGAGGAGATCATCCTCTGGAATTCCAATGAGTACCGTTTTGTGGAAATTGACGATGCATACAGCACAGGCAGCAGTATTATGCCTCAGAAAAAGAATCCTGATATTGCGGAGCTTCTCCGTGGAAAAACAGGCCGTGTGTATGGAGCACTGATATCCATTCTCACAACCATGAAGGGAATTCCTCTGGCATATAACAAAGATATGCAGGAGGACAAGGAGCTGACCTTTGATGCCATTGATACGGTAAAAGGCTGTCTTGCCCTGTTTACAGGAATGGTTTCTACCATGGAATTTCGTAAGGATGTCATGGAAGCCAGCGCAAAGAACGGATTTACAAATGCCACAGATGCAGCAGATTATCTTGTAAATCACGGTGTTCCTTTCCGCGATGCTCACGGCATTGTGGGACGGCTGGTACTGACCTGTATTGACCGGGGAATTTCTCTGGATGAGCTGCCCCTTGAAGCTTATCAGGAGATCAGCCCTGTTTTTGAAAAAGACATTTACGAAGCCATCAGCATGAAAACCTGTGTGGAAAAACGCTGCACCTACGGCGCTCCCGGTTCAGAGGTGATGGAACAGGTGATCAGAGCTAATCAGGAATATCTTCAAAATCATTGAAACATAAGAAAAAACACTTGCATTTTTCCAAAAAGTGTTATAGTATTTACAAGAACGACAAATGTATGCAATACAAAGACATGAAGTGAGGAGAGCGATTATTATGAGCGAGAAACTGAGAGTCGGTATTTTAGGAGCTACCGGAATGGTAGGACAGAGATTTATTTCTCTTCTGGAAAATCATCCGTGGTTTGAGGTTGTTACACTTGCAGCAAGCCCGAGAAGCGCAGGCAAGACCTATGAAGAGGCTGTAGGCGGAAGATGGAAAATGGATACTCCGATGCCGGAAGCAGTAAAAAATATTGTTGTAATGAATGTAAATGAGGTAGAGAAGGTTGCGGCAACTGTTGACTTTGTTTTCTCTGCTGTAGATATGTCCAAGGACGAGATCAAGGCTATTGAGGAAGAGTACGCAAAAACAGAAACTCCGGTTGTTTCCAACAACAGCGCTCACCGCTGGACACCGGACGTTCCGATGGTTGTTCCGGAAATCAACCCTGAACACTTTGACGTAATCGAATTCCAGAAGAAACGTCTTGGTACAACAAGAGGCTTTATCGCAGTAAAACCAAATTGCTCCATTCAGAGCTATGCTCCGGTTCTTACTGCATGGAAAGAATTTGAGCCATATGAAGTAGTGGCTACTACATATCAGGCAATTTCCGGTGCCGGAAAAACCTTTAAGGACTGGCCGGAAATGGAACACAACATTATTCCGTACATCGGCGGCGAGGAAGAGAAGAGCGAGAAAGAGCCGCTGAGACTGTGGGGCAAAATTGAGGACGGTGTGATCGTTCCTGCTCAGGAACCGGTGATCACCTGCCAGTGCATCCGTGTACCGGTACTGAACGGCCATACAGCAGCTGTTTTTGTAAAATTCCGCAAGAAACCTACGAAAGAGCAGCTGATCGAAGCTCTTAAAAACTTCAGCGGCGTTCCTCAGGAGCTTGAGCTTCCAAGCGCACCGAAGCACTTTATCCAGTACCTTGAGGAAGACAACCGTCCTCAGGTAACAGAGGATGTAAATTATGAGAATGGAATGGGCGTTTCTATTGGACGTCTCCGTGAGGATACCGTATACGATTACAAATTCGTAGGTCTGTCCCACAATACAGTAAGAGGCGCTGCAGGCGGAGCTGTTCTCTGCGCAGAGACTCTGAAGGCAAAAGGATTCATCACAAAGAAGTAAATATTGGCAAATTATATTAAAAAAGCAGGCTGCCGGCTCTGGCTCACAGAGATATGGTAGCCTGTTTGTGTATGTTTTGGGATTTTGGTACAGGATGATCAAGGCAGAAATGGTGAGGGATTTTTCGTATGATTGGCGAAAATCCATTTGTGCAAGATAAATTCTGCTATACGAAGTGGAATTTTTGCATTTTAGGTTCAATAACAATCTGGAAAATAAATAATGACAGATGAATTTTTGGATGATATAATCATATAAAATAAAAATTCAGAAAATATATAGCGGATTAAAATTCAGGAGGAGAGCTGGTGAAGAAACAAACAATGTATTGTTCTATTGGTCTGCTTATCCTGGTAACAGGTCTTCTGGCATTGCGTTTCTGGTATGACAGTAAATGCGTAAAATTCCAGGATAAAAATATGGAAATACAGACGCTTTATCTTCTGGATTCAGGAAGAGGAAGTGTGCTGAAGGAAGAAGCAGACCGGATTAAAAGCTTTTATGTAACAGACACCTCCGGGCGTTTTGAGACGCTGGAAGATCTGAAATTATTTCCAAATCTGGAAGAACTGCATCTGACATATGACACAGGCAGTATGACAGATGAGGAAAAGGAAGAATTTCAGAAGCACAGAGCCGGAATTACAAATATGCTGGAGGAAACGCTTCCGGAGCTGAAAAAGCTGAGAAAATTAAGTCTGACATATTTTGATTATTTTGAAGATCTGGACTTTCTTTCAGAATGCAGGCAGATAGAAGAACTGGATATTAATTATAACATTATCAAAAATATTCGTGGGCTGAGAAATATGAAAAATCTTCGTATTTTAGATTTGGCTTATAATCCCTTTACTGATATTTCTGTCTTGTCTGAACTGAGAAAACTGGAAGCAGTAAATCTGTACGAGGTTTCTGTGGAGAATCTGGAGGTTTTGGCAGAGCCTCCTTCCCTGAAATTAATTGTTTATGAACCAAAAGATAAAAAACAGGAGGAAGTCTTACAGAAATTAGAGGCCGGAGGTATTGCGGTATACAGAGAAAAAGACTATAGAACAGGATTTGATTATCTGGTCAGAGAAATGGAAGAAGCAGAGCAGTAAACATACAAAAATAAAGTCCGGGAGGGAATGCTATGAGTAAAAGCAGAGATGCTGTAATTGCTGTAACGGCAACCATATTTTTCGGTGTGTTTTCCAGAGTGACTGTGCGCATCCCCTACATGGTCTGGGGATATTTTGACGAATCATTTTTTATTTCATTTGTATGGTGGCTTCTTTATGCAGGAAGCCTCTATGTGGCAATAAGAGAGTATATGGAAAATGTTGACAGTTATTTTAAGGTGATCTTTCAGGCGGTTCTGTTCGGAGGGGCAGCAGCTTTGGTAAAAGCAGGAGTTGATGCTCTTACAGAGCGGATGATATTCAATATGAATAGTGGAAACGCTGTGATCTCAGTGTTTGTCATGGAACTGGAACTGCTGATCTTTGGCAGCGGTATGATCATGTTTTTATATTATTTTGTAGCCAAAAAGAGAATTTTTTCCTGGAAGAAATCCTTAAATGTGTATGCGGGGATCATGGCAGGCGATCTTGCGGTTTATATTGGAATGATCTACTATTATCTTCTGAAAACAGACTGGGCGCTGGAACGGTTTTCTGGTGCAGTTCAACAGGTTGGCGCAGAACAGGCAAAGCTGAATCTCACAACAAAATTCGCTCAGGAATCCACTGGCGTGGGGATGCTGGTATTGGTGGCATTTTTTAGCACACTGTGGTTGGGAATGCGAAAAAATGCAGAAGACAGGAGAAGGTGAAGAAGCCTTGAAACCGGTTAAATATTAAAAGAAAATATCAGCAATATTTACTGGCGGTGTTCGGATTCCCGGTAAAATGAAAGACCATTCATTGTTGAAAGAGAATCATCAAATAGGAGAATAAAGATGAAAGTATATATTGCAGGTCCAATTACAGGCGTAAGTAATTATAAGGAAAATTTTCAAGAAGCAGAAGATAGGCTAAAGGAAGACTTTGATGTATATAATCCAGTAAAAATTATGGCTAACATGCCGGATTGTGCTACAGATGAAGAGTACATAAAAATGGGATTCTGTATTATTGATATGGTTGATGCCGTTTATATGTTGAACGGATGGCATAAATCTGAAGGCGCTACCAGGGAGTTATATTATGCTGTCAGTAAATGTAAAAAAGTATTAAATTTTAATCCTGATAAGTAAGCTTGAACGGAGAAATTTATCAAGGAGAATGACAATTAAGAGCATTCTTTTGTCTGGTGAATACGATTAACGTTTCTATTGAAGTTGGATTTTAGATAATGGATTAAGATAGGCAACAACAATGATACGTGTTATACTTACATACGAAAGATAAAAGATATATTTTGCAGAAATCTTGGCTATGGTATCAACTTTGTAGATTGATAGAGAATCAAATGGAATAAAAAAGGAAGTGAATTGAATGCTTAACATTTATTATGGAAATATGAAAGAGGCTGTATATAACACAGCAGCTTATTTTAAATATGATTATGAGGACAGTTGGATTGTCGATCCTTTTGTGAAGGAGATGATTCAGGATGTGGATCAGTCAACAGTTCTGGACAGCGGTGTAATTGACAGTCCTGTACTTGGTAAAATTCCACCTATTGGATTGTCGGGAGGAGTAAAAACTCTGATTCTTGTAAAGTTCGATAAAGACAAAGTTTTTAACGTTTCCACCTGTGGGGATAACTGTGCAAAATGGCTGCTGAGGATTGCAGAATCAGAAGATCGGACAGTGAATCTTCTGCATCTGATGGATTTTGGGAAAGAATCATTTGCTGTACGTGTGTTGAATACAGATCAGATTGTGCACTCAATGGAAGAACTGGTATCAATAGCCGGAGAGTTTGTTTGACGGGGGTAATATAATGAAAGGAAAGCACAGAATCATTGTTTCTACCAAACGATTAAAATATGATTTTGAACTGAGAAGGAATCTGACAATCATCCGGGGCGACAGCGCAACAGGAAAAACTACATTGGTAGATATGATTCGAGAATATGTAAATAATCCGTCTGGTACGCCGGTAGAGCTGGTATGTGACAAGAAATGTTATGTGCTGGAAGGCTCTTTATGGAAGGGGCAGTTGGGCGAGATCTCTGACAGTATTGTATTTATAGATGAAGGAAATGAATTTATTCGAACTGAGGAATTTGCGGGAACGATACAGAAGACAGATAATTATTATGTGATCGTATCCAGAGAATCACTGCCAACTTTACCTTATAGTGTAGAAGAAATTTATGGAATTCGTACATCGGGAAAGTATGGAACTTTAAAGCAGATTTATCATGAATTTTATCGTTTATATGGGACGAATGCTTATCAAAGAGAGATAATGCCTGAAGTGATTATTACAGAAGACAGTAATTCCGGATATCAGTTTTTTAAACAAATATGTAGAGAGAATCAGTTGGAATGCGAAACCATGAATGGAAAGTCAAACATATTCCATTATCTGAATGCTCATAAGGATGAAAAAATACTTGTGATAGCAGATGGTGCAGCATTTGGCTCGGAGATGGACAGAGTTCAGAAACTAATTTCAGACCGAAAAAATATGGCACTTTATTTGCCGGAATCTTTTGAATGGCTGATACTGTCTTCCGGTATTTTGAAAAAAAGTACTGTAATGGCAGTCTTGCATACACCGTATGATTATGTGGAAAGTGAGAAGTATTTTAGTTGGGAAAGATTTTTTACAGCAATACTTATTAACGAAACGAAAGATACTTATCTGGCATATTTAAAAAGAAAACTCAATCCGGTATATCTGAATGACTCAGCAAAAGAAGCAATTCTTTCACAGATGACTAAAATCAGACTGGACTGGAAGATAAATGATCAATAAAGGAAAAGGGGACTGTTGCATGCAGTCTCTTCTTTTGTAATAAAAGATAAAAAAACAGTTGACTCTGACCCAGCGTAATAGTTTATTCTGTAATCACCACACAGGAGGAACAGAAAGATGATGACAGTAAATGAGGTAAGCCGTCTGACCGGTGTAAGTATCCGTACTTTACAGTATTATGACAAAATAGGACTGTTAAAGCCCACAGAATATACAACGGCAGGATACAGGCTGTATGACAATCGCGCGCTGGAAAAATTACAGCAGATCCTGTTATTTCGTGAACTGGAATTTTCGCTTAAGGACATTAAACAGATTATGGATGCTCCCGGTTTTGACAGACAGAAGGCCCTGGAGCAGCAGATTGAGGTTCTTATATTGAAAAAGCAGCGTCTTGAAAATCTGATCGCTCTTGCCTGTGGAATAAAGAAGAATGGAGAAAGAAATATGGATTTTTCAGCATTTGACACCACTAAAATACAGGAGTATAAAAAAGAGGCAAAAGTAGCCTGGGGAAAAACAGCGGAATATCAGGAATATGAGCAGAAAACAAAGGACAGAAACGCAGGGGGATATCAGACTGCGATGATGCAGATGATGGACATATTTACAGAATTTGGAGAAATTCGTACGGGAGAGCCTGATTCTGCCCAGGCACAGCAGCTTGTGAAAAAACTTCAGCGCTGTATCACAGATAATTATTATACCTGTTCGGATAAAGTGCTTGCTGAACTTGGCAGAATGTATGTGGAAGATAAAAGATTTACAGAAAATATTGATAAGGCAGGAGGCTGCGGAACAGCAGAATTTGTTCATAAGGCCATAGAATGTTACTGTGGGGAATAAATCCAGTTAGTTATATCCGGCAATCCTTCAGTTATTGTCACAAATACGGAGAAAACTGCTGAGTTGGACTTGAATGTTATAAACAGTTAAAAATGGATGGCGGTTAGTCTTTGAAAGGCTGACCGCTGTTTGTTTTGGAGAATACACTTAAAAAACAGAAATTATCTGTATACATGCCCGAAAAAAAGTTTTATACTGGAAAGATAAACAGGATCTGTGTACAGACAGATAAACGGAATACACAGATTTATAAGCAAAGGTGATGTAATACTGTGGCAGAAAAGCAGAAAACAGGCAGGGCAGAGCTTTATTCCCTTCTCCTTCTGGCAGGCGGAAAAAGCAGCCGCATGGGAGAGGATAAGGCAGAACTTCTTCTGGATGGAGATAGTTTTCTTTCCTGTCAGATAAAAAAAGCCGAGAAGTTGGGAATCCATAAGGTTTATGTTTCCGTTCACGCTGCAGGAGCGGATGCTTTCCGGAATGGAACAGTAAAAAGCAGCATACATATTCAAATGGTTCCTGATATTTACCGGGAACGGGGGCCTTTAGGCGGGCTCCATGCCTGTATGAAGGCAATGGACACACCCTATTGTCTGGTGCTTCCGGTGGATGTGCCTCAGTTTCCGGAGGAAACGCTGGAGGAGCTGCTTCTTGCTCATGAGAACAGCTTAGGCGCAGCTGCTTCTGAAAATGCCGGAAGCTTTGGGAATGGCAGAGAGGGTGGCAATTCCGGGAAACCTCTTCTGCTTGTTCACGGAGAACGGACAGAGCCTTTGATGGGGATTTATCCCGTCTGCATGGCTGATTGTATTGGAGAACAGATAGAGAAGGCTTCTGCTCCGGTGTTTCGGGTTCTTGATGCATGGGGATTCGATACCTTCCGGACATCCGCAGAGGAGTGGAAGATGAGAAATATCAATACTCCGGAAGATTATAGGGAGCTTTTAGCATACATGGAAAAGGGGAAGGTGAAATGATTGAGGGAATTTTGCTGGAAAATGCCCTGGAGGAAATTCTGAAACGGGCAGACAGGATTACAGATACAAAAAAAGTAAAGGTGGAGGAAGCCAATGGATTTTGTCTTGCAGAGAATATTTATGCAGAGCTGGACAATCCTCCGTTTCCAAGATCACCGGTAGACGGGTATGCGGTGCGCTCTGAGGATATCCGGGGAGCGGTCAGGGGAAATCCTGCGGTTCTGAAGGTGGCAGGCTGCATTTATGCAGGAGATAATGGAGGGGCTTTTTCCATAAAACCAGGAGAAGCATACCGGATCATGACAGGAGCTCCTTTTCCGGAAGGGGCAGATACTGCGGTAAAGCAGGAGGATACAGACTGCGGGGAAGAAACTGTAAAAGTTAATAAAAGTCAGAAGCCATGGGACAATTATTGCTTTCAGGGCGAAGATTATAAAAAGAATTCGCTTCTTCTGGCAAAAGGTTCCAGAATTACTTTTGCAGAGCAGGGGATCCTGTCCGGTATCGGGCGTACAGAGGTGGCTGTTTACCGGAAACCGGTGATCCGCGTGCTTACCACAGGAGATGAACTCTGCCAGCCGGGAAATCCTCTGAAACCGGGAAAAATCTATGATTCCAATGGGATGATGGTTTCTTCCCGGCTTCGTGAGCTTGGAGTGAAGCCGGAATCAGTGTCTCATTGTGCAGACAGTGAGGCAGGTCTGGCAGCAGAACTGAAAAAAGCGGCAGAGGATGCGGATATCATTGTTACCACCGGCGGTGTCTCTGTAGGAAAAAAAGATATTCTTCACGGAGCCCTGGAAATCCTTGGAGCAGAAAAAATATTCTGGAGGATCCGGCTTCAGCCCGGGACCCCTACTATTTTTTCCGTATACGGGAAAACTCTGATCCTTTCCCTGTCCGGAAATCCCTTTGGTGCCATGGCAAATCTGGAACTGCTTTTGCGTCCTGCGCTGGAAGCCATGACCGGAGATCCTGCCTTTGCTATGGAAATGAGAAGAGGGATCATGGAAGTGGACTTTGAAAAAAGATGTAAAGTCCGCAGGTTTGTGAGGGCTGTGTATAAGAATGGGAAGGTTTCTTTTCCACAGGGGATTTTTTCTTCAGGCGCAATCGGAACTTTGCGGGGCTGCAACTGCCTTCTGGATATCCCGGCGGGCAGGGAAAATGTAAAAGCCGGAGAGCAGGTGGCTGTATGGATGCTGTAAAAAGAACGGGAAAACCTTTTATTGCAGCAGTCAGCGGAGTAAAAAATTCCGGCAAGACTACTTTTATGGAAAAGCTGATTTCCGAACTTGCCGGACAGGGATACCGGGTGGCTGTGATCAAGCATGACGGTCATGAATTTCAGGCGGACCGGGAGGGAACGGACACTTACCGGATGCGTCAGGCAGGCGCTTACGGAACCTGTATTTTTTCCTCCGGACAGTGGCAGGTGGTGAAACAGCAGCAGGATGTCCGGGCGGAGGAGCTGGCAGAATTTTTTCCGGAGGCGGATATTATTCTTCTGGAGGGGATGAAGGATTCTGATTATCCCAAGTTTGAGCTGGTGAGAGGAGAAATTTCCCATAAAAGTGTCTGCAGGCCGGATACTTTACTGGGACTTGTGACAGACACAGAGCTTAAAATTCCGGGAGTTCCGGTGTTTGGTTTCCATGAAACAGAGAAATGCACAGAAATTCTGATAAAAATAGTTCAAACTAACAAAGATTAAGGTTAAAGAAAAAAGAATTTGGCTGTTTTGTACAAAAAATAGAGCTGGATTCTTGTAAATAAAAATTAACAATGTTAAAATATAAACGAAGATTCATCAGCTTTTGCATATGAAAATGCAGAAGCAGTTATCTCAGGGATAACAGACATCATATATTTTTATGTTAGGAGGGAACAAGTATGGCTTTAAAACAAGTCCAGACAACCTGCGCGTATTGCGGAGCAGGCTGCCAGATTATGTTCACAGTCGATACAGATGCAAACAAGATTGTGGAAGCAGTCCCTGCAGACGGAAGAACCAATGCGGGAACCCTCTGTCTGAAAGGTCATTACGGCTGGGATTATCTTAATGATCCCCAGATTCTTACGAAACGTCTTCGTAAACCGATGATCCGTAAAGGCGGAAAAAAATCACCCCTTGTAGAGGTTTCCTGGGAGGAAGCAATTTCCTATGTAGCGAAACGTCTTGGGGAAATCAAAGAAAAATTCGGTCCGGATTCCATTATGGGAACAGGCTCTGCCAGAGGAGCAGGAAACGAGGCCAATTATCTGATGCAGAAATTTATGCGCGCGTGCATCGGCACCAACAACGTCGATCACTGCGCCCGAATATGACATGCGCCTTCGGTAGCGGGTCTACTGTATTCTTTAGGTTCAGGCGCAATGTCAATGGGCATCCCGGAGATCGAGGATGCAGGCTGTTTACTTTGCTTCGGCTATAACGGAGCAGATTCCCACCCTATTGTGGCAAGACGTATTGTAAGGGGAAAACAAAAGGGAATGAAGATCATCTGTGCAGATCCCCGCGTGACGGAGACCGCACGTATTTCAGATATTCATCTGCAGCTTAAGGGCGGTTCTAACCTTGCTCTTGTAAATGCCATGGCAAATGTGATCTGGAATGAAGGTCTTGCAGATAAAAAGTTTATTGATGAACACACGAAGGGATTTGACGAATTCCTGAAAGTAATAGAAAAATACACTCCGGAATATGCAGAGCCTATTACGCATATTCCGGCAGAAACCATTCGCAGGGCAGCAAGAGTGTACGCAACCACCAAACCGGCCATGATTCTTTATGGTATGGGAGTCTGTCAGTTTACACAGGCAGTAGACGTTGTGAAGGGACTTGCCAACCTTGCGCTGATGACCGGAAACTTCGGCGGCCCGTCCATGGGCATCGGTCCGGTCCGCGGACAGAACAACGTGCAGGGAGCCTGCGACATGGGAGCTCTTCCAAACTCCTATCCGGGCTATCAGAATGTAACCGTTCCGGAAATCCGCGAAAAATTTGAAAAAGCATGGGGCGTTCCTCTTTCTGATCAGGTTGGCTGCCCGATCACTCATGTGCCTCACAGAATCCTTCATGAGAAGGAAGAAAAGAAGAGAATCCACGCATACTACATATTCGGAGAAGATCCGGCTCAGTCCGATCCTGACCTTGCAGAGGTCCGCGAGGCTCTGGACAAATGTGATTTTGTGGTAATGCAGGATATCTATATGAATAAGACCGGGCTTTATGCGGATGTAATCCTTCCGGCTACTGCCTGGGGTGAAAACGAAGGTATTTATACCTGTGCGGACCGTGGCTTCCAGAGAGTGCGCAAGCTGATCGAGCCGGAAGGAGATATGCGTCCGGACTGGCAGATCATTGCAGATATTTCCACAGCCATGGGATATCCAATGAATTACAAAAATACAGAAGAGATCTGGAATGAAATGATCGACCTCTGTCCAAGCTTTACAGGCGCTACTTACGAAAAAATTGAAAAATACGGCGGCGTTCAGTGGCCCTGCCGGGACAAATCCATGGAGGATAAGGGAACACCGTATCTCCATAAGGACGGAATTTTTGCAACAAAGGATCATAAGGCTCTGTTTTACGGCACTGACTGGCATCCGCCGGTAGAGCTGGAAAACGACCAGTATCCAATGACTCTTTCCACTGTCCGCGAAGTAGGTCATTATTCTGTGCGTACTATGACAGGAAACTGCCGTACTCTCCGTAATCTGGAGGATGAACCGGGATGGGTTCAGATGAATACAGAGGACTGCGAGAAAATGAACCTGAAAAAGGGCGAGCTTGTGAAGATCCTTTCCAAGAGAGGCTACTGTATTACACGGTGTCTTCCTACGGACCGTGTAAAACCGGGTGCAACCTACATGACCTACCAGTGGTGGATCGGAGCCTGCAATGAGCTGACAACAGCCAAGCTTGATCCCATCAGCAATACGCCCGAGTACAAATACTGTGCCTGCCGTGTAGAAAAGATCGAAGACCAGCAGTGGGCGGAGCGCCATGTTATGGAGCTGTATGACGATATCCGTGCGCAGATGGGCATTGATACAGGAAAGGGGGCAAAAGCATGAATTACTTTGTGAAAGGAAACCCTGACCTTTGTATCGGCTGCCGTACCTGCATGATCGGCTGTGTGGTTGCCCATGAGGGAAAGCATATCTTTGAGGTGGATCCGGATTCCTACAGCTTTAATCCGAAGCTTCATATGGTAAAAACAGCGAATTTAAGTGTTCCGGTGCAGTGCAAGCATTGTGAAAATCCTGCCTGTATGGCAGTGTGTCCGGTTGGGGCTATTTCCCAGAAGGATCACTGTATTGTCATTGATACAGAAAAATGCATGGGCTGTAAATCCTGTATGGATGCCTGTCCTTTCGGCGCTATCAATATGACAGTCCAGACCGGAAAATTCCAGGCAGACGGAACAGAGAAAAAAGTGGCAAATAAATGTGATCTCTGTTACGGATTTTCCGGAGGCCCGGCTTGCGTGAGAGTCTGTCCTACAGAAGCTCTGACTCTTGTGACAGAGGATGAGCTTGGAGACGCCATGGAGCGTAAGAGAGCAGAAGCGGCAAGAAACGCATATCTGGAAACGCACCCACAGGAATAGGAGGACATAGAAATGAAAAAAGAAATCGGATCCTTTGTGGTGGGCGACAGTACAAAATGCACAGGCTGCAAGGCCTGTGAGCTTGCCTGCTTCACCGTTCATAACCGTAAGAGCAATCACCTTGGAAAAACAGTGGGAACCGTAACGGTTCCCGTAACTCCAAGACTGTTTCTTACAAAATTTGAGCAGGGCTGTATGCCCATCCAGTGTAAGCACTGTGAGGATGCTCCCTGCCTGAATGCCTGTACAAAAGGCGCGATCAGCCGCATTGACCATCAGGTGATCGTGGATGCGGAAAAATGTATCGGATGTAAAGACTGTATGCAGGCCTGTCCTTTTGGGGCGATCGCCCTTCTTCCTTATGCCAGGGACGGACGTCTGGTGGGCCAGGCAATGTCTTCGGAACCAAAGGTTTTTGCATCCAAATGTGATCTCTGCGAGGGAATTGAGGGAGGTCCGGCCTGTGTCCGTGTCTGTCCTCATCAGGCGCTCCGTCTGGTAGATCCTGAGGCAGAAAGAGAAGAAAAAAATATCAGGGCGGCAGAGGCTCTGCTTCTGACAAAAAACTGGAGATAAGGGAGGACAAAATTCATGATAGTAGCAATTGATCAGAATATCTGTACCGGCTGCCGTGAATGCGCAGAGGTCTGTCCTGCCTATGCCATTGTGGGAGAGCAGGGAAAACCGCAGACCATTGATACAGACAGATGCGTGATGTGCGGTCAGTGCGTGCAGAAATGTAAATCCTATGTTTCTGTACTGACCCATGGAAAAGACGCATACGAAAGAGTAAAAAAAGAAAGAAATATTCCGGATTCCGTTCAGGAGCCGCTTTTTGCAGCTCATGCAGTCTGCCACCTGAACGAGGTGAAGGCAGCTCTTGCAGACAAAAACAGATTCACCATTGTGCAGTGTGCTCCGGCAGTGCGGGTTGCCATTGCAGAGGAATTTGGCGCAGAGCTTGGAACCCTTACTCCGGGAAAATTATCCGCAGCTCTTCATGCTCTTGGCTTTGACCGGGTATACGATACCAACTTCCCGGCGGACGTAACTATTATGGAAGAGGGAACAGAGCTTGTAAAACGTGTGACAGAGGGAGGCGTTCTTCCTATGTTTACTTCCTGCTGTCCGGCCTGGGTAAAATTCCTGGAGGATAATTATCCGGAGCTTAAAGATCATTTATCTTCCGCGAAAAGTCCACAGCAGATCGGAGGAGCGATTTTTAAAACTTACGGAGCGCAGCTGGAAGGCAGAGAAGGTAAGGATATTTACAGCGTTTCTGTAATGCCATGTACCTGCAAGGAGTTTGAAAGCGAACGTCCGGAAATGAAAGACAGTGGATTCCGTGATGTAGATGCTGCCATTACAACAAGAGATCTGGCATGGCTTATTAAGGATATGGGAATTGACTGGGAGGCTCTTGATGAGCAGGAGTTTGACCAGCCTCTTGGTCTTTATACAGGCGCGGGAACTATTTTCGGCGTTACCGGCGGCGTTATGGAGGCAGCCATTCGTACCGGTTATGAGCTTGTGACCGGACAGCCGATCCCGGATCTGGAAGTGACAGCAGTCCGCGGTACAGAGGGCTTCCGTACTTCTGTGATAAAAGTGGGAGACCTGGATCTGAAAGTTGGTGTTGTCACAGGACTGAAAAATGTGGTTCCTGTGCTGGAAGCAGTAAAGAACGGTACGCTGGATCTTCATTTTATTGAAGTGATGACCTGCCCGGAGGGCTGTGTCAGCGGAGGCGGACAGCCCAAGCTTCTTATGGATACAGACAGAGAAGAGGCCTATGCGGCAAGAAGAGCTGCGACCTTTGCCCATGACAGAGAACTGGCCTACCGGAAATCTCACGAAAATCCTGCGATCAAAAAGATTTACGAAGAATTCCTGGAAGAGCCCAACAGCCATATTGCGCACCATCTTCTTCATACAACCTACTGTAATAAATAAAGCATAAAAATAAAAAGGTATTTCCAGACATTGTTTCAGTTTGGAAATACCTTTTTTGTGCGGCTTGCTGTTAAGAGCTGAGGTAAAATGTTCTGCTCCTGTCCGGAAAGCCAGGAGGACTTTTTATCTGTTCAGATATTCGTTTACAGCCCTTTTGCCTTCATAAACAGCCTTTTCCTCGTCAATTCCAGTAAGCTTTCCGTTTCTGACAACAATTTTCCCATTTACAACAGTATAATCTACAGCGCCCTTAAATCCTACGGTTCCCAGCATGGATTTTGGATCCAGGTCTGCGCCTACAAGCTCCAGACGGTTTTTCCGTATAAGGAAAAGATCGCCTGCTTTACCCGGCTCCAGTGAACCGATGTCGCTGCGGCCAAGAACAGCAGCGCTTCCCCTGGTGGCAAGCTTCAGCAGCTCATAGCCGTCAGGAGCCTGGCTGCTGGAATTCAGCCTGTGAAGAAGATAGGCGACACGGAGCTCTTCCAGAAGATTGGAGCCGTCATTGCTGGCGCTTCCGTCAACTGCCAGTCCCACGGGGATTCCAAGCTTCAGCATTTCCGGGATACGGCAGATCCCGGAGGAAAGCTTCATGTTGGAAATGGGGCAGTGAGCCACTCCTGTTTTTGTTTCCGCAAGGATTTTAAGCTCTTCATCATTAAAATGGATGCCATGTGCATACCATACGTCGCTGCCTGTCCAGCCAAGCTCTTCCATGTAGGAAAGAGGACGCTTTCCGTATTTTTCCAGAACATAGTTTTCTTCGTCCAGTGTTTCGCACAGATGGGTGTGAAGGCGGACTCTCAGATCTCTGGCAAGAAGAGCAGACTGCCGGTACAGCTCTTTCCCTGCGCTGAAAGGCGAGCAGGGAGCCAGGGCAACCATATTCATGGAAAAAGGCGCCGGATTGTGGAACTTTTCCACAGCGTTTCTGGAATCTTTCAGGATTTCGTCTACTGACTGAACCACACTGTCAGGGGGAAGGCCTCCGTCCTTTTTACTGAGATCCATACTTCCCCTGGATGCATACATGCGGATTCCAAGCTGCCGCGCCGCCTCAAACTGAGCTTCCAGAAGAGAGACAGAACTGCCGCCCGGGAAGACATAATGATGGTCAAAACAGGTAGTACAGCCTGTTTTTAATAATTCCCCCATACCCGTAACGGAACTGTGATAAATAATAGAACTGTCAAGGTTTTTCCAGATTTCATAAAGTGTGGTCAGCCATTCAAACAGTTCCATATTCTGTACCTGAGGCAGATTACGGCTGAAAGTCTGATAAAGGTGGTGATGGGTGTTGATAAGTCCCGGATAAACCATACATCCGGAAGCATCCAGAATTTCATCTGCGGAAAAAGTCTGCTGTCCGATGCTTCGGATAACCCCGTCTTCGATCAGAATACTGGAATTTTCCAGAACCGAATCCTGATCATCACAGGTTACAATAACAGAAGCATTTTTAATACATAAGCTGCTCATAATATGATCCTCCTATTTTCTGAATAAAAAAGCCCTAACAGCAGACAGGGGATTTCCGGTTTTGCGGAAACCTGTAGTCAACTGTTAAGGCAGTTGGTAGAAACGCTCGTCCCATTACGAACTTATACAAGCTATTATATAATGATATTACCGTTTTAGGGACGAAAGGTCAAGATGTAATATTTTTTCTGCTTTTATCTCAAAGGCAGTTTCATCGCGTTTCAAATATTTTCTGGGAATATCCTTTTCTGTTACAGTCATGCCAAGAGTTTCCATGATTTTCATGGATGCAGAGTTTCTGCTGTCACAGCAGGCAGTGACTTTATTAAGATGAAGTGTGTTTTGACAAAAACTGAGAAGAGCCTGCGCAGCTTCTGAGGCATATCCTTTATTGCAGTAATCTCTGTGAATGATCCATCCAAGTTCTCCGATTGTAAAAGCTTCATCTTCAGCGTAGACAGAAACCTCGCCAATATGTCGGCTGTTCTGTATGACAGCAAATACATAACAGCGGGGAAATTCTTTACTCCATTCTTGGCAGGTCTGTATGAGAAACTTTTTGCACACTTCCATAGATTCATCTGGATAGTATTTCATATATTTCACATGCTCTCCATCGGAAGAATAAGCATAAACAGTGGAAAGATCATCTGGACTGACTGGCCGGAGAAGCAGACGACTGGTTTGCAGGCGAATGTTTTCGTACATGGGAGGTCACCTCTTTCTGTGGATAAAAAATGAAATTGTTGTTTGATTATAGTTTACCATAACTGTAGTATTGCGGACAGAATTTTATAAAAA
Organism: Blautia caecimuris; assembly: GCF_024622975.1. Taxonomy (GTDB): domain Bacteria; phylum Bacillota; class Clostridia; order Lachnospirales; family Lachnospiraceae; genus Blautia_A; species Blautia_A caecimuris. The sequence continues at coordinate 115,539 of NZ_JANJZT010000002.1, read as the reverse complement.
ATCAGCGAAAAAGAAAGAAAATTAAAAACTGCTTTTTTGAAATGCGTTGACGTTAAAAAAATCGGACGATATAATAAAAAAGTACAGCTTATGGATACAAATACATGAAAGGAATTAGAGGGTGGAATCCTTGCTGTTTTTAATAACCAGGCGCTTCGGATTGTATTATACGGTTCTTATGCAAGAGAAACCTATACTTCTGAATCAGACGTGGATATTGCTGTTCTGCTAAATGGAAATCTGAATGAAAGTACAGAAGACAGGTTGGCGGATCTGGTTGTGGATTTAAACTTAAAATATGATAAGACATTTTCTGTATTGATATTAATATGAGATTTTTAAAAATGGGAAAAGATTTACGGCACAGTATTGAAATGAGAAAAGTTATGGATTCTAAGTAAAGGAAGTGATTTTGATATCAATAAAATTAATAAAAGGAAGTTACGAATACAAAGGACAGATTATTGACATGCTCAAGGAGTGGAAAAAATATAATGATACTTATGATGTGAACCGTTCACCAGAAGTTATTTTCAAAAACGATTATGATGACTTTGATTACTATCTGGATAATTTGGAAGCAAAGGAACCAAAAGACGGACTGGTTCCTCATTCCACATTCTTTTGTTTGGATGAGAGGCGAAATATCATTGTAGGTGCAGTAAATATCAGGCATTATTTAAATGAACATTTGCTATTACATGGAGGGCATATTGGTGACGGAATCAGACCATCTGAAAGAAGAAAAGGATATGCTGTACAAATGATTGGGCTTGCCTTAGAGGAATGTAAAAAAATGGGAATCAAAAAAGTTTTAATGGTATGCGATAAAGATAATATTGGTTCTGCGAAATCCATCATAAAAAACGGCGGAATATTAGAAAATGAACAAATAGAAAACGGTAAGACAGAGCAAAGATACTGGATTGATTTAGAGTAATCGGATAAATATGAAAGTCAAGGGGAAAAACCTCGCAGCTGTTAAGAAATATGATGAGAGGAATTTTGGCGGCAATACATATGAATATGCGATGATGTTGTGCCTGGATGCGGTAGTGAAGATGTGATAGAAAAAACAGGCAGATGATTTAAAGAGAAGACGAAGGAGAGAATTTTTATGGGATTTCTTAAGAAACATTTTTCAATGTACAGCCATTTGCCAAAAGAAATCTATGTGCTGGCTTTTGGCAAAGTCATGACAAGTATGGGGGCGTTAATATGGCCCATGCTTACCTTGATCATGAGTGAAAAGCTGGGGTTGAACGGACAGACCATCGGCCTGTATATGATGATATTTTCTTTGTTTATGGGACCGTTTTATTTACTGGGAGGTAAGCTGGCTGACAAATATAATAAAAAGCATATCATCGTTACCTTCGACTTGATCGGAAACAGCCTGTATTTTGTCTGCGCTGCATTGCCAATGTCCATGACGACACTGTATTTACTGGCGATTGCTTCTTTATTTCAGGCAATGGAGCAGCCGGCTTACGATGCTCTGATCGCGGATCTGACAACCTACAGGGATCGGGAACGAGCATATTCGCTGAATTATCTTTCCATGAATTTAGGCCTGGTTTTGGCGCCCACCATTGGAGGCATTTTATTTAATCATTATCTCAGCCTTTCTTTTTTTATTAACGGCGTGGCAGATATCACCAGTACGCTTCTTCTGCTGATTTTTATTAAAAATATAAGAACTGCTGACCGGGATAACAGAACAGTGAACGAATATGAAAAAGGAGAAACAGGATCAATATTCAAGGTTTTTTCGCAACGAAAATTATTTTTTGTGCTGTTTGTCATTCACGGTATAGCTGCGCTGATTTATAATCAGTTCAGTTTTTTGATGCCCTTACATATGGAGGAAGCCTTTCAGGGATCAGGAGCTTTTAAATTTGGAGTTTTAACAAGTATTAATGCAGTTGTTGTGGTAATAGGTACGCCAATATTAACCCAAAAGCTTTCCGGATTTATGGATATCAGGATTATGTATTTGGGGCAGCTGCTGGAGTCATTAGGACTTGCATTTTTTATTTTTGTAAATCATCATTTTGTGATTGCGGTTGCAGGGATTATTATATTTACAATAGGTGAAATATTGGGTTCCATTTCAAAAACGCCTTATCTTACAAAAAGAATACCGGAAACACATCGTGGAAGAGTATTAAGTATTACGACCAGCTGCGCCGGATTAATTGGAGTATTAAGTAACTACATAATAGGAACACTTATCGACTATTATACATTCAGTACTGTATGGATAATTATAGCGGTGATCGGTTTATTTGTGATGATTCTGTATAGTATTTATTTAAGGCTGGATAAAAAGGCTTATTCCGGCCTTTATACAAAATAAAAGTGTTACTTGTTCAGAGGCATTATTCTACCTGATACGGAGAAGCGTTTCTGTAGTAAAAAAAACAGACGTGTGGTATGATAAGGAAGAATATAAGGCGATAAAGTATATTTGCTGCACAGATACAGGTCTGGTTTGTTATAGAGGAGTGTAGGAGTGAAAAGAAATGTGAAAGTGGTATCCGGATTGAATGGAAAGAAGATTGTACAGATGCAGGATATTCTTTTTGCAGGAAAAAAATCCATCAACTGGAATGAGGTAAAAGTTTACCTTGAATCTTATGTAGGCAATTTTTACGAAGTTATGGATACAAAAGATATCGTATACATTGGGAAAGATTTTCCAGATGAATATACGGGGTCAAAATATACTTATATGCTAAAAGGGGCAAATGCAAAAGTAAAGGCCAATGCAGTACAGGGAATTCCAGAATTGCTAGAAATTGCCTCAGGAAAACATTATCGAGAAAATACAGGAGAGAAACATCTGAGAGATGCAGCAAATGGATGGTATCGATATGATTCGTACTTTGCATTGCCAGTTTATGATGCAGAGGGAGAAGTGGAACGGTATAATGTGTTTCATGCATCTATGCTGATACGGCATGCAAATGACCGAAAAATGTATTTATATGATATTCTGGACATAAAAAAAGAAACGAGCAACCCTTTCAAATCACAAGATTTTACTTGGTAAAAACCCATTTCTTATTTTCAGTATAGGGTAAGCCCAGGGGATTGTCAAGGAGAAAATGATGTTTTATCCCTGACAATCTGAAAGGAAATTTGTCTCGTGTTGTGGACAATAACAATATATGAAGCCGGACAGGTTTTCCTCTCCGGTTTTTACAGGGGTTAAACTGATGAAATATGGAATTATAGGAACGGCAGGTCATGTGGATCACGGAAAAACCTGCCTGATCCGGGCATTGACGGGTATTGATACAGACCGTCTGAAGGAAGAAAAAAAACGGGGCATTACCATTGAGCTTGGTTTTGCCTGGATGGATTTCCCAAAAGGGGAGCGGGTAGGGATCGTGGATGTGCCCGGCCATGAAAAATTTGTAAAAAATATGCTGGCAGGTGTGGCTGGAATGGATATGGTCATGCTTGTGGTTGCAGCGGATGAGGGAATTATGCCTCAGACAGTGGAGCATCTGGACATTTTGTCCATTCTGGGGGTACGCTGCGGAGTGATTGTGATCACAAAAACAGACGCGGCAGATCCGGAGCTTACAGAGCTGGTGGAGGAGGACGTCAGGGAACTGGTTAAGGGAACGTTCCTGGAGGATGCGCCCGTAGTTCCGGTTTCTGTATACAGGAATCAGGGAATCGACAGGCTTCGGGATACGCTGTATCAGTTATACAGAGATCTTCCGGGGCATAAGGAAACCCGGGCCTTCCGCCTGCCTGTTGACCGCGTATTTACATTGAAAGGCTTTGGAACTGTAGTAACAGGAACGCTTTTTGGCGGAAGGATCAAAAAGGAGCAGGAAGCGTATCTTTATCCGGAAAATACTTCTGTAAAAATCCGCAGCATTCAGGTGCATGAGACAAATGTGGAGGAGGCACATGCTGGGCAGAGGGTGGCTCTGAATCTTCCTGACAGGAAAAAACAGGAGATCCGAAGAGGCGATGTGGTTGCCCTTAAAAACAGTATGTATCCTACCATGATGGCAGATGTGTCTCTGACTGTGCTGCGTCACACACAGCGCAGCGTAAAGAACGGAAGCCGGGTGCATGTGTATCATGGTACAAGGGAGCTTCTGGGAAAGGTGATCCTGCTTGACAGAGATGAGCTGAAAGCAGGGGAGACCTGTTATGCTCAGCTCAGGCTGGAAGAGGAAACGGTTCTGGAAAAAGGAGAGCGGTTTGTGATCCGGTTTTATTCCCCGGCAGAAACCATTGGAGGCGGAACGGTTCTGGATATCTGCCCCAGAAAGCATAAAAGAAATGACCAAAAGGCGCTGGAGGCCTGCCGGATCAAGGAAAGCGGAACCAGGGAGGAAATGCTTGAACTTTCAGCCTGGGAGCACTGGGGAAGCTTTTTTACTTTGGAGGAGCTGGCAGGACGAAGCGCTCTTGATAAATCCGGGCTGAAACATACAGCGGAGAAGCTGGCGGAGCGAAAAATTCTGGTGCGTCTTAATGAAAATCTGTACATTCACAGGCAGGAAATGGATTTTTACCGGAAAAGGGCAGAGGCAGTTCTGGATGAATTTCATAAAGCCAATCCTTTAAAGGAAGGCATGGGAATTGAAGAACTGCGAAGCAGGATGAAGCTTGCAGACGGGAAGCTTGCAGACGATATTCTTGCCGTTTTAAAGACCGAAAAAGTAATCAAGGAAGAGCACGGACTGATCAGTAAAAAGCGTTTTCGGGTAGTTCTGAAGGAGGATGAGGACGCTATGGTAAAAGAAATCCTTAACCATTATCTGGATGAGGGCTTTGCGCCTCTTGCTACCGAGCTTTATCTGAAGGAACACCGGAATCAGAAGAAGTTTCCGGCTGTGTTTACGTCCCTTCTGAACAAAAAAGCGCTGATCCGGCTGGATGTTCAATACTGTGTTCACCGTGATTACTATGAGAAGGCAAAAACAGCTTTCCGGGAAATGGCAGAGAAGAAGCCGGAAGTTGCTCTTGGAGAATACCGGGATTATCTGGGCTGTTCCCGGAAGGTGGCGGTAGCCCTTTTGGAGCATTTTGATAAAAACGGTTTTACAAGAAAAACAGAGGGCGGAAGGGTTCTGAAAGCCTCTGGAAAATAAAGGTTATGGGAAATGAAGAAGGCTTTAAAGGAAAAGATGACAGGAAATTATGTAATGGAGGTGAGTGATATGGCAGACACAGAAATTCGTTTGACGCAGATGTCAACTACCTCCGGCTGAGCGGCGAAAAAAGGTCCGAAGACCCTTGCCCAAGTTTTGGGTAAGCTGCCAAAATTTAATGATCCCATGCTTTTAGTGGGAACAGAAACCGCGGATGATGCCGCAGTTTATCAGATCAGTGAGGAACTGGCAATGATCCAGACCGTTGATTTTTTTACCCCGGTGGTAGACGATCCCTATCTGTTTGGGCAGATCGCAGCAGCAAATGCTTTAAGCGACGTATACGCCATGGGCGGAGAACCTAAGGTGGCGCTGAATCTGGCGGCCTTTCCGGACTGTCTGGATATTGAGATACTGGGAAAAATCCTTCAGGGCGGCGCGGATAAGGTAATGGAAGCAGGAGCTGTGCTTGCAGGAGGTCATACCATTTCCGACAATGAACCAAAGTACGGGCTTTGCGTCAGCGGTTTTGTTGATCCGAAAGCCATGTGGAAAAATTATGGAGCGCAGCCGGGAGATGTGCTGATCCTTACCAAGCCTCTGGGTACCGGAATTATTTCCACTGCCATTAAGGGAGAGCTTGCCTCAGAGGAAGAGATAAGCTCTGCAGTAAAAACAATGACTGCCTTAAATAAATATGCCAGGGATATTGCGGTGGGATTTGAAATCCACAGCTGTACAGATATCACCGGCTTCGGGCTGGCAGGCCACGCTATGGAAATGGCAAAGGGCAGTGAAATGACGCTGGTTCTCCATACAGAGAAGCTTCCGGTTTTGCCCGGAGTAAAGGAATATGCCCGGATGGGACTGATTCCTGCGGGAGCATACAGAAACCGGGAATATCTGGAAGAGGATGTTTTCAGTGAAATTGCAGGAACCTGGCAGGAAGATCTTGTGTATGATCCCCAGACGTCAGGAGGGCTTCTTCTTGCAGTAAAAAAAGAAGATGCCGCTGAGCTTCTGGAACGTCTGGCTGATCTTGGTTCTCCGGGCACAGCCGTGGGAGAAGTAACCGGAAAACAGGAAAAATATCTGATATTAAAATAAGCGGACAGTATATGAATAAAAATGAGATTTTAAGACAGCTTCCGAAGATGGATCGGATCCTTCAGGAGCCGGAGGCGGAAGAGCTGTGCAGACTATATGGAAAAAACAGGATCCTTGGTATACTCCGGCAAGAGCTGGACAGTCTGAGAAAGGAGCTTCTGGAAGGGAAAGCAACAGAAGCTGCTGTTGAAAATGCTCAGCCAACAGAGCTTTTTATTTCCCGGCTGCTCCAACAGGCTAGGGAGAGGACAAAGGCGCTGGAAGAACCCTCTTATAGACGGGTTTTTAACGCAACAGGAATTCTTCTTCATACGAATCTTGGACGGGCGCCTCTTGGAAAACGTCAGATGGAGGCCGCCTTTCAGTCCATGTGCGGATTTTCTAATCTGGAATACAGGCTTTCGGAAGGAAAAAGAGGAAAGCGGCAGGCTCACTATGCAGATATGATCTGCCAGATCACCGGTGCGGAGGCTGCGGTGGCAGTGAACAATAACGCAGCGGCAGTGACTTTAATTCTTGCGACTATGGCGCACAAAAAAGAAGTGATTGTTTCCAGAGGAGAGCTGATTGAGATCGGAGGACATTTCCGTATCCCGGAGGTTATGGAGCAGAGCGGCGCCTTCCTTCGGGAAACCGGCTGCACAAACCGGACCAGGATTTCAGATTATGAACAGGCTGTAACAGAAGAAACTGCGGCATTTCTGAAGGTCCATACAAGCAATTATAAAATTGTGGGATTTACGGAGGAAACCTCTGTGGAGGAGCTTTCTGCTCTGGGAAAAAAACACGGGATTCCTGTGATCGTTGATCTGGGAAGCGGGGTTCTGGTTGATCTGGAAAAATACGGGCTTGCCCATGAGCCTACAGTAGGCGAAATCCTCCGAAAAGGAGCGGATGTGGTCTGCTTTTCCGGGGATAAGCTTCTGGGCGGCCCTCAGGCCGGGATTATTGTGGGAAAAAAGGAATACATACAAAAAATGGAGCAGCATCCTCTGATGCGGGCGCTGCGCCTTGACAAATGCACAACTGCGGTTCTGGAAGCTACTTTCCGGGAGTATTTTTGTGAGAAACAGGCATGGGAGAACATTCCGGTTCTTAAAATGATTGCAAGAACCAAAGATGAGCTTCTTGCCCAGGCAGAAGAAATTTCCTGGGAACTGAATTCCTGCTCCTGTTCCGGAAAAATTGCAGTAACAGAGAGCAGCGCTGTGATTGGTGGAGGCTCTCTTCCGGGAGAAACAATGCCGGATTATGCAGTGGAAATTTTTCCGGAAAAAGAAACTGCACAGCAGCTGGCAGACCGTCTTCGTCTGCTTCCTGTTCCGATTGTTTCTCATATAAAAAACGACAGGGTTTTGCTGGAAATGCGGACGATTTCAGAGGAAGAGAAACGGGAATTTACAGCAGAACTGAAAGAAGTGCTTGATGAAAAATAAATTTTTTTTGCAGAAGCTGACGGATGAGCTTTTAAGGAGAAAAAAACGGCTGTGGAAATTAATTCCGCAGCCTCATTATATTCTGGCGGATGCCTGTGAGAATCGAACTCACCCAGGGCGCTCTTAACGTCCAGCACAGGTTTTGAAGACCAGGGGGCACACCAGTTACCCAACGACACCCAAAAATCTTTTTTATTATAGCAGTGTGAGAGATATTTTTCAAGACATTACGGCTTACTTTGTTTACAGCAGACTGGTTAAAATGCCTTCCAGATCATCTTCGGTGATGGCCTTCTGTCCTGTATGTCTCGGGATAGCCGCCTGTGAACAGTAAAATCCAAAGTGCGCAGGAAAGCATTTTTGATGAGGGTGATTTGCCTTGCATATCTCAGTATAATAGGATATATAAATGCTAAAACAACTTGTGGGACAGTGATCTGTGGATGATAACTTCATAATTAAGGACTTCGGGAGAGAAAAGCTTATGAAAAAAACATTGATAAATATAAAAAAAATAAAAAACAGACAGGAAATTTTCTGTGAAGATACGGTAGCGCTGGAAACGGAATACAGCCTTTTTGTAAACGGTCAGAAGCTGGTCAGATTAAGCTGTACGCCGGAAGATCTTAAGGAACTGGCCCTGGGGCGGCTGTATACAGAAGGTCTGGTAAGAAATATCAGGCAGATCAGAAGCATTCAGATTCAGGAAGAAGAACGGACAATTTATGTTGAGATTTCTGAAAACGAGAAGCAGAGGACAGAGAAAGAATCGGGGAAGAATACAAAAAATGAAGTGGAGAGTTCTATAGAATCCAGGGAAAAAGAGCCGGGTAAAACAGAGCCGATACAGTATCGAAATGCAGAAACTACGATGCCGGAGAGGAAACAACGGTCAGAGGGGAATAGAATTGTCGGTTTTTCTGAGATCTTCTCCGCGGCAGAGGTTTTTTTCTCTCAGCCGGGAGAACTGTTCCGGGAAACCGGCTGCGCTCATTCCTGTGCGTTCTGGAAAGAAAGGGAGATAGTCTGCAGCTTTGAGGACATTGGCCGTCATAATGCTCTTGACAAGGTGGCGGGAAAGCTTCTGATTCAGGAAATCGATCCCGGAGACGGTGTGATTTTTACAAGCGGAAGAATATCTGCAGACTATCTCAAAAAAATCATCCAGATGGGAGTTGCAACTGTAGTTTCCCGGGCTGCTGTCACAGAGGCGGCAGTTCTTCTGGCAGAAAAGTATGGGATTCTGTTACTGGGATTTGTAAGGAACTACACCGGAAATCTTTATGCAGGGCAGTTATAACCTCTTTTATTTCCAGATCACATTGGCCTCTTTTCTGGGGGCTGTCCGTTCATAGGAAACATTGGGATAGCCAAGGAGCATACAGGCTTTGATAGTTTTTCCTTTTATGCCAAGCCAGTCCTTAAGCTTTTCGTTTGCATTGGTAATGCGGGCAAGATAGCCGTTATACAGTGTGCCAAGCCCCAGAGCTACAGCCATAAGCTCCATATTCTGGGCGGCAAGTCCGGCGTCAAGGGGCCAGTCGGAGGTAATGTACGCCACTACAGGAGCATTGCGGAACAGATAATCGTCTTTGCAGTTGGCTTTTCTGCGCTGATTGAAAGAAAGATAGGGAAGCATATCTGCTGAGGCGTTATCGCTGTGGGAGGCGGCGTAGTCGTCGATAAAATCCCAGACCTGCTGTTTGAGCGCAGCAAGTTCTTTTTGTACAAAAATAAAATGACAGTCCTGGTTGTTTTTGGCAGTGGCAGTGTAGCGGCCTGCCTGAAGGACTTTCTGAAGTGTCTCCTTTTCTACGGGAAGGGGCTTATAATCCCGGATGCTTCTGCGGAATTTGATGGTGCGCAGCAGGGTGTCCGGTTCCAGAGAGAAAGAATTTTCATTATATATTTCCACATCATTCATATCGTAGCCGGGAATTGAAATCGCTTCTTTGGGGCAGAGGGCAGCACAGTGACCGCAGTTCATGCAGTCGCCAGATGCCGAGGCCTTGTGGTCAGTGATGGAAATGCAGAAAACAGGGCAGTCCTTAACGCATTTTCCGCATCCGATGCATAGTTCTTTGTTGATCTGGATCATGGTATCCTCCTTGTTCTGATGAGATTTGTTGAAATGGCTATAAGTGTTGCATTGTAAATTTATATCCGTATTATACGCTGTCTGGATAATGGATTCAACAGGATTGTAGCAGGCGTGAACAGCAGATAACCGGAAAGGGGGGCTGGCGGGGTGTACGGTAAAACACTCAGAAAGCTGTTTTTTGGGGGGCGCAGGGCAGATGAAGGGAATCATACACAAACAGGCTCAGCAAATTATGTTGAGAGAACCACAAAATAATGATATAATATGAACACTTAATGAATCCAAGCCGAAGGCGCAGGATGAATTTAGTGAGAATTTATACCTGGACACTTAGCGAGGACAAGCAAAGCGCAGGCAGAGGTTAGTGACCATGGTATTACCGAAACACTTAATGAATCCAAGCCGAAGGCTTCAATTCATAGGCGCAGGCGGGGGGCCTGGCTTATGTAAAAGCAGGAAAGGACAAGGGTGGCAAAAGATGAACTATGAAGATGTACAAAAGGTATCAAACGCGGCAGCGGCAAAATCACAGCTTGTAAACACCGGCTTCGGCAAATATTTTACAAGAGCTGTGATGGCAGGATTTTTTATTGTTCTTGCCATGATTTTTTCAAATGTAGTGGGCAATGTATTTTCCGGGGCAGAGCTTCCTGCCTGGGGCAAATTTTTCAGTGCGGTGGTGTTTTCCATTGCAGTTCTTCTGATTTCTATGGTAGGCGGCGAGCTGTTTACCGGAAACAATTTTGTTATGGCTTTCGGCGCCATTGACAAAAAAGTAACCTGGAAAGAAACCGGTAAGGTATGGCTGGTAAGCTATATCGGCAATTTTGTGGGCTGTCTGATCCTGACTCTGATCTTTGTATGGGCAGGCGCAGCAGGAACCAAAGATTATTTTGCCGGCTTTATCAACAATAAACTTTCAATTCCGCTGGGAGAAATGTTCTTCCGGGCTGTTCTCTGTAACTTCTTCGTATGTCTTGGCGTTCTTTGCGGCATCAAGCTGAAAAGTGAGGCGGCAAAAATCCTGATGATCATCATGTGTATTTCAGGATTTGTGATCAGTGGATTTGAACACAGCATTGCGAATATGAGTACTTTTGTGGCTGCATATTGTCTGGTTCCGGGACTTTCCGTAACCGCCATGCTGAAAAGTATGCTGGTAGTCACAGTTGGAAATATGGTAGGCGGCGCGGTTCTTCTTGCCTGGCCGCTGAGAAAGATGAGTGCAGATCAATAATGGGAAAAGCTTTATACATAGCAGAAAAGCCAAGCGTGGCGCAGGAGTTTGCAAAAGCTCTTAAAATCAACGGACAAAGAAGGGACGGCTATCTGGAATCAGAGGATTCTGTAGTGACCTGGTGCGTAGGGCATCTGGTCACTATGAGCTACCCGGAAAAATATGATATCAAGTACAAAAGGTGGAGTCTCGATACCCTGCCTTTTTTACCGCGCGATTTTAAATATGAAATCATTCCGGCAGTGCAGAAACAGTTTAATATTGTCAGGGGCCTTCTGAACCGCCCGGATGTGGATACTATTTATGTGTGCACAGACTCCGGGCGCGAGGGTGAGTATATCTATCGTCTTGTGGCTCAGATGGCGGGGGTCCATGATAAGACTCAGAAGCGTGTGTGGATCGATTCTCAGACAGAAGAAGAGATTTTAAGAGGAATCCGGGAGGCAAAGGATATCTCAGAGTATGATAATCTTTCTGCATCTGCTTATCTCCGGGCAAAGGAGGACTACCTTATGGGAATTAATTTTTCCCGTGTTCTGACCCTGAGATATGGAAACAGTGTGTCCAACTATCTGAAAACAAAATATCAGGCTATTTCCGTGGGTCGTGTAATGACCTGTGTTCTTGGAATGGTTGTACGAAGAGAGCGGGAAATCCGTTCCTTTGTAAAAACACCGTTTTACCGGGTTCTTGGCAGTATTTCCCTTGAGGGCGAAAACTTTGACGGCGAGTGGCGGGCTGTGGAGGGCAGCAGGTATTTTCGGTCTCCGTATCTTTATAAGGAAAACGGTTTTAAAGAAAAACAGTACGCAGAGAAGCTGATCGGAGAACTCAGTCAGAATTCTCCGCTTGTCTGTCAGGTAGAAAAAATCGAGAGGAAAAAAGAGAACAAGAATCCGCCGCTTCTTTTTAACCTGGCGGAGCTTCAGAACGTCTGCTCCAGGCTTTTTAAGATCAGTCCGGATGAAACCCTGAGGATCGTTCAGGAGCTTTATGAGAAAAAGCTGGTGACCTATCCCAGAACAGATGCCCGGGTGCTTTCCACTGCGGTTGCAAAAGAAATTTACAAAAACATTTCCGGCCTTCGCAGATATCCTCAGATCGACGGGGCGGCAGATGAGGTTCTGGAAATGGGAACCTACAAAAATATTGCAAAAACAAGATATGTCAATGACAAGCAGATTACAGATCATTATGCCATTATTCCCACAGGTCAGGGACTGAGTGCATTGAATGGGATTTCCCTGACGGCTCAGAGGGTGTATGAGACGATTGTGCGGCGGTTTTTATGCATTTTTTATCCTCCTGCAGTTTATCAGAAGGTAAATCTGGTAACGGTTATGGAAAAAGAACACTTTTTTTCCTCGTTCCGTGTCCTTCAGAGCGAGGGATATCTGAAGATCGCAGCCAATTCCTTTGCGGCAAAAAAAGCCTCGGAAAAGTCCCAGGATTCCGAGGAAGAGGAAAACACATCCTGCAACGAGGTACTTCTGGCAGCATTGCAGAAGCTGAAAAAGAATGATATACTTTCCGTAGATTCTCTGAGCATCAAGGAAGGAGAAACCTCTCCGCCCAAGCGCTACAATTCCGGTTCTATGATTCTTGCCATGGAAAATGCCGGTCAGCTGATCGAGGATGAAGAACTGAGAGCACAGATCCGGGGAAGCGGGATCGGAACCAGCGCCACCAGAGCGGAAATCCTGAAAAAACTGTTTTCTATTAAATATCTTTCCCTGAATAAAAAGACCCAGGTGATCACGCCTACACTTCTGGGAGAAATGATCTTCGATGTGGTGAACTGTTCCATACGGCAGCTTCTGAATCCTGAGCTTACAGCAAGCTGGGAAAAGGGGCTTACCTATGTGGCAGAGGGAAGCATTACCCCTCAGGAGTATATGGATAAGCTGGAGCATTTTGTGCGGGTACGGACTGTTCAGGTGGAACAGAGCAATTACCAGTATGCGCTGAGGCAGTTTTTTGATGCGGCGGCAGAGAATTATAAAAAGAAGCCTTCAGCTTCGAAACGAGGAGGAAAAGAATTATGATGAAAGATTTTACCATTGAGAAGCTTCTTGATCTGAAGGAAACAATGGCTGCAGAGCTTTTTGAGGGAAAAACGTATCCCTGGGAAGTACTTCCTGAGATTAAAGATTTTATCCTGAAGCTTGGCAAAACACTGGATCCGGATGAGTACGAGTACCGGGAGGGCGATATCTGGATTGCAAAATCTGCAAAGATCGCTCCTACTGCCTGCATTAACGGGCCTGCGATCATCGGTAAGGATACAGAGGTTCGTCACTGCGCGTTTATCCGGGGAAATGCCATTGTAGGAGAGGACTGCGTGGTAGGAAACTCTACAGAGCTTAAAAATGTGGTCCTTTTTAACTGCGTGCAGGTTCCTCATTATAATTATGCGGGAGATGCAGTTCTTGGATACAAATCCCATATGGGAGCAGGTTCTATCTGTTCCAATGTAAAATCCGACAAACAGCTGGTTGTTGTAAAGGATGGAGAGGAAAAAATCGAGACCGGATTAAAAAAATTCGGCGCCATGCTGGGAGATCATGTGGAGGTAGGCTGCGGATCTGTCCTGAATCCGGGAACTGTGATCGGCAGAAACAGTAATATTTATCCTCTTTCTCCGGTAAGAGGGTGTGTGCCTGCAGACAGTATTTATAAAAGCAGGACGGAAATTGTCAGTAAAAATTAAGGGAATATAGGAAATACAGAGAATAAAGCTGCGGTGATATACTTTGACCTGTAAAACATTATGTGAAAGGGGACAGAGTTATGAAAAAAGCAGCTTTATTTTTTTTGTTAGCAGTAATGTCAGGAAGTGTTCTTACAGGATGCGGTTCAGGTTCAGAAACAGTGGAAAAAACAGAAGTTACGGCAACGCCGAACCCCACAAAAGCTCCCCAAAAATCAGGAACTTCTGAGAAAACACCGGCAAATGAAAACAAATCACAGGGAACTTCCGGAGAAAAAGATAATTCTTCAGCAGGCAGCTCTGGTACTTCGGAAAACACACAGGAAGATACTTCCAGGACAATTGAAGAAAAAGTAGAGAGCGGAGAAATCACCCAGGGATGGAATTCAATTGTTCTTTATGATATTGACCTGAATGGAATTCAGGTAAAAAGAGCTGATGACGGAATCTGGTATGATGAAAACGGAGTTTCTTATGGGGATCTGGATAATGCAGATGAATCCCAGCCTATTGTCAACGAAAACGGAGAGATCTGGTACTGGAACGGAGATCTTGCAGAACAGGCAGCAGAAGAAAATTCCGATAACTCTTCAGAAGATTCTTCCGGTACAGAAGATATCAGTGATCCCTTTGATCTGTACAGCTGGGATGCGGGAACCGGTCAGTATATCCCGTTCCAACAGGCAGAGACGGATGCCTCTCCTGTCGGAAGAGGAAACGGCTGGTACTATTATGATGAAGAAAGCAGCGAGTTTCTTCCCTGGTAGGTTTTTGCATCAAAACAGGAGCCTGCGCAGGATCACAAGAACCGTAATGTGCAGCGGATAAAATACATAAAAGAAATATTTGGAAAGCTTTCCGCGGATAAAGCCTCTTTGTCCGTTATACATATTAATGGGCAGAAAGGCAAAGCAGGCTTTCCATTCATATGCAAGCCAACAGCTCCCTATGATCGCCTGGGGAGCTTTGTCATCTCTTAAAAGGTACATGATCAGAAGAAAGATAAAGCCCCTCCATCCATAATCTGCCTGAAGGAAAAAGGAAACGGCCAGAAGCCCGCTCAGGGTCAGGAATAGCCTGGTGCGGTTTTCCCGGAAATGTTCCAGTGCGCAGAAGGCAAGATAGCCCAGAAATAAAGTAAAAAATACATTTTGTTTTTTATAATGCCAGGTATCTGCAAACATGTAATTCCACGGAAGCTCAGAGATCAGGGCAAAGAGAAGCAGATTTCTGCCGTAATTTTTTCTGTTTCGGGTATGGGAAAAGCCTTCCAGCAGAAGAAAACAGAAAATAGGAAATGCAATCCGTCCGATATCCCGGCAGATACGGTAAGGCGTATAAGCGTTTTGCCCGATACAAAAAAGCGGAGTCAGGGCTGGAGGATACTGTGAAAGAAGAATACAGGCGCTGTGGTCGATCAGCATAACAAAAATGGCGATGAGCTTCAGTGCGCTTCCGCTTAAAATCTGAAATTTCTGCGGAAGAAAGGACGGCGGAAGAGCACTGCCGTGGTGATTTTGAGACATAGGAACCTCCTGTGTGATTTTTATTCAGTTTATCATATTCTGAAGGGGAATTCCAGAACAGGATTGAGAAAGAGCAGATACCTGTCTGTATAAAAAAGAATAAAATTATAAGAAGTGACAGGAAAACATGATATTTTTTTACAAAATTTGACTGGACTATTAGACAGTTTTATGAGAAAATATTGTAAGGTTGTTAAGGGTACCTTGACAACATTAAAGTAAATCTACACTTGAAAGGAGTTTTACAATGATTTATTCACGCGAAGTAGAAGAAATGTGTCCAGTGGCACAGGGCGTTCATCATGGGGCTGCTCCGATCCCGGAAGAAGCAAAATGGGTACAGGCAAAAGAAGTAAAGGATATTTCCGGCCTGACACACGGTGTTGGCTGGTGTGCTCCGCAGCAGGGTGCATGTAAGCTGACTCTGAACGTTAAAGAAGGTATCATCCAGGAAGCTCTTGTAGAGACTATCGGATGCTCCGGTATGACACATTCTGCAGCTATGGCTTCCGAGATCCTTCCGGGCCGTACTGTAATGGAAGCGCTGAACACAGACCTTGTTTGTGATGCAATTAATACAGCTATGAGAGAACTGTTCCTTCAGATCGTATACGGACGTTCCCAGTCTGCTTTCTCTGAGGACGGACTTCCGATCGGAGCAGGACTTGAGGACCTTGGAAAAGGACTTCGTTCCCAGGTTGGTACTATGTACGGAACTCTGAAAAAAGGACCTCGTTATCTGGAAATGGCAGAGGGTTATGTAACAGGTATCGCTCTTGATGAGGACAACGAAATCATCGGATATCAGTTCGTAAGCCTTGGAAAAATGACTGATTTCATCAAAAAAGGTGATGACCCGAATACTGCATGGGAAAAAGCAAAAGGTCAGTATGGCCGTGTTGACGATGCTGTTAAGATCATCGACCCGAGAAAAGAATAATTATTTTTAGATGAAAAAATCAGGAGGAAAAGTAAATGGCTTTATTTGAATCATACGAGAGACGAATTGACAAGATCAATTCTGTTTTAAACAGCTATGGAATCGCTTCTATCGAAGAGGCAGAAAAAATCACAAAAGATGCAGGTCTGAACGTTTACGACCAGATCAAAGGCATCCAGCCAATCTGCTTTGAGAACGCTTGCTGGGCATACATCGTAGGCGCAGCTATCGCTATCAAAAAAGGCTGCAAAAGAGCAGCTGATGCAGCAGCAGCTATCGGAGAAGGTCTTCAGGCTTTCTGTATCCCGGGCTCCGTTGCTGATACACGTAAAGTAGGTCTTGGCCATGGTAACCTTGGCAAAATGCTTCTTGAAGAGGAGACAGAGTGCTTTGCATTCCTTGCAGGCCATGAGTCTTTCGCAGCAGCTGAGGGTGCTATCGGTATCGCAGAAAAAGCAAACAAGGTTCGTCAGAAACCGCTTCGCGTTATCCTGAACGGTCTTGGAAAAGATGCTGCTCAGATCATTGCAAGAATCAACGGATTTACATATGTTGAGACAGAGTATGATCCATACACAAACGAAGTTAAGGAAGTATTCCGTAAATCCTATTCTGAGGGACTTCGTGCAAAAGTAAACTGCTACGGCGCTAACAGCGTTCCGGAAGGTGTTGCTATCATGTGGAAAGAGGGCGTAGACGTTTCCATTACAGGTAACTCCACCAACCCGACACGTTTCCAGCATCCGGTTGCAGGTACCTACAAAAAAGAGTGCCTGGAAAAAGGCAAAAAATACTTCTCCGTTGCTTCCGGCGGTGGTACAGGACGTACTCTTCATCCGGACAACATGGCAGCAGGTCCTGCTTCCTACGGTATGACAGATACACTTGGACGTATGCATTCTGACGCTCAGTTTGCAGGTTCCTCTTCCGTACCGGCTCACGTAGAGATGATGGGTCTGATCGGCGCAGGAAACAACCCGATGGTTGGTATGACTGTTGCTGTTGCCGTTTCCATCGAGGAAGCTGCTAAAGAGGGCAAATTCTAAGAAATGCTTTAAAATCAAGGTTTTTGGAGATGGTTGAACATCAATAAAAAACGTTGAAAACTGAGTATTAATACAATGCTTATACATTATTAATACAATGTTATCAGTATATTAAAAGCGGCATCCACAGAGGTGCCGCTTTTTCATAATAATCTATTTTTCGGCCATAACAGACATAAATTCTAAAACAGCCATAATAAGAGAATAGATTAAAAATATTACTAAAAATATAAGGAAAAGACACAAAGGGTAGACAGGAAAAATCAGATCTATGATTTTTCTGTAATTTATATACATGAGTATTAAGAATATTACCGTTGCTACAAATAAAAAACTTGTTATTAGCTTGGCGTGAGGTATCCAAAACAGTTCTTTCTTTTTTCTAGTTCTGATATTATTTTTGTACATAAAAATCCCTCCCATTTATGAATTGTACCGGCTTTTGTAATTTGTCAAATTTAATCTTTGGTGAGAGGTAATAAGGTGTATGTATACTTTAATCTGTGAATTTATGATATCATATCAAATATGCAAAATCAATTGTTTTGACAGAAGCAGGAAACAGTAGAAGGAAACATTTCCACTGTGCAGAGGATTGACTTTCTTCGGAAGAACACCTTATAATATCTGAAAAAAGCAAGAGAGGAAAAATCATGAGTGAGATAAAAATCAGCGTAGCAGGTCCACAGGATGCCGAAGAATTACTGGAAATCTATGCTCCTTATGTGAGGGATACAGCAGTATCCTTTGAATATACTGTTCCTTCTCCGGAGGAATTCAGACAGCGGATCATTCATACGCTGGAAAAATACCCGTATTTAAAAGCAGAAAAGGATGGGGAGGTGATCGGGTATGCCTATGCGGGCCCGCTTCATCCAAGAGCTGCTTATGCCTGGTCTGTGGAAACTTCTATTTATGTAAAAAGGGATAAAAAACATCTGGGTATTGGAAAGCTGCTTTATGATACGCTGGAAAAGATCTTGAAAGAGCAGAATATCCTCAGTGTCAATGCCTGTATTGCCTGGCCGGAAAAAGAGGACGAATATCTTACCGGAGACAGCGTAAGATTTCATGAGCATATGGGTTATCGTAAAGTGGCGGAGTTTCATAAATGCGCCTGTAAATTCGGACGCTGGTACAATATGGTCTGGATGGAAAAGCATATTGGAGTCCATTCAGATAATCCGGCAGAAATAAAAATATTTGACGAAGTCCGGGGGATGCTGAAATAGTGGGAACACAGAAGGTAAAAGGAAAATTAAATAATATAGAGTTTATCAGATTCTTTTTTGCAGCAGCAATTATATATTTTCATCTTCTTCATTCTTTTATGATGCCTTATACGGGAGAATCGGTGATTTATCAGAATCTTGCAGAACAGTCAAAGTACGCAAAATATATTGTGGAATGTTTTTTTATTATATCAGGATATTTTCTGTACCGCTCTTTACTGTCCCGGCCTGAACAGAAAACAACTGATTTTTTATGGAAAAAAATTGTCCGTCTGTGGCCGGTACTGGCAGTTTCTACGGTTTTTTCAGTTGTATTTCTTGAAGTTCCGGCAAGCGAGGGGATTTTAAATCTCTTCTTTTTGCAGTCTACAGGGCTTACAACAGGGTGGACCGGTCTGAACTGGTATGTTTCCGCCTTCTTTTTTGCAGAGGTTTTTTATTTTCTTTTACATAAAGCAATGAAAAACTCAGCGGGAATGAAGCTTTTGATATGCGTAATCGCGTATTTTGGCTATACGTTGAATATTATGACTACAGACGGCGGCTTTGGCAGAAAAGTTGTTTACGGAGTATTCAGCCTTGCTATGGCAAGGGCGGTTGCCGGCATAGGAACAGGCTATCTTCTGGGAGCTTTTTATGATTCCGTAAAAGAAAAATGGGAAAAACCAGAAGGAGATCTTTTGCACGAAAAAAAGAGGACCATAATGATCTCTTTCATAGAGCTGGGAAGCTTTTTGTTTCTTCTGACAGATTTTTTTGCAGGAAAAAATGCAGGGAAAAATCAGTTTTCTGTAGTGGTCTTCTTCTGTATATTTTTCCTCTGTATGCTCACAGAAAAGGGGCTTTTATCCAGAATCATCAGCAGGACAGGTTTCTGCAGATTGGGAAAATATTCCTATTCCATATATGTAATGCAGGAAGCTGCTTTTTATATTCTCAGCCATACACTGTGGAAAAATGCAGGATTTTTAAAGCGATGTCCGGCAGCTGCACTGGGACTGTCTGTTGTCCTGACCATTCTTTTTGGCGCTGGTATTTATTATCTGGTGGAAAGACCGATGCAAACAGCGGGAAAAAATTAATTTTTCCTGCTGTTTGTAAATTTAGATGCAATTTCTACCAATTGGTAGGCTCTTGCTTCGAAAGAAAATTTTTCATGTATCAGAGCTTGTTGTTCAAGGACTGTTTGAGATATCTGGGAATAGTTATTTTCTATGTTATGAATGCAGTTTTTGAAATCTTGTCTGGTATGATAATACAGGATAGCGGTTGGGAATATTTTTTTTAATTCATCGCATTCATCGGAAATAACTGGAAGTCCACAGGCCAGCGCATCAAAAATCCGATTATTAATAAATTGCTTTTGCAGCATATCGTCCCAATGATCATTTAATGTTACTTTGGCTGAACGGTAGATATTGGGAAGTTCATAATTTTCTACAGAAGGCGATTCAAAAAGATCCATATGATCTTTGAGTATAGTATTCCAGCCACTTCCCCACATACGAAGCGGAATATTTTCATCAATGGCCCACATAACACAATTACGGGCTACACCTCTGGAATTCCCGATAAAAATATAGTCCCATTTTTTTTCCTGATGTTTATCTGCTGGAAAAAACAGCTCTGTATCAGTACATTGTAAAAGGGGAAAAACAGGTACTTTTACCTGATTTCTGATTATCTCAGCATAGTAATCAGAAGCAATACATACGACATCATAAAGATTGTATTCATCAATTGTAATCTTATCTGGATGACTGATGTTCCACATGATATAGAGCGCTGTTTTGTTACGGCGGTCAGGGCGGTAGAAATAGGTTCCTCTTAAAACAAGAACAACATCAGCGCCTTCTTCACATCCCCAGTCTTCTCGTGTATCAATAATAACAAAACAATTCAGACGCTCCAGGTACTTTTTCAGAGCTAATGCATAGGGATAATCACCCCACAGTACTTTATCTTTACCTTCTGGAGCAGGACATTTGATTACCCAGATTGGACGCCCGCCAGCAGAACGTTTATTTTCAGCCGACATTGTCTTCCATCTATCCCGGCGCTTAAGTTCCCAGTCAAGATGATCATTTATGGTTGATGCAATACGATTATGTTCGGTTGTGATATGGTGCAGGAGATTTTGAATATTATTTTGTTGTTGCTTTGTTATATGTGTTTCCAGAGAGGAGAGTTGCTGTATGATTTCGTCAAAAGATGCACTCTGATAGTTGGTTAATTGGTTGAATAGAGCAGATTGCTTTTCAATTTGATTTGTATAAGTACTTTCAAGGTCTTTAATTTTTGCGTCAACATAGGTTCTGCTGACCGGGACAAAGCGCCGGAGATATTTTTTTATTTTCATAAATTCCCTCATAAAATAAATGTTTGTAGTCTTTTGTATATCATAGCATGATGCTGCAAAAGATTCATGATAATTACGTGAATGTGAATGAAAATTAATTAACAGATAATAAGATTGTTTTATTATTGTGAGAAATAAAAACTGTTTGTAACAAAAATGTTACATTGGTTTGTAGTTAAACTTGATATTATGATTGTATCATGTTATACTTAC
Source organism: Blautia caecimuris (assembly GCF_024622975.1). Classification (GTDB taxonomy): domain Bacteria; phylum Bacillota; class Clostridia; order Lachnospirales; family Lachnospiraceae; genus Blautia_A; species Blautia_A caecimuris. The sequence goes on along the minus strand of NZ_JANJZT010000002.1, from coordinate 94,506 downwards.
GAAAAAATGTAATACAGAGGATTGATATGAATTATATACCACAAGCAGAAAATTGTATGAAAAAAGGCGGAAGGATTGAAACAATTGATATTGCAAAAGGGTTAGGGATATTATTTGTAGTGTGGTCTCATGCAAAAGGTCCTTTTACGCCGTATATGTATCAATTTCATATGCCGTTATTTTTTTTGATTTCAGGTTTCCTTTTTAACAGCAGAAATACTCCGGCTCAGTTTCTTGGCAAAAAGGTCAGATCTTTATATATTCCTTTTGTATTTTGGAATCTTTGCTCTCTTCTGATTACAACAGCTCTTCATATACAGGAGTTTTCAGATATCCATTTAGTTAAAAAAATACTTAAAATTATTCTTACATTAGACAAGGACGGCAAATTTATGGGAGCGACCTGGTTCTTGGGAGCTTTATTTGTTGTATCAGTAGTGTATAAATTAATGGATTATTATATGCCATCGGTAAAAGGGAAAAGTATATTTCTTGTGATTTTATTTGGATGTGTTGCAGCAACTGGTTTTTCAATTAATTTTCCATATTTATTGAGCAGGACATTGATTCTTTCTTTTTATTTTGCAATCGGACGGGCAGCTAAAGAGTACAAAGAAGTAATATATGTATATCATTCAGGTATTTTGGTTTGTTTTTCAATTATATTGTTTGCCATAATTGGCCATTATAATGCCATCAATATGGCGAAGAATACATATACTTATCCGTTTTTATTTGCGATAGGGGCATTGCTTGCATCATATGTGGTTATTTATGTTTCGGAAATTTTGCAAAAAAGAACCATATGGATAAAAAAAGCATTGATTGTAATGGGGGAAAACAGTATTTCAATTGTAATCTGGCAATTTGTTGTTTTTTGGATTATTGAGGCAGTACAATTTAAGTTGTTTGGGATTCCTTTCGTACAACTTTTTGAAAATTATCCACCATATAAAACCACGAACGGCTGGTGGATTGTATATTTGATTGTTGGAGCAGTTGCATCCATGCTGATTGGAGAAATTATTTCTGCAGTAAAGCAGGGAATTGGGCGTGTTACGAAAAAGATTTTAATGAAGCCATATAAAATGTAATATTCAGAAATTTTACTGGGAGGAAAATAGATAGTGCAGCATGAAAAAGAAATACCGGATGTTTCAATTATTATTCCTACATATAACGTGGAGAAATATATTGAACAGTGTTTGAAAAGTTTATTCGCTCAGAAATATAAAAATTTTGAGATAATCTGTGTAGATGATGGTTCTGATGATCAGACGGTTTTTATAATTAAAAAATATATGCGGTTGAATAAAAGAATTCGATTATATGAATTACCGCATTGTGGTAAAGCCGGTATTATGAGAAACCTGGGAATAGAAAAGGCAGAGGGAGAATACTGCCTTTTTCTTGATGGAGATGATTTTTTTGAACCTGAATTAGTTGGAGATACATTAAAAAGAATCAGGGAAGATAAAAGCGATATATGCCTTTTTGATGCACGCTTGTATTATGAGAAATCTGGCAATTTTATAGATGCAGGGCACATGTTAAAAAAGGAGTATGTTCCTCAGAAGATTCCGTTTGAAGGCAAAAGCTTTCCTTATATTTTCAATATCAGTACAGGCTGTCCGTGGACTAAATTATATCGGAAAAATTTTATAAAAGAAAATAATTTACAATTTATGGAAACACATCGTTCTAATGATCTTTATTTTGTATGCATATCACTGGCAATGGCAAAACGAGTTACGATTCTTGAAGAAAAACTGGTTAATTATCGAAAATCATCAGGAAGCTTGCAGGCTAATAATGCCAACAGTCCGTGGGACTGGTATGAAGCATTGAAAGCGGTAAGGACAAAATTAATGGAACTGGGAATTTATGAAGATGTTGAGTACAGTTATAAAAATTATGTTCTTGATGTCAGTTTTTATAATTTGGAATCAATGGGAAATGCTCAGGTATTTTCTATGGTATATGAAAAAATAAAAAAAGAGATTTTTAAAGAATTAGGTATGGAAGAGTTAAAAAAAGAAGAGATTAATTCCTGGAATGAGAAGTACTATGAGCAATATCTTCAGTTAAAAGCATCCGGTGAAAAAGAATATTTATTTTACAGGATAAAAGAATTGAAAAAAGAAAATCAATATTGGATGGAGAGGGCAAGGAAAGCAGAACAGGATACTAAAAATAATATTATATATATTACAGCCAGGAATATATGGATTATGGCTAGAAGAATATTGAGAAAGAAAGGAAATTAAAAAAGCATAGTATTATGTGTTTCGATGAAAGTGTTGGCAACAGGAATGTTCTATGTTAAAATGTACATAGCTGAAATTGGAACAATTTTATGAGAGGAAAGAAAAATGACTGTAAAAGTATCTGTGATATTACCTGTATATAATGTTGAAAAATATTTGAAAGAATGTTTGGATTCTATATTAAATCAGACATTACAGGAAATAGAAGTGATTTGTGTTGACGATGGGTCAACAGACCGTTCTCTGGAGATTTTGCGAGAATATGAAAAAAAGGATAAAAGAGTTATTGTACTGACTCAGGAGAATAAAGGCGCAGGCGCTGCAAGAAATAAAGGACTTGCTATTGCAAAGGGCGAATATTTATCATTTTTAGATTCCGATGATTTTTTTGCTTCCGGAATGTTGGAAGAAGCTTATCGAAGGTGCGTTGAAAAAAAAGCACAGATATGTGTTTATCAGGTTTTGCGCTATAATGAAAAAACAAAAGAAACAGTATATGACAAAGGGTCATTCAAGAAAGAGAATGCACCCAGAAAAGATGTATTTTGTTATAAGGATATGCCGGATCATATATTAGATTCATTTCAAAACTGGGCATGGAATAAGCTGATTAGTCATGAGCTTGTAAAGAAATATCATATTAAATTTCAGGAGATTTTCAGAACAAATGATTTCCTTTTTGTGGCATCCTGCATGATGCTTGCGGACAGGATTACTCTTTTAGAAAAGAAATTGGTTTATTATCGGATTGGAATGTCAAATAATTGTCAGGCAACAAACTATAAATTCCCATTGGATTTTTTGACGGCATTTTATGCGGTAAAAGATTTTCTTGAAAAAAATAATTTTTATTCTGCTGTTGAACGCAGTTATGTGAATAAAGCTTTAGCAGGTTGTATTTATAATATGAATTCAATAGGAGATGTGCAGGCAAAAAAAGCTGTTTTTGATGAACTGAAAAAAGACGGATTTAAAAAGCTGGGAATTGAAGGGAAAAACGAGGAATATTTTTATAATTACAATAAGAATAACTATAAAATTTTTCGGGAGATTAGTATGAGTGATTTTGACGAGTTTATGATTAAAAACGGATCCAGAATGGAAAAGAGACAATTTTTACAAAACAAGTATCTTCAGGTGAAATCTGATATTCCCAAAGTGTCGATCGTGGTTCCTATTTATAACGTTGAAGACTATCTGGAAGAATGTCTGGAGAGTGTGGTCAGACAGACTTTGGAAGATATTGAAATTATATGTATTAATGATGGATCAACAGACAGATCAATGGAAATTCTTAAAACATATGCAGCCGCAGATGCCCGGATTATTGTTGTTGATAAAAAAAATGAGGGATATGGTATTGGGATGAATATTGGTCTGGACAAAGCTACCGGTGAATATGTCGGTATAGTAGAGCCTGACGATTATGTACCGTTAAATATGTTTGAAGATCTTTATTTAAAAGCCAAAGAATATGAACTTGACTTTGTAAAGGCTGATTTTTATCGCTTTGTTACTGCTGCAAATGGAAATATGCAGCTGACCTACAATCATTTAACCGGAATGAAAGAAAAATATAATGTTGTTTTTAATCCCAGTATGGAGCCTGAAGCATTGACATATGTTATGAATACCTGGAGTGGAATATATAAAAATGAGTTTTTAAGAGAAAACCATATACGTCACCATGAAACCCCGGGTGCGTCTTTTCAGGATAATGGTTTTTGGATTCAGACGTTCTGTTATGCAAAACGTGCTATGATCTTAGATATACCATATTATATGAACAGAAGAGATAATCCAAATTCTTCAGTAAATAGTCCAGAGAAAGTTTACTGTATGAATGAGGAGTATAAATACATTAAAGAAATGCTGTCAGGAAATACTGAATTGTGGAATAGATTTAAGTATTACTATACATGGAAAAAATTTAATAACTATATGTTTACATTAAACAGAATAAACGTTAAATTTAAACATCAGTATATTCTTGATATTAGTCAGGAAATGAGGCAGGCAGAATCAGATTATGAATTGGATAAAAGCCTGTTTAGTGACATGAACCGAAAACGTCTTGATATGCTGATGGCAAATCCGGAAGCTTTTTACCATTTGGAATGTATCAGCGGAACATCAAATCTGGAAAGACGTGTTGCAGAACTGGAAAATTCCACTACAATGAAAGTGGGACGTATGGTAATGTACATTCCTATTAAGATTAAAAAATTTATCAGAAGAATGGGTAAAAAATAATTCAGATATTTTTACTGTCTGTAGAAAGGACAAGTGGCAGATCATGCAGAATAAATATGATTATTTAGTAGTTGGAGCCGGATTGTACGGAGCTGTTTTTGCACATGAAGCCCAAAAAGCCGGTAAATCAGTTCTTGTGATTGATAAGAGAGAAAATATTGCGGGAAATGTTTATACAGAAAAAATAGAAGGAATTCATGTTCATAAATACGGAGCACATATTTTCCATACAAACAATAAAAAGGTGTGGGAGTATGTCAATCAATTTGCTGAATTCAATCGTTTTACGAACAGCCCTGTTGCTAATTTTCATGGAGAACTATATTCGCTCCCATTTAATATGTATACCTTTAACAAGATGTGGGGTGTGGTAACTCCAGAAGAGGCAGCAGCTAAAATTGAGGAACAGAAAAAAGCGGCAGGTATTACAAATCCTGAAAATCTTGAAGAGCAGGCAATTTCTCTTGTAGGCAAGGATATTTTTGAAAAGCTTATTAAAGGATATACAGAAAAACAGTGGGGACGCAGTTGTCGGGAACTTCCGGCTTTTATTATCAAGCGTCTTCCGGTTCGCCTGACATATGATAATAATTATTTTAATGCGCTTTATCAGGGCATTCCGATTGGTGGATATACCAAAATGGTTGATAATATGTTAAAAGGAATAGAAGTTCGACTTGGGGAGGATTATCTTCAGCAGAAGGATGAATATGATTCAATAGCAGACAGAGTAATTTATACAGGTGCAATCGATGCATATTTTAATTTTGCTATTGGTCATCTGGAATACCGTTCCGTACGGTTTGATACAGAAGTTTTGGATAAGCCGAATTATCAGGGAAATGCAGCAGTGAATTATACGGACGTAGAAACGCCATGGACCAGGATCATTGAGCATAAATGGTTTGAGTTTGGCAAAGATGAACAGGGAAACGATCTTCCGAAAACAGTTATCAGTCGTGAATATAGTTCTGAATGGAAACCAGGTGACGAGCCATATTATCCTGTAAACGACGAGAAAAACGGTGCGCTTTATTCTGAGTATAAAAAAATGGCTGATAAAGAAGATAAAGTTGTATTTGGCGGACGACTTGGAGAGTACAGATATTATGATATGGATGCTGTAATTGCATCTGCTTTGGACATGTGCGAAAAGGAGCTTGGAGTATAATGCTCTTTGGCTGAGAGAGGTAAATAAAATGAAACGTGTAATCACTTATGGAACTTTCGATTTGCTTCATTATGGGCATATTAATCTGTTGCGTCGTGCAAGACAAATGGGAGATTACCTGATAGTGGCATTATCGACAGATGAATTTAACTGGAGGGAAAAACGCAAACAATGTTATTTTTCCTATGAAAAACGCAAACAGCTGTTGGAAGCAATACGATATGTGGATTTGGTGATTCCGGAGGAAAATTGGGAGCAGAAACGTAATGATGTAAAAGAGTATCATGTGGATACCTTTGTTATGGGAGATGACTGGTCAGGCAAATTTGATTTTTTAAAGGAGGAAGGGTGCGAAGTGATTTATGTGCCACGGACACCTGAAATTTCCAGCAGTCAGATTAAAGAGGAACTTCACTCTAAAAAGGATATATGAAAGTGAACGAATTGACCGGGATTATATCCCGGTCAATTCGTTTAAAGAACCAAATCGGTATCCCATTTCTTCCCATTTGCTAAGAAGTTCGTCAAGAATTTCTGCATTTGTTGAAGATGTATTATGAAGAAGAACGATGGCACCAGGATGTATGCGGGAAAGCAATTTGTCAAAGGCTTCTTCTTTTGAAGGTTGCTGATCCTGAATCCAGTCTACATAAGCAAGGCTCCAGAAAAAAGTTGAGTATCCGAGGTTTTTGGCCATAGTTAGATTTTCCGTACTGTAAATTCCGCGAGGAGGACGATAAAGTTTAGGCATATCTTGATCGGTTATGTTCTTGTACAGTTGTTCGACCGAGGAAAGCTCATTTTGAAAAGCTTGTACAGAAGAAATTTTGGACATATCCGGATGAGTCATTGTGTGATTTCCGACCGTATGTCCTTCTGAAATCATGCGTTGAATAAGTTTGGGATTATCGGCTATAAAATTTCCGACTACAAAGAATGTGGCAGGACAGTTGTGTTTTTTTAATGCATCTAAAATAGCTGGGGTATTTCCGTTTTCATATCCGGCATCGAAAGTAAGATACAGAATTTTTGAGTCTGTATTTTGAGCATAGTAAGCATTATATTTTTTTAATTGTTCGATTGATGCGTTACCGGTAGGACGCTTCCCTTCTTCGTCAAAACCAAGACCCCAGTTTGTGGATTCTGAGGAGATGGCAGAGGAACTGGAATTTATAGAGGATGATGCTATTGACGGTACATGCTTGGGGAGCTTTTCAATCCGTGTGACAATTTTTCCTGTTCCTGCACCCAGGATAAAAGAGCCTGTCAGAATTACAGCAATTTGATATTTGAGAATAAATCTGGTAAGAGCATTCTGCTTTTTAAAAAACATATTTATAAAACTCCAGTACAAATATTTGATATTAATATATGATAGAAAAAGGATAATAGAATATAAAAAATCAAAATATAACGAAAATATGAAAGAAAGATGAAAATTATATTGAATTTCATATAGAACCTGATATAATCATAACCAGAGTAACAGAAACAGACAGTATGAAATAAGGAGTAATATATGAATCGGAAGCTTTGTAAGTGGAAAGGTATATTTTTTTTGCTTATGTTATTTTTTTTGTTGTTTGGCGGAAATAAGCAGGTTTCTGCTGCATCGGCAAAGTGTAAAGTAGTATTTGCTAATGCCCGGGGGGTAGTGTCAACGCCAACGTATAAAAGTTGGGAGAGGACAGTAAAACCAGGACAGTGGATTAATCTTCCGGAGTATTCATGGTCCGGATACAGATGTTATTGGGAAGAGAAGTCGGGTAATACGGTAAAAAGATATAGTCCCGGGGCAAAATATAAGGTGACAAAGAATACAAAATTCTGTCTGCATAGATATGAACTGTATGATGTAAAATTTTACAGTGAAGATGGGAAAAAAGAACATAAAGATTTAAGAAAACAGGCGATTAAAGGTGAAAATATAACACTGCCGTCAGTGCCCCATTCGTCAACAACAATGGGACTGGGATGGTCGACTACAGCGAATGCTAAAACGTATCAAAAACCGGGAACAAAAATTAAAATAAATGGGGACATGAAGTTTTACTCAAAAACTCAGACAATCACTAGTGTAAACTTGTATAAATATGATGGCAAATTCTGGAAATCAGTACCTACCAATACAGGAAGTACGCCAGTATTTCCATCAGTAAATTTAGGAAGCATCAATATGTGCCTTGGGTGGTCTAAGACAATGGGAAAAAATTCCAGACCAGAGTATTATGCCGGAGACAGAATCCCTACAAAAACAGGTAATTATTATATGGTAAAATTTGGACCTGAGGATGACAAAGCACCTTCTTATATACGAACTCCGGAAGGATATGATATGGTTTACTTTGTTGGAGATTCCAGAACTATTGGACTTCAATGGGGACTGGGATCAAGAAAACCATCTAATGTGGATTTTGTAGCTGATAGCGGTGAAGGTCTGGAGTGGTTTGAAAGACGAGATGATACAGGAGGATATAAAAACCTTTATAGGAAAGTGCGTAAAATATTTGAAAATTCCGGAGGAAGAGCCAGACAGGCGGTAATAATTAATCTTGGAGTAAACGATCTTTGGAATTCGTCTTCATACATAGATTATATGAGACGTGTATCTCAACAGTTAAGAGGCGAGTTTAGATGCGATATGTACTATATGTCAGTAAATCCTGTAAACAGTGCCATGATCAAAGCATATGGAGGTACATATAGAACAGAAGCTCAAGTAGCTGCATTTAATAAAAGTATACGTATGTCATTGTGTAGTGGAAGCAATAACTATTTTACGTATATTGATGCTTGTACGGCACTTCAGAAGTATGGATGGATCAGTAACTTTCAGAATAAAGGAATATATGACGGTGTGCATTATTCTTATCAAACCTATCTCAGAATTTATGATTATTGTATAAGGAATTTGAGGAGATAAAAAGCAAAATGGCAGAGTAGAAACTCTGAGACCATTTCAAGCTTTGTGTAAACAGAAAATTGATATAAGATATGCCATTAGTTATTGAGGGGCTATCGGGAAATAGATAGTTCCAAACAGGGGCAGATTTGACTCATGCGAGTCAAATCTGCCCCTAAAACTTTTCCATAAAAAGAGAAAAAAGATGGCTAATGACAACCGTCTCCTCTCCGTTCCATGTTATAATGGAACTATGCTAAAACAAAATTATTAATCACATCTATTTATGGATTGACAACAGTAAAAAAATAAAGTAAACTAAAGTTAGTTAAAACTAATTCAAAGAGGCCTATGTTTAGATAATGGGATAGGTTTATAAAACTGTAAAAACGTACATCGGATGTTTTTAATGAAAGCAAGGTGTACATATTTTTTACACGTGAATTAGCGAAAACTAACTTATGATAAAAACTTACGGAGGAGAGTAGATTCATTTTCAGAAAAGATGTTTAAGGAGAAGTGAAAGAAAATGTCAGAGGAAATGTTAGTATGCTATTGTTCGCCTACATTAGCTGGGCTGAAAACAGGAAGTCTTTTTTCATGCCCTTATAGTTCTCAAAAGATGATCATAAAAGAAATACGTGAATTTAATCAAAAATTGACACAAAAAGGAATCCGTATTATCCCGGTTCACATATCAGACAAACGGGCGTTGATTTATGTCTATCGTCCGGAAAAGTTAAAAGAAGATTTTTCTGATGAGACAACTCAGATCATATTGAAATGCAAGGGATATGATTGTACGAACCCATCACAGTGCATCTGCAGATTGATCCAAAAACTGCAGAGTGCCCCGGATTTTCCACATGAAATAGGTTTATTCTTAGGATATCCGGCAGAGGATGTAAAAGGATTTATTGAGAATAAGGCAGCCTGCAGCAAATGTTCCGGGTGTTGGAAAGTATACGGGGATGAACAGGCCGCGAGGATCCTGTTTAAAAAATATAAAAAATGCACAGAAATTTATTGCAGGAAATGGAAAAGTGGCGTGGCTGTTGAACAGCTCACGATTACTATATAATCACAAACTTCAGAAAGGAAGATAAAAATCATGAGTAAAATTGCAGTAGTTTATTGGAGCGGCACAGGAAATACGGAAGCCATGGCAAAGGCAGTACTGGAGGGGGCGAAGGAGAAGGGGGCAGAGGCTGTATTATTAGCTCCGGATGAATTCGATGTTTCCATAATGGAGTCTTATGATGCAATCGCTTTTGGGTGCCCGGCAATGGGAGCTGAGGTATTGGAAGAAGACGAATTTGAACCGATGTTTGCTTCCTGTGAATCAAAACTTTCAGGAAAAAGAATTGCACTATTTGGTTCTTATGGCTGGGGAGACGGAGAGTGGATGAGAGACTGGGAGACAAGATGTAAAGAGGCGGGAGCTGTCTTAATTTGCGAAAGCGTGATCTGCAATGAAATGCCCGATGATGAGGGGATTCAATCCTGCAAAGCGTTGGGTGAAAATCTGGGTCAATAAATATTGGGGGAATGCTGCGAGAAAAGATTTTTAATCAGTTTACAGCGGCATTCCCATAATACGATTTATAAGGTAACCGATGATTAAGAATGGCTGATTTTGTAGATATCTGTTATCGGAGTGTTTAATGAATATATTAAAATGGGAGGTTGGGTATGAGTGTTGTTATTATAGGTGGACATGATAGAATGGTCTGTCAGTATAAACAAATTTGTAAGAGATTAATTGTAAGGAAAAAATTTTACACAGATGTCTGCAACCTTAGATAAACAAATTGGGGATCCGGAACTGATCGTACTGTTCACAAATACGGTTTCCCATAAAATGGCCCGGTGTACAGTGGAGGAGACGGAACGCTGCAGTGAGATGCCATACAAGTAGTAAAATGCGTTACGGGAGATTCTTGGAAGTATCTGTATGTAGCGAAATTTGTTTTTTATTGGCAAAGAACAGATATTGTTTTGGTGAGTTTATAGAGGTATAGGTTATGTCTTTTTTCAAAATACTTGTAAGCCAAAAGGAATCGGCGGCAAAATTATGGTTCATATGATGAACACCGGTCATTCATCTATGGCTGAATGGGGATTTACACATATGGAAATTCAAAGCGATGACGTATGTTTGGATATTGGATGCGGCGGTGGGGCAAATGTCAGAAAGTTATTAGAAAAAAGTCCGTATGGCAGAGTGACTGGCATTGATTATTCAGAAATCAGTGTAGAAAAAACCAGGAAAATCAATAAAGCAGGGATAGAAAGTAAGCGTTGTGAAATCCTGCAGGGCGATGTCATGAAGCTCCCTTTCAGAGATGAGATTTTTGATGTAATTACAGCGTTTGAAACAATATATTTTTGGCCGGATATCTGTGAGGCTTTTAAGCAGGTGTATAAAATTCTGAAAGTTGGAGGAACTTTTATGATCTGCAATGAATCAAATGGTGAAAATCCAAGGGATGAAAAGTGGACGAATAGAATACAGGGTATGAAAATTTACAATTCTGAGCAAATAAAAAAAATTTTTGGAGGATGCTGGTTTTACAGACGTAAAAGTAGATAAAACGAAAAAAGGGGGGATTTGTGTGGTGGTGAAAAAGTTATGAAAAACAAAAGAAAACGGTGGTATTTATTGTGGTTTGTAGGATCGCTGATATGGATGACGAATTTTTTGACAGTTTCGGAAAAGACGGACTTGATTTTTGGGTGAGCATGCAACTTTTAACCGCAATACTCTTCTTTGCTGCAGGCATTGTTGGGTATATTTCATATGAAAAACACGATAGAGATCAATAATGCAATTCTAAATATGGAGAATGAAAAGATTATATGAAAAAACCGGGAAAGTCTAAAATTCCCGGTTTTAAAATGCTAATTAGCCTGCAGTAGGAAAAATTTATTTGATATGCTTTTTGATTGCTTCAAAGCTTTCAGAACTGATGACATGTTCTATCTTGCATGCATCCTGTGAGGCAATATCTGGATCAACCCCCAGATGTTCCAGCCAGGAAGAAAGAAGAACATGGCGTTCATAAATCTGTGTAGCTATTTCTTTTCCGGACTCAGTTAAATTGATATATCCTTCCGGAGATACTGTGATATGTCCGCTTGTGCGCAGCTTCTTCATAGCTACACTTACGCTGGGCTTTTTAAAATCTAATTCTGTAGCGATGTCCACAGAACGAACAACAGGACGTTTTTTGCTCAATATTAAAATAGTTTCCAGATAGTTTTCACCAGACGGATTTATATACATAGATTGTCACCTCTTATATCATTCAGAATCTTTTATAAAAATTGTATAGTTATTGTATCATAATTCGTGGTATTCAGCCAGATATATTTATAAAATAAAATAGCAATAAAATAGCAGTAATAAAATACTATAAATAATTATTGACAACTTACAGGAATTAGAATATACTAACAATATCAAATGAGAAAAATATTTAAGCATAATTGTAAAAATTGCCATAAGGAGCGAGTGGATATGAATTTAATAAAAGCCAAAGAAGGGGAAGAATATATCATTAAGGAAATTTTGACAGATGATGAAGAACTGACATCTTTTCTGTTTTCTCTTGGCTGTTACAGTGGTGAACCAATTACAGTGGTTTCTCATCTGAAGGGTGGCTGTGTAGTCTCCATTAAGGATGGGCGTTATAATATTGATACTGATCTGGCGAAAGCCATTTCAATATAATAAAAATGGTGGTTTTCACTATTTTTTTTTACACAGCAGTTAGTATACACTAATGAAAATAAGATGTGTATAACAAAGGCATCAAAAGGAGGAGAATTATGAGGATTGCTTTTGCAGGGAATCCAAACAGTGGAAAGACGACCATGTACAATGCACTTACCGGCAGGAATGAACATGTCGGGAACTGGGCAGGTGTTACGGTCGAAAGAAAAGAAAGTCCGATCAGGAAAGGTTATTATGACGGAACGGAGGAGTTGGTTGCGGTAGATTTGCCGGGCGCTTATTCTATGTCTCCTTTTACATCGGAAGAAAGCATTACCAGCGGATACGTCAAGAATGAGAATCCGGATGTGATCATCAATATCGTAGATGCTACGAATCTGAGCAGAAGCCTGTTTTTTACCACACAGCTTCTGGAACTTGGGATTCCAGTAGTTGTCGCACTAAATAAGAGTGATATCGTTAATAAGAAACAGACAAAAATTGACGAGAAGATTCTGTCTGAAAAGCTGGGCTGTCCGGTGATCAAGACGATTTCCACTTCTTCCGGACATGAAGGACTCAAAGAGACTGTAAATGCTGCGGCTGCATTAAGAGGAAAAGGTCAGAAAGCACCTTATGTGCAGGCGGATATTGATTTTAAAGATAAAACAGCAGTAGAAGCGGCTGACAGAAAGCGTTTTGAGTTTGTAAATGGAATCGTAAAGCAGGTAGAAAAGAGAAAAGTTTTTACAAAGGATAAAAACGTGCAGGATAAGATTGACAGTATCATCACACATAAGATTATCGGGATACCGATTTTCGCAGCAGTTATCTTTCTTGTATTCTACATATCTCAGACAACACTTGGTACATGGATCGCGGATTGGCTAGTGGCATGGATTGAGACTTTTCAGGGATGGGTCGGCGGACTGATGGAAAATGCAAACCCGCTTCTGTATGCACTCCTTGTAGATGGTATCATCGGTGGCGTTGGCGCAGTTGTCGGTTTCCTTCCGCTTGTTATGGTCATGTATTTCCTGATCGCACTGCTGGAAGACTGCGGATACATGGCGAGAGCTACAGTAGTTCTGGATCCGATCTTCAAGAGAGTAGGGCTTTCGGGAAAATCCGTTATTCCGATGGTCATCGGTACCGGATGTGCGATTCCGGGTGTTATGTCTTGCCGTACGATTCGTAATGAAAGAGAGCGCCGTACCACAGCGATGCTTACACCATTTATGCCATGTGGGGCAAAAATCCCAGTGATTGCTCTGTTTGCAGGTGCATTCTTTGCGGACGCATGGTGGGTTTCAGCAATCATGTATCTGGTGGGTATTCTCTTAGTTTTGCTTGGAGCTTTACTTGTGAAAAAGATTACAGGACAAAAATACAGAAAATCTTTTTTTATCATTGAACTCCCGGAATACAAACTTCCAAGTTTGAAAAGAGCATGCGGCTCTATGCTGGAACGTGGAAAAGCATATATCGTAAAAGCAGGAACGATTATTCTGGTATGTAATACGATTGTACAGATCATGCAGAGTTTTAACTGGCAGTTCCGGCTTGTGGAAGAAGGTGCGGAAGGAACATCTATTCTGGCATCCATTGCCCATCCGTTTGCAATTTTGTTCATACCGCTTGGATTTGGAGTGTGGCAGCTTGCAGCAGCGGCAGTAACAGGTTTTATCGCAAAAGAAAACGTAGTTGGTACGCTTGCCGTAGTTTATGGTATCACAAACTTAATAGATACAGATGAGCTGGCGTTGGTTGGAAGTGGAAATGAAGTAGCAACTGTTATGGGACTGACAAAGGTAGCAGCTCTTGCTTATTTGATGTTTAACCTTTACACACCACCATGTTTTGCAGCTCTTGGAGCGATGAATTCAGAAATGAAGAGTGGAAAATGGCTGCTTGGAGGAATCTGTCTCCAACTTGCAACAGGGTATACCGTAGCTTTCGGTATATATCAGATTGGTACATTGATCACAACAGGATCTCTTGGCACCGCATTTGTTCCAGGTCTCATTGCAGTTATTGTATTTGCTTTGATTATTCTCTGGAGAATCCGCAAGTCGGATAAAGAATTTGCTTCGGAATACAGCTTACATTCTGTAAGATCATAGGAGTCAAAAGTGATAAACATACGGTGGACAGAGGAGAGATGCTTTGTCCGCCGTTTTCATTAGGGAAAGGATGTGGTGTGATCTATGGAAAATATTATTGCGGTTCTTGTTCTAGCTGTTCTGATTGGAGGTGCAGCTGCGTATCTGGTCAGGGCAAAAAGAAGCGGAGTAAAATGTGTCGGTTGCCCGGCAGGAGGGAACTGCTCCAGCAGACATAAAAAGAAAAAGAAGAAACTGACGGGGGCTGTAATTGCGAAAAAAACTATCATTATCTCAGGAATGCATTGTGCGCATTGTGTACAAAGCGTGACAGACAGCCTGAACCGGATTGATGGAGTCTCTGCCAGAGTAGATCTTAATAAAAGTTGTGCGGAAATATTCCTTGACCGTGAGGTAGGGGAAGATATCCTAATCAGTGCAGTGGAAAAAGAAGGGTTTTCAGTTGAGTCTATTCAAAGCTAGACCGTGATATTTCATATGGGAGAAAACGGGGATGAACGGTGAAAAAGAAAGTATTATTATAAAAAACAGAGTCTTATAGAGAAGGAAGTGATGCGGTTGTGAAACAACATAGGTTTTGGGCATGGGCGTCTGTCTTTTGCTTTTTGATGGTATTCTATACAGGCTATAAACACAAATGATCAGGAGGTACATAGGATGTTTAGTGATTCTACTTTGAAAAAAATCGGATGTTTTGCAGGAGGAGTCGTATTTGGGACTGCGGGTGTAAAGCTCCTTTCCAGTAAGGACGCAAAAAAGGTATATACAAACTGTACTGCGGCTGTGCTGAGGGCAAAAGACTGCGTTATGAAGACTGTTACAACAGTGCAGGAGAATGCAGAGGATATCCTTGCAGAAGCACAACAGATCAATGAAAAGCGTGCGCAGGAAGAGGCAATGCAGGTGCAGGAAGATGATGTTCAGGAGGATGGTGCGTCTGAACAGGAAGAAAACGAATAGGTAAAAGATGAAATTTCTTATCAAGCATGAAGTACAGGGCCGTCTCCGTATCCATGTTATCCGCAACCGGATGACATGTGCGGAGGCGGATGTTCTTTGCTGGGTCCTTGAAAAACAGAAAAATGTTGTAAAGGTCAAAGTATATGAGCGCACCGCAGATGCTGTGATCTATTATACAGGGGACAGGGAAGAACTGATCCATGGATTAAAACAGTTTCATTTTGAGAAAGCAGATGTTCCGGATAATGTAATCTCAAGCTCCGGGCGTGATTTAAATTCTGCATACAGGGAAAAACTGATCACAAAAACATTGCTCCATTATGGAGGGAAATTGCTCTTACCCAATCCGGTGAGAAAAACATGGCTGACTTTGAAAGCACTTCAATATATCGGAAAAGGGATCCGGTGCCTTGCAAGAATGAAAATAGAAGTTCCGGTATTAGATGCAACAGCAATTGGTGTGTCCGTACTGAGGGGAGATTTTAAAACGGCCGGTTCTGTCATGTTTCTGCTGGGAATCGGAGAATTGCTAGAGGAATGGACCCATAAGAAATCCGTAGGGGATCTGGCACGTAGCATGTCTCTAAATATCAAAAAAGTGTGGTTGAAAAGAGACGAGCAGGAGATTTTAGTTCCGGTCTCGGATATCCTGCCGGGTGACAGGGTGATCATACATATGGGCAATGTGATTCCGTTTGATGGAGAAGTGTCTTGCGGAGAAGGTATGGTAAACCAGGCATCTTTGACCGGAGAATCTCTTCCGGTACGAAGATGCGAGGGACAGTCCGTATATGCGGGAACTGTTTTGGAGGAAGGCGAATTGGAAATCGTAGTCAGAGCTGTATCAGGCTCTACCCGGTTTGAGAAGATTGTAACAATGATCGAAGATTCAGAGAAACTGAAATCAAATCTGGAAAGCAAGGCAGAACATCTGGCGGACCGTCTGGTGCCTTATACTCTGGTTGGAACAGCTATCGTCGGTCTGCTGACACGAAATGTTACAAAAGCGCTCTCAGTTCTTATGGTGGATTTTTCCTGTGCATTGAAGCTGGCTATGCCGATTGCAGTCCTTTCTGCAATACGGGAAGCAGGACAGAATGGAATTACCGTAAAGGGTGGGAAGTATCTGGAGGCTGTGGCAGAAGCAGATATCGTCGTATTTGATAAGACCGGTACGCTGACAAAGGCGAAACCAATCGTAAAAGAAGTCATTGTGTTTGGTGATTATCCGGAACCGGAAGCACTGCGGATTGCTGCTTGTCTGGAAGAACATTTTCCACACTCTATGGCAAAAGCCGTCGTGGATGCTGCAAAAAGAAGAAGTTTGTATCATGAGGAGATGCATTCCAAAGTAGAATATATTGTTGCCCACGGTATTTCCTCCTATATAGAAGGGAAGAAAACAGTCATCGGCAGCAGCCATTTTGTGTTTGAGGATGAAAAGTGTCGGATTCGTCCGGAATATCAGGAGCGGTTCGATACGCTTCCAGGAGAATATTCTCATCTGTTTCTTGCCATTGACGGAGAACTGGTTGCAGTAATCTGTATCGAAGATCCTCTCAGGGAAGAAGCCGGGGAGATGGTAAGACTTTTGAAAGAAGAAGGCATTTCCAAGATTGTTATGATGACAGGAGATAGTGAACGTACTGCAGTATCCATTGCGAAACGAGTGGGAGTGGATGAATATTATTCCGAAGTGCTTCCGGAAGACAAGGCAGACTTCATTGAAAGAGAGAAAGCCGCAGGAAGAAAAGTAGTGATGATTGGTGACGGAATCAATGATTCGCCAGCTCTTTCAGCTGCAGATGCGGGAATTGCAATCAGCGATGGAGCAGAACTTGCGCGAGAGATCGCAGATATAACCATTGCAGCAGAAGATTTGAGGGAGATTGTTATACTAAAGCGCTTGTCAAATGCCATGATTAATCGTATCCAGGGGAATTATAGGGGAGTCGTTGGAATTAATGCAGCATTGATCGCACTTGGAGTGGCTGGCATAATCCGACCGACAACTTCTGCATTGCTACATAATACTTCTACTCTGGCCATCAGTTTGAAGAGTATGGGAAATTTATTGCCGACTAATTAATATAAAATATTCATATCGTTATAATTTTTAATGTCTGAATAGTTTGATTTGTAGACTATTCAGATATTTTTATAGAACTCAATAATTGTTGTCTAACTACAGAATTTGCAGATATATTTCCGCAAACAAACGGAGATATTTTGGCATATATCATATTAGTCTGGATAAAATTCCCGACGGCCGGCATCAATCAGGGCCTGTCGTTCCATGTGGAGCCTGACTGCAAATCAGTGCGAAAATAGGCGGTTTTGCAGGATTTCAGGGATAAAGCGCAGTCTGTTTGCAACCCATTTGCCACCCGAAAAAATGAAATGAACAAAAAATGAAGAAAAGCGGTTGAATACTCTGAACTAAATCGGAATGTCCAACCGCTTTTTTATTTACTAGGGATTGACCGCAGTGATGTAATTTTTTCCTCCCCCCCCTCAATTTTGAAGGACAGGAGAAAATGATTTACGGATGATAATATCTCAGCACGTGTTCCGGGTATTTCTGATCGCCGTAATCCCATGGGCCGGCAGTCTCATAAAAAGGATCGTTCTCAGACCGCGCAGTTTCGCCGCTGGCCATTTTGGCAAAAGCCTCTGAAGTTTTTTCAGACCAGGAGGTGATACCGTTCTTTTCCAGGTAGGAGAAGTAAACGTCTGCGCCGAAATTATAAGCCTGAAGGGCAAGGCGGATTCTGTCCATATCAGTGGGGCTGGATACGCCTGCTTTTTCCATTGCATATTTCAGTTCCTGGATTCCACATTCAATGGAGTAGGAAGTATCGGTGATCCCATTTGGAACCTGGGGGTATTTTTTATTGTACGCGCCCTCAGAGGACTGAAGAACGTCAGGACCGCAGCCGGAGCTTTCCTGCATCATCAGAGCAAGAATCAGATCTGTATAATCAGACATTCCGTATTCTGCGGCAATAGTCTCCACATCCTGACGGTAGGCTTCACAGGCAGAGTTAATAGTAAGTATCTCTGACGGCTGCTGCCGGAACCGTATCATCCCGCCTGTAACAGCAAGCAGAAGAATGATCAATGCCGCGGCAAGAAACAGTTTCTGCTTTCGTACCTGTTTTTGTCTCAAGCGCTTTCTGCGGCGTGCGCGAAGCTCCCGGTGGGAGCTGGAGTCTGTTTTCTGGCGGCGCGAAGCTCCGGGATTTTTAACAGAAGCGCTTTTTTTACTGGCAATAGAGGCTTTGTTATTGGAGACTCTGTTTTGGGATCTTGCAGAAGATACGTTGTCTGAGGAGACAGAGCTGCTTTCTTTCTGCCTTGCAGGCAATCTGTTCTGTTGTATTTTTAAAGTTTCTTTATCTGATGTATTCATAGCATTATTGTATCGGGAAAACCCTGTTTTGAAAAGAAAAGAATTATTATGAAAGTCTTAAAAATTGGTGAACACCACATAGAAAATTGAAAATAGCAAAGGTCTATGGTATGATTTGGAGGAAGTATCGCACTCAGATCTGAATCATCAATGAATATATAAAGTTAAGAGATTTTTTATGTATACTGATTTGTAAGCTATTGCAGAATGAAAAGACTGGTGGGTCATATAAAAACATACACCGGGCTTATCCTTTTAACTATCAATGAGCAAATTTAAAAAGCAGTAAAATCCTCGCTGATTTGTCTTTCTGAGAGGCAAATATAGAGGCAAAAAATTCTTTTTTGTCCGTATATTACGGATTTCACTGTGTGAAACTTGATATTTGGTCATTTACAGACAATGAGATATGATAAAACAACATAGAGGTGACAGACAGGCTGTGCCGGTAAAAATATGTAGTTTTTAACAGGGCAGCCGGAAAGAAAAGGTGAAAAGTATGAAAAACAGATTCTGGCTTCTGCTGTTATCAGCGGTTTTGGTTTTCAGGGGAACTGCTGTTTATGCGGATGTGGCAGATTATCAGACAGTGACGCAGGAAGAACAGAAAGAAAATAAAACCATACAGACTTTTGAGACAGACGATGGACAGGGCAATTCTGTAAAAGTCGCAGCGTGCAGCGACATACTTTATGTGACAGCCAAGGCAGCAGCCCTCCGGTCAGTACCCGGTGATGAAGGAGAGGCTCTTGCAGAGGTCGGCCTTGGGGATGAAGTTTCCAGAAGCGCTGTGTGCGACAATAACTGGAGTAAAGTTTCTGTGGAAAAAAACGGGAATAAGGTGATCGGTTACATACAGAATCAGATGCTCAGTGCTGATATTCAGATTCAGCCGGAGAACGATCAGGTAGAGGTAAAAGCAGACAGCAGTATTCTTGATTATCCGGG
This sequence comes from Blautia caecimuris, assembly GCF_024622975.1. Taxonomy (GTDB): domain Bacteria; phylum Bacillota; class Clostridia; order Lachnospirales; family Lachnospiraceae; genus Blautia_A; species Blautia_A caecimuris. The sequence continues at coordinate 74,755 of NZ_JANJZT010000002.1, read as the reverse complement.
GAGAAAAGACGGAGAAGTAGTGGGAGAAGTGCTGGAGCTTGATCAGGTAAAGCGCACAGGAACCGTAAATGAAGTGTGGAGCAGAATTTCCTATGTGGACGAAAACGGAGCGGAGCAGACCGGGTATATCCCTACCAGCGCTCTGGATCTTCCGGAAACGGTACAGACGGCAGATGCCGGAATTGATAAAAAGCTGGATGCAGGAACTCTTTCAGAAAGCAGCGGAGAAGGTGTTTTTGCAGAAGCAGTGGAGGCAGGCGGAAGTGTCAGTGAAGTCAATGGAGTACAGGTGGGAACTCCGGTTGCAGCATCCTCAGATGCGAACCTGAAACCACTGGGAACTTTCCGCATCACACATTACTGTCCATGCAGCATCTGTTGCGGTCCGTGGGCCAATGGAATCACGTCTACAGGTGTAACCGCAACTACCAACCACACAATAGCAGTAGACCCGTCCCAGATCCCTTATGGCAGTCAGGTAGTGATAAACGGACAGGTATATGTGGCAGAGGACTGTGGAGGCGCCATTAAGACAAACTGTATTGATATTTATGTGGCAACCCATGAGGAAGGCGAGGCAAAGGGTGTCTATTATACGGATGTATACCTGATCCAGTAAATACAGAATGCAGTTTCTTTTCCATGCTCTGACAGTAAAGAATCCGGGCACATTTCAGCCTAGACCCGGGTATGCTGGCAGATGATTCTGGCAACTTCTTCTGCGCTTTCCTTCTGGCCGTTTTCTTCCCACTTCAGGAAGGTGTTCAGCAGACCGCCTGCATAGTAATAAATATCATATAAAGACTGAACAGTTTCTTTTGGCAGATAGGAAAGCATAAATTCATTGATTCCGTCCATGAGAATAGAATGAAGCCCGTTTTGTGTCATAGTCAGAAAAAAGGTTTTGTACTGATCAAAGAATTTAAGCGAAAAAACAACATGAGAATACTCCTGGTAATTTCCAAGCCCGGGAGTATTTTTTCGTGCCTTTAAATAGTCTGCAACGATTTCTTTCATATAATCAGTAAGCGCTTCCTGAACAGAATCGTAGTAATAATAAAATGTCATGCGGGACACTCCGGATCTTTTCGCAATTGCAGAAACATTTACACCGTTCATCCCTTTGTCCTGCATAAGCTCAATAATGGCTTCTCCAATACACATCCGGGTAAAAAGAGAGCGTTCTGTTTTTTGAGCGGTTTTGTATCCGTTTCCGGAGCAAGCAGTATTTTTCATATAATTTCCTCGTATTATGCCTGTTTCTATAAAATTATAAATGAGCAGATATCGAATTTTGCACAATAGAATCTATAATATATGGACATAAAAGAAATATCAAGCTTTATATGTGTATCCTATAAAGATAAACTTGTGATGATTTTGTGCTTTTTTTCAAATTTGTTCATTTATGCTTATAAAAAGTAAATACAGATTTTTGTACAACAATATCCGCAGCACACGGACAGAAAAATATCCCTGTGTACGTATACAAGACAGAAGATGTCTTTGGGCAAGCTTTTAAATTTGTTTATTTATAGTTTATCCGATGATTTCCTTACAGAAAGAAACATTTTGTAAATTGTATCATGTACCGAGATAGAATACAATGACAGGTATTGACAAAAATACAGAATCAGGAGAAATGGTACAATGACAAGATTTATTGCGGATTCCTGCAGTGATATGCTTCAGATGGAAGGCGTGGATTTTGTAGCGGTTCCGCTTACAATTTCCACAGATGTGAAAGACTATGTGGATAATGAAAATTTAGATGTAAAGGGCATGACGGAGGATCTGGCAGGCTATAAGGGAAAATCATGCACGGCCTGTCCCGGGGTGGAAAGCTGGCTGAAGGCATTTGAAGGGGCTGATGTTATTTATGTGGGAACAATGACAAGTACTCTTTCCGGAACTTATAATTCAGCGCTGGTGGCAAAGGAGATGTATCAGCAGTCACATCCGGAAGCCAGGATCCATGTTTTTGATACACTGAGCGCAGGACCGGAGCTGAGACTTCTTATGGAAAAATTGACGGAGTTGGACAAAGAGGGAAAAACGTTTGAAGACGTGGTACGGCTGGGATGCGAATATATGAAAAGAACCAGACTGTTTTTTGCACTGAAATCTTTACATAATCTTGCGCAGAATGGAAGAGTGAGCAAAGTGGTTGCCGCAGCCGCAGGGGTACTGGGAATCAGTGTTTTTGGAACAGCCAGCCAGGAGGGAACCCTGGAGCCTTCTGCAAAATGCAGAGGAAGAAAAAAGGTAGTGGAAGAATTTTTAAACGAGATTACGAAGACAGGATTTCGAAAAGGCAAAATACGGATCAGCCATGTAGATAATCTTTCTCTTGCAGAAAAGATCAGAGATTTGGTTCTGGAGCGCTTTCCTCAGGCAGAGATCCTTGTATATGAAGCCAGAGGACTTTGCAGCTATTATGCAGAGAGCGGAGGCGTTCTCGTAGGAGTGGAAGGAAATCTGTAAAAAAATAATCTGAGCTGAGCAGAGATTCTGAAGCTCTTTTCCGGAAACAAAAAGACTGATAAACAGTGTTCTTATGATGGAAACATTGCTTATCAGTCTCTTTTTATGTATTTTGGAAAAGTATTATATGACTATTCAGGCGTTTTTCAGAGCTTTTTCAAGATCAGCAAGAATATCATCAATATGTTCAATTCCCACAGACAGTCGGATCATTCCCGGAGAAACACCGGCCTCCCGCAGCTGTTCATCATTCATCTGACGGTGAGTGTGGCTTGCAGGATGAAGAACCATAGTCTTGGAGGCAGCAACATGAGTACAGATATTGGCAAGTTCCAGGCTGTCCATGAAACGGACTGCTGCCTCGCGTCCGCCTTCCAGCTCGAAGGAGATCACACCGCAGGAGCCGTTTGGCAGATATTTTTCTGCAAGGGCATGGTATTTGTCTCCCGGAAGTCCGGGATAAATAACCTTGGAAACCTTTTCATGTGACGCAAGGAATTCTGCTGTTTTCTGTGCATTGCTGCAGTGGCGCTCCATACGGAGAGGAAGTGTTTCCAGTCCGATATTCAGAAGGAAGCAGTTATTAGGAGAAGGGATGGAACCAAGATCTCTCATAAGCTGAGAGGTTGCTTTGGTGATATAGGCTTTTTTTCCAAACTGCTTTGTGTACACAACTCCGTGATAAGACTCGTCCGGCTGGGTAAGACCGTGGTATTTGTCACCGTAGGCTTCCCAGTCAAAGTTTCCGCTGTCAATGATCGCACCTCCTACCTGAAGTCCGTGACCATCCATATATTTTGTGGTGGAGTGGGTGATGATATCAGCGCCCCATTCAAAGGGACGGCAGTTGATGGGGGTGGCAAAGGTATTGTCAACAATAAGGGGAACTCCGTGCTGGTGAGCAACACTGGCAAATTTTTCGATATCCAGAACTACAAGGGCCGGGTTGGCAATGGTTTCCGCAAAAAGAGCCTTGGTGTTAGGACGGAAAGCATCCGCAATTTCCTCCGCAGATGCGTCTGTGTCCACAAAGGTACAGTCAATGCCCAGTTTTTTGAAGGTAACAGCAAGAAGATTAAAGGTTCCGCCGTAGATGGTGGAGGCAGCTACCACGTGATCTCCGGCCTCGCAGATATTAAAAACCGCATAAAAGTTTGCAGCCTGTCCGGAAGAAGTGAGAAGCGCCGCAACACCGCCTTCCAGTTCTGCGATTTTCGCAGCAACAGCATCGTTGGTAGGATTCTGAAGGCGGGTATAGAAATAGCCCTCGGCTTTCAGGTCAAAAAGCTGGCCCATTTCATCTGTAGTATCGTATTTAAAAGTGGTGCTCTGATAAATCGGAAGCGCACATGGTTCTCCCTTGGAAGGAGTGTAGCCTGCATGGAGGCATTTGGTTTCAAGTCTGTAATCGCTCATGTTTTTCAGTCCTTTCTGAGATGTAAATTCTGTTCGCAGGACAGTATTGCACCGCTGTGAACAGATGAAGAAACAATCTGGAATTATCATAGCACAAAAAAGGTTCAGTGACAATTAGAAGGGACAAAAAAGATAGGTAGTTGTTGGGGTTAAAGATCTGTGTTAAAGTAATCACAGCAGAACATTGCCTTTATGGATGAATACCGGGCAGATGACGGTATTGCTTCAGAATGGAGGCAGGAGAAGCATATGGAAAACCATTAAGATAACAGAGGTGACAGAATTATGGCTTATAAAATACTGATGGTGGAGGATGATTCTTCTATTGCGGCAGGTCTGAGTTATGCCTTGGAAAAAGAGGGATATCTTGTAACTCTGTGCAGAAAAATTTCCCAGGCCTTTGAAGAAATAAAGACAGTTCATTTTGATCTTGCTCTTCTTGATATGCAGCTTCCGGACGGGCTGGGGAAAGAGATCGGACAGAAGCTTCTGGCAGAACAGACCCAGGTGATTTATCTGACTGTGGTGGATGATGAGGATGAAATTGTCCGGACGCTGGAAGACGGCGCAGCCGATTACATTACAAAACCTTTTCGCATGAGGGAACTGATGGTCCGGATCAAAAGGACATTGAATATAAAAACAGAGGAACAGCAGGTTATGAGGATCGGGGAAGCGGTGATCGATGCAAATGCAGGAAAGGTGTTTGTAAAAGATCAGCAGATTTCACTGACAGCGCTAGAATACCGCCTGCTGCTTATTTTTGCGGAAAATCAGTCAATTCTCCTTACACGGGAGCAGCTTTTGGAGCGGATCTGGGATATCAGCGGTGATTTTGTGGAGGATAACACCCTGACCGTATATGTAAAGCGCTTGCGGAAAAAGCTGGGGGATGCTGTTCAGATTTCAACAGTCAGGGGGATCGGATATCGTGTGGATCAGTAAAAAGGAAATTCTGGAACTTTCAGAGGGAATCCAGAAAGCCATTGAGGGAGAAAGCTTTGATCCAAGGGATGAGAAGGAAGGTCCCTGGAGTATTTTTAAAAATGATATTTATACATTGATGAACCTGGAGAGGGAGCAGAGAAGCGCCGCGGTAGAAGAAAAAGAACATCTGTCAGAATATTTATCTGATATTTCCCATCAGCTGAAAACACCGGTTTCCTCCATTTTGCTTATGACTGAGCTTATGGAGGATGCCCCAAAGGACAAGCAGAAAGAATTTCTTTTTTGCATCAAAAAAGAAGTACGGCATATGGAGTGGCTGGTAACAGCGCTGCTTAAAATGGCAAAAATTGATTCTATGAATGTAAATTTTCATAAGGATAAGGTACAGGCAGGGGAGCTTCTGGACCTTGCGATGGAATCCATAGAAATTATGCTGGATATCCGAAATCAGACTGTGAGGCTAAAGGAAGATATACCGCTTGTCTGTGACAGGAAATGGACGACAGAGGCTCTTATCAATCTTTTAAAAAACGCTTCAGAGTGTTCACAGGAAAACAGTGAAATTCTGGTGGACTCAGGAGAAAATCCCATTTATCGCTGGATATCTGTTACAGATCAGGGAAAGGGGCTGAAAAAAGATCAGCTTGCAGGTCTGTTCCGACGGTTCGAGGGCACTCATAAAGAAAACGGATATGGAATCGGGCTGCCTCTGGCTCTTTCCATTATGCGGGCTCAAAATGGGGAAATCGAAGTGCAGCCCGGTATGGAAAAAGAAGGTACCACATTTGTGATGAAATTTTATAAATAGTCACGGAAGAGTCACTTTTCTTATTTATCATGAATATCAAAGAGGCCAGATAAAAGCTGTGGCCGGAAAAATGAGAAAAGAGGTAATATATGGAAGTTTTGGAAGTAAAAGAGCTGACAAAAATTTACGGCAGCGGAGAAAATCAGGTGATTGCTCTTGACCATGTGAGCTTTCAAGTTAAAAAAGGTGAATTTGTTGCCATTGTTGGAGCGTCAGGATCGGGAAAATCCACCCTTATGAATCTGATCGGAGGAATTGACCGTCCTACCTCCGGAAGCGTTGTGATTGACGGAAAAAAGATTTTTGACATGAATGAAAGTGAAATGGCTATTTTCAGGCGCAGAAATATTGGTATTGTGTATCAGTTCTATAATCTCATCCCAAATCTGACAGTAGATGAGAATATTATGCTGCCCTGTCTTCTGGACCAGAGAAAGCCGGATGCAGGGAAGCTGGAGCGAATTGTGGAAATGACAGGATTATCCAACAGGAGAAAGCACCTTCCGGGACAGCTTTCCGGCGGTCAGCAGCAGAGGGTATCGGTTGGAAGAGCTCTTATTAATGATCCGGCTTTTATTCTTGCCGATGAGCCTACAGGAAATCTTGACAGCAGATCCGGAAGGGAAGTGATAGAGCTTCTTATGGCTGCCAACCGAAAATCCGGCCAGACGCTGATACTGATCACTCACGATGAAAATATTGCGCTGCAGGCAAACCGGATCCTTACGATCAGTGATGGAAGAATCATCAGAGATGAGGTGATCCGGGGATGAATATTCTGTGCACACTGGCCTGCAGCCAGATCAAACGAAAAAAATCCAGAACTGCGATCACCATTGCTGCGATCAGCTTATCCACAGCTCTTCTCACGGCAGTGATCAATTTTGCAGTAAGCGGAAACACTATGGTTCAGGGATTTCTGGGGGAGGATTATGGAGAGTTTGGAAGCGCCTATACCCTGCTTCTGCTGATCCCGGCAGCGATTTTGGGGGCTTTGATCATTGCAATGGCTGTGATCGTGATCTCCAATGCTTTTCGAATGAGCGCCAATGAGAGGGTGGCTCAGTTTGGCACACTGAAATGTGTGGGAGCTACAAAGGAGCAGGTGTATAAAACCATAATGTATGAATGTGTGCTTCTGTGCATTGTGGCAATTCCTCTGGGTGTTGTGCTGGGATATCTTCTCAGCTTTGTGGGAATCGGAATTTCAAATCAGTTTATGGAAGAGATGAATACTCTGGTAAGAATAATGATCAAGCAGGTGAATTTCAGCCTGTCCTTTGTTTTTTCTCCGGCAGCTCTTCTGGTATCTGTTCTGATCTCTGGTATTACGGTCTTTGTGGCAGCCATGATCCCGGCAAAAAAGGCCATGAAAGTATCAGCCCTTGACTGTCTCAGAAACGGCGGGGAAATCAAAGGGAATCTGAATGTCCATGCAAAAGCACAGATTAACGGAAAAAGAAGCATTGAATATCAGCTTGCCCGTAAGAATGTTGCATCCAATCGAAAACAGATGAAATCTGCGGTTATGGCTTTGTCTGTCAGCATGATCTTATTTGTTTCCATGAGTGGTCTCAAGGAGATCGCGGACGGGGTGCAGGAATATATGACGTTTGACTACGGATATTCTGTGGTGGCTGACTATTCTGCAAATCGTAAGTATACTACCAATCCGAAAACAGGTCGAGTAGAGGAACATGCACAGACGATCAGCTCAGAGCTTGCAGAGGAAATCCTGTCAGAGCTTTCAGAATATGAAGGAACAGAGGTATATGGAAGTGGCGCGGATTATGCAACTTACGATACTCCTTTAAGCTCTGAGGAGCTGACTCCGGAGGTGCAGAAGGCTCTGGAAAAAGAAATTACAGAGGAGAATGGAGAACTACTTCTGGATGTGGAGAGAATCATACTGGATGAAAAGCATTACAGAGAGCTGTGTCAACAGGCAGGCGTGGAGTACGGCGGAATTTTGCTTCTGAATGATTATAAGTATAATGATCACGGAACAGAAAAACATGTTCAGCCTCTGCCGTCATCCACTACTTCTCTGAAACTGGAAAAAGCGGATGGCAGCAGCCAGGAAATAGAAATTGCTGCTGTTTTAAGCCTGGAGGAGATTCCGGAACGGCTTCTGTACCCGAATACAAATCCGGTTCGTATTGTTGTTCCAAAAGGGGAAGTAAGGGGATATACCTGGATGACTACGCCGGAGAATGAAAACGGATATATGGAGTATGCCAGACAGGTTCTGGAATCTTATTTTCCGCAGAATGGCATGGATTACGGAGAAGCCGGATATGTCAGCCGGGTATATGGCGCTGAGGACTATTCAAAATTTATGAATATTGCCATTGTGCTGGCAGCATTTTTTATTTATGCGTTTGTATTCCTGCTGGGACTGGTCGGAATTTTGAATGTGATCAGTGCAGTCAGCTTCCAGATCAGGACAAGAGCAAGAGAGCTGGCAGTGCTGAAAAGTGTGGGGATTACTTCAGAGTCACTGGAGAAAATGCTGAATATAGAAAGTGTTCTCTGTTCCGGAAAGGCGCTGGTTACAGGACTTCCGGTGGGAATTCTTCTTGTTCTGATCATGGGATACTGTGTAAAAATGGTTTTCCCGATTTCCTTTCATATGCCCTGGGGAGCCATTCTGATCGCGATTGCAGTTTCTTTTGGAGTGATCTGGGGTACGGTGAAGGTTTCTTTGAATACATTAAAAAAACAGAACATTATAGAAACAATACGAACACTTTAAGGGGCTGCAGTCTGACGTATTTTGATGAAAGGTTAGCAAAATAATACTGCAAACAACGCAGTTAATCTGAGATTAGCTGCGTTGCATATACAAATATTTATTTATAATTTACCGTATAATCGTAATGATTTCTTTATCAAGAAATTCGTAAAATTTAGAAATATGTAATCCATCGATCAGTGCGTGATGGCATAGTACTGATATGGGGAGAAGAACTTTATTATTCTGCATAAAGTATTTTCCCCATGTAATCCTGGGATTACTGTCTGCGGGAACTGGGGTAGGGTTAATAAGAGCAGTATATGATATCCATGGGATAGTAGATATAAAAATCTTACCTAAAATGTCGTCCTCTTCTTCATTAATGGAATTCTGTTGTTTCGCCTTTTCCTGTTCCTTTGCAGCATAACTAATATAATCATCAAAAGAGAGATTACTGTCAAGGTCACAGTAGCAATATGTTCCATCACTTAGCGCTACTGTATGAGAGGTCAGGCAATAATCATATTCTACAATCTGGTTATTAAGAATCCTTTGTTTAAATTCTGATACCTGATTGGCGGCTCTGGAAACACAATAGCAAATTGTCAGAAAAAACGGAAGCTTTTTTGCTCTGATAAATGCCAGAAGAGCCGTAATATCTACATTTACTGTGACGCCAACGTATGGATAGGCAAGACTGTTAAAGTATTCATATATCCCTGTTTCTCATAGAAGCTGATAGCGGAAGAGTTTTCTTCCAATACCCAAAGAAAGGCTTCATATGCGTTTCGTCGTTTTGCAGATTCAGTAAAATTTTTTATAAGCGATGTTCCGATGCCCTCTCTCTGGAAAAACGGATCTACGTACAGCTCTTTTAATTCCCATGTTTCTGAGCTTTCACAGTTCCATTTCATCATACCTTTTACAATACCATCGTCAAAAACATAGATATTATCAATGGAATCCGGGTGATCCTGATAAAACAGTGCAAGTTTTAATACCTGCATTTCATTAAATGAAACTTCATCATTTTGAAATATGGAGCGGTAGGAGTAACGTTTCGCATATATTTGTATTTGCGCTAATCTTGATGCATCTTCTTTCGTTGCTTTTCTGATCATTTTTGGTCAGATCTCCCTTTATTTTCTGCTTTTTATACTCACATTATAGCTGTTCCGCATAGCTGCCGCAACAGAAACAGTTCTTTGCAGATGCAGGCACTATGATCATCGCGATCTTAAATGCAATTTGTATCCTTAGAGTTCATAAATTATAAGAGAAAAAATCACCAGAGCAAAGGAGAATAAGAAACCTCTCTTTTGCTCTGGCTTTTATCTGGCCAGAAGATATATGCAATTTAGTTATGATTATCAAGAATAATTTCGCAGAACGCATCTGGAATGCTTTGTGAAATTTTTTCGTTTAAACGGTTGTCTGCATCCTGAACATCCCTTACAGATACGGTATCAGTGATAACACGGAAATAGATAGAAACCCACAGCTTTCTTCCGGTTCGGGCGATATCATAGAAAACAGGGACAAAAGAATAGTCTTCTAAAATCTCACCTGATATTTTTTTTATCATGTCAACAGTTTCCTGATCGGGAGAAAAAAGAAATAATTCCCGAAAGGTTTTTGTCAGCATACGGACAGTTTCCGGAAGCATAAACAGCATAATCAGGATTGCAATAATCTGATCAAAATAAGGTGACAGAAATGCCAATGGGGTGTTTTGAAACTTAACGGCAATAAAAAAAGCAAAGGACATACCGAGACTGTATGCAACATCAAGTTTCCACCCTAATATTTCAGCTTTGACAGTGGGAGATGAAACTTTCCGGCTCATGAATTTCATGATGAGTAAAATGAAAAAGCTAATGGAGCCAAGTATAAGCTGAAAGAGAGAAACCTGTCCCTTATTAATCTGACTGCCCCCAGAGAGCAATTTTTCAATAACACTTGTTAAAACGCTTAGTGTAACAGAGATCAGCATAATATTTTTAATCAGAATAAAAAATGATTCTAATTGAAAGAAGCCGTAAGGATGCTTTTCTGAAATAGGACGATGAAATAAAGGAGTTAAAAACAGGAGTAAGATAATAAAAATCAGCTCAGCAGCATCGTATAGAGCATCCATAAGAGTAGATTGTGAATGACTGTAAATTGCATAAAGCAGTTCGGCAATGACAAAAGCAACTCCGGAAAAAAAGGAAAGAAGCAGGATTCTTCTTTCTAATATTTCTTCTGAGCTTTTCGATACATGATGTTTCATGATGTTACCTCTTTTTTGTCTGTTATTTTATATTGTGTATGATAGTTTTGGGAGAAGCCGGGTATATTTGCGAAAGGTTTCTGCAAACTTGCCGGGACATTCATAACCGATTTGCGAGGAAATTTCGGAAATATTTTCAGAAGTTTCTGATAACATTTTCGTGGCAATCTGTAAACGGTAATCTTTAATTAATTACACATTCCTCGCAATGGCATAAAATCCAGAAAATATGAATCCTGGTAGGCTCGCTCAGTTGTTTGAATATATTGGCAGTAGTCTCGAAATTCTCAGAGTCAGGTATGTGATCCATAAGTTGTGCCATAGGCTGTGTTGATGCGGTAAAGTATAATGTTCCATAAAAATCTCCTTTTTTGAATTAAGTGTACCATAAAATTGTCTTTTTGGAAATACAGGAAAACAACGGAAAATAGAAAACAAAATTTCATTTTAGTATAGGAAAAAAGTGATTTTTAGAGATTGCAGACCTGGCGGATTTATGTTATAGTAACTTATCATAAAAAGAAAGAGGTGGAAGGATGATTATTTTTTCTTGCAGATAAAACAGAATATGCAGCAGTGCCGGTATTCACGGCATTATTGCGTTTATTGCAAGAAAGTAATCAATCTGTTTCCTTATTATATTGTTTACAGCTGTCTTTTCGGAGATGGTGTAATTATGCTGTTACAGGCTGCAGAAAATAACTTTCTTGCAGCTTTTTATTTATAAAAAATAACAGCGGGGAGGCGGTTGTAATGTCAATGATCAGGGTTGAAAATCTTACATTTTCATATCCCTCATCCAGTGATAATATTTTTGAAAATGTGAATTTTCAGATAGATACAGACTGGAAATTAGGGTTTGTAGGCAGAAACGGAAGAGGAAAAACTACATTTTTGAAGCTTCTTCAGGGAAAGTATCCATATAGAGGAAGAATCCAGTCATCCGTACAGTTTGATTATTTCCCATATTCCATTGCAGAGAAAAAGGATCTGACAAAAAGTATATTGCAGGAGGTATGCCCTCAGGCAGAAGAGTGGGAGATTATGAGAGAATTATCCTGTCTGAAAGTAGATCCCGGTGTGTTGTGGAGATCCTTTGAAACGCTTTCTCATGGAGAGCAGACGAAAGTCCTGCTTGCAGCTCTTTTTTTGAATGAGGGGCATTTCTTACTGATTGATGAGCCGACAGATCATCTGGATGTGGAAGCCAGAGAACTGATAGCTTCATATCTGAAAAGAAAAAAAGGGTTTATCCTAGTATCCCATGACAGATTTTTTCTGGATAATTGTGTGGATCATATATTATCTTTAAATAAAACAGATATCCAGGTGCAAAGTGGAAACTTTTCATCGTGGATGGAGAATTTTGAAAGGCAGCAGGACTTTGAAGCTGCCCGGAATGAAAATCTGCAGAAGGAAATCAGACGGCTGCGTCAGACGGCAAAGCAGATCTCAGCATGGTCAGCCCAGGCAGAGACGGGAAAATTTGGTGTTCAATCTTCAGGATTAAAAGCAGACAGAGGCTATGTCGGTCATAAGGCTGCAAAAATGATGAAGCGGTCAAAGCAGGCAGAGGCCAGACAGAAACAGGCGATAGAGGAAAAATCCAGACTTCTTAAAAATGTTGAAACAGCTGAAGAGCTTAAAATATCCCCTCTGCGTTACCAGAGAGAGGTGCTGGCATCACTGTCTGAAGTTCAGATCTGTTATGGGGGAAAGACCATATGTGAGCCGGTTTCATTTGATGTGCATCAGGGAGCTCAGGTTGTACTTGAAGGTAAAAACGGCAGTGGAAAGAGCAGCATTCTGAAGCTAGTCACAGGTATGGATATTGAGTATACAGGCAGGTTTGCAACTGGTTCCGGACTTATCATTTCCTATGTACCTCAGGATACGTCACATTTAAGCGGCTGTTTAAGCTCCTTTGCTGCTGATAATGGGATAGAGGAAAGTCTTTTTAAAGCAGTTCTCCGGAAAATCGGGCTGGAGAGAAATCAGTTTGACAAAGATATCTGTAATTTTTCCAGCGGTCAGAAGAAAAAAGTACTGATTGCAAAAAGCCTTTGTGAGCCGGCGCATCTGTATATATGGGATGAGCCCCTGAATTACTTAGATGTTTATGCACGAATGCAGATAGAGCAGCTGATCAAGGCTTTTTCGCCTACAATGATTTTTGTTGAGCATGACCGGGCATTCCGGAATATGATTGCCACAGAAGTAATAAAAATAAAAAGTTCTTGACTTTTGGAAAAATAGGATTATAATATCTATCATAACAATAAATTAATGTGATAAAGCACCAAAATCCAATGAAGAGAACAAGTCTGTGTTCCGTAATGGTATTTCAGAGAGTCTGCGTTCGGTGAAAGCAGATATACCAGGGAGGATGGATATCATCTCGAAGGAGCTGACTGAAACAACAGTAAGTCATGCCGGAATCCCCCGTTACAGGGAAAACGTATGAAAGTACGTGAGAGCTGCAGTCAATGCAGAAACAGGGTGGTACCGCGGATTCTATTCGTCCCTTCCGGCAGTAGCCGGAGGGGATTTTTTGGTGCATGCGCAAAGAATGGAGGAAGCATTATGAAAACGTTACAAAAAGCAGGCAAATTTTTATCAGATTATACTTCTGCGGTAGTGATTGCAATCGCAGTAGTTACTTTTCTGGTTCCGCAGCTGATGGGCTGGGTCAATTATCAGCTATTTACAGATATGGTTGGAAATAAGTTTACCAGTCAGTCTATGATTATCGGTATTATCATGTTCAGCATGGGTCTGACACTGACAGCAGAGGATTTTAAGATCCTGGCGCAGCGTCCTCTTGATATCTGTATCGGTGCGGCAGCGCAGTATCTGATCATGCCGTTTCTTGCTTTTGGGATCAGCAGAGTACTGCAGCTTCCGGATGCCATCGCTCTGGGGCTGATCCTGGTAGGCTGCTGCCCGGGTGGTGTTTCCTCCAACATTATGTCCTATCTCTGCGGAGGAGATGTGGCATTTTCTGTAGGAATGACAACTGTATCCACACTGTTATCCCCGATTATGACTCCTCTTCTTGTTTCTTTTCTTGCAAGCGGAACAAAGATCAACGTAGAAGGTCTTCCCATGTTTGTTTCCATTATTGAAACTGTGATTCTTCCGGTGGGACTGGGATTTCTGTTAAATCGTTTCCTTGGAAAGAAAAAAGCTTTTCAGGAGATTCAGAAGGTAATGCCCGGCGTTGCCGTTCTGGGACTTGCCTGCGTGGTAGGCGGAGTTATTTCTTCTCAGGGCTCCAACTTCTTTACCTCCGGTGTGGTGATTTTTGTGGCAGTTCTTCTTCACAATGGTCTGGGATATCTTCTGGGATATGGAGCAGGTAAGCTTACCGGAATGAATACCTCCAAAAAGAGAACGATTTCTATTGAAGTGGGAATGCAGAATGCAGGTCTTGCTACCAATCTTGCTACTACAACAGCGCAGTTTGCAAGCGCTCCGCAGTCAGCTGTGATCTGTGCCGTATCCTGTGTATGGCATTCGATTTCAGGAACTCTGATCGCAGGATTCTTTGCCAGCTTTGACAGAAAAAAAGAAAAGGTTCAGAGTGAGAATACAGCAGCAGAATGTTAAGCGGAAATCACATTGCGAAGGAATATAAAATAAAAAAACTATTGACGAATCAAAAGATTAACGTTATACTATAGCGCAGCAACAGCAATAACGAGATGAAGTCTGCAGGAAAGAGGCTTTTGGCCCGCCGAAGGAGTAAAACTCTCAGGTACCCGTATTTCGGGCAGAAACTGCAGATGGATCGTTTCTCTGGAGACATCTGTTTCTAAAACAGAGGCCGAAGGTGCAAATGACGCAGAAGACGTCTTGAATCTCTCAGGCAAAAGGACAGAGTATGCTATCTAAAAGCAGAACATTTTTCTATATGTCTTTTATCTCTTTTCAGAAATGATCTTAATTTTAATCCCAAGGCTGTAAAATTTTATACAGAAGGAGCATTTTTTACCATGTGGAGTATGATGAATCAAATCCTTGTAGCTGTAGATGATTTTGTCTGGGGCGTACCTCTGATGATCCTGATCATGTCGGGCGGTGTTCTTCTTACGGTTCGCCTGGGCCTTCTTCAGATCCGGCGCCTGCCTCTGGCGTTAAAATGGATGTTCAAAAATGAAGAGGGCGGCAGCGGTGAAATATCCAGCTTTGCGGCTCTTTGCACAGCCCTGAGCGCGACCATCGGAACAGGAAATATTGTAGGAGTGGCAACCGCAGTGTGCACAGGAGGACCGGGAGCTCTTTTCTGGATGATTCTGGCTGCTTTTTTTGGAATGGCAACCAAATACGCAGAAGGACTTCTGGCAGTAAAATACCGGGTTGTGGCGGCAGACGGCCACAGTCTTGGCGGCCCTTTTTACTATATTGAACGGGGAATGGGTGCCAAATGGAAATGGCTTGGAAAGATGTTTGCATTTTTCGGTGTATGTGTAGGCCTTTTCGGAATAGGAACCTTCAGTCAGGTAAATGGTATTTCCAGTGCGATCCAGAACTTTTTTGATCCGGAAAAAGCAAACTGCGTCACCATTCCGTTTCTGGGCGAGTATTCCTGGGCAGTTGTGATTTCTTCACTGATTCTGGCATTTTGTGTGGCTGCGATTCTGATCGGCGGACTTCAGAGGATTGCTACAGTCAGCCAGATTATTGTACCCTTTATGGCAGTTATTTATTTTGGATTCAGTATTGCTTTGATTTTATTTCATATCAGAGAAGTTCCGGCAGCAGTTGTGACAGTGGTAAACGGCGCTTTTAATCCGGCAGCGGTAACAGGAGGCGTTGTCGGAAGTATGATCGTGGCAATGCAGAAGGGTGTTGCCAGAGGTATTTTTTCTAATGAGGCGGGACTTGGAAGCGCTCCTATCGCGGCGGCGGCTGCGCAGACAAAAGAGCCGGTGCGTCAGGGACTTGTAAGTATGACAGGTACTTTTATTGATACCATTGTGATCTGCACAATGACAGGACTTTCCATTGTGCTGACAGGAGCCTGGCAGGTAGAAGGTCTGGAAGGCGTACAGGTAACTACCTATGCATTTCAGCATGGACTTCCCATTCACCCGCAGGTGGCTTCTTTTGTACTGATGGTGTGTCTGGTATTCTTTGCGTTTACTACGATTCTGGGATGGGATTATTACAGTGAACGATGCCTGGAATATCTTACAAAGGGAAACAGAAAAACAATCCTTGCATATCGCTGGCTTTATATTTTTGCCGTATTTATCGGCCCTTATATGACGGTAAGCGCGGTATGGACCATTGCGGATATCTTCAATGGTCTGATGGCAATCCCGAATATGATCGCCATGTTTGCTTTAAGCGGCGTAGTGGTAAAGGAAACAAAGAGCTTTTTTAAAGCCCAGAAACATAAGAGAAACTGATACGTCTCTGTGACGGCAGATATAGGAGTGGGACGAGACTGTTCCTGCTTTTATATCTGCCTTTTCTGATGCAAAATACTTTGAGCAGGAGAAAGAACATGGTATAATAGGAACACTTAATGAATCCGGGACAAAAAATCCAGAGAGAGGATAAGCCTGGAGATTGAACAAGGCTGAGCAATGCGAACATTGAGTTTTATATCCATGGTATGATAAAAACATTTCATGCTCCGGACAAAAAAACAGGATGAATCCAGAGAAAATTTATAACCGGATATTTAAGAGTTCTGAATTATGCCATTTTTCGGAACATGAGCAGACGCAGCAGAAAAATCTGCAGCCTCAGGAAAGTACAGAAAGAGGGAGATTATGGAGAAACATCTGACAGAAAAGATAAGAAAAGAGCTTCTGGAAATGCAGGACCTTCCTTACCGGGATTTCCACGCAAAGCTGATGCCCACTGTGGATAAGGAAACTGTGATCGGGATACGGGTTCCGGTTCTGCGAAAATATGCCAGAACACTGGCAAAGGAAGAGGACATCAGCAGTTTTTTTAATGACCTGCCTCATAAGTATTTTGAGGAAAATAATGTTCATGCTTTTCTGATCCAGCAGATAAAGGATTTTGAAAGGTGCGTGGAGGAAGTTGAAAAATTTCTTCCATATATAAATAACTGGGCTACCTGTGATATGATGTCTCCTAAGATATTTAAAAAGCATAAAGAGCAGCTTCTGGTATCCGTGCGGCGCTGGATTTCATCGGATGAAACCTATACGGTCCGCTATGGGATCGGGATGCTGATGCAGCATTTTCTGGATGAAGATTTCAGGGAAGAGTACCTGGCGCTTGCAGCAGGTATCCGCTCTCAGGAGTATTATGTGAATATGATGATCGCCTGGTATTTTGCCACAGCTCTTGCAAAGCAGTATGAGAAAGCACTGCCCTATATAGAGGAGAAAAGGCTGGATGACTGGACTCACAACAAAGCCATTCAGAAATCCTGCGAAAGTTACCGGATCACGCCGGAACAAAAGGCTTATCTGAGAACTCTGAAGGTAAAAAAAGCCCGGTCACAAAAAATAATACAGAGGAATAGTTATGAACAGGATAATAGAGATTAAAGATTTTCAGAGCCCGGAGTTGGACGTTTATGCAAGGCTTTCGGAGGTACAGCTTTTAAGAGCCTGTGAGCCAAAGCCCGGACTTTTTATTGCGGAAAGCCCGAGAGTGATCGAGAGAGCCATTCAGGCAGGATACTGCCCGATTTCTTTTCTGGCAGAAAAAAAGGAGTTAAAAGGTCCGGCGGGAGAGCTTACAGAAAAATTTCCGGACATTCCGGTTTATACAGCCCCACAGGAGATTCTGACACAGCTGACCGGCTTTGCCCTTACCAGAGGAATGCTGTGCGCCATGAAAAGAAAAGAGCTCCTGTCTCCGGAAGTCATCTGCGCAGACGCACAGCGCATTGTCATTCTTGAAGATGTGGTGAATCCCACAAATGTGGGAGCAATCTTCCGGTCAGCGGCAGCCCTGAATATGGATGCGGTTCTTCTGACTGCAGGATGCAGCGATCCCCTGTACCGGAGAGCTGCCAGAGTCAGTATGGGAACTGTGTTTCAGATTCCCTGGACCAGATTTGGAAAAAAGGACTGGCCGGAAAAGGGGATGGGCTGTTTAGCCGGTATGGGATTTAAAACAGTTTCCATGGCTCTTTGCGAGGACTCGGTCAGTATTGATTCTCCGGAACTGCAGGCAGAAAAAAAGCTGGCAGTGATCCTTGGCACAGAGGGAGAGGGTCTGGCAGCCGGTACTATTGCCGGCTGCGATTATACAGTACGTATTCCCATGGCTCATCAGGTGGATTCTCTGAATGTGGCAGCTGCTAGCGCGGTAGCTTTCTGGGAGCTTGGAAAAAGAACAAAATAAAATGCAGCAGGTTTCACAGATCCAGGAGAAGCCTGCATAAGAAAAACACTGTACAGACACTCAGTAAAAGAGCTGCTGCACAGTGTTTTTTTCGTCAGAAGATTTATTTCAGTTTTTCGCCTGTAAGCATTTCATATGCCTGAAGATATTTGTCGATAGTCTTGTCAACGATCTCCTGAGGAAGAGTCCAGTCATGACCGTCATTTTCTTTCAGCCAGTCGCGGGCAAACTGCTTGTCAAAGGAAGGCTGACCGTGTCCCGGTTCATATCCGTCAGCAGGCCAGAAACGGGAGCTGTCCGGTGTAAGCATTTCATCACCGATCACCATGTTTCCGTTTTCGTCAAGACCAAATTCAAATTTTGTATCTGCAATGATGATTCCTTTGCTGAGTGCGTATTCTGCGCATTTTTTGTACAGAGCAATGGTGTTGTCACGAAGCTTTTCAGCAAGCTCGCGGCCTTTTCCGGGGAAGTATTTTTCCAGATGATCAACGCTCTGCTCAAAGGAGATGTTTTCGTCATGATCTCCGATCTCAGCTTTTGTGGATGGTGTGTAGATTGGTTCAGGAAGCTTGTCAGATTCTTTCAGGCCCTCCGGCAGTTTAATGCCGCAGACTGTGCCGTTTTCCTGATAGCTTGCCCAGCCGCTGCCGGTAATGTAGCCGCGGACAATACATTCGATAGGAAGCATGCTCAGCTTTTTGCACATCATGGATTTTCCGTCATATTTTTCATTCTGGAAAAATTCCGGCATATCTTTTACATCTACAGAAATCATGTGGTTTGGCAGAATATCTTCTGTCATATCAAACCAGAATTTAGACATCTGTGTAAGGACAGTGCCTTTTTTGGTAACCTCGTTGTTCAGAATTACGTCAAAGCAGCTGATGCGGTCAGTTGCAACCATGATCAGGCTGTCGCCGTTATCGTAGATCTCGCGTACCTTACCTTCTTTGATCGGTTTTAAATTCTGCATGTGTTCACACCTCATCATTAGATTTTTGTTTTTCGTTTCCCTGTAAAAAGTAGCACTGTTTGACAGTTTCTGTCAAGAGCAATTTCAAAACTTCTTTCGGGTTCTTTTAAAAATACAAAAATACAAAGTGAACAGTCAAATTCAACAGGATTCCGATTGAACGGGGAATTTGTTTGCAGTATAATAATATTCGACAAAAAATAAGGAGGACACCATGATGGCAGTGTATGAGATCACATTCAGCCCCACAGGGGGAACCGATAAAGTAACAGAACTTCTGACGGAAGCAATGGACGGCGAAAAAAGAAGGATAAGTCTTTTGCCGGAAAAGGAAGATTACAGCAGACATGTATTTAAAAGCGGGGATATCTGTTTTATTGCAGTTCCTTCTTTTGGGGGAAGAGTTCCTCAGGAGGCTGCAAAAAGGCTTGGAATGATGAAAGGAAATCAGGCCCGGGCGGTTCTGGTATGCGTTTACGGAAACAGGGCGTATGAGGACACGCTGATTGAATTAAAAGATGTGGCTGATAAGGCAGGATTTGTCCCGGCAGCGGCAGTGGCAGCCATTGCAGAACATTCCATTATGCATAAATTTGCAGCGGGAAGACCGGATGAAACAGATCAGAAAGAACTCCGGGAGTTTGGAAAAAGGGTCAGAGAATATCTGGAACATCAGGAAAAAACAGGAGAGCTCAGTGTTCCGGGAAATCATCCTTACAAAGAGCTGGGGACGATTCCTTTTATTCCGAAGCCGGGAAAAGCATGCAATTCCTGCGGACGGTGCGCGGCGCTCTGTCCGGTGGGCGCTATTGACCTGAATAATGTAAAGAAGGTGGATGAAGAGAAATGTATCTCCTGTATGCGATGTATTGCGGTCTGTCCGAAACATGCACGCAGCCTGAATAAAGTGGTTCTTTTTGCAGCAGAAAAGAAAATGGCAAAGCTGTTTGAAACAAGAAAAGAAAATGAGCTGTTTCTGGGGGAAGCTGAATGACGGACAGCAGAAATCTTACAGAAAAAAGAGGAATGAACCGGGACACGATTAAATATATTGCCATGATCACCATGCTTTTGAACCATGTTTCCTTTATTTTTCTGGAACCGGGAACTGTATTGGCTGAGATATTAACAGCTGTGGGGTATTTTACCGCTCCTGTGATGTGTTATTTCCTGGTGGAGGGAATGACTTATACCAGATCTCCGAAAAAATATGGACAGAGACTGCTTTTGTTTGCTGTGATCTCGGAGCTTCCCTATTGCCTGGCCATGACAGGGGAAGGAATCATAGGCTTTGCGGGAATGGATATGCTGTTTACGCTGTTTTTATGTTTTCTGATCATAAAAGCCATGAGAGAGATCATCAATCCTCTAAGCAGAAATCTTGCTCTGGCAGGGCTGATTCTTCTGTCTCTGTTCTGTGACTGGGCAGTTCTTGCGCCTGCGTTTACCATTCTTTTTGTGAATGCAGGCAGGGATCACAGAAAGCTTAAAAGGGCGTTCCTGACAGGAACTCTGGTATTCGGGGCATTCAACTTCCTGGGCGGCTTTGGAAGATTTTCTATGGACATTAATATACTCTGTACGATTCTGAGTATGGCAGGACCGGCTGCGGCAGGTATCTGTATCCTGCGGTTTTATAACGGCAAAAGGGCAGAAACACACAGGAATTTTTCCAAGTGGTTTTTTTACTGGTTTTATCCGGTACATCTTTTGATACTGGGACTTGTGAGAGTGCTTTTGTTTGTCTGACAAAAAATAAGCTGGATCTGGCAGGCTTTATATCTGCCGGGTAAGGCTTTGTTTCCGGTTTGATGTAAATAACGGACGGACATAAAATTTGATAAACAGATATTAAAAAGAAAAAGGAATGGACAGAAAAATGAAAATACTTGTAGTGGAGGATGACCTTGCATTAAGCGCAGGCCTGTGCTTTGAGCTGGATGCCGGCGGCTATCTGACTGTAGCGGCATATACAGTCAGAAAGGCAGTCCAGCTTTTGGAAAATGAAGAATTTGCTCTTGTGCTTCTTGATGTAAATCTGCCGGACGGAAATGGATTTGAATTGTGCAGGGAGATCAAAAATAAGAAGCCGCAGCTTCCGGTGATCTTTCTGACAGCAAATGATCTGGAGGAAGATGTGCTGAACGGATTTGATCTGGGGGCAGAGGATTATGTGACAAAGCCTTTTAATATGAACATTCTTCTTCGGAGAGTCGAAGTTGCGCTCCGCA
Source organism: Blautia caecimuris (assembly GCF_024622975.1). Classification (GTDB taxonomy): domain Bacteria; phylum Bacillota; class Clostridia; order Lachnospirales; family Lachnospiraceae; genus Blautia_A; species Blautia_A caecimuris. The sequence continues at coordinate 53,542 of NZ_JANJZT010000002.1, read as the reverse complement.
GGGGGAAGAAGGAACAGAACACAGATAAAAATCAGTGGAGCGACGGCTTCCTTCTTCTTGACTTTAAGACGCTGACTGCAGTCAGGGGAAAGGAACGGCTGCCTGTTACACCAAATGAATATAAGCTTTTGAAGGTTCTGACAGAAAACGCGGGGAACATTCTGCCACGAAAAAACCTCCTGGAACAGCTCTGGGATGCAGGAGGAAATTTCATTGACGATCATACTCTGACTGTGACCATGAACCGTCTTCGGGGAAAAATTGAGGATGAAGCTCATACTTATATAAAAACTGTGCGCGGTATGGGATATATATGGACAGGAGGGGCGCAATGAAAGAAAAAAAGATCACTGCAGTGCGGGTGGGAGTGCTTCTCCTGGCTGCACTTTTTTTTGCTGTTTTGCACTGGATACTCAGAGAAAAGGTTCCAGAAAGGCAAGTCAGACTGGCCGTCCTTGCATGTACAGCAGGAATCAGCGGCGCATCCTTTTTCTGGGTACGGTTTCATCACAGGCAGGTGGCTTTGTTTGCAGATGATATCTGTGAAATGTTGGATGCCCTGATGGCAGGACGGGAACCGGAAAATTATTTTCCATACGAGGATTCTTTGTCTGCCAGAGTTCAGGGAAAGCTGATGCAGTACTGCGACATGATGAAGGAGGAAGGGCTTCAGAACCGCAGGGATAAAGAAACTATTCAGGAGCTTGTCAGTGATATTTCCCACCAGGTAAAAACACCTGTTGCAAATATTAAAATGTTTACCGGAATCCTGAAAAAGCACGCTCTGTCAGAGGAAAAACGGGAGGAATTTCTGTCAACTCTGGAAGGACAGATCAATAAGCTGGATTTTCTGATGCAGTCTCTGATTAAAATGTCGCGTCTGGAAACAGGAACCTTTGTACTTCATATGAAAGAAGCGCCTTTAAGCGAAACCATTGCCAGGGCAATGAGCGGAGTATGGGCGGCAGCAGAAAGAAAACATATTTCTCTTGAGGTACAATGCCATGAAGAACTGACTGCCCTTCATGATCCAAAGTGGACTGCAGAGGCAGTGGGTAATCTTCTGGACAATGCGGTAAAGTACACGCCTGATGGCGGAACCGTACAGGTGACGGTAGAACCGTGGCAGTTTTATACAAAGCTTACGGTTTCTGATACGGGAATTGGGATTGATGAAAGTCATTACCATGACGTGTTCCAGAGGTTCTTCCGGGAAGAAGAGGCGGCAGATAAGGAAGGCGTAGGACTTGGACTTTATCTGGCAAACGGAATCATTAATAAGCAGAAAGGATATATCAGTGTAAAATCACAAAAGGGGAAGGGTACGGCTTTCTCCGTATATTTATTAAGCTGAGAGGACTATTTTTATGGACATCGTAACAGTACATCATCTGAAAAAATATTACGGAAAAGGGGAAAAGCAGGTGCGGGCTCTTGACGGGATCGATCTTTCCATTGAAAAAGGGAAATTCACAGCAGTCATTGGCGCCAGCGGTTCCGGAAAAACAACACTTTTGAATATGATAGGCGGAATGGATGTTCCGGATGAGGGAGAGGTGATCGTGGACGGCATCAGTCTTCGGGGAATGAAGGAAAAGGAACTGGCAGTATTCAGGAGAAGAAAGGTGGGATTTATCCACCAGAATTTTAACCTGGTGTCTGCACTGACTGTCAGAGAGAATATTCTGTTTCCTTTAAGTCTGGATGGCGCTTCTCAGGATAAGATGCTTTTCCGGGAGATCACGGAAATACTGGGACTGGAAGACAGGCTGGATGCCTGGCCGGATCAGCTTTCCGGAGGCGGACAGCAGAGAGTTGCTGTTGCAAGAGCCCTTATCTCACGTCCTGCCATTATCTTGGCAGACGAGCCTACAGGAAACCTGGACTCAAAAAACAGCCAGAATGTTATGGGATTTTTGAAAATGTCAGTAGAGACATATCATCAGACCCTGGTGATGATCACGCATAATCTGGAAATTGCTCAGATGGCAGACCGTGTAATACGAATTGAGGATGGACGTATCTTCGGACAGGAGGAAACACATGCTGCTCAATTTTAATCTGAAGATCTGCCGTACTCTTGTTTACAGAGAAATGAAACGGAGAAAAATAAAGTCATTTCTTCTTGTTTTTTCCGCGGCTCTTGTTGCAGGAATGTATACCTTTCTGTTCCTTCTGGGAAATGCCATAGAAGGGGCTTATCTTCTGAAATTTGAATACAATTATGGATCTTCCAGCCACATTATTTATAAAGGGATGACAGAGCAGCAGGCAGAGTCGGTAAAAGAGAATCCGGCAGTAAAAAGTACGGTGTCTGTTTCGGAAATCGGGACTCTCACAGACGAAATGCTCGGCTACCGTTCTGTAATTCTTGCTCCGGCAGACGAAGCATATGCCAAAAGTGTAAGCTCTGTTCCGGAAAAGGGAAGAATGCCGTCAGGCCCGGAGGAGATCGCTTTGGATGTATACACCATGGACTCCCTGGGAATTCCCAGAGAACAGGGAACCCCGGTTTCTCTTCAGTGGATGGACAGGGAAGGAACTACGCATATCTCTGATTTTGTTCTCAGCGGCTGGTGGGAAAGCTCAGCGAATTTCGCCGAGGCTTGCGCGTGGATCACAGAGGAACGGGCGGAAAAGCTTTGTCCGGGATTTCAGAATAAAAAGACAGAAAACAGGACTGTGGGCGTGACACTTTATCAGCCGGAAAATCTGGAACAGCAGGCGCAGACAATCCTGACTGCACAGGGAGCCGGTGAAATCCCTTTTTCTGTAAACTCATCCTATGATCAGATGAACAGGATGTATGCGCGAATAAAAAGCGCACAGTATTATCCATCTGTGTTTCTGGTTCTGATCTGCGGGTTTTTACTGCTGTACAATATTCTTCGAGTATCGCTTCCTGAGGAACTGCAGTCATATGCAGGACTGAAGATGCTTGGAATGACGCCTCGGCAGATCAGGAAGTGCTTTTTTGAGCAGGCATGGGCAGTAACTGTTCTGTCAATGATTCCCGGCTGGATGATTGGCTTTGGCATACATTATCTGGTCACTTCCAGAATGATAGAGGGAATGGAAGAAAATCCGGCGTTATATTTTTTGAGCGCAGGTCCGTTTATTCTGGCTGCCCTTTGCACAGCGGCAACATCAGGCCTTGCCTATTTTTCTTTTAGCTTTCGTATTAACGGGATGCTTCCGGCAGATGCGGCATATTTTGGGAAAACAATGAAAAGGCGTTCAGGAAAGAAGGGGGGCTGGAAAGGTGACATTGTTTAAACTGGCTCTTCGTTTTCTGAAAAAGGACTGGAGGCATATGGTCTTTGTGGCAGCGCCTCTGTTTCCGGCCCTTCTGATTCTATGTACTGCCTGGGTACAGTATATCAGTTATGATGAGGATATTTACCTGTCTGCGTATTCGCCTTGGGATTATATTCTGTTTGACGGATCGGCTCAGATTTCTGTACAACGTTACAATGAAAAGAATCAGAACCTTACAGAGCGTACTGTTGAAAAAATAAAAGAACAGGCTGAGGTGACGGATATCAGTGTTATGAAAACACATGAAACAGAGCTTACAGCTTCTCCGGAGCTCCGGGAATATCTGGTTGAATTTTATAATAAAAAAACGGAAGAGGGTATCAGCCGAAAAGAGATGATGGCAAATCAGAAGGGATGGATAAATGGCCTGGAACGTCTGGAAAAAACAGGAAAATATACAGCCATTGTTGTGGGGACAGAAGGGGCGTTTCTTGATTATATTCTTCATGATCAGCCGATAGTCCAGGGAGAATTTGACCAGGAAAAGTTTTTAAGCGGAGATTATGCGCTGACGGCAGGAGCGGTAGATACAGAGCTTGCTTCCCTTCCGGCAGGGGCTCAGGTGGAGATCGCAGGAAAGAATCTTGAGATTATGACAGTAGCCCAGGTGGCCAGTAATTTTTTCTGCGGAGCAAACAGCCCGGACGCAGAATTTAACCTGATTTACTGTGTGCCTCTGGAAACCTTTGATCAGATGTTTCCCGGACAGGCATACCGGCAGGCTACTGTAAATATAAAAGAGGGAAAAGAAAAAAGCTTTGAAGCCTTTCTCAGTCAGTATCAGGAAAGTGTGAATACGGGAATCGGTTTCCGTTCTAAAGGGGAATACCGGGAAAATTTTTATACGGCAAGGCTTAATGAGGTTCTGGCCTTTTTTATCATAGGAACAGTGATCCTTGCAGCCGGACTGATCAATTATGGAAACATTCTTCTCACAAAGATCATTGTAGAAAAAAGGGAGTTTGCAGTGTACGAAAGCCTGGGTATGACAGTGGGGCAGCTGAAAAAACTCCTGATCACGGAGGGACTTCTGCAGGGAGGCGTCCTACTTCTGATATTGATCCCTTCTGTATTTCTGATTACCTGGCCGGGGGTTCCGGTCTGGTTTTCTCAGATGGGCTCCTGGTGTATGGTTTACCGTTATTCTCTGCTTCCTTTATGGATTGCCGCAATGATTCTGGTGCTGATGTCTGTTCTGATTCCTCTTCTGGGACTTGCGGCAGTGAGAAAAGGAACGATCCATGACAGAATGGGGATCCGGGAATAAAAAATTCTAATGTTACAAAAATGTACCTTTGCTGTACCTTTGTTTTGACATTCCTCTGATAAACTGTAATTACTTGAGAGGGAGAAAACACTTCCGCAGAGAATTACAGGAGGAGAGACATATGAGTACAGTTTTAAAAGCCAGAGGGCTGAAAAAATATTATGGAAAAGGCGAAGCGCAGGTCCGGGCTCTGGACGGAGTGGATCTGGATATTGAAAAGGGGGAATTTACTGCGATCATCGGAACCAGCGGTTCCGGAAAATCAACCCTTCTTCATATGCTGGGAGGCCTTGACACACCTACAGCCGGAAAGATTTTTGTGGGAAATACAGAGCTGTCCGCGCTGAAAAGTGAGGAGGCAGCAGTTTTTCGCAGAAAACAGATCGGATTTATTTTTCAGAATTATAATCTGATCCCGGTGCTCAGTGTATGGGAAAATATTGTGTTTCCCATCTCTCTTGACAGGCAGAAGCCGGACAGAAGATTTATTATGGAGATCGTAAAACTGCTGGGACTGGAAAAGAAACTGGACAGCCTTCCAAATAACCTGTCAGGTGGACAGCAGCAGAGAGTGGCCATTGCCCGAGCTCTGGCAGGAAAGCCGTCGATCATTCTGGCAGATGAGCCTACAGGAAATCTGGATTCTCATACCAGCGACGACGTGGTTGGTCTTTTGAAAATGACAGCAAGAGAGTTTCATCAGACGATTGTTATGATCACTCACAACCCTGAAATTGCGCAGATGGCTGACCGTGTGATCCGTATTGAAGACGGACGCATTGCAGCCGATTAAGGAGGGGATGAGAGGATGAAAGCAGGAAAAGAAAAAAGGTTTGACGGGATCCGTGTGCTGAATCAGAGAACCTTCCGCAAAAACAGGGGAAGAAATCTGGTTGCAGTTCTTGCAATCCTGATGACTACAATGATGTTCACTACCTTATTTACTCTTGCGCAGAGTATGAACAAAAACCTGATTGAAATGACATTCCGCCAGACCGGATATGACGCACAGACTTCTTTTAAAACAATCGCGCCGGAACAGGCAGAACGTCTGGCGGCCCATTCAGAGGTAAAAGAGCTGGGACAGAGTATTGTTCTGGGGCTGGCAGAAAATAAACAGCTTGCCGGTCATCAGACGGAAATCCGATGGGCTGATGAAAGCTATGCAAAACATTCCTTTGCCATGCCGTCAGAAGGCGGACTGCCTCAGAAGAGGGACGAGATTGCGCTGGATACCCTTACTTTAGACAAGCTGGGAGTGGAACATCAGCTGGGTGAAAAAGTTACTCTGGAGTGGAGAAAAGATCTGTCAGCTCCTGATGGGGAAGTGATTTCCTCTGAATTTACTCTCTGTGGATTCTGGGAAGGAAACGCTTCCAGTTATTCCAGTATGGCATGGGTCAGCCGGGAATACGCAGATGAAATGACAGGCGGAAACTATAATCAGGAGGGACAGGTTTTAGGACAGTATATGGCGCAGGTCACCCTGCATGGCGACAGCCATATAGAAGAAACCATGAATGGAATTCTTGCAGATACCGGAATGACGGAACTGGAATACGGTGTAAACCTTGCGTATTCTCCGGAAATGGGAGCAACGGCTCTCCAGGAGACACTTCCTATGTATCTGGGAATGATCCTGGTATTTATTGCTGGTTATCTGATTATTTATAATATTTTTCAGATCAGTGTTACTGCTGACGTACAGTTTTATGGAAAGCTGAAAACTCTTGGCTCCTCCAACCGTCAGATCAGAAAGCTGATCTACGGACAGGCCCAGCGTCTTTGTATCATAGGAATCCCTGCAGGGCTGATTGCAGGCTGGGGACTTGGAATGGTGCTTGTTCCTGTTCTTACAGGTATGGTAGAGGGAGGCGGCAGCGTCTCGGCAAATCCTGTCATCTTTATAGGCTCCGCGGTGTTTGCAGGCCTGACAGTTCTGATTTCCTGTATGCGCCCGGCAAGACTGGCCAGCAGGGTTTCCCCGGTAGAAGCTCTGAGGATGAATGATGCAGATGGAAAAATCAAAAAGAAGAAACGCCACAGAACAGGAAGTACTTCTCTGGAAGCCATGGCCTGGGCAAATCTTGGAAGAAATAAAAAACGTACCGTTACAGTAATCTGTTCCCTCAGTCTGGGACTGGTGCTTTTAAGCTGCTTTTATGCAAAAAGCGCTTCATTTGACATGGAAAAGTATCTGGCGGATCTGACTCTTTCAGATTTTGAGCTGGAGGAGGTTACAAGTGAAGATTATATAGGAGGCTACGATCCAAAAGGAACCACCTTAAACAGTGAGCTGACAGAAAAGCTGGAATCCATGGAAGGAGTGGAGGCCTTAGGACATCAGTATTCTCATCAGTTTATATGGGAAATGAATGAAGATACAGTTCAGAATCTGAAGGATTTTTATACGGAAGATATGCTGAAAGACTGGTCTGAATATGATCCGGAAGGACCGGAACAGTTCAGAAAAGCAGTAGATACCGGAGAGGCCAATGCAGTTGTATATGGACTGGATGGGATCCCGCTGGATGGAATCACTCAGGAAAAGTATCTTATGGACGGAGAGTTTGACGGGGCTGCTTTTGCCGGAGGCGATTATGTTCTTGCAGTTGGTCCGGCAAATGACCCGGGGCAGAAATTGCCTGTACTTCCCGCGCCGTCTGTGGGAAGTAAAATAACTCTTGAAGGAAAGGAATATACAGTAATGGCAGTGGTGTATCCTCTGATGCCTGTAGACAATGGCGCATCAGAAGTGGGCGCGCCGAATGCTATGGAGCTTCATTTTATTATGCCTTCAGATACATTCCGCAGTCTATGGCCGGAAAATACACTGCGCAGATTATTTGTTAATGTAGATGACGCTCATCTGGAGCAGACTCAGGAATGGTTGGATGAGTATACAGAAAATGTGGATAGCAGCCTTCCGGTTACATCAAGACAGACCATGGCAGAGCAGTATGAGAAGGAGACACGTTCTTCTGCTGTAATGGGAAATGCCATTAGTATCATTATTGCTCTTGTTGGAATTTTGAATTTTATCAATTCTATGGTAACCGCCATTGTATCACGAAAAAGAGAGTTTGCCATGATCCAGAGTGTGGGAATGACAAAACGGCAGCTCTGCAGGATGCTGGTATATGAAGGGCTTTATTATGCAGGGATCACCCTGATCGTGTCTTATGTTCTCAGCTCTTTTGCAGTGGGAGTTGTGATCCGGGCTATGGTGGAGGGCGGTTTTACTACTTTCCGTTTTACCCTTCTGCCTTTACTTATCTGCACGCCTCTGCTTTTGATCTTTGCAGTTCTGATTCCCTGTTGCTGCTTCAGAAATCTGGAAAAACAGAGCATTGTTGAGAGGCTGAGGATGGAATAAGAAAACAAAGGTTTTATATGGAACTGCTGCTGTACAGGAAATATTGTTAAAAGAAAAGAGCACTTCACATATACCGGTTCCTCAATGGTCGAAACTGAACTCAGACCATTGATGCTTACAGGAAAAATGTGATCAGCGCTCTTTTTATTTTTTCGGAAAGAACTGTTCAATATAAGCGGCGGTCTGACTGATAAATTTTTCTGTATCAAGGTGATCGTTCTGTATTGTTTGATGCATGGAAAGACCGTCAGAAAGAAGGAGAAGAAGCCAGGAAAAATATTCGCCTGAAACCTTGTCTGTACGTTCTGAAATTTTTTTGGCGATCAGAGAAGCGAAACACTGATAGCGGCGTATCAGATGAGTCCTTATTTCCTCATTGCCGATCATAGCATCATAAAAAAGAGGCAGGCGGAGTTTGACACCGGCTACGTCGCGTTCCAGAACATAACGGACAAGACGGTGAAGGGAAGTATCTTTATCTGCATTGTCTGTCCACTGACAAAGCTCTGTCCACTGCTCGTCCAGATATTTGTCTGTGATCGCAAATAACAGTTCATTTTTGTTTTTAAAATGATAGTAGAGAGTTCCCTTGGATATTCCCGCTTCAGATGCAAGCTGAGAAAGAGAAATCTCAGAAAAGGGTTTTTCTTCCAGAAGTTTTTCGGCGGTACTGACGATCAGACTGCGGACATCTTCTTTTCTGGGTGCGGCCATTAAGTTACCTCCTGAAAATAGTTGATTACTGTTCATTTATTGTAACGTGTTTTGGGTGTTTTGTCCATAAACATTAAAGGAAAAAGAATGTTCCGGATGCGGATTCAGAGCATTGTTTTATGGAAGGATGTGGATATATTTTATATTAAAGTGATTGAATATATCATGTTTTTGTTGACTTTGCATAAAAATATGATACTATAAAAGAAAAAGTCGTACATACGACCGACTTGTGAAAGAAGGGATATGAGTGGATTGTCAGAAGCTTCAAAAAAAGGTACGGAGCATCTACGGAAACAGTATCCGGGTAACTGAGAAGGATGGAAATATAGTTCTGTCCGGAACTCTGAAAAAATGGGAGGATATTGTAGGGGCCTGCTCTTTGTGCGTGGATAAAAAGAGAAGATATCATGTAATCAATAATCTGAAGCTGGAAAATACAGAGCTTCCCAAAATGAAACTTCCTCATATTCAGGATCAGGCTCTGGAAGGCAGAAAACCGGATGTTCTGGTGATCGGCGGCGGAATTTCAGGCGCCAGTATTGCCAGAGAACTGATGAAATGGAAACTGGATGTACTTCTGGCAGAAAAAGAAAGTGATGTTGCCATGCATGCTTCCGGTCGCAATGACGGAGAAGTTCATCCGGGGATCGATCTTGGAAAAGGAACTCTGAAACAGCATTACGTGATTGCCGGAAACCGGATGTATGGAAAAATCTGCAAAGAGCTGGACGTACCTTTTAAAAGATGCGGTCAGTATGTGGGTATGATGCACTGGAGCGAGCTGCTTCCCGCATATCTTTATGCATGTCAGAGAAAATACATGTGCGGTGTTTCCGATACACGGGTGATTTCAGGAAAAACTCTCAGAAAGCGGGAGCCTCATCTGAATCCGGATATGAAATTTGCAATTTATAACAGTATGGCAGGAAGCGTCTGCCCCTATGGTCTTACCATTGCCTATGCAGAAAACGCTGTGCAGAACGGGGCGGAGGTGGCTTTGAATACAGCGGTTTTGTCTATGGATGTAAAAGACGGAAAAATCAGAAGTGTGCTTACCAACAGAGGGCGGATCTATCCGGAGATCGTAATCAATGCTGCCGGAGTTTTTGCAGAAGATGTGGCTGAAATGGCAGGGGACAGATTTTATTCTATTCACCCCAGGCGGGGAACCAATGCCATTCTGGATAAAAAGGCCGGAAAACTTATGGGCGGGATCGCCTCCTGGAAAACTCTTAAAAAAACTTCCGGCCATACAAAAGGCGGAGGGATTGTCCATACGGCTCATGATAATCTTCTGGTTGGTCCGGATGCAGTGGAAACTTATGAAAAGGAAAATTTTGCAACCCAGGCATCCAGCATTGAGAATAATTTTAAAAAGCAGCAGGGTACTGTTAAAGAACTGTCCCAGAGAGATATCATTACATATTTTACCGGGGTAAGAGCTCCTACTTTCGAGGAGGATTTTGTAATTGAGCGGGGCAGAAAAACAAAGAATCTGATTCACTGTGCAGGAATTCAGTCGCCGGGGCTTACCACTGCTCCGGCAGTTGCAAAAGATGTGGCGAAAATGGCGGCAAAAATGGTATCAGCTTCACATCCGGTAAAGAAAAATGAGAGCTATAACCCTTACAGAAAAGGTGTTCCGAGACTTCGTGAAATGTCTCCGGAACAGAGAAATAAACTGATTCAGAAACGACCGGATTACGGGGTGATGATATGCCGCTGTGAGGAAATCAGCAAGGGGGAGATTGTGGATGCGCTGTGTTCGCCTCTTCCTGTATATACTGTTGATGGAGTAAAAAAGAGGGTACGTCCGGGAATGGGACGCTGTCAGGGCGGTTTCTGTATGCCTCTTGTGGCGGAAATCATCAGTGAGGTCACAGGCCAGCCATTGGAGAAAGTGAAAAAAAGCGGCGGTGACAGTTATCTTTTATTCGGGAAAACAAAGGCAGGTGACGGAAAATGATTTATGATGTGATCGTTATCGGCGGAGGCCCGGCAGGACTTGCGGCTGCAATAGCCGCAAAAAAAGAAGGGGCACAGGTTCTTCTGATCGAAAGAGAAGGACGGCTGGGAGGTATTCTGAAACAATGTATTCATGATGGCTTCGGTTTGCAGCGTTTCAAGGAAAAGCTGTCCGGACCGGAGTATGCAGAACGGTTTATTGAGGAGTTTCACAGTCTGGAAATTCCGGCGAAGCTGTGGACGTTTGTTACAAAGATCCGGAAATCAGATCAGGATTTTCAGGTGTGGACAGTCAGCAGAAATGGAGTGGAAATGCTGGTATCCAGAACGCTGATTCTGGCTACAGGCTGCCGTGAGCGTACAGCAAAACAGGTATCCATTCACGGAACAAGACCGGCCGGAGTTTATACGGCAGGGACAGCGCAGCATTTTACCAATCTGCAGGGGGTGATGCCTGCCCGAAGATGTGTGATTCTGGGAAGTGGTGATATCGGCCTTATCATGGCAAGAAGACTGAAACTGGAAGGGGCAGATATTCTCGGCGTTTATGAGGTGAGGCCGGAGCCTTCCGGACTTACCAGAAACATGATCCAGTGCCTGGAGGATTTTGATATTCCTCTTCATTTATCGGAAACAGTCACAAGAATATTTGGGGATGACCGGCTGACAGGTGTGGAAATTGCCAAAGTGGATGAACAGATGCAGCCTGTTCCGGGAACAGAAAAGAGAATTGACTGTGATACCCTCATTTTATCGGTTGGACTGATTCCGGAAAATGAAATGGCAGAAAGTCTCCGGGTTACTATGGATCCCCGGACAAAAGGCCCTGTCTGTGATTCATGGGCCATGACGGATGTGCCGGGAGTATTTTCCTGTGGAAATGCTTTTCATGTCAATGATCTTGTAGATTATGTGTCAGAAAGCGGAGAGCTGGCAGGAACTTCTGCGGCCAGATATTTCAGAGAACTGAAAGGAGAGGCTGACAGAACAGCGGAAAACTGGATTTCCGTGGAGACAGAAGGAGGGCTTGCTTATGTGGTTCCCCAGAAGATACGGAAAAGCGATCTGGACAAAAAGCTTGTTTTTTATTTCCGGTGCAGAAGGACTATGGGAGAAAGTATGCTTGCAGCGATTTCAGCAGGAAAAACAGTTTTTGAGAAAAAATATCAGGCAGTAAGGCCTCCGGAAATGGAGCGGGTTGTCATTGATCTGTCAAAAGCAGACATAGTCGGAACGTCCCTTGTTTTTCAGCTTGGGGAGGTGCAGGCATGAAGGAATTTGTTTGTATTACCTGCCCTAACAGTTGCCGTATGCAGGCAGAGTTGGAAAATGGGCAGTGGAAGGTAACTGGAAATAAATGTAAAAGAGGGCAGCAATTTGCGGAAAGTGAAATGACCTGCCCAAAAAGAACTTTTTCTACTACGGTAAAAACTGCCTGGGATTCAGTTCCGGTGATTCCGGTCCGTGTGTCCCGGGAGATACCAAAAGATAAAATTTTTCAGATTATGGAAGAAATCAATCATATGACGGTCAGAAAATCCATGGGAAGGGGCGATGTTCTTATTCCTGACGTACTTGGCCTTCATGCGGATGTGATCGTTACCAGCAGTGTTCTGAAGGAGTATCTGGAGGAAAATAATAAGGAGAATACCTATATGCACAAAGACTGCGCGCAGGAAGGAGGAAATTATGAGTAAGCCATATAAAGGATTTGAGCCGAAATGGGTGAAGGAAGCAGCGCCTACAGACAGCTGGCGTTCTGTATTCAGATGGGGAGATCCGGATTTTGTAAAATATCCAAAAGAATCTCTTTACAAAATGATGAAAGAAAAATTTAAGATGACAGATGACGATTTCCGACATTATGACGGAAGCATCGGAATGGAAAAGATAGAACTTACAAATTGTCCGGTACGTCTGGAGCAGAAGCATATAGATGCTCTGAAAGAGATCGTTGGTGAGAAGTATGTGCGTACAGACGATTATGCGAGGGTGTCTGTAGCCTATGGAAAAACAGCCTATGACGCCATGCGTCTGAGAGAAAAACGTCTGGATTCACTTCCTGATGCAGTGGTTTATCCGGCAAAAACAGAAGAGGTAGAGGCTATTGTGGCTTATTGTACCAAAGAAAAAATCCCTCTTTATGTTTACGGAGGCGGAAGCAGCGTAACCATGGGTGTGGAGCCGGTAAACGGCGGAATCTCTCTGGATATGCGTCTGCGTTTTAATGAGGTTGTTTCTTTTAATGAAACAGATCAGACAATTACTGTTCAGGCTGGAATGTCAGGGCCAAAACTTGAAAAAATATTAAATAACGCACAGACTGTTTTTGGAGCCAGACGCGCCTATACCTGCGGGCACTTTCCACAGTCCTTTGAGTACAGCAGTGTAGGCGGATGGGTTGTCACAAGAGGAGCCGGCCAGAACAGTACTTACTATGGCTGTATTACAGATATTGTGCTGTCACAAAAATATGCTACCCCTATTGGCAACATACAGACCAGTCACTATCCCAGAGAAGCTACCGGTCCGAATCTGAACCAGATCATGATGGGAAGCGAGGGGGCTTTTGGTGTTCTGACAGAGGTGACCTTAAAGGTATTCCGCTACATGCCGGAAAACAGAAAACGTTTCTCCTATATTTTTAAAAACTGGAAGGTCGCCATGGCGGCAGCCAGAGAGATGATGCAGTGTGAGGCAGGATTTTCTTCCGTATTCCGTCTGTCAGACCCGGAGGAAACAAACCTTATGCTGAGACTGTATAATGTGGATGAGACGCCGCTTTGGAAACTTCTGGATATCAGAGGCTTTCGGGATATGGAGCGCTGTCTGTTTCTTGGATTTACAGACGGCGGAAAGGGCTATTCCAAAAATGTGGCTGCAAATATCAGAAGGATTGCTCATAAATATAAAGCAATGAGCCTTACCTCCTACGTTACAAAAAGCTGGGAAAAAGGTCGGTTTAATGATCCGTATCTGAGAGATACCATGATGGATTTTGGTATTGTTACAGATACACTGGAATGTACGGTGAACTGGTCAAATATGGCAAAGGTACACAGGGAAGTGAGAAAAGTCTGCCATAAGCTTCCAAATACCATTGTGACAACTCACATGTCCCACTGTTATCCACAGGGGGCAAACCTGTATTTTATTTTTATTACAAGGATGAGCGGAGCGGATAAATTCCGGGCATATCATACAACGATTCTTGATGCCATTCAGAAGTCCGGGGCAGCGATCAGCCACCACCATGGAATCGGAAAAATGTTTGCGCCGTGGCTTGAGGGAAGCCTGGGACATACAGAGTACGGTGTGTTTAAGGTTCTGAAGGATTATTTTGATAAAGACTATCTGATGAATCCGGGCGGCACTCTTGGACTGGATCTGGATGAGGATAAAAAGAAATACCTGAAAGAAGGGATTACACGCTGATCTGCATAGGGAGGGAGTACCTGTGAAAAAAACATCAGTTGTCCTTGTTTTTGATATTGGAACTCAGAGTACAAGAGCTCTTCTTGTTTCCTCGGAAGGGAAAATACTGGCAAAAGCCCAGAAGGGCCATCATCCGGCTTATGTTTCAAGAAAATCCGGATGGGCAGAACAGGATCCCGATTTTTATTACCAGAATCTGTGCCGTGTTTCCAGACAGCTTCGGGAGAGCTTTCCGGATATTTTTGCTCAGATCCGGGCAGTAACGCTTACAACGATCCGTTGTACCAGTGTCTGCCTTGGACGGGACGGGGAACCTTTGCGCCCTGCAATTTTATGGCTGGATCAGAGAAGAGCTTTAGGTACGCCTGCGCTGAAGCCCTGGATTTCTGCAGCGGTAAAAGCAGTGGGAATGACAAAAACCTTAAATCTCCAATACCAGAAATCTCATTGTAACTGGATTCGGGAAAACGAACCTGATATCTGGGCAAAAACAAAGAAATATGTTCTTCTGAGTGCATATCTGAATTACAGGCTTACCGGAAGGCTGGCAGATTCTACGGCGTCCATCGTGGGATATGTTCCTTATGATTTTAAAAACCGTTGTTGGAAAAAGAAAAATGATCTGGTTCGGCCTGTTTTTGATATTCCGGATGAAATGATGTGCGAGCTGGTGGATCCCGGCGATTATATCGGCTCTCTTACAGAGACTGCTGCAGAAGATCTGGGACTGAATAAGGATCTGAAGCTGATCGCCACTGGTACAGACAAGGCCTGCGAAATTCTGGGTCTTGGCTGTGTCAATAAAAAAAAGGCGGCTTTCAGTTTTGGAACCACAGCTACGGTTACGTTTACCACTTCTGATTATCTGGAACCGGAAACGTTTATACCGCCCTATGATTCTATCCTTCCCGGGCATTATACTCCGGAAATAGAAATCTTCAGAGGATACTGGCTGATTTCCTGGTTTAAAAAAGAGTTTGCCCAGAAAGAAGTTATGGAAGCGCTGGAGTCAGATATTCAGCCGGAGGAGCTTCTGAACAGACGCCTGAAAGAGATTCCTGCAGGCTGCGACGGGCTTTTGCTCCAGCCGTATTTTACACCAAACCTTACCATGCCTGAGGCAAAAGGTTCCGTAATAGGTCTGTCGGATGTTCATACCAGAATCCATTTTTACCGGGCAATCATAGAAGGAATCAATTTTGCCCTGATGGATGGAATGCGTCATATGGAGAAAAAAGGAGGATTTCGTTTTGAAGAGATTCGCGTAGGCGGCGGAGGCGCTCAGAGCAGTGAAATCTGTCAGATCACTGCAGACATGTTCGGTTTGCCGGTAGTAAGAACTCAGACTTATGAAGTGTCGGGGATCGGCAGTGCGATTTCTGCATTTGTGACGCTGGGCGTGTTTGAGGATTACAGAGAAGCATTGAGGTGTATGGTTCATAAAAAAGATGTATTTAAACCAAACCGGCGGCAGCATGCAGTATACCGGAAACTTTATGAGGAGGTATATCAGCAGATATATCCCAGCCTGTCAGGAATTTATGAAAAAATGAGCAGGATCAAATGATGGAGAAAGTCTGTTAAAAGCCGGATGAGTTCCGGGGCTGCCAGGAAAATACAGGAACTGTAAAAGCAGAATATAAAATCAGAAACAGCGCGTTTCTGTACAGAAAAACTCCGGGGAAGGGGCTGTCGGGAAATAGATAGTTCCAAACAGGAGCAGATTTGGCTCATGGGAGTCAAATCTGCCCCTTCCCCGGAAGTTTTTTGTATTATTTAAAGAAGTATTAGTGATTCAAGTATATAAAAACATAAAGCTTACACGGAACAAAAATCGGATACAGAAGGCTTTTTCTATTTCACAGATATGGTATAAAACTGTTTGAAGGTCTCTCCGGCAGCCAGGGTGTTGATGTCCTGCTTGGAAGAAAGCTCATCGGCAAAGCCGGTGTTGTCGCAGCGTCCCATCCAGGGTTCCAGGCAGACGAAGGGAGAGTCCGGCGCGCTCCAGATACCAAAGTTCGGAAATCCCTTACAGGTGATTTCCACATAAGGAGTTCCGTCCGGAAAGGCGATTCCTGCCCGGGTTACCTGCCCGTTGTCAAATACCAGAGTATCGTTGTCAAAAAGCTCTCTTTTGATATGACAGCGTCCGTGTTCCAGAGCAAGCGGATAGGTTTTTCCCTCAAATACAGTTCCGTGGGAAAGGTCCAGGAGACTGCAGGTAAGCTCTGATTCATGGTTAAAAGTAAGATAATACTGATCCTGGGAAGTACCCGGAACCGCAGGCACATTAAAGGCAGGATGTCCTCCGATAGTAAAGTACATGGTCTGAGAATCCTCATTGATCACGGTCCAGCGTACAGTCAGATCTCTTCCGGAAAGCTCATGGGTGATAAGAAGACGGAAATCAAAAGGATAAGTTTCCCTGGTTGAATCAGAAGAGGTCACAAGATGGGTGACAGAGGTCTGTGAGGACTCTGTACAGGTAAATTCCATATCACGGGCAAATCCATGCTGTCCGCAGTGGTAGGTGTTTCCGTTAATAAGACATTTATTTTCATAATAGCGGCCCACATTTGGGAACAGGACAGGGGCATGGCGGTTCCAGTAAGAAGGATCTGCATTCCAGAGTACCTGACGGTCATTTGTTTTGTCATAGATTTCAGTCAGCTCAGCGCCAAGATCATTGATCTGTACCCGAAGCTGATCGTTTTCCAGTGTACGAATCATGATATATCCTCCAATAAAAAATTTGATGTATCAAGTATACCAGATTTCTGAAAAAATAACGAGAAAAACTGCACAAAAATAAGAATAAAAATATGTTGTTTTTTACTTGGCACTCAATTGCAGGATTAAATTCCAATCTTCTGTGGAATTTAATCCTGCAAATCTATCTTCTCTTAACCATGGAATTTAATTTTTCCAAACGTTCTGTTAAAACCATTCTATAAATATGGCTATTCCTCCCGGCAGAAAGGAAGTCCTTATGAATAAACAAAAACATTTAACTCTTGCTTCACGAATTATCATTGAAGCCATGTTAAACAAGGACGAAAGCTTTAACACGATTGGTCGGTTTTTAAACAAGGATTGCATAACCATCTCCAAAGAAGTGAAAAATCACATTTGTTTTGAAAAAAGTGGAGTCTACGGCAGAACCTTCACTGATTGATGACTGACTTTTCTGCATCAGTGCTCTGCACGATAACGTATAATTAATTTCGCAAATTCAATTTCATAAAAACAGACATGGTCTATAGCCGTTTGGTAGAATAAAGTTACCACACAAAATTCACCATAGGAGGTACAGAACGATGTCTGATAACTTTATACAACTCAATGAAGATTTAATAAAGCACGATTTAAAGGATCTTGTCCGTAGCAGCGTCGAGGAAACTCTGTCCTTCTTTTTATGCATATGACAACAAAAATAAGAGCCATCAGATTTGATTTTCTGTTGGCTCTTTTTAATGTTCACTGTCCAATGGATTAGTCCTCCTTAAATTTTTATAAAACATTCTGGAATTAAATTTGTGTTCTCGGTGGTCTGTACCTTCCTTTCATAGATTATGATGAATTATTTTACGTTTCTGGTGGTCTGTACCTCCTTGTTGGATTATGAGATTTCGTTTATGTTTTCGGTGGTCTCACTCCTTTTTGATTTATTTTTAAGTTCCTTTTGTTTTATGAGCTTACTATAACAGATAAAATGAGATTTGTCAATAAGAAAATTGATAAAATTAAAATAAATATTATTTTAACTGCTAAAAATAACTTTATACACATAATTAACTGAAAATATTGATGAATTCCGGTGAATAGAAAAAGGGATTCAGGATAAGATAGGATTATCAAGTCTTAGGAGGTAAAAATATGTTGCGTTATTTACCTGTACGCAGAATTCACGCAAGACAAGTCCTGGACTCCAGGGGAAATCCTACGGTTGAGGTTGAAGTTACAGCAGGAGAAGGGATTGTTGGAATCCATGGATATACAGCAAGAGCCATAGTTCCCTCCGGGGCGTCTACCGGAAGATTTGAGGCAGTGGAGCTCCGGGATGGTGAAAAAGGAAAATACCTTGGGCTCAGTGTGGAAAAAGCTGTAAATAATGTAAATACAAAACTTGCGGAAGCAATTGTGGGAGAAAATGCGCTTGATCAGATGAATATAGACAGACTTCTGGCAGAAGCCGATGGAACAGACAATAAAAGCAGCATAGGAGCCAATGCAGTTCTGGGTGTTTCTCTGGCAGTGGCAAGGGCGGCTGCGGAAGGTCTGAGAATTCCTCTTTATCAATATCTGGGCGGCTGTCATACCAGAAAGCTGCCTGTGCCCATGATGAACATTCTGAATGGAGGACGCCATGCAGATAATACCGTGGATCTTCAGGAATTTATGATCATGCCTGTGGGGGCGGAAGATTTTTCAGAAGGAATCCGCATGTGCGTGGAGATCTATCAGTTTCTGAAGATCATTCTCAAAGAAAAAAATCTGTCTACAGCAGTAGGCGATGAGGGAGGCTTTGCGCCGGATCTTGAGGATTCCAGAGATGCGCTGGCGCTGATCATCCAGGCAGTGGAAAGGGCCGGATACGAACCGGGAAAGCAGATCGCGATTGCCATAGACGCAGCGGCCAGTGAATTGTATGAAGAAGAAAAAGGGGTTTACTATTTTCCCGGAGAAAGCAAAATGAAAGGAAAAGATGTATTCAGAGACTCTTCTGAGATGATTGAATATTATGAGGGATTACTGGAAGAATTTCCTGTGGTATCTCTTGAGGATGGGCTGGAGGAAGACGACTGGGAAGGCTGGAAGAAACTGACAGAGCGGCTGGGAGACAAAATACAGCTGGTAGGAGATGATCTTTTTGTAACAAATAAAAAGAGACTGACCTGCGGGATCCGACTTCAGGCAGCCAATGCAGTGCTTGTAAAAGTAAATCAGATCGGTACTCTGACAGAGGCTATGGATACGGTCCGGCTGGCGCAGGAAAACGGATACCGGGCAGTGATCTCCCACAGATCAGGAGAAACAGAGGATTCCTTTATTGCAGATCTGGCAGTTGCCACAGGTGCAGGCCAGATAAAAACAGGAGCGCCCTGCCGTTCTGACAGAAATGCAAAGTATAACCAGCTTCTCCGCATTGCAGAGCAGCTTGGCGAGAATGGAGAGTATCAGAATCCTTTTAAGGGATTTTCGGAGGAAACTGTATAGCAGCAGGCAGGGGACTGTTATATGACAAAAGCAGAATGTATTTGAAAATAAAAAATCCTCCGCGGCGCTTTTGGCAGAACGGAGGATTTTTATTTTGTCAGGAAAGTAACACATTATGTGCTGATCTTCCCGGTAAATAAAAATGCTTTGTTCAAAAACAACGTACACATTATTATTTTAAAGTAAAATACTGAAGTACAGCTCCTTTAAATTCAAATTCCCGGGAAATTTCATAGGTATCCAGAAGCCACTGGCTTTTTTCTTTGGAGCTGTATTTTTCCAGACGGCTGATGGTTCCCTCTCCGGCAAGAAAGGCAGGAATTTTTTTGGCTTTGATATCATCCATAATATAGTCTCCTGCCTCCGGTCTCAGAGAAAGATCGGCCAGATCCAGCGTATAGCATCCAGTATCCCAGCGGAGGATGGAATAAATCTCCGGTACACCGATTCCAAAGGCGTAGGTGTTTTCCGGGATATTTGCAGCAATATGGGCGGCGAAATCATTCAGTTCCTGCTCATTGTGGAGTTCCTCTCTGAGAGCTGTGTTCTGACCGTACTGAATGATGTTTCCGGTAGAGACGGTCATCAGAACAAGCAGGGAAACAGCAGTAAAAGTACCTTTAAAAATCTGCATTCCGCTGAAACTGTTCATATTTTTTATGCGGAACGTCTGGAAAGTATTCATTCCTTCTTCAGCAAAAATACACAGAAGCAGAATACATGGAATGTGAATGATCTCCAGATTGTGATAAGCCGCTCTGTTGATAAAATATGTGATCTGCCCTAATGAAAGGACAGCGGCAGCAAAAGTGAAGCAGATGAGAAGGAGATGACGGCTGTCTGTTTCATCCTGTGCGCGGACAAAACATATGTGGGAAATACCCCATGCGCAGGCCATAAAAAACAGCACAAGGATTATCATATAGGCGCTTGCAAACTCCGGAAGATCCACTCTTAACAGACCATCCATGTAAGAGGACTGAAGAAGTGGGAAAAGGAATTCGCGGATTCCGGTAATCTGTCCTCCGTTCATTATGTTATACAGCTCAACCACAGCATAGGCGCCCAGAAAGCTGAGAAGGATCCCTGCAAGGTGCAGAAGACAGGTTTTTAAAACCGGCAGCCAGGAGTCTTTTTTGTGGCAGAGGCAGCGGAGAATCCAGAATGCTGCCCAGGAAATCGCGCAGAAAAGTCCTGTTTCTGTATTCCACAGGATTCCCAGAAGCGAAAGCACATACCCCAGAATACAGATGAGACGACCGCTTTTTTTGAAACGGACACAAAAGGCAATCCAGAAAAGCATCAGGCACATAAAAAGGATTCTGTGTGGCCATAGCTGCCAGTAGATTCCGCTTCTCATGGAAAGAACGGGAAAGGTCAGGGCAATGGAGCCCAGAACTCTTAAAAGATCATTTTTTACAATAAAATGAAGGGTCAGAAAAGCTGCAAGGAAACAAAGGGCGCCGATGATGGTATTCAGAAGAATAAAATCAATCAGATCGCCTCCAAGGATCTTCATGGGAAGCTTGTATAAAATTCCGAAGTGACCGTAAATACTGGTGGTATATTCCGTGTAAGGGCTTCCGTGCAGTACATTATATATGGAATTGAAATATGCATCCATATGAAGACGGTCCGGTTCGTTTCTGAGAAAAACCTCCGGGGTATAAAAGTTATAGGCAGCCAGAAGTGTGAGAAGCCCATAGAAAAGGGACATGGCCCAGGTTTTTACAGAAAAGTTATTATTTCTGGCAAAATGAAGAAAAACGAGCCCTTCTGTCACAAGGCAGATCAGTACAAGCCAGAAAGGAATGGAATGCCAGACGTATCTTGCGGAAACAGAACCGTAAACATCTACTTCCAGGCGGTACATGCGGATAAAGAAAAGAATATTTACCGTTATAAGAAGTACTACTGTAAAAAAAGCGTTTCTGGGCGTGTCAAAAAAGCAGGGCTTCTCTGTGCGTGCCAGAAGAATTGAAAAAATAAGATAGGAAACGCAGAATAAAATAACTGTCATTGCATAAGTGAGAAGATTTACATTTCCAATGGAACTGACAGCCGCTGACAGAGCCGGTATTCTGAAACAGCATACTGCAAAGCCGGCAGACAGTATAAGAGAGGCAAAAAAAGCCATAATTCTGTTTGTTGAAGTTTTCATGTTGACCATCCTTTAAATGTAATAGGTTTCATAAAACAGCATAAGCCATTCCTGTATATCATCCCCGAAAGAAGTTCTGTTGTCAAGGTTTTTAGAGAAAAACTGTTGAAATCCCAAAAGCCATATGATACAATAAAAAACAGTTGATTAGGAGGTGTAACCTGAATGGAGATCTTAAGAATTATCCTTACGGTAATTTTTGTCTTAGATTGCATAGGTCTTACAGTCATTGTACTGATGCAGGAAGGTAAGCAGCAGGGACTTGGCTCTATTGCCGGTGTTGCGGATACCTACTGGGGAAGAAACAAAGGACGTTCTATGGAGGGTGGTCTGGTAAAGGCGACTACTGTCATGGCAATCCTGTTTTTTGTTCTGGCTGTCATTTTGAATATGAATTTCTAAGAATCATGGAAGGCAAAATGGAGACACTCTTGTAAATTCGCAAGAGTGTTTTTTTGCCTGAGTACGCAGAAACGGCAGTTCTGACAGGACTGTCTGTGTTTACAGAAAAGGAGTTCAAGTGAGCAGAAAAAAAATATGGGAAAAGAAAAAAAGATTCCCAAAAGAAAATCGCGCATCATTTAAGAAAAAAAACATAAAGAGTCTGAAAAAACAGGGCCTTCTGGCAGAGGGCGTTTTTATCGGAAATGCCAGGGGCTTTGGATTTGTGGAAACAGGAGAGGATGAAGAGGATATTTTTATTCCTGCAGATGCTGTAAATACAGCGCTTCATCAGGACCGGGTACAGGTTCTGCTGAAAAAAGAACAGAAGCCTGGAAAGCGCAGAGAGGGAACGGTTATAAAAATTCTGGAAAGAGGTACCACAGAGGTTGTGGGAACTTTTCAGCGAGAAGGAGATTATGGCTTTGTGCTCTGTGATAACCAGAAAATATCCCGGGACGTTTATATTTCTCCGAAAAATTCTCATGGAATCAGAGATGGAGAAAAGGTAGTTGCCCAGATCCTTGATTATGGCTCTGAGAAGCGTAAGCCTGAGGGAAAGATTACAGAATCCCTGGGAAATATCCATGCTCCGGGAGCGGATATTCTGGCTGTTGTAAAAAGCTATGGCATCCCTTCTGAATTTCCGGTCCGTGTAATGAATCAGGCAATGAGAGTGCCGGATCATGTTCTGGAAGCGGACTGGGACGGAAGAGACGACCTTACCGGACTTATGACAGTTACCATTGACGGTGAGGATGCAAAGGATCTGGATGATGCAGTTTCTCTTACAAAGGAGGGGAATCTTTATCATCTGGGTGTGCACATTGCAGATGTAAGCAATTATGTTCAGGGCGGAAGCGCAATTGACAGAGAAGCCCTGAAAAGAGGAACCAGTGTTTATCTGGCAGACCGGGTGATCCCCATGCTTCCGGAGCGTCTGAGCAACGGAATCTGTTCGCTTAATCAGGGTGTGGAGCGTCTGGCTCTCAGCTGTCTGATGGATATTGATGAAAACGGAACCGTAGTATCCCATAAAATTACAGAAAGCGTCATACGTGTAGACCGCCGTATGAGCTATGAACAGGTGCGGTGTATTCTGGAAGACGGAGAAACAGAGACCAGCAGAGAATATCAGGAATTTGTTCCCATGTTTTTTCTGATGAAAGAGCTGTCCGGAATCCTCAGAGGATGCCGCCACAACAGAGGCTCCATTGATTTTGATTTTCCGGAGAGCAAGATCATTCTCAATGGGGCAGGCCGCGCCATTGATGTAAAACCCTATGAAACCAGTGTGGCGACAGAGATCATTGAAGACTTTATGCTTCTGGCAAATGAAACAGTGGCCAGAGAATACTGTAAGGGCGAATATCCTTTTGTTTACAGAACCCATGAAAATCCGGATCCGGACAAGGTGGAGGAGCTGCTGATGCTTCTTCACAATCAGGGGATCGACGTGCGGAAATCCGGACAGGAGATCACGCCCAAAGAGATTCAGGAAATTCTGGAAAGCATTCAGGATCTTCCGAATGAGACAATGATCAGCCGGCTTACACTTCGCACCATGAAGCAGGCAAAATATACCACGGAATGCAGCGGACATTTTGGTCTGGCGGCCAGATATTACTGTCATTTTACTTCTCCTATCAGACGGTATCCGGATCTTCAGATACATCGGATCATCAGAGATAATCTCAGAGGAAGGCTGACCCGGGAAGGAAAGACAGAGCATTATCGGGAGATTCTGGAAGAGGTGGCTCGTCAGTCAAGTGTGTGCGAGAGAAGAGCCCAGGAAGCGGAACGGGAATCTGACAAAATGAAAAAGGCAGAATATATGTCCTATCATCTGGGAGAGGAATTTGACGGGATCATTTCCGGGGTGACCGGATATGGCCTGTATGTGGAACTTGGCAATACAGTAGAGGGACTGGTTCATATTACAGCTTTAAAGGATGATTATTATACCTTTGATCAGGAGACTCATGAACTGAGAGGCGAACTGACGAAAAAAGTATATCATCTCGGGCAGAAAATCCGCGTCCGTGTGGCAGATGCGGATGCGGTAAAAAGGTCTGTGGATTTTACGATTGCGGAAGAGCAGGAGGAATAAGCTATGGCGAAGAAACAGGGAATCAGACTGATTGCAAATAATAAAAAGGCTTTTCACGATTATTTTATAGAGGATACCTTTGAGACAGGGATTTCGCTGGCAGGAACTGAGGTGAAATCTCTCCGTATGGGCAAATGCAGCATAAAAGAGGCTTTTGTCAGAATTGAAAAAGGCGAGGTCTGCATTTACGGCATGCACATCAGTCCCTACGAAAAAGGAAATATTTTTAACAAGGATCCTCTTCGTGTAAGAAAGCTTCTGCTTCACAGATATGAGATCAATAAACTGGAAGGTAAATTAAAGGAAAAGGGCCTGACTCTGGTTCCCCTTAAAGTGTATTTTAAGGACAGCCTTGTTAAGGTGGAAATCGGTCTTGCCCGGGGCAAAAAGCTTTATGACAAGCGCCAGGATATTGCAAAAAAAGACCAGAGGCGTGAAGCGGAACGGGATTTTAAAGTGAAAAATCTTTACTGATATATTATATAAAGAAGTGCTGTTGTCAGACAGGTACAAGATCAGAACGGACATGGGCTGGCTGTTTTGTTTACAGAACCGGAAACTGTTTCTGCGAATGAAGTGAAACTGAACAGAATCGAAAGTCTTAAAATTGTGTGAATTTACCTGACATTTAGTTGACAAGAAAAAGATACTAAGTATAATTATAGTAATGAAACTATGTTCAGAGATTTCCATTAATACGAATGGGAGGTTTATAATATGAAAAAAAGATATCTTGCAATAGCCGGATTGCTGGTACTTGCAGTTGTAGCGGCCGGCTGTGGAAAAGAGAAGGATAAACCGGCCGAACAGCAGGTTCAGGCAACTCCGACAGTTACGCCACAGGTGACAGAGGCTGCAGATCTTGTAGATATGGAAGTATCCGATGAAAAAAATGTGATCGGAGAAAAAACCGCCACAGCTTCTAAAGTTGCGATCGTTAACCGGACAGGCTCGGAAATAGGAGCTATTTATATCCGTCAGCATCCGGAAGATGAGGAAGAGACAGATGATGACGAGTGGGGCGATGATCTGGTAGACGGAATGTTTACGCTGAAAAACGGGGAACAGGCAGTATATTATTACAAGAAGCCTTCTTCCGCAGGAATTACCTATGATATCCGGATCACCTATACAGACGAGGATAAGAATGAGTGCTTTTTCCGGGATCTTCCTCTTGCATCCATGAAGCAGATCACTCTTCGCATGAGCGGAACCGGTGAGGACAGCATTCCTTATGCTACTTATATGACAGCTACAGGCAAAAAAGAGATTTCCACTCTTAAGGATGTCAAGGAGCGTCTGGGACTGACAGAGGATGAGGAGGATGACGATACAGATAATCCGGATCCTACATCTGCACCGAATCCCACATCTGCGCCGGATCCTACATCCGCACCGGATCCTACACAGGCTCCGGATGATGGCGATGATGATCCGGATGATACTCAGCCTACGGACGATACCATTGACAAGGCAACCGGATATATCGGGCAGTCCATGGATGATCTGATCGCAGCGATCGGTTCTCCTCAGTATGATGAATATGAGGATGAGCCGGATACAGGAAAAACCGGCTACCACTATTATTCAAACTTTACGGTATCAACTACTGTAGATGAGGATGGCAATGAGATTGTTACCGGCATCTGGTAAAAGTCTTTTGTACGAAAAGAAACAGGAGAGGATAAGATTATGAAGCGTATTTTACTGAAATTAAGCGGAGAAGCTCTTGCAGGAGCAAAAAAGACCGGTTTTGACGAGGAGACAGTAATTGCTGTGTCCAGACAGATCCGTACCATTGCAGAAGAGGGAACTCAGGTGGGAATCGTGATCGGTGGAGGAAACTTCTGGAGAGGACGTACAAGCGAGACCATCAACCGTAATAAAGCGGATCAGATCGGTATGCTTGCCACAGTGATGAATTGTATTTATGTTTCTGATATCTGCAGATATCTGGGACTTGAAACAGAAATTTTTACTCCGTTTGTATGCGGAGCATTTACGAAACTGTATTCCAAGGATACAGTGGAGGAAGCGTTTAAGGCAGGAAAGATTCTGTTCTTTGCAGGCGGAACCGGACATCCGTATTTTTCCACAGACACGGCAACTGTGCTGCGTGCAGTAGAGATCGAGGCAGAAGCCATCCTTCTTGCAAAGGCAGTAGACGGAATTTATGACAGCGATCCAAAGGTGAATCCGGAAGCAGTAAAATACGATGAGATTTCTATTGAAGAGGTTGTAGACAAGAAACTGGCTGCAATGGATCTTACAGCATCTATTATGTGTCTTGAGCAGAAAATGCCTATGCTGGTGTTTGGTCTTGAGGAAGAGAACAGCATTGTCAATGCGGTTCACGGTAAGTTTTCCGGTACAAAAGTAACGGTTTAAGCTGCCGTATATGATGCAGCGAGGCTGCAAAAAACAAGGAGAGGGAGATTAGACAAATGGATGAAAGAGTTCAGAAGTATGACAGCAAAATGACAAAAACTTTAAACGGATTTGAGGCAGAGCTTTCTACAATCCGTGCAGGACGTGCAAATCCGCATATCCTTGACAAGATCACCGTAGATTATTACGGAAGCCCCACACCGTTGCAGCAGGTGGCCAATGTTACTGTGCCTGAGGCACGTATGATTCAGATCCAGCCGTGGGAATCAAGCCTTATCAAAGAGATCGAGAAAGCGATTCTTACATCCGATCTTGGACTGAATCCAAACAATGACGGAAAGATCATCCGTCTTGTTCTTCCGGAGCTTACCGAAGAGCGCCGTAAGGAACTGGTAAAGGATGTTAAGAAAAAGGGAGAAGCAGCTAAGGTTGCTGTCCGCAATGTCCG
This sequence comes from Blautia caecimuris, assembly GCF_024622975.1. Taxonomy (GTDB): domain Bacteria; phylum Bacillota; class Clostridia; order Lachnospirales; family Lachnospiraceae; genus Blautia_A; species Blautia_A caecimuris. Next base: position 26,696 of record NZ_JANJZT010000002.1, on the reverse strand, counting down.
CCGTGATGCCAACGACGCATTTAAAAAGCTTACCAAGCAGGATGTGTCTGAGGATGAAGTAAAGGATCTGGAAAACGAAGTTCAGAAGCTGACAGATAAATATATCAAAGATATCGAGGCAGCAGTAGATAAAAAAGCAAAAGAGATCCTGACTGTATAATTAATTCAGCGGGAAAGAGAAAGGAGAGCTGTAAAAGATAGCTCTCCTTTTGCCATAACATAAAAATTACCGGGAGGAGCGGCAATGAGAGTACCGAATCATATAGCGATCATTCTGGATGGCAACGGACGCTGGGCAAAAGCCAAAGGAATGCCCAGAAGCTATGGTCATGTAAAGGGCTGTGCAAATCTGGAAACGATCTGTGACGATATGAAAGAGCTTGGAGTCAAGTATCTGACAGTGTATGCATTTTCAACAGAAAACTGGAAACGCTCAAGAGAAGAAGTGGATTCCTTAATGAACCTGTTCCGGAATTATCTGAAAAAATGTATAAAGATTTCCAGGAAAAATAAAATGCGCGTGCGTGTTCTGGGAGATATTACTGCTTTTGATGAGGATATCCAGCAGAAAGTCAGAGAGCTTGAGGAATTTTCAAAGGATTATGAGGAACTGTTTTTCCAGATTGCCCTGAACTATGGCGGACGTGATGAGATTGTAAGAGGTATCAGGAAGCTTGCGCAGGATGCAGTGGACGGAAAGGTCAGTCCCGGGGAGATCACGGAAGACGTTTTTGAAGGATATCTGGATACGGCAGGTATTCCTGACCCGGATTTTCTGATTCGTACAAGCGGGGAGCAGAGACTTTCCAATTATCTTCTGTGGCAGCTTGCATACACAGAATTTTATTTTACAGATGTGGCATGGCCGGATTTTCATAAGCCGGAGCTGATAAAAGCCATAGAAAAATACAACGAACGAGACCGAAGATACGGCGGAGTGAAGGAGGAGTAGACAATGTTTAAAACAAGACTCTTAAGCGGCATTGTTCTGGTGATCATTGCCCTTTTGACGATCATGAGCGGAGGATATGTTCTGCTTCTGACACTGCTGTGTGTTTCGCTGATCGGCATGAGAGAGCTGTACAATGCCATGGGCGTGCATAAAAGCGGAATGGATCTTCTGGAGCTGGCCGGTTATCTGGGGGCAGTTCTTTATTATGGCACAGTTTTTCTGGGATTTGAAAAATATGGAATGATGGCAGTAATCCTTTCCCTTGTGCTTTTGATGTTTGTCTATGTATTTACCTATCCTAAATATCAGGCAGAACAGGTGATGTCTGCATTTTTCGGACTGGTATATGTTGCAGTTATGCTGTCTTTTATCCTCCTTACAAGAAATCTGGAAAACGGACATCTTCTTGTGTGGCTGATCTTTTTCTGTTCCTGGGGCTGTGATACCTGCGCATACTGTGTGGGCGTACTGATCGGAAAACATAAAATGGCGCCGGTGCTGAGCCCTAAAAAATCAATAGAGGGAGCAGTTGGAGGAGTTGCAGGAGCAGCAGGTCTCGGAGCTGCCTATGCGGCAATCATTCATGCCCCGGTAGTGGAATATGCGGTGATCTGCGCAGTGGGAGCCCTGATTTCCATGGTTGGCGATCTGGCAGCATCCGCCATTAAAAGAAACAGAGGAATCAAAGATTATGGAAAGATGATCCCGGGACATGGAGGCATTCTTGACCGTTTCGACAGTGTGATCTTTACTGCTCCTGTTATCTATTACATGGCAAAATTTATTCTGGGTATATAAAAACAGATTACAAAATATCCTATAAGGAGTCAATATGAAAAAAATTGCAATTTTAGGTTCTACAGGCTCTATCGGAACACAGACACTGGAGGTTGTCCGTGCCAATGGAGATATTCAGGTTCTGGGAATCAGCGCCGGAAGAAACATAAAAAAGCTGGAGGAGCAGGCAAGAGAATTTTGTCCCAGGCTTGTTGCTGTGTGGGAGGAAGATGCGGCCCGGGAACTGAGGGTAAAGCTTCAGGATACAGATGTAAAAGTTGTTTCAGGAATGGAAGGACTTCTGGAACTGGCTTCTATGGAAGAAACGGAAATCCTGGTAACTGCTATCGTGGGAATGCTGGGCATCCGCCCTACCATTGAGGCGATCCGGGCAGGCAAGGATATTGCGCTTGCCAATAAGGAGACTCTTGTTACGGCAGGCCATCTGATCATGCCTATGGCGGAAAAATACGGTGTCAGGATCCTTCCTGTTGACAGTGAACACAGCGCAGTGTTCCAGTGCCTGAACGGAGAACGGCGGGAAGAAATACATAAGCTTCTGATCACAGCGTCCGGCGGTCCTTTCCGCGGCAGAAAAAGAAAAGATCTGGAGCAGGTGACTCTGGCTGATACGCTGAAGCATCCCAACTGGGTAATGGGACAGAAGATCACAGTAGATTCTGCAACTCTTGTCAACAAGGGACTGGAAGTGATGGAAGCAAAATGGCTTTTTGATGTGGAGCTTGACCGGATCCAGGTAGTGGTACAGCCTCAGAGCGCCATTCACTCTATGGTGGAATTTAAGGACGGAGGTATTATGGCGCAGCTGGGAACGCCGGATATGCGTCTGCCTATTCAGTATGCTCTTTATTATCCGGAAAGAAGATACCTGGACGGTGAGAGACTTGATTTTGCAAAGCTTGGGCAGATTACCTTTGAAGAGCCTGATATGGAGACTTTTCTGGGACTTCCAATGGCAATTCAGGCAGCCCGGGAGGGCGGTTCCATGCCGACTGTTTTTAATGCGGCAAACGAGCTTGCAGTAAAGAAATTCCTTCATGAGGAAATACGTTTTCTGGATATTTATGATATTATCGGGCAGTCTATGGGAAGACATAAAAAAACAGAGTCTCCTGATCTGGATGAAATCCTGGCAGTAGAAAACGAGACATATCAGTGGATTGAAAGCAGGTGGTAAATTGAAGATTCTGATTGCTGTCATTATATTCAGCGTGATTATTATCATACATGAGCTTGGACATTTCCTTCTGGCGAAAAAAAACGGAATTGTGGTAACAGAGTTTTCTCTTGGCATGGGTCCGCGGCTTTTCAGCACGCAGAAGGGAGAAACCAGGTATTCCATTAAGCTTTTTCCTATTGGCGGATCCTGTGCTATGCTGGGAGAGGATACAGGTGAAGAAGAACTTCCCGGAACCTTTAATGCTGCTCCGGTGTGGGGGAGGATTTCTGTTGTAGCGGCAGGTCCGATATTTAACTTTGTTCTGGCTTTTCTTTTATCAGTGATCATTACCGGATTTGTAGGGTATGATCCGGCAGAGATCATGGAAGTGGAAAAAGGTTCTCCTGCGGCAGAAGCCGGGCTTCGGGAAGGAGATATTGTTACAGAGTTTGACGGCTATACGGTGGATGTAGCCCGTGATCTGTATGTATATTCTTATCTGAATGAACTTCAGGAAGAACCGGTTACCATGAAGGTACTCCGGGGCGGCGAAGAAAAAACATTTACTTACACTCCGGACGTGTCGGTTCGCTATCTTCTGGGCTTTAATCGCTCCGGTACAGATTCCATGGAGGTTCTTTCTCTGATCGAGGGAATGCCTCTGGAGGCTGCAGGGCTTCAGGCAGGAGATGTGATCACTTCCATTGACGGAACCAGGATTCCTGATGGAAAAGCATACGAAAACTATATTGCAGAGCATCCCCTTTCTGACAAAGAAGTCGAGATTACCTATGACCGTGACGGACTGGAATATTCTGCAAAGATTACTCCAAAGGAGTACAGAACTCCGATTCCCGGATTCTCCTATAATATGGGGTATATTAAGGCAGAGGGCTTCCAGGTTCTGAAATATGCTGCTCTGGATGTAAAATATATGATCCGTACCACGCTTCTCAGCCTGAAAGAGCTGGTGACAGGTGGACTTGGAGTAAAGGATCTCAGCGGTCCTGTAGGGGTTGTGGATGCCATTGGAACTACCTATGAAGAAAGCAAAAGCGCGGGAACTCTGATGCTCTGGATGAATATGCTGAATATGGCAGTACTTCTTTCGGCAAACCTTGGAGTTATGAATCTTCTGCCGCTTCCTGCACTGGATGGCGGAAGACTTGTATTTCTCTTTATAGAGGCAGTGCGTAAAAAGCCTGTGAATCGCGAAGTGGAAGGTATGGTTCACTTTGCAGGGCTGATGCTTTTGATGGCGCTGATGGTTGTTGTTATGTATAACGATATTCTTAAAATATTCTGATCGTATAAAAGCCGGAGAATCCGGCTTTTGTGCTACTGTGCTGACGGAGGAGCAGATTGAAAAAAAGATGTGGCAAGGGTATGCTTGTCCTGCTGATGGCAGCTCTGGTGTCTGTGGGAGGAATTGGAGCAGCCTGTTTTTTCAGCCGACAGGCAGGGAAAGAAAAATTCCAGGAAGAGGAAGCAGAAAAACTGAAGGCGGAGAGAGAATATCTGGAAGCAGGGGCACCGGAAAAAGCCGGTCCCTATCCGGAATACCAGAGTGAATCCGGGAAAATGGAAAAGAGAGAAGAACTGCAGGATACAGAAACTGAAAAGGAGAAAAAGCAAAAAGCAGAGGAAGACCGAAAAAAGAAAGAAGAAGAGAAAAGGCAAAGGGAGGAAGCAGAGGCCAGGATAAAGAAAGTAGAAAAAATGCTGGCAAAGCTGTATGATCCGGATTCTGATTCTGTTGCAATGAATACGTCAAAAAACAGTAAAATTTTTCAGGATGCACAGACAGAAATGTGGAAGCTTCCTCTGTCTTATGACCGGAAACGTCAGGAATTTCAAAAAATCGTAGACCGTATATCAGATGAATGGGATTACATAAATGACGATCTGCATTATGAGACAGAAACATTGAAAATATCCGCGCAGGAAAAAGACACCGGCTATACAAAATACTGGGTCTGTCATGTGGAAACCTTCAGTCCCCGGCAGCTGTGTTCGGCTCTTTGCGGAGGAACCTACGGAAATCCCCGCAAACCGGTTTCAGAGGAGCTTGCTGCTCATAACGGAGTGATCGGGGTAAACGGAAGCGGATTTTCTTATGGAACGGGCATACCTGCTCCTGGAAAAACCATGATCAAAAACGGAAAGATTTATAATGATGTGTATTCCAATGGAAATATTTTTTGTGTGACCCAGGATGGCGGCATGTTTACTGCGGCAGCCGGAATGACGGCTGAGACTATGATAAACCGGGGCGTGAAGGATACCTACTGTTTTGGCCCTACCCTCATAGAAAACGGAAAAGCATCAGAAATATCCGGTCAGTTTACCCAGACAGCCCGATATCAGAGAACGGCAGTGGGAATGGTGAATCCGGGAGAATACTATCTTGTGGCAGTTGACGGAAAAGGAGCCGGAGGCTCTGAGGGCATGACTTATCAGGAGCTTCAGCAGGTGTTTCTGGATCTGGGATGTGAGTATGCATATCATCTTGACGGGGGAGGCTCCACAACCCTTGTGTTTAAAGGCAGGGTTCTGAACATACTTACCGATGGAGGAAAAGAACGTCCCTGCGGTGACATTCTGTATTTTATTGATGCAGGAGACGGCGCAGAAGGGGAAGAAATTGTAATTCATGAAAACGAGGCAATGATACGCCCTTCCAGTGGAAAGAGCAGTCTGAAATAAGTCTGTGTATAAACAAAGAGAAAAACGCATAAAATGCTGTAAAACTGTTTTTTGGAGAACAAAATGGATCAGTCATATCCCTACAGAAAATACAGCGGCCTGAGAATGCAGCAGGAAAATACTTCCAGAGGAGGGCTGCAGGTAACCGTTCTTACAGAAGACGGAACAAGGCCGGTAGAAGACGCAGTGGTAAGAATCTCCTACACAGGAGAGCCTGACCGGACTGTAGAGGAGATAAAAACAGATTCTTCAGGTCAGACACCGGTTCTGGAACTTAAGTCCCCTCCTCTGGAATACAGCATGGAACCATCGGAAGAACAGCCTTATGCCGAATATACTATTCAGATAGAGGCGGAGGGATTTGAAAGAGAAGAAATTGCAGGAACAGAAGTTCTGCCGGATGTTCTTGCTCAGCAGCCTGTCAGACTGAGATTTCAGTCACGGCAAAGCTTTGACAGGATCGTGATCGGTCCCCATACGCTGTTTGCGGAATATCCGCCCAAAAATCCGGAAGCGGAGATCAAACCTGTCAATGAAACGGGAGAGATCGTTTTAAGCAAGGTTGTGATTCCGGAATATGTAATTGTCCATAACGGTCCGGTAGGAGATCAGTCGGCAGGAAATTATTATGTGCGTTATAAAGATTATATAAAAAATGTGGCAAGCAGTGAAATTTATGCCACCTGGCCGGACGATACCATACGGGCCAATGTTCTGGCTATTATGTCGTTTACTTTGAACAGGGTGTATACAGAATGGTACCGGAATAAAGGCTATGATTTTACCATTACCTCGTCAACCGTCTATGATCATAAATGGATTTACGGAAGAAATGTGTTTGACAGCATTTCCAGAATCGTAGATGAGTTGTTTGAAAATTATCTGTCCCGTCCGGATGTGCGTCAGCCGATTCTTACTCAGTACTGTGACGGACAGCGTGTACAGTGCAGGGACAGAGGCTGGATGACCCAGTGGGGCAGCAAGACCCTTGGAGATCAGGGCTATTCTCCCATAGAGATCCTTCGGTATTTTTACGGGGATGATATGTATATTAATGTGGCAGAAGAAGTTTCCGGAGTTCCGGCTTCCTGGCCCGGATATGATCTGGATATTGGGGCTACCGGGGCAAAGGTTCGGCAGCTTCAGGAGCAGATCAACACAATTTCCCAATCCTATCCGGCGGTTCCCTCTGTGAATGCAGACGGTATTTACGGACAGAGGACAGCAGATGCAGTACGGCGTTTTCAGGGGGTATTTGGTTTGCCTGAGACAGGAATCACCGATTATCCCACCTGGTATAAAATACAGGAGATCTATGTGGCGGTCAGCCGGATCGCGGAGCTGAACTGAGATAAATATTGTGAAAAAGCAAAACATTTGCGAAAAATAAAAAAATATAAAAAAGGTATTGACTTTGTCTGCTGGTTTTGATATACTACAATTCGTCGCGAGGGAGAAACAAAATAATCCCAAAGAAATGCGATATGCGGAAGTGTCGGAACTGGCAGACGAGCAAGACTAAGGATCTTGTAAGCATTGCGCTTGTGTGGGTTCAAGTCCCATCTTCCGCATTCACAGTAAAAACTGTGAAAAAAGTTATTGACAAATTTGTTGATGACTGATATACTAAAATCTGTCGCGAGGGAGAAACAAAATAATCCCGAAGAAATGCGATATGCGGAAGTGTCGGAACTGGCAGACGAGCAAGACTAAGGATCTTGTAAGCATTGCGCTTGTGTGGGTTCAAGTCCCATCTTCCGCATTCTGATTTAGAACTCTTGATATCACAGAGATTGATGTGATGTTAAGAGTTTTTTGCATACTGACAAGATCTTTTTAATAAGTCTGAGAGTTTATATAGTCTTGCCTGTTTAATAAACCCGTGTCGGGAAAAATCCATATGCTTATTTTTTTGAAAAAAGAGGAATTTGAAGCTTTGTGTAGAATATAATTAATAAGGGGTATTTTGTCATTCTGTGGAGGAATTGCCTATGAATATAAGAGAAAGCATGGAAAAAAGGGAACTGGAGCTTTTAAGTCCCTATGCTTCCTGCAGTGTCCGATCCATAGGACGGGAACGGGCGGAAGAAGAATGTGATGTGCGCACTGTATTTCAGCGGGACAGAGACAGGATTCTTCACAGTAAGGCGTTTCGCAGACTGAAGGATAAGACTCAGGTTTTTCTGGCGCCTCAGGGAGATCATTACAGAAACCGTCTCACTCACACACTGGAGGTTTCTCAGATCGCCCGTACTATTGCCAAGGCTCTCAGACTGAATGAGGATCTGGTGGAGGCCATTGCGCTGGGACATGACCTGGGACACACGCCTTTTGGTCATGCTGGAGAAAAAGCTCTTAATGAGATCAGTCCGGGCGGTTTTGCTCATTATAAACAGAGCGCCCGGGTAGTGCAGGTTCTGGAAAAAAACGGTGAAGGTCTCAATCTGACCTGGGAGGTCATTGACGGGATCCTGAATCACCGTACCAGCGGGAATCCTTCTACTCTGGAGGGACAGGTGGTAAGGTTTTCTGATAAGATCGCCTATCTTCATCATGATATGGACGATGCGCAGAGAGCCGGCATTATTACAGAGGACGATATTCCCGTAACCATGAGAATGCTTCTGGGCTACACCACAAGAGAGAGGCTGAATACCTTTGTACATGACATTATAGAAAACAGTATGGACAGAGACCGGATCCAGATGTCAGAGGAGATACAGGAAGCGCTTATGGATCTCAGGGAGCTGATGTTCCGGAGCGTTTATGATCACCGGGAAGCCAAGCGCGAGGAAAAAAAGGCGATCAATATGCTGAAGGAGCTGTATCGGTATTATATAGAGCATCCGGAGGCAATGTCCAGAGAATACCGGGATCTGCTTCTAAAAGGAGAGTCCACAGACAGAGCGGTCTGCGATTATCTCTCCGGAATGACAGATCAGTATTCTATGACAAAGTTCCGGGAAATTTACATACCTCAGTCATGGGACAGCTATTAAATAACAGAGGAGGATGTCTATGCGCTATTCAGACGATATCATTGAAGAAGTACGAAGCAAAAATGATATTGTAGACGTAGTATCCCAATATGTAAGACTTACAAAAAAGGGAAATTCCTATTTTGGTCTGTGCCCTTTTCATAACGAAAAAACTCCTTCCTTTTCCGTAACGCCCGGCAAACAGATGTATTACTGCTTTGGCTGCGGAGCAGGAGGGAATGTATTTAATTTTATTATGGAGTATGAGAATTATACTTTTGGAGAGGCCTTAAAGTATCTGGCAGACAGGGCGGGGGTGGAGCTTCCGAAGATCGAATACTCCAGAGAAGTCAGACAGAAGGCTCAGGAAAAAGCAGAGCTTCTGGAGATCAATAAACAGGCGGCGCAGTATTTTTATTATCAGCTTCGCACAGAAAAAGGTCAGACGGGTCTTGATTATCTGAAAAACCGGGGACTCAGCGAGGAGACTATGAGAAAGTTCGGGCTGGGGTATTCGGACCGGGCCGGCGGAGGCCTGTACCGCTATCTGAAAGCCAAAGGCTATCCGGATGACCGGCTGAGAGAGTCTGGGCTTTTTAATGTGGACGAACGGCACGGAATGTATGATAAATTCTGGAACCGGGTGATCTTTCCGATCATGGATGTAAATAACAGGGTCATTGGCTTTGGCGGACGCGTTATGGGAGATGCGAAGCCTAAATATCTCAACTCTCCGGAAACAAAGATTTTTGATAAAAGCAGGAATCTTTACGGGCTGAACATTGCCCGGACCACAAGGAAAAAATATCTGATCCTCTGCGAGGGCTATATGGATGTGATCTCCATGCACCAGGCTGGCTTTACCAACGCGGTGGCATCTCTGGGAACAGCGCTTACATCAGGACATGCAAGTCTTCTGAAGCGCTATACTCAGGAAGTGCTGCTTTTATATGACAGTGATGAAGCGGGAATCCGGGCGGCGCTCAGGGGAATTCCGATCCTTCGGGAGGCAGGGGTAAATTCCAGAGTTGTCAGTCTGAAGCCCTATAAGGATCCGGATGAATTTATCCGGAATATGGGACCGGAGGCCTTTGAACAGAGGCTTGAAGAGGCCAGGGACAGCTTTCTGTTCCGGGTTGAGGTTGCGGAAAACGAATTTTCCATGAATGATCCTCAGGGTCAGAATCAGTTTTTTGAGCGGTGTGCACAGATGCTTCTGGAACTGAAGGATGAGCTGGAACGAAATCTTTACATCGACGCTGTCGTTAAAATATACAGAGGACGTTATGGGATCAGCAGTGAGGATTTGAGAAAGCGTGTGAATACGCTAGCTTTAAAGGGGACTCCTGCAGAGCACCGGACTCAGCCGAAATCCGGTTCGCCGGAAAAAAAGAAAAAGGAGTCGGCGTCAGACACTTCCCAGAAGCTTATGCTTACCTGGCTTGTCACTTATCCGAAGATATTTGACAAGGTAGCCCAGTATCTGACTCCGGAGGATTTTGTTGTTCCCCTTTACCGGGAGGTGGCTCAGATGCTGTTTCAGCAGAGAGAAGAGGGCGAAATAAATCCTGCAAGACTTCTGAACAGCTTCCCGGACAGCGAGGAACAGAGAGAGGTGGCTTCTTTATTTAACGCCACGATTCATCTGGAAACGCAGCAGGAACAGGATCAGGCATTTGCGGACACGCTTCTCCGAATCAAGCAGGAAAGCCTTGCGGAAAAGAACAGAAACTGGGATCCGTCCGATCTTCAGGGTCTGCAGAAGCTTGTAAAAGCAAAAAAAGAACTGGAGGATCTTGGCAGAAAACGCCGGGAACTGCATATTTCTTTTGAATAAGGATAAAATATAAACACTATATGGAGGGATTAAGCACCTATGGAAATGAATATGGGTAAATTCAGTGAGAAACTGGTAGAACTTCTGGAGCTTGCCAAAAAGAAAAAAAATGTGCTGGAATATCAGGAGATCAATGACTTTTTTAAGGATCAGAATCTGGAAGTGGACCAGATGGAAAAGGTGTTTGACTTTCTTGAAGCAAGTGGGGTAGATGTGCTCCGCATTACAGGAAATGACGAGGAACTGATCCTGGATGACGACATGGACATTGACAAGCTGGACGACGAGGAAGAGGTGGAGCTTGACAAGATCGATCTTTCTGTTCCGGAAGGCGTCAGCATAGAGGATCCTGTCCGCATGTATCTGAAGGAGATCGGTAAGGTCAGTCTTCTGACTGCAGACGAGGAGATCGAGCTTGCGCAGCGAATGGAAAAAGGCGATGAAAATGCAAAGAAACGTCTTGCAGAAGCAAATCTTCGTCTTGTTGTCAGCATTGCAAAGCGCTATGTGGGAAGAGGAATGCTTTTCCTTGATCTTATCCAGGAAGGAAATCTGGGTCTTATCAAGGCGGTAGAAAAGTTTGATTACCGCAAAGGATATAAATTCAGTACCTATGCTACCTGGTGGATCCGCCAGGCTATCACAAGAGCCATTGCAGACCAGGCCAGAACCATTCGTATTCCGGTTCATATGGTAGAGACCATCAATAAGCTTATCCGTGTTTCCCGTCAGCTGCTTCAGGAGCTTGGACGCGAACCAAGTCCGGAGGAGATCGCAGAAGAAATGGATATGTCTGTGGACCGTGTACGCGAGATCCTGAAGATCTCCCAGGAGCCGGTTTCTCTGGAAACACCGATCGGTGAGGAAGAGGACAGCCATCTTGGTGACTTTATCCAGGATGATAATGTCCCGGTTCCGGCAGACGCTGCAGCCTTTACTCTTTTAAAGGAGCAGCTGATCGAGGTCCTCGGAACCCTGACAGAAAGAGAGCAGAAGGTTCTTCGTCTCAGATTCGGTCTTGATGACGGACGCGCCCGCACTCTGGAAGAGGTGGGAAAAGAATTTAATGTTACCAGAGAGCGTATCCGTCAGATTGAGGCAAAGGCGCTGCGCAAGCTCCGTCATCCAAGTCGCAGCCGCAAGCTGAAGGATTATCTGGATTAAGGAGCAGGACATGCAGTTATCATTGAGACTGTCTGCCATTGCAGAGATGGTGACGGAAGGAAACCGGCTGGTAGATGTGGGATGCGATCATGGATATCTGCCGGTATACCTGATATTTGAAAAAAAGATTCCCCGGGCGATCGCCGCAGATGTGGGGAAAGGACCTTTGTCCAGAGCCAGGGAGCATATTCATCAGTATGGACTGGATAACTACATAGAAACAAGACTTTCTGACGGATTGAAGGAAATCGGCAAAGAAGAGGGGGACACTCTTGTGATTGCCGGAATGGGAGGCCCTCTGATGGAAAAAATCCTGACAGAGGGAGAAGAAACCCGAAAGGGCTTCCGGGAGCTGATCCTTCAGCCCCAGTCAGACATTCCTCATGTAAGGAAATTTCTTTTTGAAAATGGATACCATATTGTAAATGAAGAAATGGTTCTTGAAGAGGGAAAATTTTATCCGTTGATGAAGGCTGTTCCCGGAAAAGCAGACAGAGAGTGGACAGAAGAAGAGCTGGAATTCGGAAAGTTTCTTCTGGAAAAATGTCATCCGGTTCTGAGACAGTATCTGGAACGGGAACTCAGGATCCGAAAGGAGATCCTTGAGCGCCTGAAGGATGCTCCGGGAGCTTCGGCAGGACAGCGCAGACAGGAAGTAGAGGAGGAAAAGCGGAAGCTCCTTACCGCTTTAAGACGATATGAAGGTTAGAGAACTGACAGACTGGCTGGAGGGAGAATATCCCGGAAACATGGCAGAAGACTGGGACAATGTAGGACTTCTGGTAGGAGATGACGGGCAGGAGGTACATCATGTGTTTCTTGCTCTGGATCTTACGGAGGCTGTGCTGGAGGAAGCTGTGAAAGCGCAGGCGGATATGATCATTACTCATCATCCAATGATTTTCCGTGGCATGAAAAAGATCAATAATCACGATTTTACAGGCAGAAAGGTGCTGTCACTGATCCGCCATAATATTTCGTATTTTGCCATGCACACCAATTATGATGTAATGGGAATGGCAGAACTCAGCGCGGATTATCTGAAACTGAAAGAACGTCAGGTTCTTTCTGTGACAGCAGAAACAGAGCAGAGGCCGCAGGGGTTCGGACGCGTGGGAAAACTTCCTGAACCAATGAGCCTTAAAGAATGTGCTCTTTATGTAAAGGAGGCGCTGTCCCTGAATGACGTAAGGCTTTATGGTGAGCCGGAACAGATGGTAGAAACAGCAGCGGTATGTACAGGCAGCGGAAAAAGCATGATTCCGGATGCGCTGAAAAAGGGCGCCCAGGTCTATATTACAGGAGACATTGACCACCATACAGGAATTGATGCCACAGCGCAGGGGCTGGCAGTGATCGATGCCGGACATTACGGAACAGAATATATTTTTATGGAAGCAGTAAGCAGGAAGCTTTCAGCAGAATTTCCGGAGCTGAAGGTTTCATGCGCCCGTATAGTAAGCCCATATACTTTATTATAACCTAAAATTCACAGAGCCTGAAAGGCTGCGGAGAGCGAAGGACAGGAGGCGGAGGCTTTATGGAACAGAATATGCGAAAGGTCGAACTCGGCGGGACAGTAAAAGAGTATCCACAGGGAACTGCGTATGGAGAGATTGTAAAAGACTTCCGGGAACTCTGGGATGCTCCCGTGATCCTTGTGACAGTCAACGGGAAGCTGGAAGAACTGCACAAGAAGCTGAAGAAGGACTGCAGGCTGGAGCTTGTGACAACAAAGGACAGTATTGGACATGAGACCTATAAAAGAAGTGTGTGCATGCTTCTTTTAAAAGCGATTTATGATGTTGCGGGCAAGGATGGCGCAGACAATGTGGTGATCCATTATTCGGTAGGCTCCGGATATTATTTTACCATAAAGCAAAGTACAGCCCCTGACCAGGAGTTTCTGGATCGGGTAAAGGCCAGGATGCATGAGCTTGCAGAGGCAAACCTTCCCATCCAAAAGCGTTCTGTCAGTACCCATGAAGCGGTCGAGCTTTTCCATAAACACGGGATGTATGACAAAGAGCAGCTTTTTCGCTATCGGAGAGTATCCAGGGTAAACCTTTACAGTATTGGGAATTATGAGGATTACTTTTACGGATATATGGCAAGCCATACCGGTTATCTCAGATATTTTGATCTGAAGTCTTATGACGAAGGCTTTGTACTGGAACTTCCGGAAAGGAACAGACCGGATGAGATCCCGCCTTTTGCGCCTGAGGAAAAAATCTTTCGGGTTCAGAAAGAATCTCAGGAATGGGTGGAAAAACTGGATATTGCCTGTGTGGGAGATCTGAATGACAGGATCACAGGCGAGGGGATCCAGAATATCCTTCTGGTTCAGGAGGCTCTTCAGGAGGCAAAGATTTCCGGGATTGCAGAAAGGATCGCAGAAGCCGGCAATAAAAAATTTGTCATGATCGCCGGTCCTTCTTCTTCAGGAAAAACAACGTTTTCTCACAGACTGAGTATTCAGCTGAGAGCCCATGGCATGCGGCCTCATCCCATTGCCGTGGATAATTATTTTGTGAACAGAGAGAACACCCCTCTGGATGAGTTTGGAGAAAAGAACTACGAATGTCTGGAAGCCATTGACGTAGAGCAGTTTAATAAAGACATGCTGGCGCTTTTAAGCGGCGAGAGAGTGGAGCTTCCGGTATACAATTTCAAAACCGGCATGAGGGAATACAGAGGAGATTTTCTTAAGCTGGGGAAAGAAGACGTGCTTGTGATCGAAGGTATCCACGGGCTGAACGACAGATTAAGCTATGGGCTTCCGATGGAAAACAAGTTTAAAATCTACATCAGCGCTCTGACGCAGCTGAATATTGACGAGCATAACCGGATCCCTACCACAGACGGACGGCTGATCCGCAGGATCGTCAGGGACGCCCGGACAAGAGGCATCTCAGCAAAGGAAACCATTGCCCGCTGGCCTTCTGTGCGCAGAGGCGAGGAGGCGAATATTTTTCCGTTCCAGGAACAGGCGGATGTAATGTTTAATTCAGCTCTGGTATATGAGCTGGCATGTCTGAAGCTTTATGCAGAACCTCTCCTGTTTGGAATTGATCAGAAGGAGCCGGAATATGTGGAGGCAAAACGTCTCCTGAAGTTCCTGGACTATTTTGTAGCAGTTCCAAGCGAGGCGGTTCCCCATAATTCCATTTTAAGAGAATTTGTAGGAGGAAGCTGTTTTGACGTATAGAAATCTTTCTTTACATCTTGAGTAAACCGTGTTAAAATAGCTTTTGCGCAAGCAGGCCAGGTGATCGCGGCTGTACAGACGAAAGGGTGCAGACGAGGAAAGTCCGGGCTTCACAGGGCAGGATGCCGGATAACGTCCGGTGGAGGTGACTCCCAGACCAGTGCAACAGAAATAAACCGCCTTCTCTATGAAGGTAAGGGTGGAAAGGCAGTGTAAGAGACTACCGCCGTTGTGGTAACAGAACGGGCACATGTAAACTCCATTTGAAGCAAGACCGAGAAGAAAGCGATACGGCTGCCCGTCGTGCTTTCAGGTGGGTCGCTTGAGCCGTCCGGTAACGGCCGGCCTAGACAGATGATCACTCAACGACATAACCCGGCTTATCGGTCTGCTTGTGCATATATTACGATAAAATAAAAATATGGATGGAAATAAAAAGAGACAGATGTTTGATCAGAGGCCTGCAGCAGGCTGATCTTCATCTGTCTCTTGTTTTGCCGTCTATAAATGGAATTTTATTTGTTGCGTTTTCCTCTGTATTTTTCTTCGCAGTACTGGCAGCGGTAAATCTCTTTTTCTTCATCTGCCAGGAAGAATACATGATCCAGCCCCTGCTCAATGGAAGTAATACATCTGGGGTTTTTGCATTTGATCACATTGGTGATCTTTTTTGGAAGCTTCAGCTCTTTTTTGTCAACAATCTTTTCGTCCTTGATGATATTGACAGTGATATTGTGGTCAATAAAGCCAAGGATATCCAGATCCAGCTTTTCGATAGGACATTCAACTTTGATGATATCCTTAACACCCATTTTGTTACTGCGGGCGTTTTTGATAATGGCAACTGTACAGTCAAGCTTGTCCAGTTTCAGGTCATGATAGATCGTCATGGCTTTGCCTGCCTTGATATGGTCAAGAACATAGCCCTCGCGGAGTGCTCCTACGTTTAACATGTTACATCCACCTCCAGTAATGTGAGAATCAGGGCCATACGGACATAAACGCCGTACTGTGCCTGTTTAAAATAAGCGGCTCTCGGGTCGTCATCCACCTCAACAGCGATTTCGTTTACACGGGGAAGAGGATGCAGGATATACATATCCTCCTTTGCAAGCTCCATCTTTTGCCTGTCCAGTATGTAGAAGTCTTTCATGCGGACATAGTCCTCTTCATTGAAGAAACGTTCCTTCTGAACACGTGTCATGTAAAGAATGTCAAGTTTCGGAAGGGCATCCTCAAGCCGTTCTACCTCTTCAAATTCAATGTTGTGTCTGGTCAGCACATCCTCGCGGATATAGCTTGGAACACGAAGCTCTTCCGGAGAGATCAGTACAAATTTTACATTGCTGTAGCGTACAAGAGCCTCGATCAGAGAATGTACGGTGCGTCCGAACTTCAGGTCTCCGCACAGACCGATGGTAAGGTTGTCCAGTCTTCCTTTCAGAGAGCGGATAGTAAGAAGATCGGTAAGTGTCTGAGTAGGATGCTGATGACCGCCGTCTCCGGCATTGATAACAGGAATGGAAGAAGCCATGGAAGCTACCAGAGGAGCGCCCTCTTTGGGGTGGCGCATGGCGCAGATATCTGCATAGCAGGATGTGACGCGGATGGTATCTGCAACACTTTCGCCCTTTGCAGCGGAGCTGGAATCAGCCGAGGAAAATCCAAGCACGTTGCCGCCCAGATTCATCATGGCAGCTTCGAAGCTTAAACGGGTACGGGTACTTGGCTCATAAAACAAAGTAGCAAGTTTTTTTCCGTCGCAGGCATGGGCATATTTTTCAGGGTTCTTTTCAATGTCGTTGGCCAGGGTAAGAAGTTTATCAAGCTCTTCCACAGAAAAGTCCAACGGGCTCATTAAATGTCTCATTTGTTACCTCCTTAACTGGAATCAGATTCAGAACTGTTATTTCTGAAATTATCACTTTCAATGATATAATAGAAAAAGTGTTTTTTCAAGATGATTTTGAAAGTATTTTCTCAAAAAGGAGGCCGGTAACAAACCATACCGGCGCATAGTCCAGGCGTATGACTCCTCTGTAGTGAAAAGGGGTGTGGCTATAATCCCAGGGGCAGATCCCAAGGTGCTTCAGAAAGCTTCCGGCAAAGAATTCAGTAACAAAAATACCAACCGTATAAAGGCAGCCCCGGACAGCGGCGGGAATGGATGCAAGTCTGTGATAAAGAGGGGCGATCACTGCAGCGCAGCCGTAAATAGGAAACATCAGAAGAGAGGTCTGCCCCATCATGGTGGGCTGACCGTTCAGAAGAGAGTGAAGGCCTGTCCAGAACACTTCCAGACACCAGCCCAAAGAGCCGCAGAGCAGAAAATTTCGTTTCATATACAGCAATCCTTTCCTGTTTTTTTACATAAATTTAACTTCTTTATAGCATGCCCCGGTCTTGAAAAAACAATACGCAGATGCTACACTTACTGTAAAAGTTCCGGAAACAGAAGCGGGACATTGCTGTTCGCCAGGGATACTGCCCTGTGGACGGCAGCAGTTTTATCAGGGAGGAATACAGATGACAGATTTGCAGGAATGCAGAAGACAGATAGATGAGATAGACAGTGAGATCCTCAGACTTTTTGAAAAAAGAATGAAGGTCAGTGAAGATGTGGCAAACTATAAAATCCGTACCGGAAAACCGGTATTTGACGCAGTAAGGGAAAGAGAAAAACTGAAATCACTGGGAGAGCAGGCCCATGGAGAGTTTAATGCTTTGGGAATCCAGGAAGTTTTTCAGCAGATCATGGCCATCAGCCGCAAACGTCAGTATCAGCTTCTCACTTCAAACGGAAAAGAAGAGAACAGAGATTACGAAATGGTAGACACCCTGCCTCTTAGAAATGTTACGGTTGTTTTCCAGGGAGTGGAGGGCGCATACAGCTATGCAGCCATGAGAGCATATTTTCCGGAGGAGATTAAAAGCTATCATGCGGAAACCTTCCGCAACGCAATGAAAGAGGTTGTGTCAGGAAGGGCGGATTATGCAGTTCTTCCTATTGAGAACTCCACTCAGGGCATTGTGACAGATATTTATGATCTTCTTACAGAATACCAGCTTCATATTGTAGGAGAGCAGGTGATACGGGTGGATCATGTTCTTCTTGGGATTCCGGGAAGCTCCCTGGAGGATATCAGAACAGTATATTCTCATCCTCAGGCTCTTGCCCAGTGCAGACGTTTTCTGGAAGAGAATCCCGGATGGAAAACAGTAAAAACGGAAAACACAGCAGCCTCGGCAAAAAAAGTCAGTGAAAAACGGGATCCGTCCTGCGCAGCCATTGCAAGCAGAGAAGCAGGGCAGCTGTTCGGGCTTGAACTCCTTGCAGAAAATATCTGCCATAATGAGCAGAACGTCACAAGATTTATCATTGTCAGCAACAGAGCAGTCTATGAGAAAAAATCCCAGAAGGTCAGTGTCTGCTTTGAGCTTCCCCATGAGAGACGGACTCTTTATAATATGCTTTCCCATATTATATATAACGGACTGAATATGTCAAAGATCGAGTCCAGACCTATTCCGGGAAAAACCTGGGAATATCGTTTCTTTGTGGATTTCCAGGGGAATCTGGAGGATCCGGCAGTAAAAAACGCTATCCGGGGACTTGAGGCGGAAGCCAATCGGGTAAGAGTTCTGGGAAATTACGGATTACAGGAGGAAGCCTGAATGTCAGAAATACAGGAATGTGTTCTGTACAGAGATATGGAACACGGTGAGATTTTACTGGAAATGGCAAAACTGATGGATGCGCTGTCTGATGACAGGAAAGATCCGGACAGTCTGAAGCCTGTATTTTTCCGGTGTGTAGGAGAACTGGTGGAGATGGCGGGAGCTTACGGCTTTTCGGGAAATCTCTGGCATGATTATCTGACGCTTCTTTTGGTAAATCACGAAAATGCATTCAGTACAGCCTGTGAGATCAGGGGAGCTGTGGGGGGAAGCATTCAGGAGCTTGCCCTTCATGATTTTGAGATATTCAGGAACCTGTATGCCTTTGACCTTACCGCTTTTGACAGACTGTTTCATACATCGTGCTGCAGGATCATCTGCAGCTATCAGGCGGCAGAGAACACCGGGAAAATGTTTAACAGGCGCGTCAGAGACCGGATCTGTGATATGAGCAGAACCCTGGCGCAGACAGAAAACAGTACAGAATTTATGGAGGATATGGTCCGGTTCTATAAGGATTTCGGAGTTGGCAAGCTGGGACTTCACAAAGCCTTCCGGATCGAGCATGACGAAAAAGGAAATGTGGTGATCGCCCCCATAAAAAGAATTGCCCATGTAGCGCTGGATGATCTGGTAGGCTATGAAATTCCCAAACAGAAGCTGATCGAGAATACAGAGGCTTTTGTAAGAGGAAGAAAAGCAAATAACTGTCTCCTGTTCGGGGATGCGGGAACCGGAAAGTCTTCCAGCATAAAAGGCATTCTGAACCGGTATTATGACGAGGGGTTAAGAATCATCGAGGTTTACAAGCATCAGTTTAAGGATCTGAATCAGGTAATCTCTCAGGTCAAGGACAGAAACTACAAATTTATCATTTATATGGACGATCTTTCGTTTGAGGAATTTGAGATTGAATATAAATATCTGAAGGCAGTGATCGAAGGCGGACTGGAGCGGAAGCCGGATAACATTCTGATCTATGCAACAAGCAACCGGCGGCATCTGGTACGGGAACGCTCCGGAGACAAGCTGGAGTTAAATGATGAGGATGATCTTCATTCTTCCGATACCGTTCAGGAGAAGCTGTCTCTTGTATATCGTTTTGGGGTTCGCATTTATTTTGGAGCTCCGGGGAGAAGGGAATTCCAGAATATTGTAAAAGTGCTGGCAGAGAGAAATGGAATTAAAATACCGGAGGAAAAGCTGCTTCTTGAGGCAGGGCAGTGGGAGCTTTCCCACGGAGGACTGACAGGCCGCACAGCCCAGCAGTTTATTGACCATCTTTTGGGAAAGGAGAGTGAATCATGACAGTAACAACCTTTGCAGCAATTGATATCGGATCCTATGAGGTCTGTATGAAGATTTTTGAGCTTTCCAGAAAAAACGGATTTCGCGAGCTGAACCATGTAAGATATCGTCTGGAAATCGGAAAAGGCGCATATTCTTCCGGGCGTCTGGAACAGGGAATGGTGGACGCTATCTGCGAAAGGCTGAAAGATTTCCGAAATATGATGCTGGAGTTTGGCGTAACGGAATATCGCGCCTGTTCCACAAGCGCTTTTCGTGAAATGGTAAATCCTGTGATCATTCTGGAACAGATCTATCAGAGAACCGGAATCCGGGTGGAGATATTAAGCAATGCGGAGCAGCATTTTCTGGGGTACAAATCCATTGCGGCCATTGAATCAGGCTTTAAAAAGATCATACAAAAGGGAACCGCAATCCTTGACGTAGGAGGCGGCGGTCTTCAGGTTTCTCTTTTTGACAAAGATACGCTTGTGACTACTCAGAGCCTTAAAATGGGAAGTATGCGTATCAGGGAACGTCTGAAAGAGCTGGAAAAAGCCAATACTCATTATGACCAGCTGATCCGGGAGTTTATCCGGAACGATCTGACGGCCTTTCAGCGGCTTTATCTGAAGGACAGAGACATCAAAAATGTGATTCTGATGGGAGATTTTCTTACGGATACGATTTTCCGGGAAGAAATTTATGACCATATTATCACAATGTCAGAATTTACTGCGCGTTATGAGGATACTGTTTATAAGACGGATCAGATGCTTGCAGCAGAAATGGATATTGATCCGGAATATGCTTCCCTTGTTGTGCCTACCATGGTTATCTGCAAAAGCTTTCTGGATGTATTTCAGGCAGAGGCTGTTTGGGTTCCCGGTGTGTCGCTTCTGGACGGTATTGCGTATGATTTCTGCGAAAAGAAAAAATATATAAAAAGTGCCCATAATTTTGAAAATGACATTCTGGTCGCTTCCAGAAATATTGCCAAAAGATATTCCAGCAGTAAAAATCATATTCAGGGGACAACGAAGCTGGCTCTGACTATTTTTGACAGCATGAAAAAAGTCCACGGAATGGGAGCAAGAGAACGGCTTCTTCTTCAGATCGCTGTCCAGCTTCATGACTGCGGAAAATACATAAGTATGGCAGATGTGGCAGAATGCTCTTACCGCATTATCATGGCAACAGAGATCATAGGTCTTTCCACAGAGGAACGTCAGGTGATCGCAAGCGCAGTCCGGTATAATACAACGGAATTTGTGTATTACGAAAACTTTGATGACGGAGCGGGAATGGACAGAAACCGTTATCTTCTGGTTGCAAAACTCACGGCCATTCTCCGGCTTGCCAACGCCATGGACAGAAGCCATTATCAGAAGGTTGAGGGGCTTCGGGCAGTGCTGAAGGACCGGGAACTTCATCTGATTATTGATTCCAGCCGCGATATTTCTCTGGAGCTGGGACTTTTAAAAGACAAGGTGGAATTTTTTGAAGAAGTATTTGGCATTCATCTGATCCTTAGAAGAAAGAGAAGAGTATAAAAGGAGCGGGAAATCTGATACAGAATCCAGGGAGGATATTGCAGAATGGATACAAAAAAATTTGAAAAACCGGAATATTATGTGAACAGAGAATTAAGCTGGCTGAAATTTAACGAAAGGGTGCTCAGCGAGGCAAGGGATAAGTCTCTTCCGCTTTTTGAAAGGCTGAAATTTCTGAGCATCACTTCTTCAAACCTTGACGAATTTTTTATGGTCCGGGTGGCATCCTTAAAGGATCAGGTTCATGCAGGGTATGAAAAAACAGATATTGCAGGTCTGACCCCGAAAGAGCAGCTTCGGGAGATCAGTGAGCAGACTCATGAGCTGGTACGTGTCCAGTACAGTACCTTTACACGTTCGGTCATGCCTGCGCTTGAAAAGGCAGGACTTCATCTGATCCTTGCCCATGAGGAGCTGACAGAAAAGCAGAAAGAATTTGCAGACCGTTATTTTGAGGACAATGTGTATCCGGTGCTTACTCCGATGGCAATGGATTCATCCAGGCCGTTTCCTCTGATCCGGAACAAAACGCTGAACATCGGCGCGCTGATCTCCAAGAAGGACAAAAAGAAAGGGAAAGAGGTTCTGGAATTTGCTACAGTTCAGGTTCCTTCTGTACTGCCAAGAGTGATCGAGATCCCTTCCGGTAAACAGGGTGTCAGAACTGTGATCCTTCTGGAAGAGATTATTGAGAGAAATATCGGCAAGCTGTTCCTCAGCAATGATGTGATATGCGCCCATCCTTACCGGATCATGAGAAACGCGGATCTTTCTATTGATGAGGACGAGGCGGAGGATCTGCTGGTGGAAATCCAGAAACAGCTGAAGAAACGTCAGTGGGGCGAGGTTATCCGTCTGGAAGCAGAAGAAAAAATGGATAAGCGTCTTCTTAAGATCCTGAAAACAGAGTTTGACATCAGAAACGAGGATATTTTCAGCATAGCTGGACCGCTGGATCTTACTGTGCTTATGAAGGTCTATGGGCTGGAAGGCTTTGAAAAATATAAATCCGGCAAGTATGTACCTGCACCGGTTCCTCAGTTCCAGACCGACAAAAATATTTTTGAAGTGATCCGTGAAGGCGATGTTTTCCTGCATCATCCTTACATGAGCTTTGATCCGGTGGTGAACTTTGTACGGCAGGCTGCAAAAGATCCGGGAGTCCTTGCCATCAAGCAGACGCTTTATCGCGTCAGCGGAAATTCTCCTATCATTGCGGCGCTGGCTCAGGCGGCGGAAAACGGCAAGCAGGTCACTGTTCTGGTGGAGCTGAAGGCACGGTTTGATGAGGAAAATAATATTGTATGGGCAAAAATGCTGGAAAAGGCCGGCTGTCACGTAATCTACGGCCTGGTAGGACTGAAAACTCACAGTAAAATCACCCTTGTAGTAAGAAGAGAGGAGACAGGAATCCGCCGTTATGTTCATCTTGCGACTGGAAACTACAACGATTCTACTGCGAAGCTTTATACAGACTGTGGCATTTTTACCTGCGACGAGCGCTACGGAGAGGATGCTACGGCGGTATTTAACATGCTGTCAGGTTATTCTGAGCCTAAACGCTGGAATCGACTGATTGTTGCTCCGATCTGGATGAAAACACGATTCCTGGAAATGATTGAACGGGAGGCGGAAAATGCCAGAAAAGGAATTCCCGGCCATATTATGGCAAAAATGAATTCTCTCTGCGATCCTGTGATCATGCAGGCCCTTTATTATGCATCCTCCTGCGGAGTTAAGGTGGAACTGGTGATCCGTGGAATCTGCTGCCTGAAGACCGGTATTCCGGGAGTCAGCGAAAATATCCATGTGCGTTCTATCGTAGGCGATTTCCTGGAACACAGCCGTATCTTTTATTTTTATAATGGCGGAATTGAAGAGTTTTATATGGGAAGCGCAGACTGGATGCCGAGAAATCTGGACCGTCGTGTAGAGATTGTTTTTCCGGTAGAGGATGAAAAGATCAAGGCGCAGATCATGCATGTGCTGGAACTGGAATTAAAAGACAATGTAAAAGCCCACATCCTTCAGCCTGACGGAACCTACGAAAAACAGGACAGAAGAGGAAAACAGCCTGTGAATTCTCAGATGGAATTCTGCAGGGAAGCTCAGGAACTGTCAGGAAAAAAGAAAAAAGAGCAGAAAGAAAATTCCAGAGTGTTTATTCCGGCTGAGCCTTTAGAGGATTTTCAGGAGGAATAAAAAGCTTAAAGTACAGTTCGGGGGGACGAAAGGGAGACAGAAGGCAATGAGAAATACAAAGAAAACTTTTCTTGAAAGAAAGAATGTAATCATATCGTTCAGAAGATACGGAATTGACGCCATGAGCGCTATGGCGCTTGGTCTGTTTGCGTCGCTTCTGATCGGCACTATCATCAATACCATAGGACAGAATGTGGCGCCGGGAAGCATGATTTCCCAGAGACTTCTGGAGATCGGCGGCTATGCCACTTCCGTCACCGGTCCTGTAATGGCTCTGGCTATCGGCCACGCGCTTATGGCGCCGCCTCTTGTGCTGTATTCACTGGCGGCAGTAGGAGCAGCCTGCAATGCTCTGGGCGGCTCCGGAGGACCCCTGGCTGTGTTTTTTATTGGAATTATTGCCTGTGAAGTGGGAAAGCTGGTGTCCAAAGAAACAAAAATTGACATTATTGTGACCCCGGCGGTGACTATTATCACAGGCGGGGCTCTTGCAATTGTTTTTGCGCCCATGTTCAAGTCCGTCTGTGATGCGCTGGGAGTCTTTATTGGCTGGGCTACAAATCTTCAGCCGCTTCTGATGGGCATAGTGGTTTCTGCTGTGGTAGGGGCAGTTCTGACACTCCCTATCAGCTCAGCGGCAATCTGCGCCGCCATCGGCCTGGGCGGCGGAGCAGTTCTTTCCGGACTTGCCGACGGTACTGTGACAATGGAAATCTGGAACGGACTTTCTCTTGCAGGCGGAGCGGCAACCGCAGGATGCTGTGCTCATATGCTGGGATATGCGGTGTTAAGCTTTCCGGATAACGGAATCGGCGGATTTGTGGCGCAGGGGCTTGGAACTTCCATGCTTCAGGTGCCGAATCTGATGAAAAAGCCTGTGCTGTGGATTCCGCCTACCATTACCGCGGCTGTTACAGGCGCTCTTTCTACCTGCGTGTTCCGGATGAGGAATAACGGGCCTGCAATATCTTCCGGTATGGGAACCTCCGGACTTGTGGGACCTATTGGAATCATAACAGGATGGTCACAACTGCCAAAGGGATATGAAGCAGGCGCTTTCCAGTGGGCTGGAATGATTTTGATCTGCTTTGTGCTTCCGATCGTGATCACCTGGGCGACAGGGAAAGTGTTCCGGGCAAAAGGAATCATTAAACCGGGAGATCTGAAGATTGACATGGGCTGATTGAGTGAGAAAGGCACATGGGAGAAGAAGAGCTGTTGTCAGGGAAAATGTTTAAGTGATTGGTATAATGCAGAAGAATTGTTATGTTTTTTGCGGCCACAATGGTTGCTGTGGGACAGCGTAATAAGAGGTAAAGTGGATACAGGAAAGAATAAAAGTCTTTTAGAGTTATATCTAAAATCTGACAGGATTTACGGAGGAGAGCAGAAATGCAGTATGAAAAAAGTGTATTGTTAAAGAATAATAAGGAATGTTGCATTAGAAATGCCGTTGGTGATGATGCGCAGGAGGTTTTAGATATTTTTCTCCTGACTCATGAGCAGACAGATTTTTTGGCGTCCTACAGGGATGAGGCAACTTTTGATACAGCGTTTGAAAGGCAGTTTTTGGCGGACAGAGAGCGCGCAGACAGAGATGTTTATCTCTGCGCTGTCGTAGACGGACATATTGTCGGAACAGCGGGCGTAGGCAGTATGGGATCAAACAAGATAAGACACCGTGCAGAATTAGGGGTTGCGGTTGATAAAGATTTTTGCGGCATTGGAATCGGCCGCGCGTTGATCGCAGCCTGCATAGATTGTGCAAAAAAAGCAGGCTATTCTCAATTGGAATTGGAGGTTGTAAGCGAAAACAGCCATGCAATTGCTTTGTATAAAAGTATGGGATTCGTGGAATTCGGTCGCAATCCAAGGGGCTTTTGCTCACGTTACCAGGGCTGGCAGGAATTAATTTCAATGAGACTGGAACTGGACTGAAAAATTAGAATTTAGAAACAAGGTGTTTTTATGGAATATATCAGAGTAACCAATGAGAATATAGACAAAGAGCATATATGCTGTGCGATTTCAAATAACAATGATATTCAAGTATCATCAAAAAAGGATTGGCTAAATGAGCGATTTGATGAGGGGTTAGTTTTTCTAAAGAGTAAAGAACGAGGAAAATGTTTTATTGAATATATTCCTGCTGAAAACGCTTGGAATCCTATTGTTGCAGACAGCTATATGTATATTAACTGTCTTTGGGTAGCTGGTTCTTTTAAGGGACATGGATATTCAACTGACTTATTAAATGCGTGTATTGAAGACAGTAAAATTAAAGGGAAGAAAGGGTTATGTATCCTATCTTCCAAAAAGAAAAAACCATTTTTAGCTGACCCTAAATTTTTAAAACACAAAGGTTTTACCGTTTGTGATGAGGCTGATAATGGTATTCAATTATGGTGTTTATTCTTTGGTGAAAAGACTTCTTTACCTAAATTCAAAGAAGGTGCTAAACACCCTCATATTGATGAAATTGGATATGTTTTGTATTATACCAATCAATGTCCGTTTAATGCGAAATATGTTCCTGTCGTAGAAGAAATCGCAAAAGAAAAGGGTATACAGTTTAAAGCTATTCATTTGCAAAGTAAAGAGCAAGCACAAAATGCACCTACACCAATTACAACTTATGCTCTGTTTTATAACGGGGAATATTTAACAAATGAACAAATGAATGATAAGAGATTTTTAAAGTTGCTGGAAAAATAAATTCTTTAGGTTAGAATCGATGATGGGGTAAACGAAAAAGCAGTTTTGGCATTCCAGTGAACTGCCCCTTCGTTTACACCATTTTCGATTTGACCTAATTGAACAAAGTGAGCGTCCGGGTAGCTACTACCTATGGACTTTCAATCTTTTGTTCTTACCCATGATTATACAGGAGTTCCTGTGCAGAAGCTACAGAAATCAAGTGTTTTCAGATAAATTAGGTACGACAACAAAACCTCAAGCTTTGAGGCTTTAGAAAATGTATGAAAGAATAAGATTTTAACATCTTTGTGGTATTCGAAGCTGTGGTTTTCCAAGATGCCCACCACAGGATTTACACACACAAATATTTATTTCATAAAGCTGTTTTAATATTTCCGGCATCTCCTTACCTCGAAGCTTCGAGAGATACTTTTGGCATCCAAGGAGATTCCGGCATAAAGTAAGCTTCTTGTGTTT
>NZ_JANJZT010000029.1 GCF_024622975.1 Blautia caecimuris | reverse complement strand
TGGTGACAGAAAGTTAAGCAAGTGAGCGTCAACTGATGTGAGCAATCTGGTGACAGCTCATGAAATCACTAACAATATTTTGATTCACATAATTTCAATGAGGATATTTTTATTGGAAACGGAGTGGTAAATATTATTTTATAATGGAATCTTTCTTCCTAGTTGATTTTGAAGGATTAGGAGTAGAAGGGGAGTGTTGTTGAATCCTAGAAGTCAATTGCTCTGGTTTAGGGGGCTGGTAACTAAAACCAGCTGAAGGTAAACCTCCTCCGATTATAGCTACATGATTAATTAATTTTGCTACATAATTCAGTAAATTACGCATTACGTTTTCTCCTTCCTACTTTTGGGAATTAAAATTAATATTACCATAGTTATAGTTGATTCCATTGCAATTATTGAGTATGTTTCTGGAAGTGGAGACAGGCTTAATATAATATACATTGAAAGTTCAACAGTCAACAATAAAAAAAGAGTTTTTTTATAAGAGAAATCTATTAGAAGAATAGTTATAAAAAACAGATATAATATACAAATGGTATAACATAATAAAATTATTGAGTTTAATATTGGGTGTACTATTACAAATTGCGGTAAAAATAATTCGCAAATGAATAACGTGTTAGTTATTAAAAAGCATTTTCCATAAGAAGGTGCATGATAACCTCCGAGAATAAATCTTGGAATTGCAAAATAGCTTATGAATATTAAACCTGAAACTATACTCTGAAGTAGTGTAGCTGTTATAAGTATTGTAATAGCAGTTATAAAAGTTGAGTAAAAAAGATTAAAGCCATAAATATATATATCTTTTTGTTGCAATTTTATACATCCATATCGTATTAGCAAATTCGTGCTTTTTTCAGAGATATATTTTAGCATTATTATTACCTACCAATCTAAATCATTCTATCATAAAATAACACAAATTAATAATATGTCCGTAAATTGTTAAAAATTGACTGCGTATTATGTTCAGGGGTCAAATAAAGCTTAATTACAGACAAAATGATAAATTAAAAAAATATGCTATTATATGTCTGGATAAAGGTTTAATATTAAACGCATGTTTTCTAAAAGATATTTCTTTTGCGTTGGAGTAAGCAATGTTAGCATTTCTAAAATTTTTTGGGAATCATTATCTGAGTAAAGTCCAGCTATATTTATATAATCACAAAGTATAATTTCTAGGCCAGAATTAAGGGCTTCGCAGATATCAAGCAAACGCTCCAGACTGACCATATGCATACCTCGTTCTAAACTACTTATTGTTGACCAGGATACTCCGACTTTTTCTGCCAGCTGTTCCTGCGTTAAACCTATCGACATTCGAGAAGCTCTTATACGAGAGCCTATTTTTACACCTAAATCCGTACTTTGCATTAGGTTTGCCTCCTTTTCGATTAGTGTATCAGTATTTAGACTAATGTTGTATTGAGTAAAATGCGATGTTCTTTACAAATATGCTATATACTGATAGGATTATTATTGGTATATTAGGAAAGGAGAATACAGTAATATGAAGAAACCAGAAGATTTTGTGGAAGAGGTAGAGGCAATAAAATTAGCATTAGGAACAGTTCAATATAGTGGGATATCTATTAAAGTATCGTTTGAGTTATGCCTTAGAAAATATCTTGAGCTATTTGAACATACTGGAGATAGTAGATATTTAAGAAATGCATTGCTGCATATGCAAGCTTTTCTTGAAATGGGATTTGTATATGAAGAATTTGCAGATTTATTTGATAGAATATTAAGTGAAATAGGATTTGACAAAGAAGAAGTGTTTCCAAAGAGATTTTATAGTGCAGCTAAAGTAAAGTTAGTTAAAGGAGAGGTAAGAAAGATGATACCTAGATGGTCAGCTTCAAAATATCATACTTTGCCAATAAATGAAGTTGTGAATGATATTATTGAAAAAGTAACAAAAAAAAGAGAAGGACATTACTATTACCATAGTAATCAAAATCCACAAAAAAAAGATGATGATATTTATGAATTGGTAATTACAAATGAGGAATGTTTTTTTTATGATATTTCCAGGAAAAAATATTATATGTTTGTTGAATGATCGGTGGAGGTTTAAGTTTGAAACAAAGAGGTAGTGGTTAGAGAAAAATAAAATTGCATAACAAACAAACCATCCTTAGGGTGGTTTCAAAAAAAGTAAATATAGACACGACACTTAATTCATGGCAGGTGTGAGATCATCTTTGATAATATAACCACGTTGTTTTAATAAATTAAGAGCCTGTGAGGTGGTCAGTACTTTTGATTCGTTCACAGGACGTGATTCACGAAAGCCTTCCGCTGTATAAGGTTTTAAATCTGAGAGTATGTGCCAGATAGCGGTCAGGAGCATACGGCAGATTGCAATGATGGCTTTCTTGTGACCACGACGTGCTTTTATACGTTTATAGCGGTCAGTTATTTCCGGATGTTTCTTAGAACGTAATAAACCATTTGCAACTTGTACCAGAACTGGTTTAAAATAAGAACCAGCACGGGAAATTCGAGTTGATTTGATTTTTTTGTTGCTTTGGTCATTGCGCGGACAACATCCTGCCCATGAAACGAGGTGCTTTGCTGAGGGGAAAACAGACATATCACCACCGATTTCAGAAAGGACTTGGATGGCAGTCATAGGATTTTTGTCAAATCCAGGAACTGTGCGGATCAGATCAAGAGCAGCCTGATATTTATCAGAGAGACGAAGGATTTCCTGTTCTATTTCTTCAAGATGCTTTTCTAATTCATCAATGTGGTTGAGACACTGACGAAGTTTTACGGCCTGTTCAGGAGAAATAGCTCCATCAACAGCAGCCTGAATTTCTTCGATTGGCGTCTTACAACGTCTGTCCACAAAAGGAGTCACATCAAATAAATCCCCTGGATGTTCAAGAATATATTCAGTAATTGAATGGGAAGACTTTCCAAACACATCACTGAATACATCGTCAAGCTTAAGATTAGATACAGTAAGACAGTTTTGAGCACGATTCTTTTCACCTGTAATCATACAGATGAGTTTGAAACGGTATCTTACCAAATCTCTTAAGTGGCGGATGTCAGCAGGTGGGATAAAGGAAGGTTTTACCATATCACACATGAATAAATCACATATCCATTTAGCATCCTTACGATCAGTTTTATTTCCTTTTTGTGGTTTGGTATATTTAGGGTGAGAAAGAATAACAGAGACATATGCTTTCTCAAGAACATTAAAAACAGGGATCCAATACTTGCCGGTAGATTCCATACAAACTTCAGTACAGTGATATTTAGCAAGCCAGTCAGACAATTCCTTCAGTCCTTTAGAAAAAGACGAGAAACGAGTTTGCTTATAATCAGTTCTGCCGTTTGTATCGGTAATACCGATACAAGCATAAATCCAGGTTTTGTGGACATCAAGTCCACAGCAATTTTTACGAAAGATTTTAAAAGACAATAAAATAACCTCCTGATTTTGTAGTAATAAAACTGACAGTGACTGGTCATCCG
Source organism: Blautia caecimuris (assembly GCF_024622975.1). Classification (GTDB taxonomy): domain Bacteria; phylum Bacillota; class Clostridia; order Lachnospirales; family Lachnospiraceae; genus Blautia_A; species Blautia_A caecimuris. Next base: position 41,594 of record NZ_JANJZT010000029.1, on the reverse strand, counting down.
GCAAAATCGAGTCGACTTTGGAAGAGATAAGTTTACGGGCTACTGTTATGCGCCATTCATTGATGCCTTAACGGATGACCGACAACATATAATTATGCGAGGTCGCCGCTATACAGCCCCGCCACTCACCTCCACGTGTTCTGTAGTGTGTCAGTCTTATCAAAAAGATAATATCAGAAGGAAGATAAATTAAAAAGCGGAAGTTAGCCAACGGGTTTCATGACCCCATCGGTGCCTTTCGCAGAAAGGTGGAAAATAATTATGGTACTGAAAATGGCAATTGTTGATGACGATACATTGTTTTTACAGGATATAGAAAAAATATCATATGAATTTCTAAAAAAGGAAAAAGTTATTGCTTCTATCGATACATTTACAAGTCATAGAATGCTTTTATATGAATTGGATGAGGATTCTTATTATGATCTTTTTCTATTAGACATAGAAATGAAGGATGACAACGATATAAACGGAATACAAATTGCAAAAAGAATTCGCGAATACAATAGGGATTCAATTATTATTTTTGTTACATCGCATATGAAATATACATTAGATGCATTTAAAGTCATTGCTTTTCGTTATATTCCAAAGAATGAATTAAAAAAGGGTTTGGAAGAAGCATTGCAAGAAACTATTAAGGAATTACATGAGAGAGAAAAGAGTTTTTATCTGATTGAAACAATAACTAAATATATAAAATTGTATTATACAAATATTTATTACATATATAAGGTTGGAAAATATTCAATATTTGTTTCTACAACTGGAGAATATAAAGTTCGAAAAAGTTTGGCTACAGTATTTAAAGAGCTTAATTCTTTGGAATTTGTATTTGTAGAAAGGGGATTCATTGCCAATATAACACATATAGACCGGATGGAAGATGAAAAAGTATTTATGGATAATGGTATAGTGCTAAAGGTTAGCAGACCACAGATACATATGGTAAAAGAAAAGATAGCAGAATACTGGGGAGAAAATACATGATTGTTTTATACAATGTAATAGAATTTTTGATTTCCTTTGTAGAAACGTTAATTTGCTATAGATTTGTTAATCTTTTTTTCAAAGACAGATTAAATACTAAAAGAAAAAAAATTATGGAATTGTTATATTCATTACTTATAACAATTTGTATTTTTTTAAATAATCAGATTAGTCTTTTCTCAAATTTTTTGTTGATTTTTGTAATTGTGGTTATGGGGATCTCTTCCATGCTTTTATTTAAAGCAAAGTTCTTTCAAAGCGTAACAGTGGTAGGAGTATACTATCTAGGAATTATGATTTTCGATTTGTTTTCAATTTTTATAATAAGTGTATTAACAGCTAATGATAAAGTTGGGGGAATTTTAATCAGCCAACAAGGATTGGAACGAATTCTGTATATCTGTGCGATGAAATTATGCTTAATTGTTTTTTATTTATTCTTGAGAGATAAAAACATTAAGTATGAAGTGTTTTTAAAATATTGGGGATTCTGGCTTACATTATGCCTTATTGGATATAGCGCTCTATTTTATTTTCAGAGGTTTGCAGTTCGCAATCTAACAGAAGTATTGGCCTCAAATTGGCTTTTCTTTTTAGCTATTTTATTAATGTTTCTGTTATTGTTTTATATGTATATTAAATATAGAGACTATGAGGAAAAAAACGCTATTATTAACGTGAGAAATGAAGTGCTGGAAAAAAGTTATGCAAATATACGAAAATTGTATAAGGATAATGGACATGTGATGCATGATTTTAAAAATCATATTGCTATTATCTCAAACTATATAAGAAGTTCAGATTATCAAAAAGCACTAGACTACATTGATAGTATTGCACAACCTATTCGTAAGATTGAAAATACAGTATGGTCTGGCATTGAAATTGTTGATATCGTATTAAACTGTAAAATTGCTGAGGCTGAGATGTATAATATAAAAGTGACGATCGATGTTAATATTGCATCGCCACGTGTAATAGATATGGATTTTTGTACGATATTATCGAATCTTATGGATAATGCTATAGAAGCATCTATGGAAGATGTGGAAGCAAGAAGATACATTAAATTTACTATGAAATCTGTAAATAATATGCTTGTGATAAAGGTCAAGAATAATGTTGCAGAAAAGCCGAAACTATTAGAGGGTTCGAGACTTGAAACAACAAAAAAAGATAAAAAAGCTCATGGTATTGGTTTGGAAAGTGTGGAGTTTTGTGTTAACAAGTATAATGGTAATATGAAATTTAATCTAGGAGATACTTATTTTGAGGTGCGGGTTTTGCTTCTTTCAACATAATTGCGGTCAAAAAACTACAATTCACAGCCAAATTTGACTATAAAGATAGTAAATATGGTAAATTTGAAACTAAAAAGAAAGGAGACAATAAGTTTGAAACAAAGAGGTAGTGGTTAGAGAAAAATAAAATTGCATAACAAACAAACCATCCTTAGGGTGGTTTCAAAAAAAGTAAATATAGACACGACACTTAATTCATGGCAGGTGTGAGATCATCTTTGATAATATAACCACGTTGTTTTAATAAATTAAGAGCCTGTGAGGTGGTCAGTACTTTTGATTCGTTCACAGGACGTGATTCACGAAAGCCTTCCGCTGTATAAGGTTTTAAATCTGAGAGTATGTGCCAGATAGCGGTCAGGAGCATACGGCAGATTGCAATGATGGCTTTCTTGTGACCACGACGTGCTTTTATACGTTTATAGCGGTCAGTTATTTCCGGATGTTTCTTAGAACGTAATAAACCATTTGCAACTTGTACCAGAACTGGTTTAAAATAAGAACCAGCACGGGAAATTCGAGTTGATTTGATTTTTTTGTTGCTTTGGTCATTGCGCGGACAACATCCTGCCCATGAAACGAGGTGCTTTGCTGAGGGGAAAACAGACATATCACCACCGATTTCAGAAAGGACTTGGATGGCAGTCATAGGATTTTTGTCAAATCCAGGAACTGTGCGGATCAGATCAAGAGCAGCCTGATATTTATCAGAGAGACGAAGGATTTCCTGTTCTATTTCTTCAAGATGCTTTTCTAATTCATCAATGTGGTTGAGACACTGACGAAGTTTTACGGCCTGTTCAGGAGAAATAGCTCCATCAACAGCAGCCTGAATTTCTTCGATTGGCGTCTTACAACGTCTGTCCACAAAAGGAGTCACATCAAATAAATCCCCTGGATGTTCAAGAATATATTCAGTAATTGAACGGGAAGACTTTCCAAACACATCACTGAATACATCGTCAAGCTTAAGATTAGATACAGTAAGACAGTTTTGAGCACGATTCTTTTCACCTGTAATCATACAGATGAGTTTGAAACGGTATCTTACCAAATCTCTTAAGTGGCGGATGTCAGCAGGTGGGATAAAGGAAGGTTTTACCATATCACACATGAATAAATCACATATCCATTTAGCATCCTTACGATCAGTTTTATTTCCTTTTTGTGGTTTGGTATATTTAGGGTGAGAAAGAATAACAGAGACATATGCTTTCTCAAGAACATTAAAAACAGGGATCCAATACTTGCCGGTAGATTCCATACAAACTTCAGTACAGTGATATTTAGCAAGCCAGTCAGACAATTCCTTCAGTCCTTTAGAAAAAGACGAGAAACGAGTTTGCTTATAATCAGTTCTGCCGTTTGTATCGGTAATACCGATACAAGCATAAATCCAGGTTTTGTGGACATCAAGTCCACAGCAATTTTTACGAAAGATTTTAAAAGACAATAAAATAACCTCCTGATTTTGTAGTAATAAAACTGACAGTGACTGGTCATCCGGCAAAATCGAGTCGACTTTGGAAGAGATAAGTTTACGGGCTACTGTTATGCGCCATTCATTGATGCCTTAACGGATGACCGACAACATATAATTATGCGAGGTCGCCGCTATACAGCCCCGCCACTCACCTCCACGTGTTCTGTAGTGTGTCAGTCTTATCAAAAAGATAATATCAGAAGGAAGATAAATTAAAAAGCGGAAGTTAGCCAACGGGTTTCATGACCCCATCGGTGCCTTTCGCAGAAAGGTGGAAAATAATTATGCAAAAAGAAAGCAAAACAGATATTCTTAAACAATCAGGAGACTTACTAGGAGAAGTTTGTGAAGCGAAGAAACTGAGTAAGGCTTCAGATGATGAAATTATTACACTTACTGTTGAATGTAGTGCCTTTTTTACTCTTGTTTGTTGCTGATATAGTATGCCAAAGTGGGAGCAATGCTGAAAAACATTTGCTCCCGCTTTTTAGGAGTTGCAAATGCGAAAAGATAAAAATTTGTATGAAGTTACATTTGAAAAAAATAATATAAATTTGAATTTAGATTTATTAGAGTACTGGCAGAGGATAATTGGCATTTCGAGCGTTGAATATGTGAAAAAAAAGTGGCCATTTGTTTTCACTTGTCTAAATAATTATTTAGATAAAGATAGTGAAAATTTGAAATACGAAAAAATCAAGGAATATTATTGGGAACATGAAATAGAAGTGGATAAATGCATTGTAGAGAATTATAAAAGTAAAAATCTGGGATGCTTTTTTTATGATTTTTTATCATTAACTTTTAATATTCTGAAGGATAATAATAATTTAATCTATATTTGCAAGGAAGTATACTTAAACTATTTGGATTCAATTTATAGTAGGTTAATGCTTGTTACTGTACGCTCATTAATATTTGAAATGAATTTATGGAATAAAAGCCATTCTTTTGCCGGTACTGCAAATGAGGCATATCAAAATTATTGTAATAGATGTTTGCTAGATAGAAACTATCGAATTTCTTTTTATAATAAATATCCCGCAGTGTTTCGGGGGGTACTGGAAACAATAATTTTTTCGATTGAAAATTTCAACACGTTTATCAAAAGACTTTTGAATGATAAAAATCAGATTGAAAATGTTCTTTGTCAAGAAAATAAATTCTCTAAGATCGTAAAATTGGAAAGTAATTTTTCAGATTTACATTGTGGCGGGAAAAGTGTTTTTAAAATACAGCTAGATAATGATTATACAATAATTTACAAACCACATTCAGTTAAGAATGAAGTTGTATATCAACAAATTACAAAAAAAATAGGAAGAAAATGCGGAATACGGATGTACACTTATAAATGTATTGAACATGCAAATTATGGATGGACAGAATATGTAGATTATGTACCCTGCAAGAATTTGGCTGAGGTGAGACGTTATTATAGAAGGATGGGAATCCATATTTTTGTATGCTATCTTTTAAATTCTTCAGATATACATGCAGAAAATCTTATTGTCCATGGTGAGTATCCAGTAATTGTTGATATGGAGACGATTATTTCACCGTATGAAAATAATAAATTCATAGAGCTAGAAGATAAAATAGATGTTATGATTCATCAATCTGTTTTACATTCAGGATTATTACCTTTTTACATATGGTCACAGGAAAATGAAAGTGGGGTTGATGTTAGTGCATTGAACAGGAGTTTAGGTCAAGTTTTGCCAATTAAAGTGCCTGCTATTGATAATGCATTTCGTATAGATATGAAAATAAAATATGTTAAAGCTATTAGCAATATAAGAAATAACTTATTATTTTTGGATGGAGAGCTTATGGCTCCATATGAATTTCGAGAATTAATAATTGAGATGTTTAGAGAGGCATATTTAGTATTTCTCAAAAATACAAATGATATTCTTAAGATATTTAAAAGACTCTCAAGTACAAAAATTAGAGTTGTTATGCAAAATACTCAGCAATATTCTATGATGTTATCTTCATCTTTTCATCCTGAGTTGACGAAAAATGTGATAGATCGACAGATATTTCTTTATGGATTATACGATATGAAGAAGAAATGTAATGAAGATGTATTAGAGTCAGAAGTGAAAGATCTACTACAAGGAGATATACCATATTTTTATTGCAATATGAATAGTTTAGATATATACGATTCAAGAAATGACAAAATTGAGGGATTTTTTCAGCATAGTATCATGGAACAAATCATAAAACATATTCAATTTTTGAATAGGAAAGATATAGAAAGACAATGTATTTTTATACGAATATCACTGAGTATGACAAAATATTCAGAACTAAAACATAAACTTAACGTATCTGCAGTATATAAATCAGAGGTTGGATTTAAAAAAGAAAAAGTAATTACATTAGCAAAGAAATATGGCGATTTTTTAATTAACTCAGCAATATATAACAATGATAAAACAGATGTTAATTGGATAGGGATTAAGGTACAAGATAATGATAGAAGTGATTGGCATTTGGCTCCACTTAATAGGTACTTTTATGACGGGAAGGCGGGAATAGCATTTTACTTTCATGTATTAAAAAAAGAAGGTATGAAAGAATTTAACCATATATGTGATATACTTGATGAAAGTTATTTTAGATATACAAATCAAATGCTAGCAGATTGCAAACAAGAGAAAGTATGTATAGGTGCCTATTATGGTGAAGCATCAATATTATATCTATATGAATTATGTTATCATCTTTATAAAGATGATAAGTATTTATTTTATTGTGAAAAACAAGTAGAAGTGTTGGAAAAATATTTTAAAAAGGATAATAAATATGATTTGATTTTCGGAAATGCGGGAGCGATTCTAACAATAATTAATTTATATGATTTGACAAATAAAAGTAAATATTTGTCTCTTGCAAAGGAGATGGGAAACTATTTATTAAAAAAAAGTAGTTATTTGGATAAGGGTATTGGTTGGAAAAGTGATATTAGCCCGAATTATCTGGCAGGACTTTCTCATGGGAACAGTGGATTCTCTTTAGCTTTTGCTTATTTATATAGTAGGACAAAAGAAAAACAGTATATAGAGATTATAAAGGATATTTTAGAATATGAAAATTCGTTGTATAATCCGGTCACTAATAACTGGAAGGATCTTCGAAGAGGAGATTTTGATAATAACATCGATAGTATGGCATGGTGTCATGGAGCTTCAGGCATTTTAATGTCGCGACTTAAATTGCTAGAATTAATGAAAGGAACTGTATTAGAGAGCCTTATTTTAAATGATGTTATAAGAGCTGCGCAAAAGGTGATGAAGCTTCAGATATTGCAAGGAAACTGTTTATGTCATGGGAATTTTGGTACAATCAGTATATTAAGACATTATGGGGAAAAAATGGGATGTTATGAAGCTATTGAATTGTCAAAGTTCATGTTAAATTATATTATGAAATCTAATGAAGATGATTTTATAAAAGATTGTGAAAGATATAACCCAGGTATTATGATTGGCGCAACAGGAATCTATTATGCAATGCTTAAGCAAGAAATATCCCTGTTACCAGAAATACTATTATTGGAAATTTAACTATAGGATAGAGGTAGTGCTCTGAGTTACAGGAATGAAGTATAATCGATGGTGTCAAGCGATTTATGAAAAACTGAATTAAAAACTATGAATGAGTAAATCTCAAATATTGCACAAAATAAAGACACCCTCTATTGAATGATGTATAATTGTAATAACGACAAAACAATCTTACACATACAACAAGGGGGTGCCTGTTGCAAACAGTATACATTGTATACATCATTCTAATCATATTTACAATTACTTTAAATCTTTAAAACTCGGATTATTCTTATCCGATGTGTACCTCAACCATTTAATGACTATCATGGTCTCGATTTTCTTGCGTGGTTATCGAGGAAAAACCATTGATTTCGCTGAAGTCAGCTGTCAGCACAGAACTACAACCGCTTATTTCCTGAATCATGGAAAATGGAATGATTCTGAACTCCAAGATGTTTTGAAACGCAGCGTGATACAGACTATTTACCGGGAGGCACTGCTCTCTGGTAAGCCCATTTTCTGTATTGTGGATGATACAATCGCTTCGCATACAAAGCCCTCGTCACAGCCATTGCATCCTATTGAAGCGGCGTATTTCCATCAGTCTCATTTAAAGGGCTGTCAGGATTATGTGCATCAGGTCGTTTCTGTCATGTTATCCAGTAATGGCATCATCTTGAACTATGCAGTTATCCTGTACGACAGATCAAAATCAATCAAAAATCCGAATTGTACAGAAGTTTGCGGAAGAACTTCCTGTGGCACCTGTGATCTCTTACTTTCTGAATATTCTTGTGCGGGAGGAGCCGCCAGTCCGGTGTGGCGAGGTTCTTCCGCAATTATCCGTTTTTATCTTGCCTCATATAGCACAGTTTTGCTTCCAGCAACTCTCTGTTACATTTTCCGTGACAGAAACAGGTTCCCTTTTTGCCGGAAGTAAGTCTGAACTGATTTCTGGAGCATCGAGTAGCGCAGTGAAATTCTGCTGAATGATTTCCAGGGTTTTCTGCTTTTTCTGTAATTCCTGTTTTTCCCGGAGGGTAGCAGCCTGTTCAGATTCAAGATTTTCAATCTGCTTCTGGATTTTATTAGAGCTTGGGATTTTGGTAACACCGAGATCCTGAAGCTCTTTTTTTAGTGAATCGTGGAGCTGGTATTCTGCCAGATGCTTGGAACGGTATTCTTTTGGATTTTTTGCAGATTTGCAATCTTCTATCACTTTACGACAGAGCCGGTAAGAATCACAGTGTTTCTGAATGACTTTCTGCGTGCTCAGATCACTGGTGATTTGTGCTATTCTCAGATCAGCCGCTTTAACAGAAGCATCAACATCAGAAATATGCTGTTGGAAATCTTCATAATTCAGCAGGTTATTTTCAGAAAGATAGTTGAAAGTACGAGCCGCTTCTTTCAGGTTATTGAGTTTTGCCCATCGTTCAAATCCTTCTCGATTGCCGGTCGTAACATACGTGGAGATATTGATATACAGGCGGGCTTCTCTGGACAGATGCTTTGGAGCTTTCGCTTTGCTACGATTTTTAGCCAGACGGATACGGACATTTTCTTCCGAATAATAGCTTCCGAGAGATTTCATATAAGTGAAGTTTTTCTGTTCCGGTGCACGGAAGGACAGATGTTTTCCCTGTCGAACTTCATATCCTGCTAACTGCATCTTTTGTAGAAATTCCTCATAGTTGATGGAAGTCCAGATTGCCTTATCAACTGCAACACGCAGTTTGGCTTTCCAACTGGTGCCACGATGATATTCCATATTCTCTTTATAGCTTTTACCTTTTTCTCCGGTTGGCATACTGGTGGCGAGTCCATTTTCATAGCAGATACAATTACTGATTCTGCAGAGTTTGTGGTAGCTTCGCTTATTGGAAACATACTTGTGATGGTCAACAAAGCTTGCGGCATTGAAGATGATGTGATTGTGTATATGATTTTTGTCAACATGGGTGCTGATCACGTATTCATATTTTCTTTTCAGTACTTCGTCTGCAAATTGCTGTCCTAAGCGATGGGCAGTTTCGGCATCAACTTCTCCAGGTTTAAATGACTGGATCAGATGAAATGCCAGGTTATCACCTTTGTCCATTCCATTCTTTTTTGCCATTTCTCTAGTCATAGAAAATTCAAGATCTGCAGTTTCCGGGGAGCAGCCAAAACTGGAAACTAACAGTTTTTCATCTGTCTTATCTGGATTTGTAATATAGTCCAGAGCTTTCTTGTCTGTTACTTTAATTGGGAAGATCTTAAGATACGCCATAATTCTTTCACCATCTCTTTCAATTCTTGCATTTCTTCCGGATATAGATCTCCGGTGGTATTTACTTTCTTTGCAATCTGATTAATATTCACACCAATCTTGTGCATTTCCTCATACTGTTTCTTCAGAGGAGTTGTATCTGTGTTGACGATGTAGCCGTCGATTGCCATCTTACGCAGATAAGCTCCCATGTTCTTGGTTTTTGATTCTATCATCTTCCTGCGGATTAGCTTTCGTTCTTCTTCGGTGACATAAAAATGAATTTCTTTGTTTCTTTTTCTTTCAGCCATTAGCAGTTCCTCCTTTCTGCGAGGGCAGTATTACCGTTGCTTTCAGCATTTTCAATTTAGGGCAGGGTACCCTAAATTGGGATTTTCCGGAAGTGTATCCTCACTTCCTGTCCTTGCTGTTTTACCCCTCTATTAGTTAAAGTCAGGAGATAAAGAGAAATGCAAAAGAATTTGGCAGGTAGTATGCTATACGAAAATGTGATATGATTATGGACAGGACATCAGAAGAAGCAGGAGTTGAACAGATTTTGAAAAAGGAAGAAATATTTGATTATGTGAAGAAGCAGTACGGTACAGTTCCAGAATATCTATGGAGTAAACTGCCGGACAGTGCAGTTCTTCGCCACAAAAATGGAAAATGGTATGCGGTGCTCATGACTGTTGAAAAATCGAAACTTGGATTAGATGGAAATGATACAGTTGATATCATGGACGTAAAGTGTGATACGGAAATGACCAACATGATTATTCAGACTTATGGGTTTTTACCAGGATACCATATGAATAAGCAACATTGGATTACGATTTTACTGGATGGTTCAGTCAGTGAAGCTAAGACACTGGACTTTTTGGATATGAGCTATGACCTGATTGACGGAGCAGGCAGAAAGGAAGAAAAATGAGAAAAGCAATCGTATATGCATCAGTACATCATGGAAATACAGAAAAATTAGTAAAGAGGATAGCAGAAGAGTGTCAGGTAGATTTAATTGATACAGTAAAACAGCAGAAGGCAGACTTGAGTGACTATGATATGATTGGATTTGCGTCAGGAATCTATTATTCAAAATTTCATCAGTCGATTCTGAAATTTGCAGAGAGAAATTTGCCGGAAGATAAAAAAGTATTTCTGATCTGCACTTATGGCGGAAGTGAGAATTATAAATCCATAGAACAGACTTTGAAGAAAAAACATGCCAGCGTAATTGGAAAATTTGGCTGTAAAGGCTATGACACATTCGGACCGTTTAAACTGGTTGGTGGTATCGCAAAAGGACATCCGAATGAAGAAGATATGAAGAATGCAGTAGACTTCGTAAAAGGATTACATTGATTTTTGAGCAAAAGGAAACCGGGGCTTTTTTTGCGCCTCGGTTTTCTGGCTGCTGTGCTTCAGTCTTCAACTTGAAAAATATCTTCTACTGGCACTTTCAGGTAATGTGCCAATCGGATTGCAATCTCAAGGGAGGGATTGCGTTCCCCACGTTCGATGCGGCCTATGGTCTGGCTGCAGGAACCGACAGCTTCTGCCAGATCTGCTTGAATGAGATTTCGCTCTTCACGAATGTCTTTCAGGGTATTATTGATCGCCATTCAATCACTTCCTTTACTTATTGTTATCAGCAGAATCATGAATCTGCTGTTGAAATCTAATGAAATCCTGGAATTTCTTCACCTTTGCATTTCCCAATTACTTTTCCAAAAATCTTAAAAGAGTCAGATTCCAGAACCTGAATAGGACGGTATTTTTTATTTAAAGAGATCAGATAAACACCGTCTGGCTCATCATGTAATTCCTTAATGTAAGTATTGCCATTGAGATAAAAGATTCCAACTTCACCATTGGCAAGGGAGTCTTTTTTCTGAATCCATGCAACATCGCCAGTATGATAAAGTGGCTCCATACTGTCACCGGAGATTCGTACACCAAAGTCTGTCTGATCAGGAGCAAGATGCCCTACATCATAAGTTTCCTTTACAGAATCCTCAAGATAATTTCCGGTACCAGCAGAAACCGATTCCCAGGTAATATCTACAGGATGATGGAACGGGATAATTTTTGCAGACAGAGGAGAGAACTTTTTAGAAGCTTTCAAAATATCTGCAAATTCAATCAATTTATTTCTGCCCTCTTCATTCAATCCATTCATAATGTTATATGGATTTTCTCCAAAGAAGGATTCATATATATCTTCAATATCAAGTAACTGGCAAAGTGTCAGGAAAACATGTAAAGCTGGTTCACGTGCACTAGTCTCCCATTTGGAGATTGCTTTTGTAGTGACCTGAATACCCTCCTGAGAAAGCAATTTTACCAGGTCTGATTGAGAATATCCTTTCTTTTTTCTATTTTCTGCTAATATTTCCCCGAAATCACGCATTTGTTCGCCTCATTTCTATTTGGATTTTCTATATGCATTATACCGCATGTTAGAAATAAAATCAACAACAATCTCCAAAACGGAGAAAAAACAACCAAGATGTAGCTTGACTATCTCCAAAATGTAGATGTATACTAAGCATACAGAAATTGATAAGACATCATGCTGAACGAAACGGCTGGGAGGTGAAAAAATTGAGTGAACGTGTAATCCTGCATAGTGATATGAATTGCTTTTATGCAAGTGTGGAAATGCTGCATCATCCGGAATTTGCCGGAATGCCGTTGGCAGTCGGTGGTGATCCGGAAGCAAGACACGGGATTGTGCTGACAGCAAATTATATTGCAAAGCGAAAAGGTGTAAAGACCGGAATGGCATTATGGCAGGCAAAACAGATTTGCCCGGAAATCATATTTGTACCACCACGGATGGATTTGTATTTACGATTTTCACAGATGGCAAGAGAAATCTATTCGGAGTATACGGACAAGATTGAGCCATATGGGATTGATGAATCCTGGCTAGATGTATCAGACAGCAGAAATCTGAAAGGAAGTGGAATAACGATTGCACGAGAAATCAGCCATCGGATTAAATACGAACTGGGTATAACGGTAAGTATTGGAATTTCCTGGAATAAGATTTATGCGAAACTTGGTTCAGATTACAAAAAGCCAGATGCGATTACAGAGTTTAACCGGGAAAATTATAAAAGTATGATTTGGCAGCTTCCTGCATCGGATCTGCTTTATGTTGGAAGACAGACTCGGAAGAAACTTCAGAAGCTGGGGATCCGAACCATTGGGGAACTTGCAGAAAGTGATGAAGCAATGTTAGAAAGCCATTTTGGAAAGATGGGAATTGTGTTATGGTCATTTGCAAATGGTTGGGACAATGATCCAGTTTGCAAAGACGGGTATGCAGCTCCTGTGAAGTCAATCGGCAATAGTACCACAACTCCAAGAGATTTGGAAGATGATCTGGATGTTTGGATTATTCAGATGGCACTGGCAGAAAACGTTGCAGCAAGATTGAGAAAGCATGGTTTTAAATGCAAAACGATAGAAATTACGGTTCGAGACAATGGCTTGTTTCGTTTTTCGAGGCAGAAACAATTACATCATCCGACAAATATAACAGATGAGATTGTGACAGCAGCATTTCAGTTGTTTAAAGATCATTATAAATGGGAGCATCCAATCAGAAGCCTTGGTATACGAGCAGTAGATCTTGTGTTGGATAATATTCCCGTGCAGTTGGAACTTTTTGGTAATCAAGAGAAACAGGAAAAATTAGAAAAGATGGATCGTACTGTAGATGAGATCAGACGACGGTTTGGATATTTCAGTATACAGCGAGCGGCAATGTACCAAGATAAAGTCTTATCCCACTTGGACGCTGGTACACATACGGTCCATCCACACAGTTATTTTCATGGATAATGGGAGGGATAAATTTGAAACAGACATTAACCAGAAAACAGGAAGAAAGCTATCAGTGCATTTTGAATTATACGAAGGAGCATGGATATCCGCCGACAGTCCGGGAATTTGGAAAACTGATCGGAGTAAGATCAACGTCATCTGCTTCTTCCAGAATCAAGCAGTTGGAACAAAACGGATATATCCGAAGGATTCCGGCATCGCCAAGAGCAATAGAAATCTTATAGTGAGGTGCCGGTATGAATAAAGTATATGTAGATGTAGTGGCAGAGTTTCGGAAAGACGGAAAACTGGTTCCTATATTCTTTACCTGGGAAGATGGAAGAAAATATAACATCGACAGAATTTTGAAAATCGAGCGATGTGCCAGCAGAAAGGCAGGCGGTGTAGGAATGATGTACACCTGTATGATACAGGGACAGGAAAGCCATTTATTTTATGAAGTGGATAAATGGTTTATGGAGAGAAAAACAGCATAAGGAGAGATAGGTATAGACGATATTATTTGGATTATTAACCGGCAGGGATAGTCACTTTCCCTTTATATTCCTGCAGGTTTTACATAAGAAGATGGATTCCGGTCAGCAAAGGCAGCTCCCACAATGTCTTTTGGATATCCGCTTCTGCAAGTTGTAGTGAGTAATTGCTTCCCATCAAAATCATGGGGAAAGCGAACTGGTCTGAAAGACCGCCAGTTAGTGTGATTATGATAAGGAGAATAAGAAACTGATGACAGACAGAGATTATGCAATTAAATCAATGAAAGAAATTACCTTCCAGATGGCAAGCCATGCACAGGATTATCTGGAAGTTACAATCGAAAGACATTATACTGATATTAAAGAACTGATGACAAGTTACCAGAAGCTGATTTTGGAAAATCAGGTCGTATTGGAAGAACTGGATATGGAGTGTCAGGAGAAGATCAATGAAGATATGGCATATGCGTTAAGCTACCTGAGCATTTATAATCATCAGCTTAACGTGCCAAAGATGCACCGGGAGATGAATAACCTGATGATTATTTATGGGCTGTCAGACATGATCTATCGGGGAATGACACTGGTGAAATTTTATGCTCCCAATGGTGTGACACTCAGTGAAATTCTTCATTCCTGCTTTTGCAGTCATTACAATAAGACAGATGTGGAAGTGCAGCAGGAACTGGGAATAGGCAGGACTTCTTTTTATAAAATGAAGAAGCAGGCACTTGGGTATTTAGGATTTTATTTTTATGAAATTGTAGTGCCACAGGCAAAAGATAAGAGATTCAAACCGTCATTAGGCGTTGAGGAAGAGTAGGTGGGAGTTATGAGATACGAAGATTCGATGAAAGGTGTAGCTGCTCAGATAATCAAAGAACAGCAGCGAGCCAGTAAAATAAAAAACAATCCAGAAGAGTTCCATTGGCATGACGAATATACAACGTTGAATTTCTTTCGGTTTATCTGCGAAAATATCGGTAACTTGGGAAATGGAGAAATTGAGAAAATGGTCACACGCTTGAAAAGCATAGATCAGAAAGCAGTGGAAAACCATGTGAATGGTGCTGTTTGGGCATTTGATTATGATAAGATGTTCTGTGTACTGATGGAAAATGAAATTTGCCGAAAAGTGTGTGAAAAGAATAAATATAATAGTTGGATGAAGCTGATTGGAAATTATTGTTTTCAAGTGATGTAGGATAAAATAGTGGCTTGTGAAAAGCTGGTTTTGATGTTAAGATGAAATTGGGATAGGAGACATCTAGGAACCTATCTTGACACAGCAAAGAATGGAGGCGGGAGTGAACGTGGCAAAGGAAGAAATCGTGAAAACAGAAGAATTAGAAACACGTTACGAGAGATACAAGGGTATCTTAAAAGACCTTACCATCATGAGCGATGTGTTCATGCGGAATGTATTTAAGAAACGGGAATGTACGGAATATGTGCTGCAGGTGATTATGGATAAAAAGGATCTGAAAGTTATCGATCAGGTTCTTCAGAAGGACTATAAGAATTTACAGGGGCGTTCAGCTATTCTGGATTGTGTTGCCAGGGATTCAGATGGCAAACAGATGGATGTGGAAATCCAGCAGGACAATGAAGGAGCATCTCCAAAACGGGCAAGATATCATAGTGGTCTGATGGATATGAATATATTAAATCCAGGGCAGGATTTTGATGAACTGCCAGAGAGTTATGTGATCTTCATCACCAGAGACGATGCACTTGGTTATGGACTTCCGATTTATCATATAGACAGGAAGATCGAAGAAGTCAGTGAAAATTTCAAAGATGAGGCTCATATTATTTATGTAAATTCTAAGAAGCAAGAAGATACTGAGTTAGGCAGATTGATGCACGATCTTCACTGTAAGAATGCGGAAGATATGCATAGTAAGATACTTGCAGACAGAGTATACGAATTGAAGGAAACACAGAAAGGGGTGGAATTCATGTGCCGTGAGATGGAACAGATTTATAGTGAAGGTATTGAAAGTGGTGAGCTGAAAAAAGCAAAGGCCTCAGCATTATCCATGGCTGCGGATGGAATGAAAGTTGATAAAATAGCCCACTATCTTAATGTGAGTGCTCAAATGGTGAAGAAATGGATCGATGAGAGCATGAGTGTTACAAAATAACAACAGAATCGTAATGAAGCTGCCAGAAAAAATGATTTATCTGGTGGCTTCTTTTTATATTGATATATAAAATATCTGTACTAGTTCTGTAGAACTATTGTAGTATCTGCGGATTCTGTATCTTTTGATTATCTATCGGTATACTAATTTTAGACCGAATTATCGTTCTGAAGGAGGTGTTACGATGGATTTAAAAGCGGTTGGTCAGCGAATCAAGGCTGCAAGAGAAGCAAAAAATCTTACCCAGGAAGAACTGGCAGCGCTGGTAAATTTAAGTACAACACATGTCAGTGTGATAGAAAGAGGATTGAAAGTAACAAAATTGGATACCTTTGTAGCAATCGCCAATGCACTTGATGTATCGGCGGATGCACTGTTGATAGATGTTGTGACACATTCTGTTACAGGTGTTACCAATGAATTGTCTGGTATGATAGAAAAATTGCCAAAGAACGAACAGAAAAGAGTTTTAAATGCGGTCAGAGCTTTGGTAGACTAATAGAATTAATTGCGAAATAGAAGAGCATAAAGCTCTTCTTTTTTTGTCTATTTTTATGAATCCATTTGTAAAACCCGTCTTTTTTCACGATTAAAACCATGGTATAGTAGTTCTAAAGAACTATATCTAATTCTATAAAATTGGAGGCGGACAAATGAGAGAGAAAACTATTTATGAAAAGATTGCAGAAAAGTACAACACAACACCAGAAGAGGTACGCAGAGAAATGCAGATAGCCATAGATGCAGGATTTGATAATCCCGATCCGGCTGTGCAGGAAGAATGGAAGAAAATGACACTTAGAGGAGACAGACCTACACCGGAAGAAGTGATCAATTACGCAGTAAAACAATTAAAAGGAAATTAATGAAAATATGAAGAAAAAGATAATTGCAGTGATCTCTGGAGCAGTGATCATGATAATTGCTGCAGGAAGTATTTATGGGAAACCTGAATCCGGTCATAAGGAAGGTGAACCGGATGTGGTAGGAACATTTTCCGTAAATCGGGATGAAAATCTAACTGTAGTCGCTAACCGGGAAAATATTGAGAATAGAGAAGCGTTTGCAAGAGAACTTTTGCAGATGTACAAGGGTGATTCTTTTCGTTCGACAAAATTCTCCACAGACAGGGGATATGCGACGAGCCTTGATATGAACATCTATTTATGGAAAGAGGATATTGAAGATGGGGAATCGGTAATGACAGCCGAATACAGACCTGTAGAATATGGAAAGGACTATGATGTTGTCAATAATCCTGATAAATTTCAACTATATATAGATGGAAAAGAAGTAGAAGAATAACACGGTGAATTTTTTATACTGAAATATGTACGATTTCAATAATGACGTGAACTTATGGGAACGTATTGCGGATACTTTGTGAACATTATCCTGATACAATGATTATGCTGATGAAAGAAGGCATAGATAACTGAATACAAAAAAGAGACGAAAGCCTCAGTAGTTAAGAAAAAAACTACTGGGGCTTTTTTCGTGCCTGAATTTCTCAGCCAATAACTGCGGGTATGTCCCGGCAGGATAAAGGAGGAGCAGGCATGATTCTAAACAGAGGTCCGCCTTCTGGATTTGAAACGAGCAACAAGATTTCAAATTCAGGAGGAACGGATATGTATATTGAACACCCATATTTTTATGAAGGAAAGTACTACGCAAATATTGATGGAGAAATGATCGAGATTACAAAAGAAGTTGCGTATGCGATGAACAACTTTTACAGAAGCAGCAAGGCAAAAAAAGTTGAGATTAAGAACGAAGAAGGGAAAGTCGTGGATAAGATGCTGCGGGAAGTACCTTACAGTGGTCAGTCCATTGATGGAGAAGGCTTTATGATAGAGGATTTCCCGGATCTGAATTGTGACGTGGAGTACAGTGTACTGACGAAAATGGAACAGCAGGATATTCATAAAGTGATTAATCAGCTGAATACCGAGGAACGCATGATTATTTATGGCATTTTCTTTGAAAATAAGACACAGACACAGATGGCAGAGATTATGGGGATTTCCCGACAGGTATTAGCGTACAAGCTGAAAACAATCCTTAATAAAATGCGTGAAATGTATATGAAAGAATTTTTTTAAAAAATTTTTGGAAAATTTTTTGCATTTGCCGAAGTCATTTGACTTTAGTAATTAGAGGAGCTTTAAGGACTCCCTAAAATGCACCATGATAACTGAATATCCAATAATAACTGACGTGACATTTCATACAGTGAGCACGAGGAAGATGCCGCTATAGGATTAAAAGACGTAAAAACATTTTTAGAGCTAATAATGCTGCGAAAAAGCACTGACCAAAGCCAGTCGGCAGGCTGGTGATGCGATGACATGTGTGAGATGCGATACACTTGCAGACCCTGAGAAGTCTGTAACTGGTAAACCTATGAACTGCCAGAGCCTGGAAACGAGAGTTTTTGGGTTGTGGTCCGGAGTATAGCATTCGGACAGGTTATTATTCCCTTCCTGCAGATGCAGGAGTAACGATTCGGGATATCGAGGATAAATAGAATCGAGCGAGCACTGTTTAATAATCAAATTGGCTATAGAGGTTATGCGGCAGAGCTTTCTATCTTGGAAAGGAACTCTGCCGTATTCCTGTGGAGCCAATATAGCGCTATGAATGCTTTACAAATAAAAAAAGATTGGAGAGATGACAAGTGACGATTCGAAGAGGAGATATTTTATGGGCGGATCTCGGTATGTTTCCGACAACCTCGGTTCAGGGTGGAGTACGACCGGTGATCGTGGTAAGTAACAACAAAGCTAATACATACAGTTCAGTCATTACAGTAGTTCCGCTGACGTCAAGAATATATAAGAAGCGGTATTTACCAACACATGTATTTATCAGTAAGTACGATATGACAGGGATCCGAAAAGGAAGCCTGGCATTGGCTGAACAGGTTATGAGCATTTCTACAAAATGTATTATTGAGAAATGCGGAAGAGTAAATAAGTGGAGCCTGGATCGGGTACTGAAAGCAGTACGGATTCAGATGGGAATGGAAGGAGAAGGGCATGACAGCAGAGGAATATAGAAATTATCTGGATCAGGATTTCAGTGATGTGGATATCAATGAAATGACTGATCTACGGATGATAAAAGCAGACAGAAATAAGCCGCTTCAGGAACGGAGAGATATTTTTCTGAATAAAGTAGGAAATCCTTATCTGGTCCGGATCGGTAATATGAAAGTAAAAGTCAGATTTGCAAATAACGGTATATCTATGGAGCAGGCATTTGAGAATATGCTTCTGAGTGTCTGAAAAAGTATGCTTCTGAGTGTCTGAAAAAGTACTGGTAAAATTGAGGGGACTGTGTTAGAATGTCGGTAAGGACAAATTATGCAGCCCCCTTTTATTACATGGATTTTCTGACGTAATAAAAGGAGGTAAGATATGTATCAGAATATCAACAAAATCTATCATGCCGCCATCTATGTCAGATTATCTAAAGAAGATGGCGATATTTCCAGTTCAGCAAAACTGGAAAGTAACAGCATTTCTAACCAGAAAGCTTTGATTCTGGATTTCCTGAAAGACAAAAAAGATATTGAAGTTGTTTCAGTCCGAGTTGATGATGGCTACTCAGGCTCTAATTTTGAGCGCCCTGCATTCCAGGCAATGCTGGAAGATATCCGGCGTGGGATTGTAGACTGCGTAGTGGTAAAAGATTTATCACGATTTGGAAGGGAATATATTGATTCCGGGAAGTATATCGAGAGATTATTCCCGGCTCTTGGTGTGCGTTTTATTGCCATCAATGATAATTATGACAGTCTTAAGGGAAAGAATCAGGCAGACGAAATCATTATCCCATTTAAAAATTTAATCAACGATGCTTATTGTCGTGATATTTCTATTAAGATCAGGAGTAATCTTGAGATTAAGAGGAAAAAAGGCGAGTGCGTGACTCCGTTTGTAGCATTTGGATACAGGAAGACAAAGACAGATAAGCATAAATTAGAGATTGATCCATCGGCGGGCAGTGTAGTACAGGATATTTTTAAGATGAAGCTGCAGGGAATGAGTCAGGATGCGATCGCTAATCGTTTAAATGAACTGGGTATTCTTTCCCCATTTGAGTATAAAATAAGCAGCGGCAGTCGTTATGAAACAGGTTTCCGGCAGAAAGAACAGGCACTTTGGAGTTCCGTTACGGTCCGCAGGATACTGGAAAACGAGGTTTATATCGGAAATCTTGTGCAGGGAAAAAGGACAACACCGAACCATAAAGTGAAGCAGACTTATGTGAAACCGGAAGATGACTGGATCCGAATTGAGAAAAATCATGAGCCACTGGTGAGTGACCGTGATTTTGAAATTGTGCAGAGGCTTCTGGGCATGGATACACGTACTTCACCTGACCAAAAGCAGGTATATCTGTTATCCGGAATTGCTGTATGTGCGGATTGTGGAGCACCTATGACAAGAAAGGTTTCTACTGTGGCAGGAAAAAAATATGCTTATTATCTATGTTCCACAAATAAAGAAACAAAACGCTGTTCCAGTCATAGAATACCGGAAAAGGATCTGGAAGTTGCCGTATTGGTGATGTTGAAACAGCATATCCAGAATATCCTGCACCTGAAAAGAGTCCTGGAATTTATTGGTACTGTGCCATTTCAGGAGATCAATATGAAAAAGCTGCAGGACAGGCTGGAGAAGAAAAAGCAGGAGAAAGAACGCTGTAAGGAGTTACGGATGATGCTCTATTCGGATATGAAAGAGGGCATTGTATCAAAAGAAGACTATGTAGAGCTTCATGCAGCATATGGAAAGCGGCTTAGAAATGCGGAAGAGAGTATCCGTGCGATCCAGAAAGAAATGGATAACGAGCTGGAAAAAGCAGACAAAGCCAATACCTGGCTGGATTATTTTGTGAAATATCAGGATATTGAAGAACTGTCCCGCACTGTGGTGGTAGAACTGATCAGGCAAATCCGAGTATATGATAAAAAGAATATAGAGATCACTTTTGATTTTGATGATTGTTATCAGACATTGCTGAATCAATTACCTGCTATGGGAGTTGATATGGTAATAGATGATAATAACAATCTGCAGGTCAAGGTAAAGGAGGTTGTATAAAATGGCACGAAAGAGCAGGAAAAACATTCCGGAAGTAGTCAGCAGTGCAACCGTCCAGACAGAGGTGAGCAGACCGTTCCGGGCAGGATTGTATGCCAGAATTTCAATGGAAACAGAAGAAACCTTAGAAAGAGGAACGATAGAAACCCAGGTGGAACTGATGAAAAACTTTGTGGCAGATACGGAAGATATTTCGGTTGCGGAAGTTTATAAGGACTCTGACTATTCCGGTACAAATTTTGACCGTCCTGGATTCGTACAGATGATGGAAGATATCAAGCATGGAAAAATCAACTGTGTGATCGTAAAAGATTTGTCCAGACTTGGAAGAAATTATGTCGAAACCAGCAATTATATTGAACGAGTATTTCCGTTTTTCCATGTAAGATTCCTGGCTGTGACAGATGATTTCGATTCTTTCAGAGAAGGTGTGGATCTTACAGTTCCACTGAAGAATATCATCAATGAATTCTATTCGAAAGACCTTGCCAAGAAGAGTAGCAGCGCAAAAAAAGCACTCTGGAAAGAGGGAAAATTTACAAGTGCCTGGGAACCGTATGGTTACAGAAAGTCAGAAGAAGACCATCATCAGCTGATTGTTGATGATGAAGCTGCAGAACATCTGAAAAGTATATTTTCTATGTATATGGATGGCAGGAGTTATAGTGATATTGCAAGACAGCTCAATAAAGATGGAGTTTTATCGCCGACTTTACAGAGAAAATTCTATAAAACCGGTGAAAAGCCGCTTCCGGAGTCAAAACCCTGGAACAATTATGAAGTAAAACGAGTTCTTCAGGATGTTCATTGCACAGGTGATTCGGTATATGGAAAGTATCAGTATAGCGTTTTTCAGGGAAATAAACAGAGAAACCGACCAGAGAGTGAATGGCTGCATGTGGAGAACACACATGAAGGAATTATAGATAGAGAGTTGTTTCAGCAGGTACAATCTAAAATCCAGGAATATACGGAAGCATATAAGAAGAAACATCAGCAGAACAATGGGGCTAATCGAAATCATAATTTCTATACAGGAAAGATATGGTGCGGAGGCTGTGGCAACCGCATGACGTTGTCCAGAGAAAGAAATGGCACATTCTTTTATATCTGCGGAGCCAATACGAACCATAAATCCGGGGGAAAGCAATGCAAAGGGCACAGAGTCAGAAAAGAATATGTGGATGATGATGTGCTTCGCCTGATCCAAACGCATATGAAAACCGTATTGGATACAGAAAAAATGATTCGGGAAATGAATGCAGCTTCCAAAAACCAGACACAGTACCTGCTTTTGGATAAAGAAGTGGGGAAACTTCGACGGGAACTAAGCCGTATCAGTAAGCGAAAATCGGATTTATATGAAGATTACTCGGAACGTTTGATTACAGAAGAAGAGTACATACAGTTTTCTCGGATTTATTCCAATGAAATTGAGAATATCAAGAGCCGTCTGGACACAGTATTGGCGGCACAGGTTCGGTATTCCCAGGATTACCACATTGAAGAAGGCTGGGGAAATGTGATACATACTTATATGTCAAAGCGTAAGCTGACAAAAGAAATGGCAGATGCTTTTGTGGATTCAATTATTATCCATGGTAAGTATGATTATGAGATCAAGCTGGTATATGACGATCAGTTTGCAGATTTACAGAAATTAAAGAAAGAGAAGGAGGCGCAGTCGAGATGACAGATCATAGAAAAACAGCTGTTTACATCCGTTTATCCGCAGAAGATGACAATGTAGATGGCAGAGCCAAAAAAGAAAGCGACAGTGTAACTTCTCAGAGAATTCTGTTAAAATCATTTGTGATTGATCAGCTGGGTGTAGATGAGGCAGATATCCTGGAATATGTGGATGATGGTGTCAGCGGTACTCATTTTAAACGGCAGGGATTTCAACAGCTGCAGGAAGACATGAAAAGCGGAGAAATTGGCTGTGTAGTTGTAAAAGACTTTTCCAGATTCGGAAGAGACTATCTGGAAGTTGGATTTTATATTGAATATATTTTCCCACTTCTGCAGATTCGATTTATTTCGATTAATGACAGCTATGACAGTGCAGCAAGCAGCGGAATGACTGGTGGAATGAATGTAGCATTGCAGAATCTGGTATACAATATGTATAGCCTGGATTTGTCCAAAAAAATTTCATCAGCAATGCAGACAAGAACAAAAAACGGCACACGCCTTCCAGTAAATGCCAGATATGGCTATAAAAAAGGAAAAGATGGAAGGCTGGAAGTTGATCCGGAGGCTGCAAAAGTCGTAAAAATGATTTTTCAGATGGCAGCGGAGGGAACAAGTTTTGCAGATATTACAAGGGAATTGAACAGACAGGCGATTGCTACTTGTGATGAGCAGAAAATATCAAGAGGGGATCAGGTGCAGTTCCAGAGGTTTGACACGATCAAAAAGAAACACTGGAGCCCTACGACAGTATCGGCAATTGTCCGGGATGAGATTTATATTGGAACCAGAATCTGGGGCAAAACACGTTGCAGTATGCATACGGGCCATAAAGCAGTTCTGAATGATGAAACAGAATGGGTTCGCCTGGAAAATCATCATACGGCAATTATAGACAGGGAATTGTTTGAAAAAGCAAATGAAATGCATCCGAAAAAGAAGAGAAGTGTTGCGGAATCACGCACCAATTTTACTCTGGAAAGACGTAAAAAACAGCCGGCATTGCTGTTATGTGCCAACTGTGGGCATGCTCTGTTAAAAGAAACAGAGCATCTGCTGAAATGCTCAGATGCCAGAACCAATGGCGATCCTGTGTGCCGAAGTCTGGTGATTCGTAGGGAATCGATGGAGGAGAATATCCTTGGACTTGTCCATCAGTATGCAGCGTCAATGTTGGAAAAAGGAAAGAAAGCATCTTCCAAAAGTCAATGTGAATACAAAGAGATTAATACTGCAGAATTGCAAAAACAGAGCCGACAGTTGACCTCAGAAAAGATGAAGCTCTATGATGATTACAAAGATGGTCGTATGGATCGTGATTCGTATAAGCAGAGAGCTGAAAAGGCAAGTGTACAGTTGGAGGAAATAAAACGAAAAATAGAAGATGCGGAGAATAGCAAAAAGCTTCTTGAACAAAATGAACTTTCTGATAAAATAAAACTAAAAGATTTCTTGGGAATTCAGAAGTTCGATACAGAGAAGCTGCGTGAGGTTATCAAGGTGATCCGTGTTCATAGTCAGGATGAAATTGAAATCGAATGGAATTTTGACGATATTTTTTCAGAACAGAGATAACTTGAGCAGGACAAGAATGACTTTTCAAAAGATAATAAAGGTGCTGGGACTACCTGATGGAAGCGTCAGATAGTCTTCGGCAGAAAAAAATAAAATTTTTTTTGTCCTATACTTGACACATCCACATACTCTTCGTCATACGGGATGTACCAGGCTGGGTGAGAACAATGTCAATCCCAAAGTTATGCAGTATGTGATGGGGTGCTGGATGTCCGGTGGAGATCCGTTTAGCACCGACCGTAGCGGAGCGAAGAACATTCAGATGCACAGATCACAATGAATGTCTACAATCATATTGCAGAGAAGCCTCATGTGGAGAACGAGATGTCTAAAATGAACCTGCAGAAACTGTGACTGCTGTGGTATAAACCAGAAGTCGTTGTTGTAAAATGTGGTCAAATCAAGAAAATCGAGTGCGAAAGCAAGTGAAAAATCCCTGTGAAGCCCGTAAAATCAAGGCTTCACAAATTCTTCACAAAATAATTAGCACTCACCTCTTTACATTGCTAACAAAATGTGATATGTTATACAAGAACTAGAACAAGACAACAATGTTACGGTCCAAAGGATCAGAAGTAACCAGTTATATTTTTATTTGCAGATAGAGGAGGAGAGCCTATGAATATCAGTAAATTTACGCAGAAATCCATACAGGCTGTTCAGGATCTGGAAAAGATTGCCTATGAATACGGCAATCAGGAAGTGGAGCAGGAGCATCTTCTGTATGCTCTTCTCAGTCAGGAGGACAGCCTGATTCTCAAGCTTATTGAGAAGATGGAGATCAATAAGGAATATTTTGTTAATACAGTAAAAAAAGCCCTGGATGCCAGGGTAAAGGTAAGCGGCGGAGATCTCAGGTTCGGACAGTATCTGAATAAATCCCTTGTCAGTGCAGAAGACGAAGCCAGAGCTATGGGAGATGAGTACGTTTCCGTAGAGCATCTGTTTCTGTCTCTTCTGAAACAGCCAAGTCCCAGTATGAAAAAGATTTTTGACGAATTTGGAATTACCAGAGAACGTTTTCTTCAGGCGCTTTCTACAGTAAGGGGAAATCAGAGAGTCGTCAGCGACAATCCGGAAGCAACCTATGATACTCTCAATAAGTACGGAGAGGACCTGGTGGAAAAAGCCCGCAACCAGAAGCTGGATCCGGTAATTGGCCGTGATGCGGAGATCCGAAATATTGTCAGGATTCTTTCCCGTAAGACAAAGAACAATCCGGTTCTGATCGGTGAACCGGGCGTAGGTAAAACCGCTGCCATTGAAGGACTGGCGCAGCGAATCGTTGCCGGAGACGTTCCTGAGGGACTGAAAAACAAAAAGATTTTTGCCCTGGACATGGGCGCCCTTGTAGCAGGAGCCAAGTACAGAGGCGAGTTTGAGGAACGTCTGAAGGCGGTTCTGGAGGAAGTGAAAAAAAGCGAGGGAAATATTATTCTCTTTATTGATGAGCTTCACCTGATCGTAGGCGCAGGAAAAACAGACGGAGCCATGGATGCGGGAAATATGCTGAAGCCGATGCTTGCAAGAGGAGAACTTCACTGTATCGGAGCAACCACTCTGGATGAGTATCGTCAGTATATTGAAAAGGACGCCGCTCTGGAACGTCGTTTCCAGCCGGTTATGGTTGACGAGCCTACTGTGGAGGATACTATTTCCATTCTTCGTGGACTGAAGGAGCGTTATGAGGTATTTCACGGAGTAAAGATCACAGACAGCGCTCTTGTGGCGGCAGCAACACTTTCGCACAGATATATTACAGACCGCTTTCTTCCGGACAAGGCCATTGACCTTGTGGATGAGGCCTGCGCGCTGATCAAGACGGAGCTGGATTCCATGCCTACCGAGCTTGACGAACAGAGACGTAAGATCATGCAGATGGAGATTGAAGAGTCTGCCCTTAAAAAAGAAACAGATAATTTAAGTAAGGAGCGTCTTGCTGACCTTCAGAAGGAGCTTGCTGATCTTCGGGATGAATTTAATACTCAGAAGGCTCAGTGGGACAATGAAAAGCATTCTGTAGAAAAACTTCAGAAGCTTCGTGAGCAGATCGAGGATGTGAATAAGCAGATACAGAAGGCAAAGCAGAGCTATGACCTGGAAAAGGCTGCAGAGCTTCAGTACGGAGAGCTTCCAAGACTTCAGCAGCAGCTTGAGATCGAGGAACGCAATACAAAGGAAAGTGACAACCGACTTGTGCATGAGGCTGTGACAGATGATGAGATCGCAAAGATCATTTCCAGATGGACAGGAATCCCTGTTACCCGTCTGACTGAGGGCGAGAGGACAAAACTTCTGAGCCTTGAAGATGAGCTTCATAAACGGGTGATCGGTCAGGATGAGGGTGTGCGCCTTGTGACAGATGCCATTCTGCGGTCAAAGGCCGGAATCAAGGACCCAACCAAGCCTATTGGTTCTTTCCTGTTCCTGGGACCTACCGGCGTAGGTAAAACGGAGCTGGCAAAAACACTGGCAGCAACGCTTTTTGATGATGAACAGAATATGGTCCGCATTGACATGAGTGAATATATGGAGAAATATTCTGTATCCCGTCTGATCGGAGCGCCTCCGGGATATGTGGGCTATGAGGAAGGCGGTCAGCTGACAGAGGCTGTCAGAAGAAAGCCGTACAGCGTTGTGCTGTTTGATGAGATTGAAAAGGCTCATCCGGACGTGTTTAATGTACTTCTTCAGGTGTTGGATGACGGACGTATCACAGATTCTCAGGGAAGGACTGTGGATTTCAAGAACACCATTCTGATCATGACCTCCAATATAGGTTCACCCTATCTTCTGGACGGTATTGATGAAAAGGGAGATATAAAACAGGAAGCTCAGGATATGGTCATGAATGATTTGAGAGGTCATTTCCGACCGGAGTTCCTGAATCGTCTGGATGAAATAATTTTGTTTAAACCCTTGACAAAAAATAATATTGGTAACATAGTAGACCTGATGGTGGCAGAGCTTGACAGGCGTCTGTCTGACCAGGAGCTTTCCCTGACTCTGACAGAGGCGGCAAAAGCGCAGGTTGTGGAAAACGGCTATGATCCTGTGTATGGAGCCCGTCCTCTGAAGCGCTATCTTCAGAATTATGTGGAAACACTTGCTGCGAAAAAGATTCTTTCCGGCGATGTTCATGCAGGAGATACGCTGGAGTTGGATGTAAGGGACGGCCAGTTTATTATCAATGTAAAGGACGGAAACAGATGATACCCAAGGACCCGGTAATTTTACTGAGTTATGTGAACACGCAGCTTCGGGATTATTATGATTCCCTGGAAGCACTCTGTACCTGCAGAGGTCTGAAAAAACAGGAACTGGTAGAAAAACTCAGAACCATTGATTATGAGTATGACGAAAATACAAACCAGTTTATATGATGGAGAGCCGGAGAAGATTTCCTGATAAAGGAGGTCTTTCTCCGGTTTTTCTTTTTGAGAAATATTCGTGTTGTTAATTTATTGAAAAAATGAATTTTGCATTGTAGGTCTGAATTACTGTTCTGTATTTCTTTTGGAAACCAGAAAAACATTTGTTGAACTAATGATTATTTTGTGAAAAAAGTGTGTTTAAACGGTGAAATAAGTATAAAGTGCACAAAAATAGCTTGCCTTTTTTGTGCAAATGAGTATTATATATAATTAGCCGACTAATTATATATAATGAATACGAGGTGAGATCGTGGAAGATACGCAGACGCAGGAAAAAACAGGTTTTCAGCACCTGTTTATGCAGCTGAACAGAGCTTATGCTGCAAAATGCTTCAGCCAGATGACTGAGCTTGGCATACACCCGGGACAGATCCCCATTCTGCTTCTTCTGGCAAAACGTGTGGAGATGAGCCAGAGGGAGATCGCGGAGGAACTGTGTGTAAAGCCTCCGACAGTGAATGTTATGGTACAGCGTATGGAAAAGGCAGGTCTGATCGGCCGCAGACATGATGAAAAGGATCAGAGAATCACAAGGATTTTTCTTACGGATCAGGGATATGAAATGAAGAAGAAGGTAGCAGAACAGATAGAGCTGAATGAACGTTATGCCTTTATGGGATTCAGTGATGCTGAAAAATGCCTGTTCCGACGTTTTATGGAACAGATCGTTGCAAATATTTCGTGTATTCCGGAGGAAAAAACAGAGAATCTACAGGAAAAGGAGAGGCTGACAAGTGATTAAATTAATGAAATATCTGAAAAAATCAGCCGGATATGTGGCGCTGATCATTGCCCTTTTGTTTTTGCAGGCATATTGTGATCTGTCCCTTCCGGACTATACATCAAAAATTGTCAACATAGGTATCCAGCAAAAAGGAATTGAAGACGGCGTTCCGCAAAAAATAAGAAAGACCTCCATGGACGCTCTGGAGCTTTTTATGAGCCAGGAGGATATTTCTGAGCTGGAAACCGCTTACACAGAAGACGGAGAGCTTTATGTACTGAAGGATATTGATAAAGACACACGGTCTTCCCTCAATGAAATACTTGGAAAACCCATGCTGATGCTGGGCGGACTGACCATGGAAACTGAAGCATCCGGGGAAATGCTGGCACAGATGGGAATACCGGAAGGAGCAGATCCGGTGGAGGCTATTGCACAGATGCCGGAGGATGCGAGAGCGCAGATGACAGAGAGCATGGGCGAAAAATTCCGGGATATGCCGGATTCCATGATAACCCAGGCAGCTGTTTCCTATGTTCAGGCTGAGTATGAGGCTCTTGGCGAGGATGTGGACGGACTTCAGATGAAATACATCGGAAAAGCAGGGCTTAAAATGATCCTGATGGCGCTTCTTATCATGGCAGCTTCCATTTCCGTAGTTTTCCTTTCGGCAAAGGTGGCTGCAAGTCTGGGCCATGATATCAGAGGGGATATTTACAGGAAGGTGATCGGATTTTCCAGCAATGAGTACAACAAATTTTCCACGGCATCTCTGATCACCAGAAGCACCAATGACGTGCAGCAGGTACAGATGACCATGGCAATGATGTTCCGTATTGTTCTGTATGCTCCAATCATTGGAATCGGAGGAGTGCTTCGAGTGCTGGAAACAGATTCTTCCATGACCTGGATCCTTGGTGTGGGCGTTGTACTGATCCTTGTTATCATCGGACTTCTGTTTTCCATTGCTATGCCCAGATTTACAAAGCTTCAGACACTGATCGACAGGCTGAATCTTGTTACAAGAGAAATACTGACCGGTATTCCTGTGATCCGCGCCTTCAGCAGAGAAAAACATGAAGAAGACAGATTTGAAGATGCAAATAAGGTACTGACAAAAACAAACCTGTTTGTAAACCGCTGCATGACCTTTATGATGCCTTCCATGATGCTGATCATGAACGGAATTTCAGTTCTGATCGTATATAATGGCTCCTATGCAGTGGATGCAGGAAACATGCAGGTTGGAGATATGATGGCGTTTATCCAGTATGCCATGCAGATCAT
This sequence comes from Blautia caecimuris, assembly GCF_024622975.1. Classification (GTDB taxonomy): domain Bacteria; phylum Bacillota; class Clostridia; order Lachnospirales; family Lachnospiraceae; genus Blautia_A; species Blautia_A caecimuris. Next base: position 11,699 of record NZ_JANJZT010000029.1, on the reverse strand, counting down.
CATGGCCTTTCTGATGATCACTGCCATGTCCATTATGCTTCCAAGAGCAAATGTTGCAGCAATGCGAATCGTGGAAATTCTGGAAACAGAAAACAGCCTGAAGGAGCCGGAAGCTCCGGTTCATCCGTCACAGGAAATAAAAGGAACCGTAGAGTTTGACCATGTATCCTTTGCCTATCCGGATGCCGGAGAAAATGTTCTTACTGACATCAGCTTTAAAGCGGAAAAAGGCCAGACACTGGCTGTGATCGGAAGTACCGGAAGCGGAAAAAGCTCTCTAATCAATCTGATCCCCAGATTTTATGATGTGACACAGGGATGCGTAAAGGTTGACGGAGTGGATGTAAGAAGCATGTCCCAGAAAGAGCTTCGTGATCGCCTTGGATATGTTCCGCAGAAGGGAGTCCTTTTTTCCGGAACTATTGATTCCAATATCCGTTATGGAAAAACCGATATTTCAGAGGAACAGGTAAAGAAAGCGGCCATGGTTGCCCAGGCGCAGGATTTTATTGAAGAAAAACCTCATGGATATGAGTCTCCGGTCGCTCAGGGAGGAACCAATGTTTCAGGCGGACAGAAGCAGAGGCTTTCCATTGCAAGGGCAGTGGCAAAGGATCCGGAGATCTTTATTTTTGACGACAGCTTTTCTGCTCTGGACTTTAAAACAGACAAGGCCCTTCGAAAAGCTTTAAAGGAGCATACAAAAAATGCGACGACCATTATCGTTGCCCAGCGTATCAGTACGATTCTGAACGCAGATCAGATTCTTGTACTGGATGACGGAAAGATGGCGGGACTGGGAACTCACAGAGAACTGATGGAAAACTGTGAGGTTTATCGTCAGATCGCCATGTCACAGTTATCAGAGGAGGAACTGGCAAATGAGTGAAAATAGAAGAGGCCCCATGGGCCATGGAAGAGGAATGCATGGAGGGGAAAAGGCAAAGGATTTTAAAGGCTCCATGGCAAAGCTGTTCCGGTATATGGAACGGTATAAATTCCGGTTTATACTGATGTTTGTTTTTGCAGTGGCAGGTACGATTTTTAACATATGGGGACCGAAGATTCTGGGAAAAGCTACCACAGAGCTGTTTTCCGGACTGGTAGCCAAGGTAAACGGAACAGGAGGGATCAATTTTGAAAAGATCGCAATGATCCTTCTGGGAGTTATGATTCTTTATCTGGCAAGTTCCGGTTTTTCCTTTATCCAGGGCTTTGTGATGACAGGAATTTCCAATGATGTTACCTATAATCTGAGGAAAGATATTTCAAAAAAGATCAACCGTCTTCCGCTGAATTATTTTGAGAGCAGGACAAACGGTGAGATTCTTTCCAGGGTAACAAATGATGTGGACACTTTGCAGATGAGCCTGAACCAGAGTATGACACAGCTGATCACCTCAGTTACTACCATTATCGGTGTACTGTTTATGATGCTGTCCATTAACGTCTGGATGACGCTGGCAGCGCTTCTGATCCTGCCGGTTTCCATGGTGATCATTAATTTTGTCATGAAACATTCTCAGAAATACTTCCGTGATCAGCAGAGCTATCTTGGAAAGGTCAACGGACAGATTGAGGAAAACTACGGCGGACACAATGTAGTCAAGGTATTTAACAAAGAGCAGGATGTTGTTGCTGAATTTGAAAAGGACAACAAAAAGCTTTATGAATCTGCATGGAAATCACAGTTTTTCTCCGGAATGATGATGCCGGTCATGCAGTTTGTAGGAAACCTGGGATATGTAATGGTTGCTTTCCTGGGAGGAATCTTCACTATTAAGGGAAGCATTGAGGTGGGAGATATCCAGTCCTTTTTCCAGTATATCCGTAACTTTACCCAGCCTATCCAGCAGATCGCCCAGGTGGTAAATCTGCTTCAGTCCTCAGCGGCAGCTTCTGAGCGTGTATTTGAGTTTCTGGAGGAGCCGGAGGAAGAGCAGACTGCAGAGAATCCTGTTTCTGTAAAAAATCTTACAGGGGATGTGCAGTTTGAGCATGTTTCCTTTGGCTACAATCCGGAAAAGATCATCATCCATGATTTTTCTGCAGAAGTCACAGACGGACAGAAGATTGCCATTGTAGGACCTACAGGCGCAGGAAAAACAACCATGGTGAAGCTTCTGATGCGTTTTTATGATGTAAACAGCGGAGAGATCATGGTTGACGGACATAATATCAGGGATTTTAACAGAAGCGAGCTTCGTGAAATGTTTGGAATGGTACTTCAGGACACCTGGCTGTTTTCCGGAACCATCATGGAAAATATCCGGTACGGACGGCTGGATGCCACAGATGAAGAGGTGATCGCCGCTGCAAAGGCAGCCCATATCCATAATTTTATCATGCAGCAGCCCGGTGGCTATCAGATGGTCCTTGATGAGGAGACCAGCAATATTTCTCAGGGACAGAAGCAGCTTCTGACAATTGCAAGAGCAATTCTGGCAGACAATAAAATCCTGATCCTGGATGAGGCAACCTCATCTGTGGATACCCGTACAGAAATGCAGATTCAGAAGGCCATGAATAACCTGATGAAAGGCAGAACCAGTTTTGTGATCGCCCATCGTCTTTCTACCATCAAGGATGCGGATCTGATCCTTGTAATGAAGGACGGAGATATCATTGAGCAGGGAAATCATAAGGAACTTCTGGAAAAGGGCGGTTTTTATGCAGAACTGTATAACAGCCAGTTTGAGCAGAAGGCTCAGTGCTCCTGAGAAAATAAAATTTTGACTGCCGCAGACAGGCAGAACAGATTTCGGGCAGGGCGGCAAAAGGTACAGACAGCAGAACAATAACCCAGGGCAGTGGACTGACTGAGGAATAAATCCTTGTCAGCCACTGCTCTTTTGGATATAATGAAAAATACAGAAAATTCTTTATTACTGTGAAAGACAATAATTCTTTCAGGCAGGTATGGATTACAGCAGTTTACGCAAAATATATTATAATATCAGCAGCTGTTCACAGGGCAAATTGCTGTGAAAAGAGCGAACAGTAACGAATATACCGTAAACAGATGGAATGAGTTTCGTACATCAGAGCTGTATAGAGAAATCAGCCGGAAGATGAAGGGAGGAACATCAAATGATCGTAACAACAACTGCAAATGTAGATGGAAAGAAAATCGTAGAATATAAAGGAATTGTTTTTGGCGAGGTGGTCAGCGGAGTAAATGTGCTGAAGGATTTCACAGCAGGAATGAGAAACTTTTTCGGCGGAAGATCCGCAAGCTATGAGGATGAGCTGATGCACGCAAGAGAAGAGGCGTTAAGAGAAATGGAAGAAAGGGCAGCACAGAGGGGCGCAAATGCCGTAGTGGGTGTGGATGTGGACTATGAGGTTCTCGGATCTGACAATGGAATGCTTATGGTAACTGTCAGCGGTACTGCTGTTGTGGTAGCCTGAGCGTATGCAGACAGAAAAATCCGGACAGGAATATCTGGAACAGGTGCTTGCATGTCTTGAAAAAAGGCTGGAAGAAGTAAATGCTTCCATTGAGGCCGGTGCCAGGGAAATTGAGGACATGCATGAATATTACTGGGAAAATTATACAGAAATGGACCAGTACGGATATGAGGAATTTGATAACAGACAGGCTCTTCTGGCCCAGGTAAATGCCAATCAGGAGCAGCTTCTTCTGAGGAAAAGATTCCGCAATATGCAGGATTCCCCGTTTTTTGGCAGGGTGGATTTTATTTATCAGGGAGATGAGGAGCCGGAGCAGTTTTACATTGGGATCGGAAATCTGGCGGAAAGAGCAGGAAGCCGTCCTCTTGTAAATGACTGGCGTGCTCCTGTCAGCGGCCTTTTTTATGATTATGACAAAGGGCTGGCTTCCTACGAAGCTCCTCAGGGAGTTTTTGAAGGGGAGATAAGCTCTAAATGGCAGTATAAGATCCGCCGGGGAAAGCTTGTTTATGAATTTGAAAGCGACATTAAAATTGATGATGATATTCTGAAAGCAGAGCTTGGAGGAAGCGGAGAGGTTCAGCTTAAAAACATTATCCGTACTATTCAGAAAGAGCAGAATGCCATTATCCGCAATACAGAGGACAGGATCATGGTGATCCAGGGAACAGCAGGAAGCGGAAAAACCTCTGTGGCTCTTCACAGAATCGCTTATCTTCTTTACCATGACCGCAAAAACCTGAAATCTTCCAACATTCTGATCCTTTCTCCAAACAGTGTGTTTGCAGATTATATCTCACATATCCTGCCGGAGCTGGGAGAAGAAAATATCCGTGAAATGAGTTTTGATCTTTTTGCTTACAGAGAGCTGCAGGATGTGGCAGCAGACTGTGAGGACAAGTACGATCAGATTGAAAAGGCAGTAAAAAATCCGGATACCTGGAAACAGTACAGAGAAAAACAGTCTCCGGAATTTGTTTCACGGCTGCAGGGATTTATGATGAGCCTTGAAGATGAACTGATGAATTTCCGGGATGTGGAGTATAAAGGCTGTTCCATAAAAGAATCTGAGATCATCCGTCTGTTTTATTTCAGGTTTCAGGACATTCCCCTTTTATCCAGAATGGAAGCTGTTGCAGAATATTTTATCGACCAGGTGGAAACACTGAGGGACAGAGACCTTTCAGAGGAAGAAAAGGATGAGGTAACAGAAAAGTTTCTGGGAATGTATGGAACAAGAGACTTTTATGTCCTTTACAGCCGTTTTCTGGACAGAGAGGGGTTTCGTCCTCTGCCCAGACGTCCCCTGGAAAAACGAAGGCTGAAGTATGAGGATGTTTACCCTGTTTTATATCTGAAATATCATTTGACCCGGTGCAGGGAGCATCGGGATATCCGTCACCTTGTTGTAGATGAAATGCAGGATTATTCCTGGATCCAGTATCTGATCCTGAAGAAGCTTTTTCCATGCAGAATGACCATACTGGGCGACAGGGCTCAGACCATGGAGGAAAAGCAGCAGGATGTTATGAAGTTTCTGCCCGGAATTTTCGGCAGAAATATCAGAAAAATCTATATGAACAGAAGCTACAGGAATACAGTGGAGATCGCAGAGTATGCAAACCGGCTTGCGGGGATTACCGGTATGGAACTGTTTGAGCGGCATGGAGAGCCTGTACGGGAAGAAACATTTGAAAGTACAGAAAAGGCTTTAAATGAAGTTCTTAGAATCTGGTTCAGAGACAGGGAGCGCCTGGAGACAGGGGCAGTGATCTTTATGACAGAAAAGGAAGCGGAAGCTGCAGGGGCTTATCTGAAGCAGAAGCTGGAAACGGAAGCGCCGGAGCAGAGGGATACGATTTCTTATCTTGACCGGAACAGCGGAAAGTTTTGTAAGGGCCTGACAGTTACTACGTTTTATCTTGCAAAAGGTCTGGAATTTGACAGAGTATACGGTGTGTTTATGGATTCAGACAAAAGCCCGCTGAAAATTCAGGCAGAATATATTACGGCAACCAGAGCGCTTCATGAACTGTTTATGTATACAGTCAGAGGCTGAAAAGCCGGACTTCAACTAAGGATATGACAGAAATTTATACTTTTTTCATAGGAATTTCACATCATGCCGGGGAAAATTTATTGACATGTATGTAATAAAATTGTAAAATGTGAAACAAAGAGTTTGAGTAGAGTTCAGAATTTTTTTAGGAGGATATTATGAAGAACAAAAAATTACTTGCTGTTTTAGCGGTTACAATATCAGCATCTGTCTTTATGGCAGGCTGCGGTTTCGGTGAGGACGAGCCGGAAGCTCAGAAGGTTGTCAGCGTAACACCGGCGCCGGAGGTGACAAAGGCTCCAACAGCTACACCTACCATTGCCCCCAATGTACAGGATACCACTTATACCTCCGCAGATAAATCTGTTTCCATTAATCTTCCGGATGCTACCTGGGCAAACAAAACTGACGAGACAGATACCATCAGCTTTGAGTCCCCGGACAATGGCAATATCCTTATTCTTCATGGTCAGGGAGAAGAGACAATGGCTGCTACTGTGATTCCAAGCACACAGGATATGGCTGTTTCTCTGGATCAGGCAGACGGAGATAAGGTTCAGGGCACTGATTTTGAGATCCAGGACTATAAAGCTGAGGATGTGAACGGAATCGGTGTGTACAGCTATGTGACAAAAATGCTGAATACAGAAAAGAGTGACGGAGCTCTTTATGTGGTTCATAAAGTATTTGCAAATGCCAGTGAATACTATTCTATTGAAGCTTCTGTAAAAAAAGAAGAAGCCCTGGCATCTGTAAAGAGCGCAGTGGATTCCTTTAAGATTCTTGGAAATTCTTCACTGAAAGAGGCGGCTCCGGGAACAGCAGCACCGGCCGGAAATACAGAAAATAAAGACGCGGCAGGCGCAGACGCAACAGGAAACGATGCGGCAGCAAATACAGGAAACACTGATGCAGGTGCAGCAGATACAGGAAATACAGATGCGGGAGCAGCTGATACAGGCGCTGATTCCCAGGAAAGCGGAGAGTCTTCTTCTGAAGGAACAACAAATTCTGCAGGCTTTACAGAAGAACAGCTTTCCAATACAGATGAAACAAGAACTATTTACAGAAACTCTGACGGTAAGCCGCTGGTAATTCAGCCGGACGGAAACGGAAACTGGGTTGATTTTGACGGAAATACCTACAGCTTTGCAAATGACCAGGATGTGTATACAGAGGATGGCACAAGCTATTACTGGCATGGAGAGGCTGCTGACGTATACTATATGCCGGTTCAGTAAATAAGAGGCAGAGGCGATCATAGAGCGGAATATTTAAGGCAGGTGAGCGATCATCTGCCTTTTCCTCTCATTCAGAGAGTCTGTTCCGGGCAGATTTCCCGGGCGTATTATTACATAAAAAGGAGAAGTGCAGTGGAAGCATACGGAAAATTTGCACAGGTGTATGACCTGTTTATGGACAATATTGATTATGAAAGCTGGGCAGCTTATGTAGAAAAGCATCTGAAAGCCCGGGGAATTGAGGACGGACTGGTTCTGGAACTGGGCTGCGGCACAGGCACCATGACGGGATTGCTTGCACAAAAGGGATATGATATGATTGGTGTGGACAATTCTGAGGAAATGCTTGCGGAAGCAATGAAGAAAAAAATGGAGACCGGGCAGGATATTCTCTATCTTCTTCAGGATATGCAGGAATTTGAACTGTATGGAACTGTACGGGCGATCATCAGTGTGTGCGACAGCCTGAATTACATTACAGACAGGAAGGAGCTGCTTCAGGTATTCAGACTGGTAAATAATTATCTGGATCCGGGCGGTATTTTTCTGTTTGATATGAATACAGTTCACAAATACCGGGATATTCTGGGAGAGACAACCATAGCAGAAAATCGGGATGAAGGAAGCTTTATCTGGGAAAACAGCTATGATCCGGAAAATGGTATAAATATCTATGAGCTGGCAGTTTTTTTGCCGAGAGAAGACGGGCTTTATGAAAAATGTGAGGAGCTTCACTGCCAGAAAGCATATGAGCAGTCAGAAATAGAGGCTCTGATCGCTGAGGCAGGGATGGAGCTTGTGGCTGTTTATGACGCCTATACTATGAATCCGGCATCCAAAGACAGTGAAAGACTGTTTTTTGTGGCAAAGGAAAAAGGCAAGCATACAGCCTGAAGGATAAATATAAAGGATTATTTTTATAAGACAAAATTTAAGAGATACAGATTCAGGAGGAATAAAATGAGTGATTATATTGTAAGAGCAACAGCGGCAAACAGTCAGGTGCGCGCCTTCGCGGCAGTGACGAAAGAAACAGTGGAGACAGCCAGGAAGGCTCATAATACCAGTCCTGTGGCGACGGCAGCTCTTGGAAGACTGCTTACTGCAGGGGCTATGATGGGTGTGATGATGAAGGGTGATAAGGATATTCTCACACTTCAGATTCAGGCCAGCGGCCCTCTGGAAGGAATTACTGTAACTGCGGATTCTCAGGGAAGAGTGAAGGGTTACGTGGGAAATCCTGAGGTGATCATTCCGGCAAATGACAAAGGCAAACTGGATGTTGCCGGCGCAGTAGGGATCGGCCTTCTTAATGTAATTAAGGATATGGGGCTGAAGGAGCCTTATTCCGGACAGGTAGTCCTTCAGACCAGTGAGATTGCAGAAGACCTTACGTATTATTTTGCAGTCAGCGAGCAGGTTCCCTCTGCAGTAGGACTTGGAGTTCTGATGAATAAGGACAATACTGTGCAGCAGGCAGGAGGATTTATTATTCAGGTTATGCCTTTTGCAGAAGAGGAAACCATTGCAAAGCTGGAAGAAAATGTACAGAAGATCCAGTCTGTAACCACTCTTCTGGAGCAGGGACATACTGCAGAAAGTCTTCTGGAGGCAGTGCTGGACGGATTTGACATTGAATTTACAGACAAGGTTCCAACAGAATTTTACTGCAACTGCAGCAAAGAACGTGTGGAAAAAGCGCTGATCAGTATTGGCAGAAAGGATCTGAATGAAATGATCCAGGAGGGAAAGGAAGTAGAACTGAACTGCCATTTCTGCAATACAAATTATGTGTTCAGTGTTGAAGAGCTGAAAGAGATTCTCAGAAAGTGCAGATAGCAAAGCTGTCAGGCTGGTAAGAGATGCCTGGCGTCCGTTGTATGCGGACAGGAAAGGGGAAAATATGAAAGACGGATTTATTAAAGTCAGTGCAGGAACACCTGATGTGCGGGTAGCGGACTGTGAATATAATGCCGGAGAGATTATCTGTATGGTACATGAGATGGCAGAAAAGGGAGCAATGGTCATGGTGTTCCCGGAGCTGTGCATTACAGGTTATACCTGTGGGGATCTTTTCTGGCAGGAAACACTTCTGAAAGAAGCAAAGTCTCAGCTTCTTCGTATTGCAGCTGAGACAGAGGATATAAACGGACTTATTTTTGTGGGGCTGCCGCTGGAATACCAGGGAAAACTTTATAATGCTGCGGCAGCGCTGAATCGTGGAAAAATTGTGGGTTTTGTGCCAAAGGTGAATATTCCCAATTATAATGAATTTTATGAGGGACGTTATTTTTCCCCGGGAAAAGATGTGGATGGAAAGATTCTGCTGAAAGGGGAAGACTACTGCGGTGCATATGCAGAAAAGGATCCTGAAATTGAGATACATTTTTTCGGAGAAGAAGATCTGCAGGATGTGGATGCCCGGGAAAATACTGAGGATGGGCTTGATTTTGAAGAGGATGATTTCCTGGATGAGCTTGACATGGATGATGCGGACTATATAGACGAAGGTGATCTGGAGGATGACCCGGAAGAATATGAAGTGCCTGTTTCTCCGAACCTTATATTTACCTGTCCGGAGTTTCCGGAGCTTAAGGTTGCGGCAGAAATTTGCGAAGACCTGTGGGTGGCAGCTCCGCCAAGCAATTTACATGCATATCGTGGAGCAAATATGATCGTAAATCTTTCTGCCAGTGATGAGCTGGCAGGAAAGGATACTTACCGGAGAAATCTGGTAAGCAGTCAGTCAGCCAGACTGGTGTGCGGATATATCTATGCTTCTGCCGGACCGGGAGAGTCCACTCAGGATGTGGTTTACGGAGGCCATGATCTGATCGCAGAAAACGGAACCATTCTTGCAGAAAGCAGACGCTTTGAAAACGGAGCTGTTTATGGAATTATGGATATCCATAAACTGAATAATGAACGCAGGAGAATGACTACCTGTGGATTTGCTTCAGACAGAGAAAGAGAAGGCTTCAGAGAGGCGCTGTTTTATCTGGAAAAAACAGAGACAAAGCTGGAACAGAAATTTGACTCCAGACCTTTTGTGCCTTCTTCTGAAACAGAAAGAGCCCGCCGCTGCGAGGAAATCCTGAACATTCAGGCAACAGGTCTGAAAAAACGTCTGGATCATATTCACTGCCAGAATGTTGTGATAGGACTTTCCGGAGGTCTGGATTCCACACTTGCCCTTCTTGTAACAGTCAGGGCTTTTGATATGCTGGGACTTTCAAGAGAAAAAATCACAGCAGTGACTATGCCGTGCTTTGGAACTACAGACAGAACCTATTCCAATGCCTGTGAACTGAGCCGCTGTCTTGGTGCGGAGCTTCGAGAGGTAAATATCAGAGAGGCAGTCAGTCTTCATTTCAGGGATATCGGTCATGATCCGGACAAACATGATGTAACCTATGAAAACGGACAGGCAAGAGAGAGAACCCAGATTCTTATGGATATTGCAAATCAGTCAGGAGGAATCGTGATCGGAACAGGAGATCTGTCAGAACTGGCTCTCGGCTGGGCGACCTACAACGGGGATCATATGTCCATGTACGGGGTGAACAGCTCTGTACCCAAAACTCTTGTGCGCCATCTTGTAAAATACTGTGCAGATACCTGCGAGGATAAGAAATTGTCAGGTATCCTTCTTGATATTCTGGATACTCCGGTAAGTCCGGAGCTTCTTCCGCCGGAAGACGGAGTGATCGCCCAGAAAACAGAAGATCTTGTAGGCCCCTATGAGCTTCATGACTTTTTCCTTTATCATATGCTGCGCTGGACCTGTCCGCCTGAAAAAATCTTCCGTATGGCCAGGGTGGCTTTTGAGGGAGAATATGATGCAGAAACGATTCTGAAATGGCTGAAGATATTTTACAGACGATTCTTTACCCAGCAGTTTAAGCGTTCCTGTCTGCCGGATGGACCGAAGGTAGGAAGTGTGGCTGTTTCTCCAAGGGGAGATCTTCGTATGCCGAGCGATGCCTGTGGAACATTGTGGCTCAGGCAGCTGGACAGAATAAAGATCTGAACCGGAGAAGAAAAGCCGGGGAAAAGACAGGAAAGAAATCGTCCACAGAAACGATTCTGAAGATTATATCAGTTAAAAAACAAAAGAGCTTTCAATTTTGATTTATACAGAATGAATGCCCGTTATCGAAGGAAAAACGATAATGGGCATTTTTGTCTGTTTTATTTTTTTAACTCAGCTTTGCTGACAGCCTCGTCAATGGCTTTGATCAGCATAAGAGAGGTGTATTTCTGATCGCTGGAATACTTCAGTTCATCCAGAGACTGACCGCTGTAAATCTGGCTTGATAATTCTTCAAGGGTTGGTTCTACAAGCGGAAACATGGCGGCAGTACTTTCGCTGAGATTTTCCAGATGGATGGAACGGATTTTCTGTGCATCGACAGTAACTTCCACGTCAAAGCTGTTTCCGTTAAGTTCAATGGAAGAACGGTAGATGCCGGGAGTATAAACGGAAGCCGGATCCGTGGACACGGATTTAGCTTTGCCGGGATCAAACATAAAAAACATCAGAACTCCCAGAACGATCAGAAACAGGAGGAAGATTCCTGTATAAATGATCTCTTTCATATGTAAAACAACGATTTTGGTTTTGGAACTCATAGAGTGCGCCTCCTGGTCAGAATATGTACGTGCTGCACGGGGTGTCGGTGAATGGAAAATACCGAATATAAAAAGCTTCTGATTAATCATATGAAGTGCCGGGAGATTTTATGACGGAACAGAGAAACTTCCCGGCAGCCTGGTTAAAAGGCATTTCAAATGATCTTCGGCAATGACAGGTTCACCTGTTATCGTAGGATTTTGGCAAAACAAGACAATAGAATTCAAAGAATATGACCGGTAAACAGCTATATCGACCAAAGTATTTTAAAGTGCAAAAAACAGTTGACAGAGGCGGAAGAAAGTGGTAAATTAATCTGGCTGTCACAAAGAAATGATTCTTTTGAAGAAAC
>NZ_JANJZT010000028.1 GCF_024622975.1 Blautia caecimuris | reverse complement strand
TCGAGAGGTGTACGTGCGGTTTGGGAGGGAGGGGATGCAAGTCCTGTAAAGGACAAGCTGAACCTTACCTCATGACACCCAGCTCTTTTTGGGCTGCACAGATGAAGTTACTGCTACCTTTATCAGTAACCGCAGCGGCGATGTAACCGTAGGGGTAAGCAGCGAAGCCAAGCAACTCAATAGCTGGCGGGTATCCGACTATACACCGGAATACCGGCAGACAAAATCTATCGGCAAACGAAAACTCTTAACACCAGATGAAATCTTGCGGCTCCCGCTTGATACTGCTTTGGTTATCCTACGTGGACAAAAAGTCCTAAAAGTAGAAAAGTACGATTATACCCTGCATCCAGATGCCCAAAAGCTGACACCAAGAAAAGCATCGGAACACATACCTGAATGGCGCAAAAATGGGTCCTCGGAAGAAACAGATTATCGACCACAGCCCTCATCCGGATTATCCAAAAGGAAACGCCGTTCATCTTCTGCATCAATGGCAAAACAGAAACCACATTTTACATCCGAACCCGTTTATCAGGAACCTACTCCCGATGATTTTATGGAGGATTTACTTCCGGAAAGTTTTATAGAAGATTCCCCCGACTCTGGCATGGTTCCTTTAGATAAAGATTCCATCATGTCATAACACATTTTGAAAGGAGATAACATTTATGGCAAACGAAACAATGAACCTCAACACCCCTATTTTAACCCTTGACTCCGATACTGTATTAGAAACTGCTCAATCAAAAGCGGATTTAATCTGGCATGACATCCAAAATGCCTATCGTACCCGGAAAATTCTCACCGGCATTCTGGGAGGTATTGAAAAGACCGAAGCCGGCAGCTTAATAGCAATTATTTACTATAAAGATTATCGGGCAGTCATCCCCATCTCGGAAATGATGATCAACCTGATCCAGGATGAAACTCATGATTACGGAGATCTCTCTCTTAGACAGAACAAAGTCCTTAATAATATGCTTGGTTGTGAAATCGACTTTGTAATCAAAGGACTGGATACCAAATCCAGAAGCATCGTTGCCAGCCGGAAAGATGCTATGCTGAAGAAACGTCAGATTTTCTATTTTGATCAGGACTCTTCCGGACAGACTAAAATCCACGAAGACCGTATTGTGCAGGCCAGAGTCATTGCCGTTGCTGAAAAAGTAGTCCGGGCAGAAATCTTTGGTGTAGAAACTTCCATCCTTGCAAGAGATCTGTCTTTTGACTGGCTGGGTGATGCCAGGGAACGATTCCAAGTAGGGGAACATATTCTGGTCCGGATCTTAACTATCCAGGGAGATTCCCCGGAAACGCTCTCCATCCATGCAGATGTAAAAAGCGTGGAAGGCAACACCAGCAAAGAAAATCTGAAAAATTGTCGGGTACAGGGAAAATATGCCGGAACGGTGGAAGACATCCACAAAGGAACTGTTTTTGTCCGGTTAGAACTGGGTGTCAACGCCATTGCTCACAGTTGCTACGACAGCCGCACCGTTGGGAAGAAAGATAAGGTGTCCTTTGTTGTGACACATATTGACGAAGATCGAAATGTTGCAGTGGGCATCATTACACGAATTATTAAACAGAATTTATAATCCAGGCATAACACCTCTTATGAACAAGAACATAGCACTTTCAAAATCTTACTTTGATGGTGCTATGTTCTCATATAAACTTATTTTCATTCGATATATACTTCATTTCTTTATCCAAACTCAAAAGGAATTTGACAACTTCCTCTATCTCTGATAGAATAAAAATAGAAAAAGGCACTACCGATAAGCGGTTAGTCCAAAGATATATGTATACTTTTTAAAAAGTAACCGTTTCCTTGGCCGGGGCGGTTACTTTTTTGTATGATCTATGTATGCAATCAAAATCGATACTACGATACCAAGTATCATCAGTACGATGGAGAGCAGTTCAAAATCAGTCATAAAGTTTGCCCTCCTTTCCCAGATTTCCCATAAAGGATTTCTATGTAATCAGAGGGTCCAGTCCCTCTGTTGAAGGACTAACCGCCTACCGTTTTCAAGTAGTGCCCACAATCATTTTACCAGAGTTGTTTTGTTTTGACAAGATATAGCCTTTTTTATCTTGCAATCCTTATATAGTAAAATGGCATACTCGAAAACTTTGGATAAATTTTAATGTTAGGAATAAGCTTTACTGAACCCGCAAATTATCCATTATTTGACATTGTATCTAAAGCTCCAAGCAATGCATAAGCATACTTTTCATCCAGAACAGTATATATCTTTTTATTAACTCCCAAAATCCAAAATAACACAAAGGATATATCTATTATAAGTACGCCCATATTTAATGAAGAATAAAAAAATTCTTTCATATTTATGGGTAACGAAATTGTTATAAGAATAATTATGGCAATAATAGAAAAAATAATCCCAATTATTTTTAAACTTAATAAGTTTTTATAAAATCCCCATAACATATTTTCTTCTTGAACAAGTCTATTCTCTCGTGTATTGTTACGCAACCATTGAATGGCACTGGCACATGCTTCCTTAAACTCATTGCTATTTGTTGGCGTGTCAAAAATACTAAATCCTTCATCCATTAAGCTAAGTTTTCTATAATAACGCTTTTTAGTGCAAGCATTTATATGCCCATCTTCCAAATAAAGATATTTAGCAGTCGTATTTCCATATATCTTATCTTTTTGTATATATCGTTGGAGTGCAAAAAGATAATTAGAAAATGCACATAAAATAGCAATAAATACAACTGAAAAACTAAAACTACGAACCGGCTCATACATTGCGTACAATGTCAAAATAACAGGTGCTATAATAATAATATATACAGACAGTCTCGCTCGTATATTATAAACATCAAATATTTTTATATTCATAGTCCTTCCCTCATAAGTGTTGAAAACATTTTTCTATTCTTTCCATAACTTCCAACTTGGAACAATTATAGAAATCAATTTCTGATTCTGTTATGTCAAATTCAAAACCATAGTCCTTTCCTCTATAACAATATGACAACTCATTTTCTGCAGTAGAGACAAACCATACTTTATCATTTTTCTTAAATCTTTTTAATTTACTTGCATAACAAGTAATCAACACTATAGTTCCTTCCTCGATATTTCTAATATTACTCTTTAAATATTTTCTAACCTGATCATAATGTCCCACAATAAATATTACGGAAAATTCCGCAGTGCCCAAAGGCACTAGCGGAATAAAACCATCAACCGGGTTCTGTGGTATAAAATAAAGTTGAAATATATCATAGAGGTATTTCTGTCTGGCTGCAATTTCTTTGCTTTGATTTTCAGCAATCAAATATCTCACTTTTAATCACCTCTATAGTATGAACGAACCGGTGCATTAATTAGTCCGACTGAATTGGAAGAACATTCCTGATCTCCTTTCAGGGTATTCTTAATATTATATCCCTGTACTGGTAAATCATCTGAACCACCATTGCTGTTACCTGTATTATCCGATACATAATACGTTATACCTACAGAGCCCTTCTGTTCAAATATTCTATCAGCCTGCTCTTTCTTACCATGATGCGGTAACTGAATTAAACTAAAACCAGAAAGTTTATTCTTGATTGCTTCATAACTACTATCTCCACATAGCAACAGATTCTTAGTTCCAACAATAACCTTCACCTGAGTACTGACAGCATTTACAATCGTTTCTTTATCAATTGTATCTCCTTGCCTATTATCAATACGCTTAGCCACAGCATCTAATGCATACTCTTTATCTGGTCCTATAATACTAATTCCATTGCATATAAATGTATCACTGAAAATATCCTTTAGCACCACTTTGCCAGAGAGTGAATAAATGTTTGCAAATATTTCTGAAATCCTTCTTGTTAATGAATCTCTCGTAATACGCTTATCATTTATTTTCTCTAACAGATCATCCTTATATTTTAATAATAGAAGTGTATACACATCTGATATTTTCCCTGCCTCTATAAGATACGGAATTCCATCGAAATGATCCGCATCATTGTGAGAAAGTACCAATTTGGCTTTTGAGTAATGGTGTTTATCCATATAATCGATTACTCGATTTGCATGTTCTTCACACCCACAGTCATAAATAACTAATTCACTGTTCGTGTCAATGAGAATACAGTCTCCCTTATTTTCTCCTGAGTCCTTGTAACCTTGTGATGATAAAAAAATTACTTTCATATACTACTATCCCTTTCTTAAAATATTATGTGCAAAATCAATAAGTTCCTACGGGCGGCCTCCCAATTAATCCGAAAGTAGCACTCACCACTTCCGTCTGCTAACAAAAAGATACCACCTATCCAAGAATATGTCAATCCTGTTTTTTAAGTTTAAACGATTTTTTCGTTTTAACAGCGCATCTTTCTGTGTGATATACTAATTTTATGCATTTTTAAAATTGACAAATTCGTTTTTTCAATATATTATATAAACATATGAGGTGACAAACAATGTTAATAAAATTTTCATTAGCGAACTTTTTATCTTTTAACCAAATGCAAACCTTTTCCATGGAAGCTGGCAAAGCACGAAAAAATTCTAAGCGAGTATACAAAGATAAACATATTAAATTAACGAAATGTGAAGCGATCTTTGGAGCAAATGCCTCTGGAAAGTCTAACTTAATAGAGGCTTTTCAATTTGTTCAGGACATGGTTATAAATGGTTTACCAAATGGATTTACAAATAAATACTTTAGGCAGGAGCCTTGCAACCAATCGCTTCCTTCTTCATTTGAGGTCGAATTACTTCTAGGAAACAAGCATATTGTTTATGGATTTTCTGTCCTACTTAAAACAGGCTCGATTCAAAGAGAATATCTTTATGAAATAACACCAACAAATGTCCAACGACAAATTTTTTGCCGTAATCTTTTAGATGGTACCTTTTTTGTTGGTGACTATTTCAAAGCTACTTCTGGAATTGAAAAATTAAACATATACGGTGAAGATAGCATAGCTGATTCTGAGCTACTCTTTCTTTCAATCATTAATCATGGAAAGGCTAAAATGTATGAAGATAATCCTGAACTTAGAATTCTTCGTAAAGTATATGTTTGGTTTGGGAGTTTACTAACCGTAAGTAACCCCGACAGCATCCTTACTGGATATCCTTATTTTTCACATTCAAACCTGAACGAAATTGCTAATCTTTTAAATGCTCTTGGAACAGGTATAAGTGATTTAAAAATAGTAGAGGTCCCTGTAGATGTTATTAGAAATAAAATCCCAGAAGAATTATTCAACAAAGTTATTTCGGATCTGGAGAAAGACAAAGCAGGAAATGAAAAGCATGACCCTTCCATCATGCTCCGATCTTATAAAGAATTTTATACTTTTGAGTTAGATGAAAATAATAATCTTGTAATCAAAACAATTGAATTTAGCCATGAAAAAAAATCTATCTATTTTAATTTAAAAGAAGAATCCGATGGTACTGCACGTTTATTGGATTTAATAGAAATTCTTCTTAAAATTTCTGATAGACGTACTTTTGTTATTGATGAAATGGATCGCTGCCTCCATCCCATTATGACGACTAGAATAATTGAACTATTCCTCAAAATGGCAGAAGAAAGAAACACCCAACTAATTATTACAAGCCATGAATCACGCTTGTTAGCAGCAGAAATTCTTCGTAACGATGAAATATGTTTTGTTATAAAAAATGATAAAGGAGAATCTATCCTCAATCCATTAGAAAAATATCAATTACGAGCAGATAAAAAAGTATATGCAGCTATGTTCGATGGAACCTTAGAAGATGTACTTCCTTCTTATGACGAACATAAAATACAGAATATTTTAGAAAAAGATAGAAAGTAGAAAATGTCAAAGGACTATTATAACAGAATATGTCCTTTGGCATTTCTTCATATTAGCCTTTTTCAGTAATTTATCACACATCTTCTTCTGTCACATTTCTTTCCTCATCTTGGCTCAACTTGGCACACTTCTGCGATTTACAGGGAAATCTACCCATGTTAGAATGATACTGTCAAAATTATATGTAGCGAAAACGTAGCTTTCCAGAGAATGCCTCTTTTCTGGTGCAAGCTGCGTTTTTTAGTGCATGGAAAGGAGTATCACAACTAAATATGGAATAAGCGTTCCTCCGTATTGACCGGACTGAAGCTTTTATGAGGCAGGAAAACTATAAGCCAGGGCAAAGTGAAAGATCTCACTTTGCCCTCTTTTTATGAAGGAGGTTCATTTACTTGAAAAACCATGTACACAAAGAAGCCCCACCGGGCATGAAACATCATCGGAACTATGGAAAATATCTCTATACTGCCTTCCTTGTCTTCACTCTGATTGCCTGTAATGTACAACCAGTTATGGCTGCTACCATCTGGGACAAAGCTTCAGAAATCATGAAAGACGTATATAACCAGATTATCCTGATTTCCACCATTGCGGCTGTTGTAACTGCATCGGTTGCTTTGCTTTTGATGAATTTTTCCAAATCCGGAAAAACCGTGGATGAATCCAGGGCATGGCTCAAACGAATCATCATTACATGGGCGATTCTCAATGGTCTGGGATTTATCATGGCTTACATCACTCCGTTCTTTGCCGGCGGTCAGTGGAATGGATAATGCAGATAAGGAGGTGGCTCTGTCATGGGAATACTTGACGGAATTGTAGAATGGATTGCCGAACAGGTCATGAACATTCTGGATTTGATTACTACTTCTGTTCTGGGTGCACTGGGATGTTCCATGGATACTTTTCTCCGGTATTTTCCAGCAGCGGAAACAATGTACCAGATTTTTCTGGCACTGGCTATCGGACTCATCCTTTTAAACTGGGTTTGGCAGCTTTTTAAGAATTATTTTATGGGGACAGGGATTGACGCTGAAGATCCAATCAAATTATCACTGCGGACATTTATGTTCCTTTTCCTGACATTTTATGCCAAAGACATCGTGGATCTTCTATTGAATATTGCAGGAACCCCGTATAGCTGGATTCTGACTGAAGATCTTCCACCACTGGAATTTGCCAAATTCAATTCTGTGATTACAGTAATCCTGGGGGTATGTGCCAACGGTGCTGTTGCCATTGTTGCCCTCATACTGGTACTGATCCTTGCCTGGAATTACATCAAGCTGCTTTTTGAAGCTGCGGAACGTTATATACTGCTTGGAGTTCTGGTCTACACCGCACCTGTTGCGTTTTCCACGGGTGCTTCCCAGGCTACCGGAAATGTTTTTAAGAGCTGGTGCCGTATGCTCGGCGGACAGTTCTTTTTGCTTTTAATGAACGCCTGGTGTTTACGGCTGTTTACTTCCATGGTCGGAACATTCCTTGCAAACCCTTTATCACTCTAGGAAGGAGGAGATTATGAAACATAAGAAAACACTGCTCTGCAGCCTGCTATTGATTTCTTGTCTGATTCTTGTAACTTCCATGCCGGTCTTTGCCGCTGAACTTACAGAAGCAGAGGTACAGCAAGCTGTAGATGCACAGGGAAAAGAAACGGTAACCGGTAATGTCTTTATCTGGTTTCTGTGTGCCATTGCTTTTTTGAAGGTTTCTCAAAAGATTGACAGCTTTATGGCAAGTCTGGGAGTCAATGTTGGAAATACTGGTGGAAATATGATGGCTGAACTTTTAATCGCCGGAAGAGGTCTTGCAAGTTCCTTTCGAGGGCATGGAGGTGGAAGCCATAGTAGTTCCCATTCTTCCTCTCCCGGAAGTGCTGCAGTACAAAGTTCTTTCCTTTCCGGAGGATTAGCCGGAGCCGTTGGAAGGCAGACAGAGCGTTCTGCGGTAAATGCAGCCACCGGATATACCGAAGGGCCAAGTATCGGAAATGCACTCTATCAGTCTTCCCTTGAAAAGGGCGGAGATTTTGCCAATAACGTTATCAGCAATATTGCTCAAGGAAACTATGGTCAAGTTGGCTCGATCAAAGGTGATGGGGCTGTTTCTGCATTTCAATCCTACATGGGAATTCAAAATGAAGATAAAACGGATCATTCCTATACCAATGTTGAGATTGGCGGCGGCAGGATAACAGGAGTTGAGTCCGGTTCCAATGGGGACAGCCGGGAATTTGCTATGTACCATGCCGATCAATATACGGCTCCTACCCAGGGAACCTATGAAACTGTTCAATCTGTAGACGGAGCTACCTGGTACAAACAGTATGCTGAAAATACGGTATCCAAAATTCCTTATGATGCTGGCGATGGAAAGATAGCCTACAACGAATCCATTGTCCAAAAGCTTCCCCCTACTCCTCCAAGAAAGGATCGGATTTAGTGATGGATACAGAACGCTCTGGACTTGACGAAGCAATGGATGTAGGCTCCAGTACCATTTCTCATCTAAAGTCCTTAAAAACAGCAGCCACTTTCTCCAAAGCAGGATATGGTGCAGCCCTTGGCGGGCCTTTTTCAGCAGCGATTGGCGCAGTCATAGCCAACCGGAATCAGTTCGCTAAAATTCTTCTTGTTATTCTCGCCATACTGCTGCTTCCGGTTTTATTTATTGTGATGCTCCCTGGTCTGATCTTTGGAAGTCTGACCGACCAAAGCGATGTGCTAAACAGCAACTCTATGATCAGTGAAAACATCCGTGCTTCCCGTGAAGCCATCGTTGTAGTGTTAGAAGAAAGCCATGAAGACATTCTGGCAGAGATCCATGCAGCAATTTCCCGTCTTCCACAAGGTGATACTGCATCCATCAATGATCCCTATACATACAGCATCTCCGTCAATGCCAATCTGCTGATTTCACAATTTTGTGCCAGCCAGGATGACTATAAAAACATCAACCTAAACCAATTAAAGAAACTCATCCGTGAAAACAAAGAAGGACTTTTTTCTTATGATGTAGCAACCGAAACAGTTACCATGGAAGTTACCGTTGATGGCGGTGCAGAAGGAGAAGCCGGCACAGAACAGGGACAGGCACAAACACAGACGGTTACTTTTACGAAACACACCTATACCGTTGTTTATGCTGGGGATTCCTATTTTGCAGACCATGTATTCCATCTTACAGACAAGCAGAAAGAACTTGCCAAAAACTATGCAGAAAATCTGACTGCTTTCTTTGGAACTGCTTCTTCCGGCATAGTAGCTGCTATCAATCTTAGTGATGAGGTATTGTCCTACCGCCCTGCTGTAGAAAGAGCCGCTGCGAAATATGGTATGAGTGATTATGTGGATTTAATCCTGGCAGTCATGATGCAGGAATCTGGCGGACGAGGGCTGGATGTTATGCAAGCAGCGGAAGGTGGATTTAATACCCGCTATCCCCATGTGCCAAATGGGATTACAGATCCTGAATACTCCATTGAATGTGGTATTCAGGAATTAAAATATGCCCTCGACAAAGCCGGCTGTACCGGACCTACGGACTTAGACCGGATTAAACTGGCTCTTCAGGGTTACAACTACGGTTCTGCATACATTGACTGGGCAATGGAGCGTGACGGTGGTTATACCAAAGAAAATGCGATTGCCTACTCTGATATGATGTGTGCAAGACCAAGCTGGCCTTATGACCGGTATGGTGATAAAGAATATGTGGAGCATGTCCTTCGGTATTACCAAATTACTGCCAGTGGCGGCAGCTATCCCGCAAACGGCATGCAGATTCCACACTATCTCCAGACAGACTATGGAAACATTCCATACGGCGGGGGTTCCATCGCCAGCAGCGGATGCGGTCCGACAAGCTTTGCTATGATTGCCAGTTATCTTACAGGCACTACCATTACACCTATTGATGCAATATCCTGGTGCGGAAATTCCTATTACAAACCAGGAGTCGGCACTTACTGGTCTTATTTCCAGGCAGCGTCCGATCATTTTGGGTGTGGGGCTGTCACACAGACCAGTGATCCCAACCAGGTACTTCAGGCTTTATCTGAAGGTCATCCGGTCATCAGTTCCCAAAGAGCTGGGCTTTTTACCAGTGGCGGACATTTTATTGTCCTTCGTGGTGTAACGGCTGGAGGTAAAGTATTAGTCAATGATCCCAATGACAGTTCCTCCAAAAACTACATCAACCGTGAATTCGATATGATGACGGAAGTGCATGCAACCGCAAATGCCTATTGGATCTTCGCTAAAAAATAAAGGAGACACTTATGAACAGAAAAAAAGCAATTCTGGCTATCTTTATGATGGCCTTTTTAATTATCATCGGATTTGTCTTTCCCTCCATCTGGAAATCCCAAAAAGGAAACAAAAAATCCGAGACAGAAAATACTCAACACGATAATAATGAAAATACCGAGACAGAACAAGCAGAAAATAACGAATCCATAAGCTTTCAGGATTTTGAAGCTTTGGAAGACTTTTTCTCCAAGGAACAGGTGAAACTTTTTCAGGAAGAATTGACCTCCTATCTTAAAAACGTAAAACAGATATCTCTAACTTCCATCCGTTTCCTTGCTGATGATACTACCTATCCCAATGCTTCTGATATTAATTTTTTGTTCCAGCTTCCGGATAAGTCCGTTCTTCCTGTGTACTACACTTCCTCTACTGGAAGATTCTTTTTCGGTGAGGAACGTACCCCTGATTCTGGAAAAGAAATCATCTATGAACGTCCGACAGATGACAAACTTCCTTCCATCACAACAGAGGAAATTGAACAGTTGCAAGAAGGAGGTTATGACGATACCTCCGTGAATTCGGAAAAAGTTGCCCCTGTCACAGAAGTTCCTGAAACTCCTTCCATGGAAGAACCAAAGGAGGTGCATCCATGAACAATACTGAAGAACAACATCCTGTCTTCATCCCTCGCAATTTTATAGAAAAAGGGACCTTTATGGGCGGAATGTTTAAAATCCGTAATGCCATCGAAGGCGGTATCCTAGCAATCCTGATCACCATTCCTGTTATCAATCTGCCTCTGACACTCACTGTCAGGATTATTATTCTCTGTATGACTGCTCTGCCTGCAGCTATGATTTCTCTAATTGGAATCGGTGGGGAAAGCATTACTGCGTTTTTAATGAACGCTCTGCGTTTTCTGAAAAACCGCCGGGTTATTTACCGTATGGATGTACATCCGGAGCCGAAAAAAAAGTACCGGATAAAAAAGCCCCGCAACAAAGAACCCAAAACCAAGAAACGCAAACGGCATCCAAAACAACCTGCAGAATCTTCTTCTGAAGAGAACTGCTCACAGATGTCTTCCGAAGAGGAGACAAAAGAATCATCTGCTATTAAAAAAAAAGAACGTCGGCAGTTTGACACTTCTACAAAACGTGGAATACGCAAACAGGCTCGTGAAGACATCCGGATTCTTAAATTTGAGTCCCGACAATTAAAAAAAGAACAAAACGCTGCACGTAAAAGTGCGAAAAGGCAGGCAAAACTTGAAAAACAACAGATAAAGCAGCAACTTTTGGATGAACGAAAAAAAGAAAGAACTGCGAATAAAGCTTCCAACCAGTCATCTGCTGCTTCTGGGAAAAGCAAAAAGAAAAAACGAAAAGAAATCACCTTAGAAGATTATCTTCCTATTGATAAAATTGCCAATGGTGTTATCTACACGACAGACCATCGTTATGTAAAAATTCTGGAGATTGAACCGATCAATTTCCTCTTACGCAGTGCTAGGGAACAACAGGGGATCATTTTCAGCTTCATCTCCTACCTAAAAATCAGTCCTGTGAAACTGCAGATTAAGATGATCTCCAAAAAAGCGGATATCAACAAACATCTGGAACAGTCCCGTTTGGAAATGGAACGGGAATCAGATCCTAACTGCCGGCAGTTACAAAAAGACTATATCCAATTTGTCCGGCAGTTAAGTTCCAGAGAAGCGGTTTCCAGACGTTTTTTCCTAATCTTTGAATACGAACCTTTCAATGTGAATCGGAAGGTGGAGGAAAAGGAAATCCTGGCGGCTTTGGAGACTGCTGCACAGACCGCTAAAACCTTTCTATATCAATGCGGCAACGATGTGCTGGTTCATGACAATGAAGATGAGTTTACAACCGATGTACTCTACACTTTACTGAACCGTACCAAATGTACCGAAACCCCTTTGCCAAAACGGATTAACCAGGTACTTACCCGCTATATGGAATCTGGTCGTGAGCAGGAAGTGGATAACATCCATATCAATGAATTCATTGCACCAGAGTCTTTGGACTTTAAGCACAGCAACTATGTGCTGGTAAATGGCATCTACCATTCTTACCTGCTGGTGCCGTGCGATGGTTACAAAGCAAAAGTAATGCCAGGCTGGCTGTCCCTGCTTATCAATGCTGGCGAAGGAATTGACATTGACTTTTTTCTGCATAAACAGCCCAAAGATAAGATCCAGCAACGTCTTGGACAGCAAATCCGGATCAACCGTTCAAAGATCAAAGATGCCTCTGATACCAATGCGGATTTTGATGATCTGGATTCTGCCATCCGTTCCGGCTATTTCCTCAAACAGGGACTTGCTAATAATGAAGATTTCTATTACATGAATCTTTTGATTACGATTACGGCAGGTGATCTGGAAGAACTGCAATGGCGGATTCAGGAGATGAAAAAACTTCTCATCTCACAGGATATGGATCTGCGGTCTTGTTACTTCCTGCAAGAACAGGGATTTTTATCTTCCCTTCCTCTTGTAAACCTGGATAAGAAGCTCTATGAACTCTCAAAACGAAATGTCTTAACCACCGGAGCTGCCAGTTGCTATCCTTTCGTCAGCTACAGCATTTGCGATGACAACGGCATCCTATTTGGAGTAAATAAGCATAACAACTCTTTAGTGATTGCTGATATTTTTGACTCCAAACAATATAAAAACTCCAATATTGCGATTCTTGGCACTTCTGGATCCGGAAAAACCTTTACCATGCAGACTATGGCACTTCGTATGCGGCGTAAAGGAATCCAGGTATTTATCATCGCACCGTTAAAAGGTCATGAGTTTTATCGGGCTGCCAGAAATGTAGGAGGAACCTTTATCCAGATTTCTCCTGCCAGCCAAAACTGCATCAATGTCATGGAAATCCGAAAAGTAGATAACTCTGTCAATGAGCTGCTGGACGGTCCAACTTTAGACGCATCTGCCTTAGCCAGTAAGATTCAACGTCTGCACGTTTTCTTTTCTCTGCTCATTCCAGATATGAGCCATGAGGAAAAACAGCTTTTGGACGAAGCACTGATTAAAACCTATGCAAGAAAGGGAATCACCCATAAGAATGAATCCCTCATTGATCCCAAACACCCGGATCATTATAAAGCGATGCCAATTCTTGGCGATGTATATGATGTTTTGATGGAAACCGAAGATACCAAACGACTGGCTCACATCCTGAACCGTCTTGTCCATGGCTCTGCTTCCTCTTTTAACCAGCAGACCAATGTAGATCTGACCAATAAATATACCGTTTTGGACATTTCAGAGCTGACTGGTTCCAGTGATCTCTTAACGGTAGGGATGTTTGTTGCTCTGGACTATGTATGGGATAAAGCCAAAGAAAATCGTACCGAAGAAAAAGCCATTTTCGTAGATGAAGTATGGCAGCTCATCGGTGCCTCCAGTAACCGCCTGGCCGCTGAATTCGTTTTGGAGATTGCCAAGATCATCCGGGCATACTCTGGTGCCGGTATTTTTGCAACCCAGGATCTCAACGACTTTTTTGCTCTTGATGACGGAAAATATGGGAAAGGCATTATCAATAACTGTAAAACCAAAATTATTCTTAACATGGAAGATGAAGAGGCACAACGTGTAAAAACCATTCTTCGTCTTTCCGAAACCGAAGTTATGAATATCACCCATTTCCAACGTGGAAACGGGCTGATCTCAACAAACAACAATAATATCACTGTGGAATTTAAAGCTTCCAACCTGGAAAAAGAATTAATTACCACAGACCGACAGGAACTCCTGGAAATCTTGAAACGCCAGGATAAAAAAGTCGGTTAATGTTATCTGCAGCCCGAATGTGGCTGCTTTTCTTTTTAACAAAGGAGGAGATTTATGTTAAAACCAGCAAAACAACCTCATATCCGGCTAACCGCCCTTTTTCTTTGTGTCACGATGTTTTTTAGCACACTCTTTTTCAATGCCCATACCGCTTATGCTGCAGATGGAACCATTGATTATAAGGCAGGAGCCAAAATTCAATATGGGGACTATTATACTTCCCGCATGAGCTTTGATGGCAATAACACGGCTTATTGCGTAGAACCATTAAAGAAAACACCGGCTTCCGGAAAGTATCCTTATAACCTTTTGGGAAAAAATTCCCCACTCAGAAAAGCTCTTTACTACTTAAACGGTGGATATGGTTATGAAAAGGTAATAAAAGATCAATATTTCCAAGGATGGTCCGATGACAATTCTTATGTCATTGGTCATCTGGTCGTTTCCTATATCCATGCAGGAAATAATGGGGACACTGGTGCCTTTCATGGTGCACCCCAAAATTATATTGACAAAGCATTGGAAGTTGCCAACGCCATTGAAGGGCTTCCTGCCCCACCAGAATCCTTCCGTGCTTTTATCGTTCCTGGCGATGCTTCCCAAACTTTTGCAGGAAGCTGGTATCAGGTTCCAAACGGCTTTATCGAACTGCAGAAATCCTCTGCCAATACCGATATTTCCGATAAAAATGGCAATTACTCTTTAGAAGGAGCCAAATACGGAATCTACAAAGGGGAAGAACTGGTAGAAACTCTTGTTACCGATAAAAAAGGATATGCAAAATCCAAAGAACTGGCAGAAGGAAGTTACACCGTTAAAGAAATCAGTGCCCCAGAAGGGTTTGCTATAGATACTTCCGCCCATAATGTTACGGTAAAAGCAGAAGGAACATCTACCGTAAAGGTAAAGGATATTCCTCAAAATAATCCCGTAAAACTGCTCCTTAAAAAGCTGGATGCTGACACCCAGCAAAATTCTGCACAGGGAACCGGCTCTCTCGCTAATGCCGAATTTACAATAAAATTCTATACAGAGCAGTCAGCTACCGATCCCGGAGCAAATGGAAAGAAACCGGTTCGCACCTGGATATTGAAAACAGATGCCTCTGGAGAAATCCATTTTACAAAAGATTATTTGGTATCCGGTGATGAATTTTTCTATGCCAGTGATGGAAAGACCGTCTGCTTCCCACTGGGTACAGTAACCGTACAGGAAACCAAAGCCCCTGCCGGCTATCTTCCAAACGAATCTGTTTTCGTGCAGCAAATCACCAGTACCGGTACGGAAGAAACTATCTCTATTTATAACGCTTCTTCTGTCGAAGAACAGGTCTTCCGAGGCGGCGTCAAAATTCAGAAGCGGGATCTGGAAACTCAGGGAACACAAGCACAAGGAACCGCATCTCTTGCAGATGCCGAATTTACCATTACCACTCTGAACAAACAGCCGGTATGGGTAGATGGAAAGCTCTATGAAAATGGTCAGGCAGTGCTTACGATCAAATCGGATGTACATGGTATTGCTGCAAGTGCCGCTGATGCCCTGCCCCTTGGACATTACCGGATTGAAGAAACCAAAGCGCCTTCCGGATACCTGACCGATGGTTCAAAGGCTCTTGAATTCGACATCACCCAAAATGGAGAAATCGTAGATTTAACAACAGAAGAGACTTCTGTTTCTAACCAGATTATCCGTGGCGGCGTCAAAATCCAAAAACGGGATCTGGAAACAGAAGAAGCCAAACCACAGGGAAGTGCTTCTTTGAAGGATGCAGAATTTACAATCACCAATCTTGGTCCAAATCCTGTTCTTGTGAATGAAACCCTTTACGAAAAAGATCAAGTAGTTCTCACTTTGAAGACAGATGAAAAGGGGCTTGCTTCCACCAAAAAAGATACGCTCCCTTATGGACATTACAGGGTTGATGAGACAAAAGCACCGGAAGGTTATTTGAACGAGGGAAAACTCTCTCAGGAGTTTCATGTCACAGAAAATGGGAAAATTTTGGATTTAACTGCAAACGAAACAGCGATTTCCAATCAGGTAATCCGTGGCGATTTAGAATTCGTAAAGGTCTCTGACGGAGATTTAAACCGGCTGGCAAATGTCCCATTTTCCATTACCTCCAAAACTACAGGAGAAAGTCATACCATTGTAACAGACAAAAATGGCTATGCCAGTACTTCCTCAGAATGGAATAAGCACACTACAAATACCAATCGTGGGGAAACTTCTGAAGACGGAATCTGGTTTGGCTCTTCTAAACCTGATGATACCAAAGGAGCCCTGATTTATGATACCTATATTTTGGAAGAACAACGCTGCGATTCCAATGAAGGTATGAATCTCTTAAAAATTGAGGTCTCTGTATATAAAAATCACGTAGTCGTGGATATGGGAACTTTAACGGATGATCAGATTACCATTGGAACTACTGCCCTTGACAAAGACAGCAACTCCCACTTTGCCAAACCAGAAGAAAAAATCACTCTGGTTGATACCGTAGAATACGAAGGCTTAAAGAAGGGACAGTCTTATAAGCTCATCGGCACACTGATGGATCAGGAATCCGGAAAGCCAATTGAAATAGATGGAAAACCTGTCACAGCAGAAACCACCTTCAAACCAAAAAAATCTTCTGGTTCTGCAAAAGTGACCTTTACGTTCAATGCCTCTTCTCTGAAGGGCAAAACAATCGTAGTATTCGAGGAACTGTACCAGGAGGATTTAAAACTGGCTGTTCATGCGGACATTACAGATCAGGATCAGACTATCTATTTCCCAGAAATCGGGACCACTGCAAAAGATAAGGAAACAGATATGAATCTTTCCCAAGCAGATAAAGAAGTTACCCTTGTAGATACGGTAGCTTACAAAAATCTTCTGCCCGGCGAAGAATATGTTATGACTGGAACCCTTATGGATAAAGAAACCAGAAAACCTGTCGAAATAGATAAGAAAGAGGTTACTGCCGAAACCACATTTACTCCTAAAGAATCCTCTGGAACGGTAGATGTGATTTTTTCTTTTGATGGGACTTCCCTTGCCGGAAAAACCGTAGTTGTTTTTGAATCTGCTACTTATGACGGCAAAGAAT
This sequence comes from Blautia caecimuris, assembly GCF_024622975.1. Lineage (GTDB taxonomy): Bacteria > Bacillota > Clostridia > Lachnospirales > Lachnospiraceae > Blautia_A > Blautia_A caecimuris. The sequence continues at coordinate 31,808 of NZ_JANJZT010000028.1, read as the reverse complement.
TTGCAACACACGCAGATCTTGAAGATAATGGGCAGACCATCTACTTCCCAGAAATCGCTACTACTGCAAAAGATAAAGCAGACGGAGATCATTTTGCCAAAACCGATAAAGAGATTACTATCGTTGACACGGTTAAATATAGTAACCTAATTCCAGAAAAAGAGTATGCACTTACCGGTACCTTGATGGACAAAGAGACAAAAGAACCTCTTCAAGCAGATGGTAAACCGATTACTGCCACTACGACCTTTACTCCTGAAGATGCCTCTGGCAGTATTGAACTTACCTTTACATTTGATGGCAGCATCCTGTCCGGCAAAACAATTGTTGTCTTTGAGTCTTTAACGTATCAGGAAAAAGAGATTGCTGTTCACGCCGATATAGAAGACCATGAACAGTCTATCTACTTCCCAGGAATTGGAACTACTGCGAAGGACAAAGCGGATGGGGATCAGGAAGCCGTTGCTACGAAAGAAGTAACCATCATTGACACCGTATCCTACCAAAATCTGATTCCGGATACTCCATACAAACTGGTCGGCACACTGATGGACAAAACAACCCAAAAGGAAGTTCTGATTGATGGAAAACCTGTCACGGCAGAAACAGAATTTACACTAAAGGATTCCAATGGTTCTGTCGAAGTCATCTTCACTTTTGATGGAAGCACATTGGCTGGACATGATGTAGTCGTTTTTGAAAAACTTTTTTCCCTTGAAGGAGAAACAGCACTTGAAATTGCTTCCCATGAGGATCTGGACGATAAAGGACAGACGATAAAACTTACGGAAGTTCCAAAAGACACACCTGAACCTTCCAAACCAGTCAAGACCGGAGATGAAACAACCATTCTTCCTTATCTTTTACTGGCAGGTGCCGCACTCCTCTTTGCTGCAGGATTTGGTATCTTATATATCCGTAAGCGGAAAAAAGATAAGTAACTATCAATAGATATGCTCACAGGCAGCTTATTACGGCTGCCTGTTATAAAGGTGATGAATATGGAACAATCTCGTTGTAATGCCGATGCCAAACACATCCGGCATTTTTTAGATATTTGTGATGGAAATTGGCATTCCTGTATTTATGTTCGCTGCGTTTCCTGTAAAACCCCAGGTTATTGTAATGGCCCACACTTCTTATATCATCCAGATGAAAACGGCCGTCCTTGTGTCCTGCCCATGGCAGATGCCCGTATGCTCTTCTCCCGCATACCGGAACCAACGGAATGTCTGTCCGCCATAACACTGGAACAGTTTCAGTCCTTATATGGACTCTACTTTACCAAAGAAGCATTGACCGATAAGCCATGTCCTTGTTTTGCTTTACTGCGGCATCAGGAAGCATCCCATTATCACTGGTAAAAGGTTGCACTTTTGGCACTTTCTGCGTACAGGATAAGAAAGGAGGCGATTTTATGTTGAATTTCACTGCTATGATTCAAGGAATCGATACAATATTTACGAACTTTATTTTTATTCCTGCACTTTTAATCCTGTACCTGAAGTTTCGTCCTAGAAAGCCCTGGAGCAGACGCACCAGAAATCTGTATCGGCTATGTATAGCTCTGATTTCTGTTTATGTCATCCGGATTTTCTGTGCAGGGTTCATCTTTACACCAGTAAATTACTCACGTTTTGTAGACAGCGGTTTCTTTCCGCTTATCAAGGCACTGTTCTATTCTTAGATTTTCTGCCATTTTGTGCCATTTAGTCCGAATCTGGGAGTAGTTTCTATGCCCATCCTATGGGAATTCATCACCTGCTTTCTTACAATATACGTATAAAACACGTAAGCGAGGTGAATCTTTATGAAACAGAAACAAATCCGCTGCCCATACTGCGGCAGCATCGCAATTTTAAGGGATGCGTCCTATGTATATGGAAATAAAGCGAAAGATGGAAAACTCTATGTGTGCAGTCACTTCCCACAGTGTAATTCTTATGTAGGAGTTCATCCTGGCACTACCAATGCCAAAGGAAAACTGGCAAACAAAGAGCTTCGTCAAAAAAGAATCCAAGCACACCGGGTGTTTGACCAGATATGGCTAAACCACATCTTTACGAAATCGGAGGCTTATCGTTGGATTGCTGATAAATTCTGTCTGACTGCCAAGGAAGCACACATCGGAGAATTTAGCACTTATATGTGTGATCAACTGATTCTGGAATCCATGAAGATTCTGGAGAATAACCATATCCCTCTCAGGGCCATTGGTTGAAAGGGGGGGATATGCATGATCATCCCGATGACAGATGATGAACGCCGATTGACAGAGGAGTACTTGTATTTGGTACCTGAAATGGTAAAAAAGTTGACTACCCGTTGTGCTTATGTCTCATACGATGAGCAGCAAGACCTTCTGCAAGCCGGAAACTTAGCTTTATGCAAAGCCGCCATGAATTATGACAACACCCGTCCCTTTGCGGTTTACGCCAGAGTTGCCATACGAAATGCCATTTACAGTTATTGGAGAAAACTGCAAAAAGAACGAAAATACACCTGTTCCATGTATGCATCTTCCGAATTTGACATGGAACCCCTGCTTGTAGACCCCAAAACAGAACTGTGGCAGGAACAATGTATGAACCAGGAACCCATTTATAAGCACCTGCAGTCCTTAGAAGCGGGAAGCTGCAATACACTCAGAAAAGGAATACATGCCCTGCTCCTGCAGCAAAAAGGATATACCAACCAAGAAATTTCCAAACATTATGGTGTCCCAATGAATCATGTCCGGGCATGGCAAAGCAAAGCCCGGAAATACTTACAGCAGGATACCAAATTATATACTCTTTTATCTTGAAGGGAGAACGATTATGCTGACACTTTATACTGCAGTCGGAATCCTACGATTCCAGGATTCCATAAAGGAACATAGAACACCGACTGTTATCAATAACCGGCAGGAATACGGACTGACAGAAGAAGAATTCTTTCTGTGGAGCAGCCTCGCATTTCAAATCCGACAGATCCATGAATTGCAGTCTGCTTTTTCTGAACGCTTGAAAAAACATCACCGTTCGGAAAATATCCCCATTGAACCTTACCTGAATCGCCTGCAGCTTCGGGGACTGATTGTAAAAGGGGATGGTTTAACTGGTGTGGATGCCCTGTACCGCCTCTTAGGAGAACTTTATATCAGCCCATTGCAGGACAGTTTTTCAGTACGGCTTTTTACCTGCATCTATCTCTGCATGAAGAAAAAACTGCACACAAAGGAACTGATCCATTATCTAAAAAAGCCGGCACGGACTGCTATAGAGGACACGGTACTCCAAATAGCAAAAAAAGTACAGATTTCTACGGCAGAGCTTGTAACCTGTGTAGAACAGGGCATCCATCCACAAAATACAGAGCAACTTTTGACGCAGCTCTATGAAACCTCGGATGCAACATTCCGTACCCTGGCACAGGATATCCAATTCACCCATGCCGGTTATCCTGTACTGGAAGCCATCAGTAATTTGTACCTCAATAAACAGATTGCATTTGAAAAATTATAGGAAGGAGCAAATTATGCCAAAACCATTTCTTAATAAGCTGATTGTCCATGGGGCAATCGGCTTTTTCTGTGCCTTATTTGGATGTATTTACGGATTTGTAACAGATGACCAGATATTTCTCCTCATGAGTCTTTGCATCGGTGTTGGAACTGCCATACGAATTGTGAGTCTGCTACATACCATCAAGATGCATGACTATACCGAATTAACTGGAACCTGTACAAAACGTGAAGTCAGCCCACTTACCAAGAAACAGAAAATTATTTTCCGGTCCACTGACCAGAAAGAATATCACTTTACATTCGATAAAAATATCCGCCTTTTATCTGGACATTATTATCGCCTATATTTTCGGAATGTAGCAAACCTTTCGGGTGAAGAAAAGGTTCCTCCGGATTTACTTGCCTATGAGGAATTATCATCCCCTTAATAAAAATCTTTCCTCGAAGAACCAGATTTTTTTCTAAATATATCAGAAGAAGGTGTCGCTCAATCATCTAATTTGATAACTTTGCGACACCCTTCTACCTGTATCATGCTAATTTACACGCTTGCTCTGTCTGCGTTACTTGCTGTGGAAGCATTAGAACCATGATTCCAAGGCCAGCAGTTGCAACCGCAGTTGCTGCAGTTATCACTGTCACCTAACGCACTAGAAAGTGCAAAACCATTACGGCACATACACGCTCTAGGATTGATATCATTATCAGCATTTAATGATACATTTCTTCCTACAGGATTTGTGAGTTTCATGCAATCTCCTCCTTTCTTTTGTATTTTTATACAAAGATAATCAGTAAATCTGATATCCTTATATCTAATCCAATTCCATTTCATTTAAAGGAATTAATAATTTAGGATTTCTTTCTAAAATTTCGTGGTATTGAATCAACTGGTTTTCAATTCCAAACTTTTCACTGATACAACGAATTTTCTTTGTATCCATATCTAAGCCATTTTCGTCATAACAAGACGCATAGCATATGCCACATAAATGAGCTGCCCAGCAATTTTGACAATATTTTCGTGACTGTTCTATATATTCATCAATATATTTTTCTTGTATTCTAGGAATATTAATTCCATCCATAACATTTCCGATATTTGGAGCTTCACCAATTCTTTCACAGATATGATATTCACCATCAACCGTTATATATAAGCGTCTTCCACCTGGTATGCAGCATCCATTAAAATAGTATTTTTTCATTGGTGTATCTGATAATCCTCTTTTTTGTATTTTTAATAAACCTTTTAACATACTTCCCCACGTAAAAATCCTATTTGGTTCTTCTATATCTTGGAATTTCTCAATAGACCAACATTGAATCGGATTGTATCGTTCCATAAATTGAATATTATTTTCTATTTTTTCTCTCCTTCTCAGTTCGTCTATATCATGTCGCTTTCCATTATCTGCATAACTAAACATAATTGTATTTCTTTCATTTATATAAGGACATTCCTCAATGAATCCTTGAATCTTATCGAAGCGTTCTCTTGTATACGGTGGAGTAATTACCATATTTACAATAATATTTTCGTCCCTATCTCCATAAGCATTACGAAGATTTTTTAATCCCTCCATAGCACGTTCAAAGCTTCCGCTTCCATCTGGACCTTTACGATGTTCGTCATGTAACTCTTTGTTTCCATCAATGCTACAAACTACAGTAAAGTTAGGTACTCCTGCTAAATAATCTGCTATTTCTTTAGTCATCAAAGTCAAATTTGTCGTCATCGAGTACATAATGGTATTGCTCAAATTTAGGGATTTCACATACTCAATACATTGTTTGATCAATTTAAAATTAAGCAGTGGTTCCCCTCCATAAAAAGTAATATAGAATTCATCTTTCATTTTATCTAATGAATAATCTATAACCTTTTTTGCGATTTCAAAGGACATATCTCCATGTTGTGAAAAATCCCGAAACTTTGGATTTTCCTCCTGATATATGCAATAATCGCATCGCAAGTTACATTTCTGTGTTACTTCAAAGGTAATTTGTCCCAATTTATTTTCCAAACTCTTCTTTAAATCTGTCACTTGTTCTCCAGAAAAGGTTTCTAACAATGGAGCTTTCAAAATATTCTCATTATTTACACTTTCCATAATTTGCTTTAATGCACTTTCTATTTCTTTTTCGCTCAACTCCAGTTCTTTTAATCGTCCAAATTCATTTGTATCTTGAAGTTTTTTCAAAACCTCATACACAACCTTCTCACATTCAAATACTTTTCCTGTTCCAGTATCATAATAGTAAAAACGATTTCTGGTTTGAAATACTTTTCCTCTCCTTCTATAATTCCCGTCTTCAACTACTTTTGAAAAAAACTGCTCATAAACCTTATAATTGTTCATTTTCCACATCCTCCTTTGTATGATCTCTTCTCCACATTTGGAAAAACTTTCCCTTCTTCAGTATCAATTCTTTCTCTGTTCCTTCTTCTACTATTTGCCCCTCATCTAATACTAAAATCTTATCCATACCTGACAAATCATGTAAATCATGTGTTATTAAAATCATCATCTTATCCGGATATGTTGTTTCCATTTCTTTTAGTATTTTATTCGCAGATATATGATCCATGCTACTAAAAGGTTCATCTAAGATTACTAAATCTGCTGTTCTAAATAAAGTTCTAGCAAGTCCTATTTTCTGCTGTTCACCTCCCGACAAATAAATTCCTGCTTTATCAAACTCTTTAGACAAAACAGTTTGATTTTTTAATGGCAAATTTTTAATTTTCTCATACACATTTACTGTTTTTAACAATCCATCTACTTGTTCTTCTTCATTCTCATATTCCATAGAAACATTCTGGTTCACCGTCATAGAAAACAATCGAAAATCCTGATACAGAATAGAAAGTCTATTTCTATAATCCTTTTTAGATAAATCACGTAATTCACTGTCGTTAACATAAATGTTCCCACTATATCCTTCGTAAAACCCTAGCAGCAACTTTATAATTGTTGATTTTCCAGATCCATTCTTACCTACAAGTGCAATTCTTTTATTGTTCCTTCCAATAGAAAAATTGATATTATGTAAAATATCCTTATTACTATCCCCATATGAGAAATTCACATTTTCAAAACAGATTTTCTCAATCGTATTTACTTCTTCTTTCCCTTCTCTGGTTCTTCTGTTCATAAATTCAAAATACTTTTCTAAGTCTAATGCATTTGAATATATTTCTGGAACACTTGCAATGGCTGCCTTCATCTGTTGAATCATCTGCTGGATACCTGTATATAAAACAATAAATTCTCCGATAGGTATTTTCCCAAATATTGTATTATATCCTAAATAAATGAGAATAAATATTTCTGTAATGGAGTCAATTAGCATAATGCTTATGTACTGCATACGAATTCGTTTTCCCCATTTATTTGTTATTTTATTCATTCCACTCCACGCAGCCTGATATTTTTTTTCAAAAACTCTACTATTGCTAAATGTGATAATCTCTTTAATATATTCATGAAGATAAAATATTCGATGTATATAATTTATTTCTCTGTTATAAGGAATTGATTCAATCTTAAATTTATATTGAAGATTTTTCATTCTTATGGAACACATGCAGGATATTCCTACACCTATGAACGCACAAGAAATAACCAGAAAGTCATACTGAAGTATAATACTACTTATCCCTATAACACTCATTAAACTAGTAAGTATCCCTGTAGTTAAAGTAATGGCATTCAATATACCAATTTTCCCGTTCTCAGCCACAAAATAATACAAATCATAGAATTCTTCATTATCATATTCTTCCAAATTAAATGTTTTTGCTTTTGCATAAATATCGCCCTGAATTTTTTCAATAATACGGTTTTGTAATAATGGTTCGTATAAATAACTTGCACTTCCATTTATAATTGCAATCACTACTGACAACAGCAACATTACACCTATAATCATCAAGAAATATCTCATTTCTTGCATCGCAATAGTTTCTGTTATATATCTTAAAATGCTTAGATTAATAATATTAAATAAACTTGTAAGTATAGATATTACTATCATTAATAAAATGTATTTACGATCAATTTTCCAAATGTATTTTATACAATATATAGTGTTCTTTATCACATAATTTTTTTCTTTTTTCAATCCCTCACATCCTTATATCACTGTGTCTAGGGAGTATTCCTAGACACAGTGGAGAGGCCTCTCCACTGAAAACTTTGCTATTTATTTACTTGATGTTTCCGGAAAACAATATATCCCAGAACTGAACAGATTACTGCCACTATTGCATTTATCAAAATTGCCATAATCGGCCAACTCAATACTATATTTCCTATGCTATATGACGTATATGACTGGAACGAAAAATCTGCTATTTTAGGTGGTAATAAAGATAATACATGACTCCATGCATATCCTCCTGTATCAGGTGATAAAAATGTCGGAATTATAATCAGCAAAAATGCAACAATAATAACCGCATAAGTATTTTTCAATAAAGCAGACATAAAAAGTGTTATTCCCATAATTCCTAATGTAAAGAAATATCCCAGCAATAATGCTATTCCTACTGCTTCTCCCATTGTAAGATTATATCCAACAGACATAGCTGGATACTTTAATTGAATAGGTAAATCTGCACCTTGTGTCCCTAAAAAGATCATATAAACACTTGAATAAATCAATGTTATTCCCCAGTAAACACATGTTGCATATAGCCATCCTGATACAGTCTTTGCAAAAATCAACTTACTTTTTCCATATTTCATACATAAAATTAATGAGTCACATTTAGACTGATATTCACCGGCAAATATCGGTGCAATTCCTATACATATTATCATCATTATTAGCACAGGCCACGTTAATGTATCTAAAATCATACTCCAGCCTTTGTGATAACCATATTGATATTCCTGCAAATTTCCCGTCTTTTCTTTCCAATAATTTGCTTCACTAGACGTTAATCGCCCCTGCTCTTTTTTCAAATCTATATATGTGTTGTCTCTTTTTATTTGTGCTTCCCGAAAATCTTTCCCAACATTTTCTTCCAGAACTTCTTTCATACTGCTACCGCTTCCCGGTTCCCTATATACATTAGTAATCAAGCTCAATAAATCTCTGTTCGGAAGGTAAAATGTTCTATATACCTCTTCTGACAAATAATGATATGTTTCGCTTTCTGAATTTGTATTAGGATCTGAAGTGTACTTTAAATATTGTCTTACTATTTCATCAACATTTTCCTGTGTTAATTCTATTTTCTTCTGCGTATCCTTCATCACTTCTACGGCACTCATTCCCGAAAAATTTTCACCTTTTTCATTTGTCGCACTTATTTGCATAATACTGGACCAGACGCAAAACACTAAAAACAATCCGCAACCAATTATAGATAATTGAGCCAATCTACTCTTCCATATTTTTTTCCATTCATATTTGATCATCCCACTCATTAAATGCACGCTCCTTCTTCTTGTATCTCATCAGAAAAAAATTTTAAATATAAATCCTCCAAAGTTGGTTCTACAGTTATTGCGCCTTCTATCGGAGATGACACCGAAATGACCCTTGCTTCTATAACTTCTTTCATTGCATGCGAATTAGCAACACAATGTGTTCTTTCAAAATTACTCCATTGATTATTGGGTACTCTACACGACCATACCTCATTTTTTACTTCTTTCAGCAATTCCTCGGCTGAACCCTGTAAAATAAACTTTCCTTTTTTCATAATCAATACTTGATCTGAAATATACTCTATATCAGACACAATATGCGTAGATATAATAATAATTTTATCCTTTGACATTTCCGCAATAATATTTCTAAAATAAGCACGTTCTTTAGGATCCAGACCTGCTGTCGGTTCATCCAAAATCAATATTTTAGGATCATTCAATAATGCTTGTGCAATACCAAGTCGTCTTTTCATTCCTCCTGAAAAAGTCCTAATTTTTCTATCTGCATCTTTTTCTAAATTCACAAGTTTCAACAGTTCTTTTGTTTTCCTTTTTGCAAATCTAGGAGGCAATCCTTTAATGGACGCAATGTATAACATAAAATCTTTAGCCGTAAAACCAGGAGTATATCCAAATTCTTGCGGCAAGTAACCTAGCATATCTCTAAATCGTTCTCCCATCTGTATATTATTTTCGCCGTTAATTTTCACTTCACCTGCGGTCGGCTCAATAATTCCACAAATCATCTGCATTAAGGTTGTCTTCCCTGCACCGTTAGCTCCTAAAAAGCCATACACGCCTTCTCTAAGTTCTGTATCTATGTTTTCAACAGCAATTTTATTTTTAAATTGCTTAGATAAATGTTCCATTACTAATCTCATTCAAATTCCCTCCTGTTTTTTTCAACAACTGCTTTATTTCCACTCCAACACCGCTAACTGCAATTACTCCAAATACTAACCAAATAGCAAAATAACATGTCGCAAATAATTCCACTCCTGATATTTTCAATATAACAATGCTGCTACTCAAACATATTCCCCAGGTCGTTGAATATAGTAAGATATTTTCTTCATGACATTTATTTAAAATATACATACATCCAAAACACATTATTACATAAGGGACTGTTCCATATAGAATAATCTGCCATATTACTGTTTCCTTTACAATCGATAGTAATGTAGCACTACAAATCAAAAAAAATAGATCAAAAATACCGAAAGCAATTAAACGTATCATTAAAACTTTACTAAATGAATGTTTTGCAGCTATTTGTATTTCAAGCATTCCGGCTTGAAATACATTACATATTTCTTTCGCATTAAATAGGCATAAAATAGGTCCCGCGATTGCTAGTAAAGTCCACATCCAATTATTAATGTTAATATCCTCTGCTATGAACAAATACAATATGAAAAGTGAAAAAATTATCTTTAACCCCCACACTTTTTTACTGATAAACCCTACTTGGTTGAAAAAGAATTCAGTATTTGTCATCCTTTGATTTCCTGGAAAAAAATCTATGTTTTTCGCTTCCGAAATGACTTTTTCTAATTTATGTTCGTCATATTTTGGTATATGTAGTTGTTGCAATTTTCCTTTCAGTTCCCTATCTTTCATATTTCAGTTCTCCCAATCTGATCTTTAATAATTTTTCTATTCTTTTAATTTTATATCCCACAGTAGAAGGTGGCATATTTACAATTTGTGCAATATCCTTCACTTTGAGATCTTGATAATATCGTAGAATAATCAACTCTTTATCTAATGGATCTAACTTCTGTATTTCTCGCCATATATCAATCTGCAATGGAACATTATCTAATCCTCCATCACAAGAAATTTCTGTTTCTAATTCATCTATTGTTTCATATCTTTTCCGAAAAAAATCTTTTATTGTGTTCTTTGCCACTACATACAAATAATTTTTTAATTTTCCATATTCACGATATGTATCAAGACTTTTTAAAAATTTCAAAAAAACATCTTGCGTAATATCTTGTGCTGTTTCTTTATTTCCAAGGTGAAAAAAACAATATTTATATATATCGGAATAATATTTCCGTACCAAATCCTCTACTTTTTCTTCATCCAAAAGCAGATCTCGAATTTTTTTCTCTTCAAACACAAATCTTCTCCTAAAATGTATCTACTACTTTTTTCTCTATATAATGTATAACGATTATCCAAACAAAAAAAACAAATTTTATTAAACATTATTATTATTAAATTAAAAATTCAAAAATAATTCTTCAAATTAACTTCTAAAAATCACTTCAAAGTCCCAAGATATTTTAAACTCAAGTGATTGTTTCTTAGTAAAAATCAATATTTTTTTCATAAAAATACCGTTACAAGTTCACCACCCGTAACGGCATTTCTCATTTACCTTATTCAGCCTTTTCTTCATTACCGGATTTCAAATACATCATTACTTCTTCAACAGTTTTTCCGGAAGCAAGCAATGCACTAAATATTTCATCCTTCTGTTTCTCTTCTATCTTTTTTCGAATCTCTTTTGCTTTATGACGCAGTTCCTTCAAATCGGACTCTTTTGTACGAATCTCCTGCTCCACATACTCCAGTTGCTCTTCCAAAGATGTGTTTTCCAGTTTTTTTCGTCTTGCCATAATGCATCCTCCTAATAATTTTTCCTCATTCTACCACATTTTACATGTTCTGAAAAGGTCGTAGCGTTTAGAATAAATCCCTCCATTGAATCGCAAGAAAAAAGCAAGAATATAAATCTGTTATTTTCACAACTCTATGTTAAAATATTCTTACTCATACTGAGAAAGGAGGACCTATTTTTGTCGAAAGCAACACTATTTGACAGCCGTATCAAAAAATACGCTTACTGTAAGCCGCCAGAAATCTGCCGGGATCTTGGTACATCTTCCCTTGGGCTATCCAAAGAACAAGTGGATGCAATGCGGGAAAGATATGGTAAAAACAGTTTTCAGGAACGTAAAACGGATACCACCATCCAGCGATTGCGGCGAGCGTTTATTAATCCATTTCATGTGATTCTATTTATTTTAGGTATTGTTTCTCTCGTTACGGATGTTTTTATGGCCTCTAATTTTACACGGAACGCTACTACTGCCCTTATCATTTTTTCCATGATCGTAATCAGCGGTATCATCCGTTTAATTCAGGAACTGCGGGCGAAAAGCACCGCCGCACAGCTTGACCGTTTGATTCACGAAAAGGTTACCGTAAGACGGAATGGGGAACTACGGGAAATCCCTGGTGAAGAATTAGTGGTAGGCGATCTGGTTCTGTTTTCTGCTGGTGATCGTGTTCCTGCGGACATCCGGCTGACAAAAGTAACCGATCTATTCATTTCCCAGGCCGCTATCACTGGAGAAAGCGCCATTTTGGAAAAAAGCTGCCGTACACTTTGTTACAAAGAACAGGAACCCATAACACAATTGGAAAATCTTGCGTTTATGGCGACCACAGTTATCAGCGGAAAAGGGGAAGGCATTGTGCTAGCCGTAGGAACGGATACGCTGTACGGAGGATTTACCAAACCGGATTCCGAAGATAAAAATTCTTTTCAAAAAGGAGCCAATTCCATTGCCTGGGTCATGATCCGGTTTATGGCAGTTCTGGTTCCCATTGTATTTCTTATATTGGGAATCACAGGTGGAAAATGGCTGGAATCCTTTGCATTCGCACTGTCTGTAGCGGTAGGGCTGATGCCGGAAATGCTCCCCATGGTCATCACCGCCTGCCTTGCAAAAGGAAGCCTTGCCATGGGTAAAAAACAGACCATCATCAAAGATCTGAACGCCATGCAGAGCTTTGGAAGCATGGATGTGCTTTGTATGGATAAAACAGGAACACTGACCAATGAAAGTATCCTGCTGGAATATTATATGGATATCCTGGGCAATGAAAATACAGAAGTCCTGGATCTGGCTTATCTGAACAGTTCCTATCATTCCGGCGTCCGTAATCCCATTGACAATGCCATTCTTGCCTGTAAATCCATGCCAGGCAGAGAAATCCATTATGCCAAGCTTCTAACAGAATATCAGAAGGAAGATGAAATTCCCTTTGACTATACCCGTAAGTTTGTCAGTACCCTTGTGCAGGACAGTACCGGAAACAGCCATCTGATTATGAAAGGGGATATTGCACACATCCTTTCCCGATGCAGTCATGTAGAATATCGGGGAACACGACTTCCCATGGAGAAAGATGCCAGACAAAGCGTATTTTCTGTGGTAGGGGAAATGCTGCAGGATGGGATGAAGGTTATTGCTGTGGCTCGGAAACATGTGGGAACACGAAAGGAAATCACACCTGACGACGAAAAGGATATGACTTTGGTTGGTTATCTGTCTTTCTTTGATGCCCCAAAACAGACGGCAAGCGAATCCGTAACAGCACTGAAGAGATTAAAAGTAATCCCGAAGATCCTGACCGGAGACCAGGCAGCCATTGCACTCTCCGTCTGCCGCCGGGTTGGAATCTCGGCGGAGCATATCCTGACCGGCACCCAACTGGATGAGATGACAGACTGTGAACTGAAAAAGGTGGTAGAAGAAACCCATGTTTTTGCAGAGCTTACTCCCGGTCAGAAAGTGCGTCTGGTTTCTGCACTCAAAGAGAATGGTCATACCGTTGGCTTTCTTGGAGATGGGGTCAACGACATCCCGGCACTAAATGAGGCAAATGTGGGGATTTCTGTAGATACAGCAGTGGACGCTGCAAAAGATGCTGCTGATGTTGTACTGCTGCAAAAAGACTTAAATGTATTGGAGCAGGGTGTCCTGGAAGGGCGAAAAACTTTTACCAATATGCTGAAGTATATTAAAATCACTGCAAGTTCCAACTTTGGAAATATTTTTTCCATCATTTGTGCCAGTGCCTTTTTACCGTTTCTTCCTATGACCTCCATTCAGATCCTGCTTCTGAATCTGTTATATGATACGCTGTGTATCGTACTTCCCTGGGACAATGTAGATGAGGAGGAAATACTGTCCCCAAGAGACTGGTCCGGCAAGACACTGAAGCAGTTTATGCTTTCTTTCGGACCGATCAGTTCCCTGTTTGATATTGTGACTTTCCTGTTTTTGTATTATTTCCTATGCCCTGCACTGTGCGGAGGGGCAACTTACCTGCAGCTTACCGACCCTTCCCTGAAACTTCAGTACGCTGCTTTATTCCAGACAGGCTGGTTTTTGGAGTCCATGTGGACACAGGTTTTGATCCTGCATTTCCTGCGTACTGCCAAAATTCCGTTTCTCCAAAGCAGGGCATCTGCACCGGTCATCTCTATCACTTTGGTGGGGATTCTTGCTTTTACAGCCCTTACTTTTACCAGCGGGGCATCACTGTTTGGACTGACAAAATTACCGCTTTGGTATTTTGCCTTTTTGCTGCTTGTGGCATTTTTCTATATGCTGCTAAGTTCCGTAACCAAATATTTTTATAAGAACAAATATCAAGAGTTGATTTAAAGGAGGCGTTCATGATGAAAAAGAATATCAGTTATATTCCCATGGATCATGCCCTTGAAATCTGGCTCTTGGAAAAATTATTAAAAGAACCGCCGGAAAGTGCTTATACAAAAGAGCTTCTTTCCGGTATTCAGGACATGATAAGCGGAGAAGTATCCTCGCTGTTATTAGGAGCCTTAGAAGATACAGAGGTGGCTATTGGCGTACACACGGATGAACTTCTGATCGGTGATCTGGAGATTCATCCAAGGAGCCGGAAAGTCCTGATGAAAGGTTCTGAAATCAGCCTGACACCAAAGGAATTCGATATTTTATATTTTCTTGCTAAGAATCGTGGAGAAGTATTTACAAAAGAGCAGATTTATCGTGCAGTATGGGAGGAGGATTATCTTTTGGATAACAGTAACATCATGGCCTTTATCCGGAAACTGCGAAAAAAGATTGAACCTGCCCCGGATTCTCCCACATACATTTTAACGATCTGGGGGATTGGTTACAAATTTAATGATGAGTTATGAAAAAGGCGGACTGAGACCATTTTAGGTTCCAGCCCGTCTATTTTCTTGCCAAATCGCAAGAAAATCGCAAGACTTTAGCCATAGGATTCCCCTGCTGTTTTTTATATACTTTTCGTGGTCAAAGAAACGTATCCACAAATACGGTAATGATTCATACCAATTGGGAGGTGTTGCAATTGAAGCGAAAACGAAAAGATTTGAAAGGAGCAATCCTTTTTGCTCCCTACCCCATATTTACAATCCTATGCAGCTATCTGGGCTGGCATTTTTCTGGATATAGAATGATTATCTTTCAGTTTTGGTATCAGGTAAGTGCTGTGGTCTGGGTTATTCTTGCTACCACCATGATTGTACTTATCACCAAACTTTTGAAACTAACAAAACGAAGCAACCGCTTCTATCACTAAAAGGAGGATCAGACAATGGACTTTACCTGCATTTTTTTTGGAATCCTATTTACCCTTGCCGGTCTTTGGTTTGCCTTTGGAAAAGGCTACCTTCATCTTTCCCTATGGAAAAATATGCCGCAAAAAGAGAAGGATAAACTCCGAATTATCCCTCTTTGCCGCAATATCGGAGGAATCATTGCCTTAAACGGTGTCATCTTTCTGGTAAAAGGATTTTTGCCCTTATTTTCAAACCACTGGTTTGTATCTGCAATGATTGTATGGATGATACTTGCCGGCTTAGATGTCTGGTATATCGAAAAAAGCAACCGATACCGCAGACCGTAATTCCCATTGCGGTTTTACATAGATAGCTTTTAAAGATTGTGAGGTGAAAGACATGGACTCTGAAGGCAGTCCACGAAGGCAGAGAATATTGTATGAGTGTCCACAGATTCCGTGTCCCTCATAGAATCTTCCTTGCCCCTACAAAAATTCAAGGAGGTAAGACCAATGAACAAAAAAGAAAATCGTATGGCTGTTCGCCAGACTGTAGAAAAGGCAGTCATCCGTGACGAACAGAACCGTCGCATCCAATCTGCAGCAACCAACCCGGTAAAAGAGGTTTTAAAAATCCTTCATACCACACTTAGGGGGTTAGAAGCAGATACCGTATCCGTAAACCGTTCCAAATACGGTACGAACAAAGTCACCCACGAAAAAAAGAAATCCCTGGCAAAACGTGTGGCGGGTGCATTTATCAACCCTTTTACTGCTATTTTATTTTGCCTTGCTTTTGTTTCCACGATTACGGATATGATTTTCCCGTATTTTTCACTCTTTGGAAGCGTACCAGAGGACTTTGATTTTTTGACAGTCGTTATCATTTTAACTATGGTATTTATTTCCGGTACCCTTCGCTTTGTGCAGGAATCCCGCAGCGGAAATGCGGCGGAAAAGCTGCTTGCAATGATCACAACCACCTGTACCGTCACCCGCATAGGACAGGAAAAAACAGAGATACCCATGGATGACCTGGTGGTAGGTGATATCGTCCATTTATCTGCTGGGGACATGATTCCGGCAGATGTCCGTATCCTGGATGCAAAAGATCTATTTGTCAGCCAGGCAAGCCTTACCGGAGAAAGTGAGCCGGTTGAAAAGCTCCCTCATGTAAGCCCACATAAGGACAGTGTAACGGATTACACCAATATTGCATTTATGGGCAGTAATGTAATCTCCGGAAGTGCAACGGCTGTCGTTATCTGTGTCGGCGATCATACGCTGTTTGGCTCTATGGCCGCTGCTGTTGCCGGAGAAGCTGTGGAAACCAGTTTTACGAAAGGTGTCAATGCTGTGTCATGGGTACTGATCCGTTTTATGCTGGTGATGGTTCCGCTGGTATTCTTTGTGAATGGCATTACAAAGGGGGATTGGCTGGAGGCTTTCCTATTTGGGATTTCCATTGCAGTGGGACTCACACCGGAAATGCTTCCGATGATTGTAACCACCTGCCTTGCAAAAGGTGCTGTTTCCATGAGTAAAAAACAAACGATTGTAAAAAATCTCAATTCCATTCAGAATTTTGGTGCTATGGATATCCTCTGTACAGACAAGACGGGGACACTGACACAGGATAAGGTGGTATTGGAATATCATCTCAATGTAAATGGAGAAGATGATACCAGAGTCCTTCGCCATGCCTATCTGAACAGTTATTTTCAGACAGGATATAAAAATCTCATGGATCTGGCTATTATCCATAAAACAGAGGAGATGGAAGCGGCAGATAAACGTCTGATTGACCTGTCCGAAACCTACGTCAAGGTGGATGAGATTCCCTTTGACTTTAAACGCCGCCGTTTATCCACTGTGGTACAGGATAAAAACGGAAAGACACAGATGGTAACAAAAGGTGCTGTGGAAGAAATGCTTTCAATCTGTAGCTTTGCAGAATGTGACGGGCATGTACAACCTCTGCGTGATGAAGTGCGCAGCCGGATTTTGAAAACTGTAGATGGATTAAATGAAAAAGGCTTTCGTGTTTTGGCTATCGCCCAAAAGAGCAACCCATCTCCAGTAGGAGCTTTTGGTGTTAAAGATGAATGCGATATGGTGCTGATTGGTTATCTGGCATTTTTAGATCCACCGAAAGAATCTACTGCCGATGCTATCCAGGCATTGAAAAACCATGGGGTCCTTACCAAAATCCTCACAGGCGATAATGAAAAAGTAACCCGAACCATCTGTAAACAGGTCGGTCTGAAGGTTCGCAATATGCTCCTGGGTTCTGATCTGGAACACATGAATGATGCGGAACTTGCCAGGGCGGCAGAAACCACCGATGTATTTGCGAAACTGACACCGGAGCAGAAAGCCCGTATTGTTTCTGTTCTTCGTGAGAATGGTCATACCGTTGGATTTATGGGTGATGGAATCAATGATGCTGCTGCCATGAAGTCTGCGGACATCGGAATCTCCGTAGATACAGCGGTAGACGTGGCTAAAGAATCGGCAGACATCATTCTTTTAGAAAAAGATCTGATGGTTTTGGAGCAGGGCATCATTGAAGGGAGGAAAACCTATGCCAACATGATCAAGTACATCAAAATGACGGCTTCTTCCAATTTTGGAAATATGTTTTCCGTGCTGGCTGCATCGGCTCTTTTACCATTCCTGCCAATGGAAAGTGTACATTTGATTTTCCTGAACCTGATCTACGACCTGTCCTGTACGGCAATCCCATGGGACAATGTAGATGAAGAGTTTATTGCCAAACCACGAAAATGGGATGCCTCCAGTGTAGGCAGTTTTATGATCTGGATCGGACCAACCAGCTCCATCTTTGATTTTACCACATACATTTTCATGTACTTTGTATTCTGCCCATTCTTTGTATCCAAGGGTATCCTGTTCAATGACCTGCCGTCCCATTTTAGCGGAGCAGAACTGACGGCGATGCAGACACAGTATATCGGAATGTTCCAGGCTGGCTGGTTTGTAGAATCTATGTGGAGCCAGACATTAGTAATCCACATGATCCGTACACCGAAGCTCCCATTTATCCAGAGCCGGGCATCTGCTCCTGTGACATTCCTTACAATGACAGGGATTACGATTCTAACCGTCATACCATTTACGATATTTGGAAAACTTCTTGGGTTTGTGGCACTGCCAGCAGCATACTTTGCATATCTGCTTCCGTGTATCTTATTGTATATGGTTTTGGCAACAAGCTTGAAAAAGGCTTATGTCCGTCATTTTGGCGAATTGCTTTAAGGAGGTGCAACAATGAACTGGAAAGAACTTTGGATGACACTTTTTGGAACTACGGAATGGCTTGGTCTGAACATAGGATTCTGGGTGGCTTTAGCTGCTGTATTACTAATTGTAATTCTTATGAACGTCCTATTTTGGTCTATGAAGCCGAAAACAGACACCAAAAACTGTCCTAATAAAAAAGACGCATAAAAGAAGCAGGGGAGATACACAAATTTTCGTGGAGTCTCCCCCTCATGTATTTTCTTTCAGCACAACACAATATACTGTATTTTTATTATTGACCTGCTCTACATCTTGTGTTACTATGATATTGTATTTAAGTTTTGTGTTATCCCTTTATAGGGTGTCTGGATACTATCTCCAGTACACATGCAGTTTAAGTTGGAAAATCGTGTCATTATAATGCCGTTTTATACGGTGCTATAATGGCACTTTTTTTATTTATCACTATTTTATCGCCCAAAGGGCAGAAAGGAGAATTTTTATGTCATCTATTATCATTGTAACAGGAAGGGTAACTGCCGATCCGGTTATGCAGCAAGCAAAGAACTCCGGAACTGAATACATCAGTCTGGGGCTTGCTACCAACCAGAGAGGTCAAAACGGAAAGGAAGAACCCATCTTCTATCAGTGTTACTGCAACAAGTTTCTTGCAGATCGACTGATAAAAGCCGGTGTCAAAAAATCAACGTGTCTCATGGTCTACGGAGATTTAGAACTCCATCCGTATATTCACCAGAAAGGCAATAATGCAGGTCAAGCAGCTATCACGCCGCAAATTATGGTAAAGGACTGGCAGTTCTTACCTGCGAATCGTAATGATACCAATGCAGCAACACCTGTACCGGGTAATCCAATGGTCGGAAATCCGAATGTTCCACCAGTACCAGCAAACGGTGCTACTTATAATGGAAACCCGGCAATGGGAATGAATCCTTCCGGTACCATGCCTACTGGCGCAATGCCAGTCAATAACAATATGATGCCACAAGCCGCACAACAGATGTCTTATGCTCCGGCAGGGGGATCGGCTTATGCACCACAGGGATTTACGGCTGGCAATGTGTCAAGTGATGGATTTACCAATATTCCGGAAAATACACCACCACAGCAGCTTCCATTCCCGTAAATTATCAAAGATCCCTAAAATGAAGGAATTGCGACTTTCCAGTATCTACTGGTCTGCTGCAATTCCTTTTTCTATTGAAACAAACATGGAGGAAATGAAGTGAATACACAAAAGAAATTTCTTAAAGTTCTAAGTATGCTCACAATAATTTTGTTAATTGCAACTATATTCATACCAGGAAATGGAAATCGTAATGCAGTCGCAAGTATCGGAATCCTTGGCATCCTGCTGCTATTTCTTTCCACACTTCTTCCCAAAATCCATAAACTGACTCTAAACCTACTCAAGAACCAGGGCAAAACAAGCCCTTGGTCTTCTTTGAAATCATCTGAGCCAGTTTCCGAAACAGAAGAATTGCTTTGGAGACAAATCAGCTATCAGATTACCGACAAACTACAGGCTGCATTTCCAAATGCAACATGGGAATTCCAGAAGCCGCCATCCATGAAGCAGCTTCTTTGCGGAAATCCCATACGTCTGAGAACCTTTCATACGGAGGACTACAACTTTGCGGAAGCACGTATGAACCAATACGGATATCTGGAACTTCAAATGCTGACCATTGCCAGCCTCAAAAAGACTGTCACAGTTACCGATGAGGACGATGTTCCGTTTGCTGATCCGGAATCCTGGTATTCCTTAATTGGCAAGAAAAAACTGGAGAACCTTATCGGGCAGCTCCATGCGAAAGGACACCATAAACTCTATATTAATGAAAACGGGCAAATTTACATCCAAAATGGTGATACAGCGGAAATCAAGGATTGTTTTGATTATTTCCCGCCACGAAACTATTGGGATGTTCTCATTTCCATCTTCCAAAAAGATGAATTGACCGCAAAAGAAAAGGACCAGGCCCTCGAATTATCCTGGATGAAAGAATAGGAGGAAATCTTATGTCAAATGTGAATTTTTTTCCAAAATGGGCTTTTGAACGGCCACTGCCAAAACCTTTTGATTGTTATTCCGGACGTGATGCCGTTTTTAAGGGCATTTCTTCCAAACACTGCATTCAGCCAAGAAAGCAAGCCACTCTGCATTCTGCTACTTTGCAGGCAGTTTTTACTTATATGGATTTGGAAAATCCACCTGCTGGAAAAGCAGAGGAAGAACTCGGAGCCATTGGAAGCCAGGCAAACAATTTTACAATCGCAGAATATCCAAGCCGTACTGGGTTGCTGCATGTAGTGGTCTACAACCGTATGACTGGGAAATTTATAGCCGGAAAGTATGAAAAACCTTTGGATCTGGACAGTAAACCAGAGCCATATCAGTTTAAAAAAGATGATGATTCGGGAAGTGCTCTTTATTTTGCTTTAATGCCTACTTTCCTTTCAGATGACGAATTCAATGAAAAATATCAGGAATTAAAGCAACACCGTGATGACGGTTTTCCTGACCTGCCCAAAGCGGCAGAAACGGCTGCACTCCTTTGTGATAACGTGTACCGTAGGATCCGTTATGGCGATTCCCTTCCTATCGGGAATATCAAAATTGATACTCCTGCAAATGGCGTGATCCAAAGACTTACACCACTGAATATCCAAAAAGGTGTTTATGCACCAACGGAAATTATCCAGGGTGCCTTTCAGGTATTAAAAGGTGGACATCACTATATTGCTTCCGCCGTTTCAATTTCCAAAGAAGATTTTGTCGATAAATACATCCTGTCCAATTCTCGGACATTAACTCCCCAAGAAGAATCAACCGTTCCTATTCTCGAAGATTGGTATGTAATCCCAAAAGAAATCCAAAGAATATGTGAACATGCCAAATTAACAACTAACAGCAAGCAGCCTATGCGGAATTTTATGCTCCGTGGGCCTGCTGGAACAGGAAAGACCGAAGGTGCCAAAGCCATTGCTGCAGGACTTCACCTGCCTTACCGATGCATCACCTGCTCGGCAAATACAGAAATTTTTGACCTTCTTGGACAGATTTTACCTGATGTAGATGAAAAACAGCTTTCTTTGGTAGGGGAACTGCCCTCTTTTCAAGACATTACCCTCGATCCGGCTACTGCCTATGAAAAATTAACGGGTACTTATGATGAAAAGGTATCAGAAAATACAGTTTATGAAGAATTGATCCATCATATATCTGAGGAAATGAAACAGAAACAAACTGCTACCTCCAACAGCCAACAGTTCCGCTATGTGGATACACCACTGGTTGAAGCCATCCGAAACGGCTATCTGGTAGAAATACAGGAGCCTACGGTGATTGCCAATCCTGGTGTACTGGTAGGGCTTAATTCCCTGTTGGACCGTTGTAACAGTGTATTTCTGCCAAACGGGGAAGTCATCCATCGGCATCCGGATACTACCATTGTAGTCACAACTAATCATGACTATGCCGGCTGTCGTCCCATGAACCAGTCTGTCATTTCAAGGATGAATATGGTCATAGATATGGATGAACCGGATGAAGAGACCATGGTAGAGCGTGTTCTTGCTATTACCGGATGTTCCGATAAAAAATCAGTACGTACCATGACACAGATTGTACGTTCCATCGCACAGTATTGTCAGGATAACCTGATAACAGATGGCTGCTGTGGAGTCCGGGAATTAATTGCCTGGGTTCAGTCTTTTATGGTATGTGGCGATATACAGGAAGCTGCTCATTATACCATTTTGTCTTCCGTCACTGCCGATTCTGAAAGCCGTATCGAAATTGAAGGTTCTTGCTTGGATACAGTTCTTGCATCATAACACACTATTGAAGAACACCTTTTATACCGAAGCCGAACTACGCAAAACTCTGGCAGAAAATCTCGTTTATTTAAGAAAATCCAAGCAGACGAAACTCTCTCAGAAAGCCGTAGCAAGACTTCTGCATCTACCGGAAAAAACAATTATGAACTATGAAAATGGGCATACGCTTCCATCTGCTTACGCCGTCTTTCGGTTAGCCCAGTATTACGGCTGTACAATGGAAGATCTCCTAACCCAAAATATGAAAAAGAAAGAAAGGTGAAAAAATTGAATAACACTCAAAAAGCTTTAAAAAGAATGATCCGGGATACGGAGTCAAAAATCACTGATGAAGAACTCTTTCTTTCATCGGCTTTCCAAAAATACCAAACATCTCTGGCGAAAGCGGCTACTGGCCGTTCTCGCTATGGACTTCAGGTACTTATGGAATGGGACAGTTCTGAAAATGCAGACATCGCTTATACAGATAATTATAGAATTCACTGTAACGCTGCAAACCCGATAACCCAAAGCTTTCCTTCCCGATTTCTACGTTCACAAAGCCTGACAGGATTGACCGGACATGAAATCGGACATCTGCGTTACTCTGATTTTGCATCACTACAGCTTTATCTGACCAATATGGAAAATGGTTCCTTCTATCCAGAAGCACCAGACAGTCTGCCTTCTGGATACAAGGCAAATCTGCAGGACATCTTAGATGCCATGGAAGAAAAAGATAACGCAACGTGTCTGACGCTATCCCGCTGTGCTGCACAGTTTAATAATATACTGGAGGACATCTACATTGAAGCCCGGATGTGTGAAGAATATCCCGGAACTTTTAAGCAGGGAATACAGATTAATAATCTGCGGATGTCTGAATTGATTCCTTCTATACAGGAACAAATTGATTGTGGCTATCAGCCGTTTTCCATCATGAGTAATTTAATTTTGTCTTATTGCCGGACTGGTAATATAAATAACCGCACGAATTATTCTGGAGAATACACAGACACACTTTCAGACTGTATGGATTATATTGACGATGCCTTAATTGCCACACAGGGGAAAGAACGCTTCCGTGCTTCCAACTATCTTTTAGTACTTTGCTGGAACTATATTCAGCCTATAGTAGAGCAAACCAGAGAGTCTTTAAAAAAGCAGGATAGTACCCAAGTTGGCGATGCTCTGGAAGATCTGCTGCAGAAAGAATCAGGTAGCGGATCTCCTCTTCCAACTGGTAAAAACGGAGGAATCCCCAAAAACATTCCAGGTCCTACAGAAAAATCAAAAACTCCTATAACCTGTGACTTATCTGGTCTTGATCCAAATTACAGGCAAGATGCGATCAACCAGGCAGAAAAAGTACTGCAGGAAGAAGGAGGAAGAATTGAACTTGCTAAAACTACAGCAATATTAGATGGAAATAATCCAGGAATCACATACGCATCACAGTATGCCGGTTCCGGTTATGAAAATGCAGCGAATGATCTTGCACGCATCCTAAATGATGTTGCTACGGAAAAAGCCCAAAATGATTATGAACAGGAATTAACAGAAGACTTGCAAAAATCGGCGGATGAAATACATTACGGAAATGCCCATGCAGGCATCCATGTAACAATCCACCGCATCAATCCAGTTTCCGACTTTTTTATCAAATCTTATCAAACAGTGGCTTCCCCTCTTTTGCGGACCTCCAAACGGCTGCAAAGTTCCATTCTTCCTTTATTAAAAGAAGAGGCAGAAGGCGGGAAACAAAAAAACCTGTTATTTGGTAAAAGGCTGGATATGCGGGCTTTACACCGAAAGGACGGCGGTATCTTTACCAGAACTAGGCTTCCGGATGAAGAACAAAAACTTTCCGTGGGACTTTTGGTTGATGAAAGTGGTTCTATGGGCTGGGGAGATCGTATTACCCATGCCCGGAAAACTGCAATCGTGCTGTATGATTTCTGTACGAGCCTGGGAATTCCTATTACCATTTATGGGCATTCTACAGATTCTAAGGGTGTTGCTTTGTATTCCTATGCTGAATTTGATTCTCTGGATGCCTCTGACCGTTACCGGCTGATGGATATGTCTGCCCGTAATGGCAACCGGGATGGAGCTGCACTTCGTTATGTTGCGGAACACCTGGCAAAGCGTCCGGAATCACAAAAACTCCTCATCATAATTTCTGACGGACAGCCCGCAGATTGTGGGTACAGTGGTACGGAAGCAGAAGCAGATCTTCGTGGTATCAAGAATGAATATCGTAAACGTGGCATTGTGATCTTTGCTGCAGCAATTGGTGATGACAAAGAAAACATCCGCAGGATCTATCAGGATGGTTTTTTAGATATTACCAAATTAGAAGATTTACCCAAAAATATGACACAGCTTGTAAAACAATATTTGAAATAGAAAGAAGGAAAACATACATGAGTGAAAATTATCAAAACTCAATTACAGATCAGATATGCAAAGTACAGACCAGTAAAAAATTAATTGCACTGTATGACCGCCTCCGCTACACAAGTTATAACAGCTATGCACAGCTTCATGCAAAAGGAGAATTTGAAGAAAATGGTCATAAAGTTCACTCCCTTATTGGAATCTCCATACAGGATTACTCTAGTGGTACCGGTAATAAAAATATTATCACCCGTTTTCATCTGGCACCCGAACAAATTCAATTTCTGCTGTCCAGAGTTACCGCTGGCTTTCCTGAATTTGAATGGTCGCAAAGCAAAATATTTGGTGTACCGGATGGCAATGGCTATTCTACTGCACAACAGTTTTTTATTTCCCGCCACGTATATAACAACCAGCAGGAAATACTGACCAGCCCATGGAGAATTCAAATTAATAACGGAAAAGGTATCAAGAAAAAGAATCATAACGGCGGCACTTATATGCAGGCTCAAAGTTTTATCTCTGAAAAAAGTGCTTTTATCCAATTGACAGATATGGATTTTTATATGCTGTTAAAACGTGCTGATTCCTATATCGTAAATTGGGAAAACTATGTTGCATCCTTCCTGATTCAAAACGGCAAACAACAATTAAAAAAGCAACAGGAAGCACGAATGACGCAAAATATACAGCCACAGCCAGATGAAATGACTTCCTATATGCAGGGACAGCCACAAGAGCAATATCTGAATGGTATGTATGTCGCTTAAAGAATTTCAACAAAGAAGCAGCCGAAAAGACTGCTTCTTTTTATAAAGGAAAGGAGATCTCTATGGATTATGCTACAACACTAAATATTGACCAACAAGGGCGGATCATTATTCCTGCCAAAGTAAGAAAAGCCCTACAGCTTCATACAGGCGATGTATTGATGTTGGAAGCTGACACACACAACATCTGTCTTCGTAAATGCGACTCCCATATCCCTATGGATATCCGGTTAGACAGTTTTCTGGATATTTTACATAGTAATGTCCCTTGCCGGATCCTGTTATGTAATCATTCCAAAATCATTGCTTCCAAGAATTATCATACAGCACTTAATATGCCTGTAACAGAAAGTATTCAAAGGCTTCTGCAACAGGGAAAGATGAAATTATTCTCTGATAAGGAATGCATATACCCTACTATGACAGGAAAATATCCCATATCAGCCTTTTTCCCTATTTCTAAAAAAGACGAATTTGGTGAAACGTTGGGACTTTTACTGTGTACAAAAAATCAACAATCTTTCAGCGAAATGGATTTAGGCTGTGCCAAAATGACTGCGGCGGCGATTTCCCGCTATCTCCAACAAAATTATGAAAGGACGGTGATATAAAATGAATGACTTACTGCTGCATCGGGCAGCACAATTATTAGAAGCTGAATTTGGTCCCCAATGGCGTACTGTCGCTGACATGCTTGGAACGGAAGGATTGCGAAAACGTGTAGGAAAGGAACTGACTTCTTTCATGGCATACCCAGAACGGGGAGAAGGCGGTAACAGCCAGTGGCGTGGTAACTGCTCTCCCGAAGTGGTTGCAGCACTTCTACGCTATTGCCTGGACGATAAGCGGTATTACGGAAAAGATACCAGCACCTTTACTCTCTTAGATCCTATGAGTGGCTCTGGGACTTCAAAGGCAGCTGCTGACCGTTATCAGGTACGCTCCCTGCTCTATGATCTAAATCCGGCACCTGCTTATGGAAAAGGTAACTGGAATGCTCTAAAAGATGAAGTGGAGGATTCCGCTGATCTCATCTTTTTCCATCCACCTTACTATAATATGATCCAGTATTCCGGAAATATCTGGGGAAACCCTCACCCGGACGACCTATCCCGCTGTGAAAACTATTCGGATTTTCTTGAAAAACTAAATCACTGTATCCGGAAATTTTTCCTGGCACTTCGGAAAGGTGGCAGGCTTGCCATACTGGTAGGCGATATGCGGCTACATGGTAAGTTCTATAGTATGCAGCATGATTTAATGCGGATGGGTGATTTTGAATCCTTTCTGGTAAAGGGCCAGTTTAATTGTGTTTCTGACAATCGGACGTACAAAAAGCCTTTCATTCCCATTGTGACAGAATATGCTCTGTTGCTGAAAAAAACGGATTCTTTCATTATCCCCTTCAGCATCCGGCAAGAAGGTGTGTTTTCTGTACAAAATACAGATATTCTTGCACTGACTTGGCATCATCTAATCCGGATGACAATGGAGAGTATTGGAGGAAGAGGAGCTTTAAAAGACCTGTACGATTTATTAAAGGAACACCCAAAAGCGAAAAAGAATCCGCATTATCAGGAACGTATCCGTGCCACCTTATATGAACACCCAGACGAATATATACCTGTATCGAAAGGATATTTTCGTTTGAGTTACCCTGTTACATAAAAACGAGCCATGAAAAACAGATTCTCTATGGCGCTACAAAAGGAGTGTGAACACTATGACAAATCGAAAGCACCATGTGAAAGATAAACAAATAACGACACTCTCAGGATGGTTTCATTCTCCGCTACGGGTTGGGGAACGTGCTATTATTTCCGGAGTCAATGGTTTCTCTATTCTGACATCTCCTATCCTAACGATTTTGGAAGTATCAAATGACAGTATCGTTTTCGAAACAGAAAATACCATTTACCATTTGGTTCATACACCAGAGACCGTATCGGAAGTGATGTGTGCTTGAATAACATATATGAATTGGGAAGCAGGCTTTGTGAATTACTTTCAACTTTGAAGAAAAACCGGGAATACGTTCCACTTGAAATTTTACAAACACAGTATCGGGTTCCTTATGAAACCCTAAAAAAGCAAATTGGTGATACAGCGACAGCTTTTGTAAAAGAAATTACATTATCAAAGCTTATGATAAATCCAGATGTATCTCTGGAAGAGCAGATTTCTGTTATCCAACAGGCCATTACAACATCCGGGATGCTCAAAGAAATGAGCTATACCTTATCAAAACTGTATGATGTGGAACTACTGCACAGGCAGGCATTAAAATTAAGGACATATATTGAAGATGCTCTATATCCATATATTGCCCTTCAGGATTGCCTTGTCGTTGATATGGAACGTATAGAGGATACGCCAATTATCTCCAATACAATTACCCAAAAGGTTTATGAGAATGGGCAATGGAGTAAACAGGATTTGGATCTGCATGGGAAACTATTAATCTATGTAAAATCCAGTCCTCCTATGCCTGCAGCAACAGAACAAATAAACAATGGATTCTAAATTCAAAAATTTTTATGTCAAGAAGGGAAACTTTTATGGGTTTCCCTTTTTTGATAGAAAGGACGATTTTATGCATTTTTTATCATTAGTAACACTGGAAATCCCAGAGATTATCGAAGACGAGAATACAAATAAAGAGATTGAAGAGCAAATAGAAAAAGAGAAGGAAGTGCAAAACCATATTTTGCGTGAACTTATGTTAGGGAAATTACGCAGCTTAAAAACCACTTTTTCCAGAGAGGTCACATCATGCATCAATGACATTATGGAACCATACAGCGAAACTACAACGGATCAACGCTATCTGGAATTTATCGACCATACACAAGAGCTGGAGTATGATTATGAAAAGGGGACGACAGATTGCATCCGATTACCAAATGGTACTTTGGTAACGGAAAATCATCCCTCTTTCTTTAAAAAATATATCCTGCATCAAGGAAAAGTTTTTCAACGTGATGCAGGACCATTGCATCACATGAAACGTACCAAGCGTGCAAAAAGGATGCGGGCAATGCTCTGTTATCCTAACAAAAAACTGTATCCAGATTTCCAATCATTTGCCGATGATGGATGGATTCCATTTAATGAAGAAGTACAAAAATATGGCTATTTTTGCAATCCAAATGCTATGTGGGACTGGTACTCAATCGGAGGCCGATGGGCAGATATGCTTTTAGTGAAAACCACCTGTAAAGATTATGTTCTTGGTGAACCAAGCTGGGCTATAGCAGATAAGACATGCCCGGCACCAGATGGTTATATGTGGGTTTCAGCGGCACGAAAAAAAGACATTGCTTGGCAATGTATGCACGACTGGGAAATACATACGGCAAAAGAACACTATCAAAAACTAAAACATATCTTTGAAACAGGAATCTGTGAAAAAGATTTCTACGGAAAAATGAACGATATTGGTATTTCCATATATGGTGAGTATGTCTATCAAAAAGGGCAGTCTCTTTCTTCCTATCTGAAAAAGAATACCATTTCCCCAAAAGTGAAATATCCACTCCCACTTCATGACATCATTGATGAATCCATGTGGAGATCCCGTGATGATATTGTGATTGGGAAAGAAAGTTCTGATTGGTCTGAAGAAATTGACGGATATATTGATGGTTTATCAGAAGATACCGTATTAGCCTGTGTTGATTATCATATATAACTCTTTTCTATGTTCACAATCACAAAAAATGAAATGTTACAGAATTATCTGAGCCGCACTATGCGGCTCTTTTTATGAAAACAATTTCAGTTGTTCATATTCTGCTGTCCGATTCAACAGTATGGGCTTCTTAGCAAGAATAAATTCTACCGCTGCATCCTCCATAATCCAATCTTCCAGTTCTTGTCGTTCCAAAAGCAATGGCATCCGTTCATGCACCGGTGCTACGGAAGCATTTGCCTGCGTAGTCAGAATTACAAAACGATTTTGACCATTATAGATTTGATAACACCCTGCCATAAATAATGTGGCATCCTGCTTTGGACTTTGAAAAGTATATTTTTCTTTGTTTTTACTCCATTCGTAAAAGTGATGGGCAGGAATCACACATCTTCGATGCAGCACACTGTCCCGAAAGGTCTTCTTGTCCAGTATAGCCTCTACCCTTGCATTGATAAGCAATCCCTTTCCCTGGAACCCCGGAAAGCCCCACTGCATCTGCCTTGCAGCCACTTCCCTACACTCCTTTGTAAGTACAACTGCAGATTCAGACGGATGGATGTCCTGCCCATGCTCTATCTTTAAACGCTGGTCCAGTTTCTTTACAATCTTCCCAATCTCCTGTGAAGTTTCATCATCCACATAATATCTTCCGCACATTTTCTGTCCTCCTTCATTCATATTTTACTTCATCCTGGGTATCTTATACAACCAGTTTCCATGCACAATCCTCCGGACAAAATAGAAGCACAAAATTGATTTGTTTTCCCAAAAGTACCGCCTGACATCTATACTTCCAGTTCACAATCCCCGCATACCACTGTTTTTCTACAGCCAGAACCTGGATATGATTGATCTGGATAATCTCTTCATCCTCCCCTTTTACCTTCAACATCAATGGCAAAGATTTTCCGGTAGCTGTGAACCAGCACTGGACTGCCACCTCATGATAGGTTCCGGATAAAGGCTCCTGCTCTGTATGCTCTGTATTTATTCCGATTCCAAATGCCACCGTTTCTTCCCCCTTCCCGCTATTCTGTCTTTAATTTCTCATAGTCCACAGAACGTTTTTCCCGTGAAATGCCACCACTCATGTGATCAATACACCCACCTAAAAAAGCTGCACGTATTACCGAATCATTCCCATACCGTTTTCTGATCTGATCTATCGTTTCATCCATTTTTTCCAGCTTCTCATAATCATTCGTATCAAATAGATCCAATTGCCTCATATTCACCTGATCCTTGATGCGGCTGGTATGGATTCCCAGATGCCGGATGGGTGTCCCATCCCAGAGCTGGTCAAATAACTGGCAGGCACACTGATGAATCTCTTTCGTAATATTGGTTGCATTCTGAAGCGTCATCTGGTGACTGGCATAACTGAGATCACAATTCTTGATCCCTACTGCAATCACTTCTGCCCTGACTCCTGCTCCACGAAGTCTGCTTCCTACTGTCTCTGCCAAAGCCAACAGCACCAATTTTGCTGTAGATGCATCTGTCACATCAAAAGGAATCGTTGTAGAATTGCCGTATCCTTTATTGGCAGATGGGGCAGACTGGACTACAGACACATCAATCCCATTTGCAAACCCCCAGACAACTTCCCCATGTTTCTTCAAATGTTGTTTTAAGTAACTCGGATCACTCTTTGCCAAATCTCCTATGGTCCGAATTCCCAACTTGAAAAGTGTCTTTGTTGTTACCCGTCCTACAAAAAACAAGTCGCTTACCGGCAATGGCCACATCTTTTTCTGTAACTCAGACTTCCATAGCGTGTGCACTCTGTCGGGCTTCTGAAAATCACTTGCCATCTTAGCTAACAGTTTATTCTCTGAAATACCGATATTCACTGTAAATCCAAGCCGTTCCTTAATCTGTCTCCGCATCTTCTCCGCTGCTTCCACTGGTGTCCCCCAAAGCAATTCCGTTCCAGTCATATCTACAAACGCCTCATCTATCGAGTATTGTTCCACTGCGGGAGAATACTCTTGCAAAATTCCCATAAAAGCTTTGGAACACCTCTCATACAATCCATAATTCGGAGGCACTAAGATAAGATTTGGACATTTCTGTTTTGCTTCCAAGATTGATTCACCTGTCTGTATCCGATATTTCTTTGCTGGAATGGATTTTGCCAAAATGATTCCATGACGCATCGCCATATCCCCACCTACCGCCGACACCTGTTCTCTTAAATCGCCTCTCCATCCCAAATGATGCAGCCGATATACCGCTTCCCAGGACAAAAAGGCAGAATTTACATCTATATGAAAAATCACTTTTTCCAAACTCACGTTCCCCTCCTTTACACCTCATTATATAGAACATACGTTCTGAAATCAAGAGATAATATTTTCCATATCCATGCTTCCTCTATATATAGTAATTTTTCGCTCAGGCTAAACTATATATAGTGTTTTTCTTGAGTTTCCGCAAAATGTAATTTCAAAATGAATAGAATCTCCTAAAGTGTCAATCTGCCGATTTTTGAAATTTTA
>NZ_JANJZT010000027.1 GCF_024622975.1 Blautia caecimuris | reverse complement strand
CACTCTGTTAAAGCAAACAAAGTGCGTAAGTTTTGAAATTTGCTTTTCTCAACTTACACACTTTATTTTACACCCTCGGTGCAAACAATGTCCTGCTCTCCTATGTGAATGTGAAGATAGCAGAACTGGACGGGCGCAAGCAGGAACTTCTGGCGAGGATAGCGGAACTGGCGGTGGAAGCCATTAGCCCGGAACAGGTCAATCAGATTTCCGGCTACCTCGACACTTGGGAGAATGTATCCTTTGACGACAAACGGCGGGTGGTGGATTTGATGGTTACCACCATAGCCGCCACAAGCGACACCTTGAATATCACATGGAAAATCTGACGGGTGGAACCCCTCCCGTCAGATACTTACCCTGTGTAGTCCCTTGTAAACTGTACTTTGGCAAATGAAACACTTCAAAAGCTTAATAACTATTTTATTAAATTATCGTAGTACCAACCTCTATGCTCTAACAATGTAGTATGGTTTCCAGATTCTATTACCATACCATTCATCATAACATATATATTATCAGCCTCTTGTATTGAGGCAAGTCTATGTGTAATTATAATTAATGTTTTATTAGTAACTTTAAGATTATCATATATCTTTTTTTCCGTTATTGGATCTAAATTACTTGTTGCCTCATCAAATATTAGTACTTCTGTATTGCTAATCAGTGCTCTTGCAATAGCTAATCTTTGCCGCTGTCCACCTGATATATTTTGCCCTCCTTCACCTATTATTGTATCCAATCCTAATGGCATGTTACGGATATCTTCCTCTATCTCAGCCATAGAAAGTGCATCATATATTTCCGTATCAGAATATTTCCCAGTAATGTCAACATTTTTTCGTATAGTAGAATTAAGGCACATGGGATTTTGTGTAACAATAGAAAACCACTTATAAATTTGTTCTCTCGAAATGCAATCAATATTCTCTTTGTTAATAAAAATGCTTCCCTGTTGTATTTTTATAGCGCCCAATATTGCTTTTATAGCTGTCGATTTTCCACTTCCCGATAAACCTACTATCGCTATTGTCTGTCCTTGCTTTATCTCCATTGAAACTTTATTTAATACAAGCGAATTATTATAAGAATAGCATATACTATTCAGCGTCAAATTTTCAAATGATTCATTTAACTCCTTTCCCAAAAACTGATTTTCTTTGAAATACATTAATTCCTTATATCTTAGTAGAACTTCTTTTATTGAATTAAAACTTGGCATTATTAGAAATATACTGGAAAATGGAGCAGTAAAATATCCTACTAAAGTAACAAATGCAATTAGCGAGCCTGTTGTCATTTTGTTGTTCAAGACAAGTGAACTTCCCAATAAATATATAAACAACGGAAATACTAATTGTATCGTAGATACAAAGCATGCCATAATATTCGACACATTTGTTTTTTCACGGAATAGTGCTATTAAGCAATCATACTTGTCTTTTAAGTTATTGCAGATAATACCGTCCATACCCATACATTTTATTTCAACAATATTTCCTAAAGTATCAATGAGTTCGCTCTGTAATGAACTTTGACTTTGCATGTATTTCCTTGTTTTTATTGCACTTTTCCCATTCAAGAAAAACATCAATGCGATTTGTACAATAGAAACAAGTATTGTTAATAATGTTAATTCTATAGAAGAATATAACATTGCAAAAAAACACACAATAGATGTAATAGCTTGTATCACTATATTTATCATCCCGTTTGTCAACAAATCATTTAACTGGTTTACACTGTTAAATCTGTTTCCTATATCTCCAGCAGCATGCCATTCAAAAAAGTTTATATCCACGCAAAATATCTTCTCTAACATTTGGGAGATCATATTTTTGAACAAAGTCATATCAACAGTGAGCAGTATTTTTTGACGAATATAGCTTATAATAAAATATGATAATAAAATACATATTATTATAAACAACAACTTAATCATGTGAATTCCTATGTTATCCGCGAAGCCGTCCACTATTCGTTGTACAACTGCTGGAACAACTAGCGATATTCCTTGAATTAAAAGCATTAATATGCCAACTATAGCAAGTCTTTTCTTATCAACTTGAATTTTTATTTTTTTCTTTTGAGGATAGTTAACTACATCATCTGGTACAATCGTCACTAATATGTCTTGATACTTATCCATAATTTCCGTAAAAGAAACAAGCTCTTTTCCTTTAGCTGGATCAATAACTTGATACTTTCCTTTTTTTATCTTTTCAACTACGACAAAGTGACCAGAAGAACATAAAACAACCGGTAAATTATTTTTTAGATTATTTTCCTTGTATCCGTATTTATAAGCAGCAAACTTAAACCCATAATTTTCAACGATAGATTTCATCTCAACCAGAGACATACCATCTCTTCCAATATGGATAGTAGATCCTATATCCACAATATCTACTTTTATGCCATAATAATTCAAAATCATAGTTATGCAAGCAACGCCACAATCCAGACTTCCTAACTGTGATATAAACGGTATCGTTCTATGTTTTATCATAAACTTTCTCCAATTATTCTAAATTCAAAATACAAGGCAACTCTTTTTTTACTCTCCGGAGCAAAGAATATCCAATCCCAGATATTCCAAGCATAAAACCATAGTGTTCATATCCGTCTACTAATCCACAATTCCAATATTCCTTGTTGCGTTTTAAACATTCTATTAAAGTATTATGTTCCATATCTTTTAAATCTTTATCATTTAAAAACTTTGTATATTCAAATAAGATTTCCAAATTTCCTACTTGTCCATGACATAAACACTGATTCTTGAGTCCACCTAGACGAATAAGCGTATTAGCTGCTTTCGAAATGTCAGCAGTAATTATTTCCTTAAATTCGCTATCAACATATGGATAAATCTTTAATCTCGCCAATAATATACCCGCTGCTCCATGACACCATGTAACAGGATTATTGCCACGTTCCTCACCTGTTCTCCCTTTAAATAACCTTCTATCAGCCCAATTACCAAACGCCTCACTATACATGCTATTTTCTTCTATTATTGCTTTTTTAGCAATCTTTGTATATTTCTCGTTTCCAGTTACTTGGCCTAATTTAAAAAGGGCTAGCGCTATTCCACTATATCCATGAGAAAGCCCACTAACAGAATATGGCTGTCCTGGATATGTCCACCCCGTTTCTGAATTATCCTTATTTCCATTTTTTAATAATACATCTCCGGCTAAAATTGCTAAATCTAAATATTTTTTATTTCCTGTTATATGGTACATCTTTAATAAAGTAATAATGATTCCAGCATTTCCAGATGTAATATCATTGTCTTTATCAATTTGAACCTGTGTTTTAACAACACTATATAATTTTTCTGCATTTTTTATATAGTCTGTTCTACCTGTAATGTCAAACAAAACAGTATATACATACATCAATGAACCTTCTCCAACAAATCCACCACTACTTTGATCTGTCCCCATTTTATCGTATACCATAATAATATCTTCAAGATGTTCATTTAGCGTTTCGTCTACTGCCTGACATAACTCTCTACTCATATCATTTTTATACAATTCATTATATGTATGGCAGAAAATCGCAATTCCTCCTATTCCATCATACAAATTATAGCTTAAAGGCATCACATTCCACTTCACATCTTCAATTCCACCTAATGAAACACCAATCCAATTAGCCTTCTTTCTATCCGGTGTTAAAATTGCATCTTGATATAGCCTTTTTAAAATTAAACTTGTTGCGTGCATGATGACTTTTTCAAAAGATTCATTACTATTTAATGAATTCGGCTGCAGATAATCAATTCGCTTACGAGATATATTGTAACCAATACTACTAATATCTTCCAAAGATAGGATAGACAACACAATATATAATCTTTGCTGTTTTAAATCATGCATGTTCATGTTTTCTACTTTCTCAAGAACCAAATCATATGCTGTCCGCTCAAAGTAATCACAAATATGCAGGCCATATGCAGAATATAAATCCCTAGAATCTGCATTATAGTAATAAAATGGTATATCATTATGAACTAATTGAAGAACTTCATCCTTTACTGAAAAGTACTCCTTTTGTGAGTCAATTTTTTTATTTTTGGCAAGAGTCATTAAAAATATTTCCCTATATGCACTGTCTATCATGAAATCCGGGTGGTAAGATGTTTCTAAGACCATTGCATAAGTTTGAGTATCACGACGTAAATGACGAAGCTTTAACATCTTAAATCCTCTAATATTATCTATAACCTTTTCCTTATTATTAATTACATAGACGTATGCTCTTTCAAACCCACAAACAATGTCATCTAAATATTTTCCCGGCAGAACACCCTTTCCCTTAAATATGGGAAGATTATTTTGAGACGTAGATTTGATATAGCGGTACTCATATCGCATATCTGATCGATTTTCATTAATAATAACAGGAATTTTTACTGGATATTCTTCTCCACCCTCATGTGCCATACCACTTAAATCTATTGAAGGAGTACTCTTCCCTTTTCTCATATGAATCGGCAATAATCCTTGACCGATGACAGATTCACGAATTTTATTCAACGTATATGAATTTATTCTTGAAACATCATATTCCTCAAAATTTTTAAGTATTGTTTCAGTATCAATTATAATTGGATATCCACCTGAAGCAATTATATTTTCATTATGAATGTCATAGGCATTAAGTATATAATTAACACATAAAATCACACCCATTCTTCTGTAATAATTGCTTAACTGGATTTCATCATCACAAGCTAGCGGTATAACACACTCTTCCCAGCCATAGTCTTTCCTATCGATAACTATGTAGCTTTTCATATCAACTTCTATACACTGGCCTATCCAACGTAAAAAAAAGTAATACATTTTTTCACTTGCTATCGAGTGCGGCTTATACAAAATCTTTTTATTGTTTTCAAACTCAAATAACACTACAGACTTTCCATGGTTATGTGAATCGGAGCCTCCAACTGATATATTCATCAGTTCTAAATCGACCCCAAATTCTCTTTTTAAATCATCCAGATCATTTTCATATCTGTTTGTAACTTCTTGGTAAAATTCTAAAATATCTTCAGTTATATCCAAAATACTACGAACTAATGCGGGATAATTTTCAAATATTTCTATGATATATCGCTCATTATTCAAACATACCTCAGTATAAAAAGAATACTCTTCTTCAGGGTTACTTCCCTCTAATTCATTGTATTCTCTACATAGATTCATTTCAAATATTAACGTTCTTACACTACAGTCAAGTAACTTTGTAAACAAATTATTTTCGAATTCAGATAAAATAAGTTTCTTATTTCGGCAAAAAAAATCATTATTTTTAGAAGCGTCCACTAACAAATCTTCAGCTACTCTTACAAAAGGTGCCAAAAATTGTGAAAAAGGGTATGCATTTTTTTGTGTTTCTACATCTAATACAAGGTCAGATTTATTATATTTCTTTTCAACATAAAGTTTCCATATTACATTGTTTTCAACGTCAAGTATCTCTTCAAACTCATCTTCTGATAATACTTTTCTT
Source organism: Blautia caecimuris (assembly GCF_024622975.1). GTDB lineage: Bacteria > Bacillota > Clostridia > Lachnospirales > Lachnospiraceae > Blautia_A > Blautia_A caecimuris. Next base: position 46,867 of record NZ_JANJZT010000027.1, on the reverse strand, counting down.
AAAATCCCGTTTTCTGATTCATTAATCTTTTCATAAATTTCTTTGCCCAGGATATTTTTCCAATACTCTTCTTTTCTAAAATTCGGAACTGCTTTTGTAGAATTATACTTTCTTTCAGATAAATATGTGCTTTGTTTCATTTTCGCTCCCTCTTATGATTACTTGTATCTACTTTTGAAAATCTGCTTTTGTAACGATTTTGTAATAAATCATTTTTTTGTTGAATTACTATTTAGTTAATGCTATTATTAAAGTGCTGGTTGCTGTATACTAAGACTCTTCCAAATATTCTTCATTAAATCTTAGTTGCAGCAGCTTGCTTTACGAGATCCCTGGCATTCTCCTGTGTAAGTACAAATGAATCCGCAGGAATACCAGTGACTTACATAATCAATAATCCCCGCTGTTACTTTGTCCAGTTCGGCCTCTGTTAATTCTTCCATAACATTACCTGCAGGATTGTTGATTTTTTCTCTTTCGATTGGATTTCTCATCATTTTTTTTGACATACTAATTTTCTCCTTTCATTTTGATGTTACAAAAGCAGATACAACTAACCATAAACAATATTTTAATTTTTATTATTATAGTTTTTTTGATAAAAAATCAAAAAAACTATATATGACAGAAAAAGATAAACCATCATACTCACTATCGATATTCTTATATCAAGGATCTCTGGATTTACCATTTCGAAACTAATGAAAGAATATCCGTATGTAACAGGATAAATATTTACCAATTTGCCATTACTAATAAAAATCCCAATGATTCCTAATAACATAGCTAAAAGTGCTCCCCATATATACTGTCTTGACTTTCTCGCAAAAAATAAAATAATTGGAAGTACTCCGTTTAAGATGAGAATATTAACACTAAAAACAGCTACTATCATACCAATAATATTGTTAAAAATCATTCCATGAGATTTTATAGCCACACCCATAAAATATATAATAAGAGATTCTATTGCTGACAAAAAAATATCAATCATAAGTAATATCAATATCTTTGAAATAATTATTTTTGACCAACAAACCGGAATTACTTCTAAATTTTTTCTTGTATCTTCCTCATATTCTCTACTAATTATATAACCACCAATAAGAGCCAAACAGAACGGAATCGCCATCGTCACACTATTCCAAATAACCATATTTGAAAAGTCAGTAAAATGAATCTCACCTTCTCTCATAGCATTTATTTGTATTGCTGAAATTATTACTGCAATAACAATTCCTATTACTCCAATATAAATAATCCGTAATCTTTTAAGCTTATGTGCTTCTGCAAATAAAAGCGCATTCATTTTATTACACTTCCTTTTTACTATATATTTTAATTGAAATCAGCAATGAGATAATACATGTCAAAAGGATAATTAACAATCCTTTATTCAATGGATAATATAATACATCCAATCCCCATTGCAAATTAGACGAGTACTGCAAAATTTGTAATGGATATGTAATCCTGTAAGCTAATAGTATTGGAAGTTGCTGTTTTAAAACTATTTCGCTCATATCCAACTGCCAAACTAAAATAAAATCTATAATTGATATCGAATTAACTAGTACCATAGTTAATAAATATGTTTTATCACACAAGATAATAATAATAATAATAGGCATTGAAGCAGCAATTGCCATAAAACAAGATACTGTTAATGAGATTAGTGCTTTTCCAAACATTCCAAACTCTCTTAAAAACACACCTCCTATAAGAGAGTACAACCATGAAATAAAAACAAATATAAAAACAAAAGTCATAGAAACTAAAAGCTTAGCCAAGAGCAATCCACTTTTATTCGTATCAATCACGAAAATATTCTTTAGCGTATCATTTTGCTTTTCAATCTGGATAAGTTGTGCAAATAATATGTAAAACAGACACGGCATTATGAGAAAATTCCCTATATCAACCAACATAGCAACTAGGCTTCTATATGGCAAGTCATCCTTGATACACATTACTGTAAAAACTGCTGGCATAATAATTCCAATCGCCACTATAATTCGCACTATTTTTTGCCTTTTAAGTTTCTTTAGTTCGTTTATATATAATCTAAGCAATTCCCTCTCCCCCAGTAACCTTAACAAAAAACTCCTCCATTGATTCTCTAACCAAATGAATTTCATTCACCTCAATTTTATTAGTAATTAAATCTTCATTTAGTTTATATGGAATCACACCTTTTTCTGGGATTCGTATCTTATTTCCTGATACAACTTCGTAATCATGAACATATGATAATTCATTTAAAATACTTTTTGCCATTTCAATATTTAAAACACTAACCTCAATATACTCCTGTCTCATTTTTTTTATATCTTCCTTAGTGTTTTCCATTATTAATTTACCTTGATCAATAATTCCGATATCATCTGCCAACAATTCAATTTCCGATAGGATATGCGTTGATATTAATATTGTTTTTTTCTCTTGCTCACAAAGATTCCTAATAAATTTTCTCATTTCATATATTCCGATAGGGTCTAAACCATTTGTTGGTTCATCCAGTATGAGTAAATCAGGATTATGCATAATAGTCAACGCTATTGCTAACCTTTGTTTCATTCCCATGGAATATTGTGAAAAAGTTTTTTTATCGTTATAGGAAAGTCCCACAAGTTCCAAACATTTTTTTATAGAACTCTCTTTATTCTCTATCTTTCGGAGCGATGCGAATATTTCCAAATTTTCTCTTGCGGTAAGATTATGATAAAACCCTGGAGCTTCAATTAAACTCCCGACATTTGATAAAATAGTACTCTTATTACTACTAATTTCTTTTCCCCATAAATATACATTTCCACTACTAGGTGAAATCAAATCTAATATCATTTTCATTGTAGTTGTTTTACCCGCACCATTTCGGCCCAACAAACCATAAATCTTCCCTTTATAAATATGTAAATTCAGATTATCAACAGCTTTTTGTTTTCCGTAAACTTTTGTTAAATTTGATGTTTCAATAATAAGGTCATTCATCACTTTTTCCTCTACACTTTATAACTCCATATCTTTTTATGCAATTTATCCTACCACTAAAAATGTAATTTGTGGAAATCTGACTGCAAGCTGTTTTTTTTTGACTGTGTAAAAATAATATTTGTGATACCATATATTAGTGTATTTATATAGTCCACGCACAGTAAGATGGATGCCTCCACAATTCCACAACTGCGCATTCCCTAAATCATAGTAAGTGAAATAATTCTTATTCCCCACGCCAAAAATGAAATAAGAAATTTGTATCCAGACTCTGCTTTTGTAATCATTTCTTCTGTTCAGTCAAAAAGAAGCTTGATTTTGGCCAATCAAGGGGGATCTACCTTCCTGTATATAGTGCCTCAGCAAATACAATTTCCTGTTTTCGGTTCTTGTACTTTCTTCTTGTCTTGTCCAATAGACCAACCGCCCGTTGATGTATCTTAGAACCTCATATATTTCTGATTTATAGAAATGCGTATAATAGTTAATCCATCCCTGTATCTGCTTATTGAACATATTTGCTATATCCCACAGGTCTTTATCTGGCTTGAACTGTAACTTCCATCCTCGGACAACCTTTCGTATGGCTTTCTTTGCCTTTTCACTCATTGCCGGCAGAAAGTTGGTAAAGAACTTACCGTATTTGTTCTTTGCATGCCTTGGTCTGAATGTATATTCCAGGAAGTCAAAGGATGTATGTTCATGTTTCCCTTTGCGGTCATCATCTTTACAATACACAATCCTTGTCTTTTCCATATTTAATTCCAGTCCAAAACCTACAAAGCGCTCCAGCAGTCTGCGCTGAAGATATTTTGCCTGTTTCAGGGATACACAATGCGCAATCCCATCATCCGCATATCTTGCCCACGGAATACTCGGGAACTCTTTTACCATAAAATCATCAAATACATAGTGCAGAAATAGATTTGCAAGTACCGGACTAATCACCCCCACCTTATGACGAGATAGATGTTATGCCGAGATACATCCAGTATTCTTAGGTTCTATCAGCGCGTTTACTTTCTGAACTCGGCATAAGCCGCCCTGTGGCACACCGCTTGTCGTGGCTCTTTCCAGTCCTTTTTCCATTACCCTCGCTTTCAGATATTTCCGAATCAGGTTCAGTGTGGTACTGTCATTTACTTGCTCTCTAAGTATCTGAATTAATTTGTCATGATTTACGTTATCAAAGAATTGCTCTATATCAATGTCTATGACCCATTCATATCCCTCGTTCAGATATTCCAATGCTTGTTTTATGGCATCATGGCAACCTCTTCCTGGTCTGAAACCATAACTAAACTCACTGAATATTTCCTCATAAATGTCTATAACAGGTTGAGCAATAGTAGCTTGTTATATCACTCGCTCCAAAACCGTCGGGATTCCCAATGGTCTTTGTTTTCCATTATCCTTTGGAATATAAACTCGGCGTACTGGCTTTGGCATATAGGTTCGGTTTCTAATTGAACGGATAATTTCATCTTTATTGTCCCTGATATATGCACCAAGTTCTTCGACATTCATTCTGTCAACGCCACTTGCACCTTTATTTTCCACTACTTTCTTATAGGCTCTGTTTAAATTTTCCTTTGATGTAATCACATCTATTAATTCCATTTGTTGTTACTCCTCTGCTTATCACAAAATTCATGCACATCACCCCTCTCGATACAGACATTATCCCTCGGTTACGTTCCTACTTTTCACATCCATCTGATTTCTGGCTAACGCATGATTCTCTTAATAACGTTTCGTACTATAAATCGTTTCAGTCCTTCGGCTGTCACACCTACTATGACATCATCTGACTCCCTCTCTACACTGTTCTTACACCCATATCAGCTCCTCTCTCCGGCTTATCTTTTCCCTGTTTTTCCTGGATGATTCTCTTATTGATTTCCAAGCGTTCATGGATTGACGGTTTCTTCTCTTTTCCTGTCATTGCCTTTTTCTGTGCTACTGCCTTTCTTTCTGCTTTCCCTGCGTCCTTAACTGCTGTATTTATTTCAACGCCAGCTCTTGGCACAGCCTCTCTGCTCTCATTTATCTCTGCCACCTGCTGTTCTCGTCTCTCCTTCACACCTTTTTCTTCCAGACTGCAAAAGCTCTGCAAATACGGCAGTACATGATTCTGCATATCCGTCAGATCTTCCATATACTTCTGATACTCTTCATTACCTTTTCCTTGCTGATAGCTAATCCAGCTTTCATCTGTCAATTTCATTTCATTCTGCATCTTTAACTGACTGATGATACCGCCGTTTCCGCTACCAATGTCTATCTTACCTTGAAAATGATGCAGCATCTTGTCGCCCTTCTCAGCATAATATACTGTAAAAAACATCTGTGCTGTCGTTTTTGGTTCGTTGGTGTTGGGATCACGATCAGCATACCAGGCTTTGTCCTGTTCTACGGTTCTTGAATCCAAATCAGATAACTTCTGGCATCTTGGATTCCCCAGCTCACTTTTCTCACAATAATTCACATACACCATCGGTTCCATATCCTTTGGAAGTTCAGGTTCATAGGCTTTCAGTCTTTCTATCAATACACCTGAACGAACAGACAGGTCGCATTCTTCGTCTACAATATCCTTCAGATACGAAATATAGGAATGAATATTACCGCTTTGTAAATCCAGCATTACTTCCTGTACCGTATTTTCTCCCATCTCCACATTATCTCGATACTCATACGGATCAAAAGCTTCTGCAATCTCATCCAGTGCCTCTGCCAGCTGTTCTGTGGTCATCTTTTCTGGATACATTGCTTCTCGGACATTCCTCATCGGTACATACTTATAATCCGGCAATGCTTCATGGATTTTTTCAATTCCTTCCCGTACCAGTGCAAGTTCTCCATAAAATCGAACATCATCCATCAGATTTCCAAGTACGGTATTTCCTTTAACGATTGCAAATTCGGCTTCATCATAGTAACTGTCTTCCGGATCACGATAGATAATTCCCATTGAGCATCCCAGATAAGCTGTTTCTGGATTCTCCCTATATTTTTCATAGACTGCAGCTATCTGATTAACATCGGTACTTTTTTCATAAGCTCCCATGTCATGGAACTCATCGCATTCTGTGGCAAAGTATTCCAGATAAGGCTCTTTCTTCGGTGGCATATTGTTGAGGACGTTATCAATCATGTTATAATTCGCCTCTTCCAGTTCCTCCACCTTTGCTAAAGGCTTATATTCGCCCTGGCTTTTCTGAATCTCTGCCATTACAACCTCATCCATTTCTTCTACCTTTTCCATCAACTGATCATAATCCCCACGGATGTGTTCTCCAGTCCAGCCTTCGTCTTCCAAAAGTTCCTCTGCCGCTTCTTCAATAGAAATTTCATCATTCTCATAGACTCCACCATCCAGCAGACGGAAATCTTCATCATAAAAGGAATAATCATATCCTTCTTCTGTCCTCTGAATAGCAAAGTAACGTTCTCCCACCTCATATGCCAGTTCACTAAGAACCTGCTCTTCCAGATTCAGGAAAGAATCCAGCTGTTCAAAACTGATACTGTCTACAAAATGAGCGGTTACATTTTCTCCGTCATTCAGAACCACGATATCACTGACCGACAGGGAATGTCCCCGGAAGTCTTCCGGTCTGTCAATGTTGAATCTTTCAAAAATATCATCCAGTGACATATTTCCCAGTAATTCGCCAACATAGACCAGCTTATAATCTTCTTTTTTTATCTGCATACCATGACTTTCAATAAAGCGCATATTCATAAATGCATAGTTTTCGCCCGGTGAATCATCCTTGATCTGATAAATACCAAAGGTTCGCCTTGTTCCTAACAACAGGTTTGCCTCTTTCAAAGACTGAATCTGTGGATATTTCTGCATTTTCCATTCCAGGTTACGGAAACGCTCCAGTTCTGCCATGGACATCTGATAATGTTCTGGTCCTCGTTCAATTTCCATGCGTTCCGTGACATAGATCGGTGATGAAAAATTAGTAATCAAATAAATATCTGCTCCGGCATCGTATAATTTCAGTGCTTCTTTCTGATTGAGCACACTCATAGGCTCCTGAAATACTCCAAAATCTTCATCGGCATAATCCAGATCATTCTCCTCTATCCGTTCCCACATCTTCGATTCCATTCCAAACAGACCTTCATGCGCCTGTATCATTTCTTTACTCGCATATTCACCTTTACTGCCATCACTTCCAAGGCAATAAATCTTAGAACCCATTCTGTGATAATCCAAAGCTGCTTCTTTTCTAAGCGGTACCATATCTTCTGCTGTATATCCATAGTCACGTAATTCTAGCTTACCTATGGTTGGATCCGGCAGTTCTTGAATATCCATTTTTGCGTCATCCAGCAAATCCTCTCCCCCTTCTTCATCTGCCTGGCTCAATGCATCTGCCAGATTTCTTACCAGGGTCCTAATTTTCTCTTCCTCACCAATCAGATTCGCATATTCAAAAAGCTGTTCTTTTACATCTGTTGGAAATTCTATGCCTCTACGCTCTGCCTGACTGATCTGTTCCTGCGTAAATTCCTGCATTTTCTGTGTTTCTCTGCCCGTTATCCTGTTTCTTGCCATATAAATTCCTCCTGTGTTCTAAAAAATGGCATAACCGACAGAACCTTCTTCTACCAAATTATGCCATCTTTCCTATTTATTCCAGACCGAAGTCCCGTTTTCTGGTTTCCTTGCCAGTTTCACTTTCCCGCTGACTCTTTTCTTTATAAATCTGCAGTTTCTCATGGATAGAACCTCGTGCCGGTCTTTCTTCTTTCTCTTTTGATTCCGACTGCTCTGTTTCTGTATCTTCCCGTTCATCCATATTGAGAAGTGCATTTAACTCTGACAGCCGCTCCAGTTTTTGGTTCAGTTCCTCTTCTTTTGGAAATGGCTTCCCGACTTCCTCTTTGGCGTTTGTCATCTGCTCCTGTACCGTTTCCAGCCGTTGTTCTGCTTCTGCCAGTTTCTCCGGATAACTTTCTAAAAGATTATTGATACGAGTGATATTTCCTAGAGCATCGGCTCCCAATCGAACTTTAGCTACCGATTCATGCTTTACAGACAGGATAAACTCTTTGCTCCAACTGTCGAATTGGATTCTCATGTTAAATCCCTGATAGCTTCCAATATCCATAGCTGCATCCACAGACTTAATGTCTTTGCAGACTGCCAGAAGTGCTGCTCCTGCTTCTTTCTTTTCTGTAAATACTTTGCCACCGACTTCCATAGAAAACTGCTCCGGATCTGTGATTTTATACTCAGAAAAATGAGCGATGTCTGCCTTGTAGCTGTCAATGATCTCTGTCAGTTTTGCAATCTGTTGCGGAATATTTCTTGCAATATCATCCTCCAGGCGGTACTGGTTATTCATGTGGTTGGCTTTTAAAAGTTTTAATTTTGCCACGTCCACATCCAATGCCATCTTCTCTTTAACTGCCGGATTTCCGGTTGCCAGTGCCTTGACCTCTGCATAGGAAAGTGCCGCTTCATCCACATCTTCACAGCTTCGCACAGGTGCTTTACTGGTCATAATTTGAGAAATGAATTTCTGCTTGTTCTCGATCAGCTGCCACATGTAGCTGTCGAATGTGGATTCAGTTACATATCGGAAGATATGAACCTTTTTATTATGGTTTCCCTGACGGATGATACGTCCTTCCCTCTGCTCCAGATCAGATGGTTTCCAGCCAATATCCAGATGATGCAGAGCAATCAGACGATCCTGCACATTGGTTCCTGCACCCATCTTTGCTGTAGAACCAATCAAAAAACGAACCTGTCCGGATTTTACTTTTCCAAACAGCTCCGTCTTCTTTGCTTCTGTATTTGCATCATGAATAAAAGCAATCTCTTTTTCCGGTACACCTTTCCCAATCAGTTTCTGCTTCAAGTCATCATAAACATTGAAACTGCCATCGCCTTTCGGTGTACTCAAATCACAGAAAATCAATTGTGCTGATTTCTGTGCTGCTGTGTCTTTCCAGATTTCATAGCTTTTCTCTGCACAGACTGATATCTTGCTTTCTGGATTATCCGGCAATAATTCGTTCACTAAACGCTGATCCAATGCTAACTTTCTTCCATCATTGGTGATTTTCAGCATATTATCAACGGAGGCATCTACCCCACCATTTCTGACAACTTCTGCACGTTCTCCAAGGCTTTCTACGATTTCTTTCTGCTGTTCCGTTGGTTTCAGCACCACTGTTTCATATTCCGCTTCCGGCACAGGAAGTTTTAACTGATCAGAAGTCTTAATATCTGCAATCTCCTTAAACATATTCATCAGTTCCGGAATATTATAAAATCTTGCAAATCTTGACTTTGCACGGTAGCCTGTTCCTTCCGGCGCAAGTTCAATGCTCGTAACTACCTCTCCAAAAGTGGAGGCCCAGGAATCAAACAGTCCCAGTCCCATATTTTGTAATTTACTGTTCTGCAGATACCTCTGCATAACATATAATTCCGTCATACTATTGCTGATCGGTGTGCCCGTAGCAAAGGTAATGCCTTTTTCTCCGGTAATCTCGTCCAGATACTGACATTTATTGAACATATCTGCTGACTTCTGTGCTTCGTTCTGTGCAATCCCGGCTACATTTCTCATTTTTGTATAAAGGAATGCGTTTTTATAGCTGTGTGCTTCATCTACATACAAATGATCCACTCCCAGTTCTTCAAACGTAACTACCTGATCTTTTTTCTCTTTCTGATTCAGTTTTTCCAGCCTTGTCTGCAGTGTCTTTCTGGTCTTTTCAATCTGTTTGACAGTATAACGTCCGCCATCCTGTTCATACCTTGCACTCTGAATCGCCATTTCCAAATCATCAATCTGCTTCCGCAGCATAGCTTCCTGCCTCTCATCAGAGATTGGTATACGCTCAAACTGGGAATGACCAATAATAACAGCATCGTAATTTCCCATAGCGATTCTGGCACAGAACTTTTTCCGGTTCGCCGGTTCAAAATCTTTCTTGGTTGCTACCAGGATATTGGCTCCCGGATATAACTGCAGGAATTCTGCTCCCCATTGCTCTGTCAGATGATTCGGCACGACAAATAAATTCTTCTGTGATAATCCCAGACGTTTGCTCTCCATTGCAGCCGCTACCATCTCGTAGGTCTTCCCAGCTCCTACTACATGAGCCAGAAGCACATTTTCTCCGTAAAGCTGATGTGCAACAGCATTTTTCTGATGCGGGCGAAGCTCTATTTCTGGATTCATTCCTGGGAAAGTCAAATGACTGCCATCATATTCACGGGGACGGATACTGTTAAATCGTTCATTATATACTTTTACCAGCCTTTCTCTCCTCTGCAGATCCTTGAAAATCCAATCTTGGAATGCAGCCTTCAAAGCATCCTGCTTCTGTGATGCCAGCATGGTCTCTTTTTTATTGAGGACACGGATCTCATCACCATTTTCATTGACACTCTTATCGTAGATGCGTACATCTTTCAGGTTCAGGGTATCTTCCAAAATCTTATAGGCATTTGCTCTCTCAGTTCCATACGTTGCATAAGCAAACGCATTTCTCGGACTGTCGGCATTCTTTCCTGTAATCCGCCACTCACCATTTACCTCAGAGAATTTGACCTGTATTTCCTTCTGTGCAAGATACCACGGGGTATGAAGCAGTTCCCGCATAAAGTCCTGATAATCCGATGGTTCAATCCAGGTTGCCCCAATCCTTACTTCTATTTCAGATGCTTCCAGATTTCTTGGCTGAACTGCCTCCAATGCACGAACATTCGGTGTAAATTCCGGGTGGTTCTCTGCAAAAGTTCTTGCTGTATTCAGTTTCTCCCTGACATTGCCTGACAGATATTCATCTCCACTCTCCCACTGATCTGTCAGTGGATTTTTGAAGATAACTCCAACCAGTTCCTCTGTGATTTTTTCTTCTGTTTTTCCGGTCAGCTGTGCCATATAGGACAGATCAACCTTTGCTTTTTCATTCAGAGATAATGCTAATGCTTCTGTCGCAGTTTCTACACTGGTTACTGCCACTGCCTTTTTGATGGTTCGTTTCGTAAACATATCCGCTTTTCGCTTCAATGTTCCATCTTCGTTTAAGTCTTCCAACGAACACAACAGACAATAAGAAGAGTCATCGGAAAATGCACGTTTGTTAGCATTATTTCCAATAACTCCATACTTTGCTGTGTAGGTATCATATACCTGATTCAGTTTCTCCTGCTGTTTCTGGATTTCTTCGTCTGTGACGGATTCCTCCATCTGCATGGCGATCAACTCCCGGACAGTATCACGGATTGCAACCATCCCTTTTACACGTTCTGCAGTAGCGGCAGGCATCTTCACTTGATTCATCAAAGAGTTGACACGGTAATATACCTGATCATCTACCACCGTATAGCTGTAATTTCGGACATTTGGATCTGCTGGAATACTCTCTGGCATCTCATCCAGTTCTGTTTCCACATCTACTGCCGGTACCATGTTTCCATGAATGTTCTTGACCGCTTCTGCAAGCTGGAGTTCAAGGTCAGCACCTTCTATCGGCATACAGGTTGTTTCCATACCATATGGACCCGATACTTCTTTCATCTCACCCAAAATCATTTCAGGATGCTGAACAAAATACTGATTGACTGTAATACCATTGACATCACTATCCAGATTTATCCATTCCGGCATTTCTTTCGTAAGGCTTTCCCTCTTCTGAAAAAACAGGATATCAGCACTGACTTCTGTTCCTGCATTTGCCTTAAAAGCTGTGTTCGGAAGTCGGATTGCTCCTAGCAGATCTGCCCGCTCTGCCAGATATTTCCGGACTTCCGGTGATGCTTTATCCATGGTTCCCTTTGTTGTGATCAATGCAGCCACACCACCTGGACGTAACTGATCTATCGTTTTGGCAAGAAAGTAATCATGAATCATGAAATTGAAGCGATCATACTGACGGTCATTGACCTTGTATGCACCAAATGGCACATTTCCGATCGTCACGTCAAAGAAATCATTGGGATAATCTGTCTTCTCAAAACCTTTGATCTGAATATTGGCATCAGGATAGAGCAGCTTTGCAATTCTGCCGCTGATGCTGTCCAATTCCACACCATAAAGTTTGGACTGGTTTAGATTCTCCGGAAGCATTCCAAAAAAGTTCCCGACTCCCATAGATGGCTCCAGGATATTTCCTTTTGTAAATCCCAGATTCTCCAACACCTGATACATACTGTCAATCACAATCGGCTGTGTATAATGAGCATTTAAGGTGGAAGCTCTGGCTGCAGCATATTCCTCTGGTGTAAGGACTGTCTTTAATTCCAGATATTCTGTCTCCCATGCAGCTTTTGTTTCATCAAATGCATCTGCAAGACCTCCCCAGCCGACGTACCTGGATAAGATTTCCTGTTCCTCTGGTGTCGCATTACGGTTCTCATCCTCACATTTCTTTAACAACTGGATAGCCATGATATTGGCACGGAACTTTTCTTTTGCTGTACCCTGCCCAAGCTCATCATCTGTGATGTGGAAGTTTGTTGCTGGAATCGGTTCTGATATTCCGTTAATCTCTTCCAAAGATTCTTTTTCTTCCGATACCTCAACTTCTCCAGATAATTCTTTTTCTTTTTTATCATAATCTGTCCACACACGATTAGAAACAGCAGTGAAATACGAGGACTCTTCCTCCATTATTTCTTCCCTGATTTCCCGTAATTTATCTAGGGAATCTGCATTTACTGTTTTGTTGTGATAATGATAATAAAGTACTTCTTGTCCAAGTTTTACATCCAGACGTTCCAATTCTTGTGTTGACATTCGATTCCAAATATCATCTTTTTCCGTATGAATCGTGAAACCTTCTCCATCATCATGATATTCTAATGTGTATTGAAGTTGATTCTCTTCTCCCTTAACTTTGCAATCAAAATCATGAATTGTTGTTCTGGTACCAGACATATATTTTGAATCAACTAATTGCAAATCAGTTATATCTTCAGCGGTCAAAGTATCCTGCTCCTGTTGTTCTCCTAACATCTGCTGTGCTTCTTCCAAGTCTGCCAGTTTTTGTGCTTCCTGTCGCTCTTCGTACTTTTCCATTTCCTCCGGTGACAAATAATCATCTGTGCGGATTAACTGGCGAACACGTTCTGCAACTTTGTTCCACTTTAATAAAACTTCTACCTCTGGACTGCCAATTTTCCCTTTTGCAAGTTTTAATCCTTTTGCATCATGGGATGCGTCGGAAGCACCTGCTCCTGGTATTCCGGGTGAAGAACCACCTGTTCCATATTCATTTTTCAAGAACTCAGCTGCATCTTTCATATCATGATGTTCCATGAAATATTCGTAAATCCGGTTACGTCCTCCGGCAGTAATGCCGCCTCTTCTTAACACTGCATCAATTTCATCCTGTGTGATAAAGGATAGTGCCGGTCGCTCTACCTTGAATTGCTGATCCACCCAGGAACGATCCCTCTGGAGATCTTTATAACGCTGGAAATATTCCGGATTATGCTGGATTTCCCAACGATGATAATTACTCGGATTTTCATTCATATCCGCTTGTAACCATTCAAACTGCTGATAGATTTCTTTTTTTCCTTCTGGATCTGTCCAAGCGTTCCGAATGGTATCCTGCCAATCCGTATAAGACCGGTATTCTTCCGTATTTCTATTTGTGTCTCGAAAATGAAGCGCCAGAAGATCTGTCATTTCTTTCTGTTCCTGCTCGATAGCATTATTGGAGATAAGATTATCAACGTAATTTCCTTCCTCATACATATCCCGGATCCTGTCAGCAGCTTCTTCCCACGTAACGATACGGTCAAAGTTTCTTCTTGCAGAGTCACCTCGCCGGATACGGATACCATCGTTGTCGTACCAGATACTGATTTTCTGATTATCTATGGTAAATCCTTTTCCTCCGGTGCCATATTCATCTTTCAGGAAGCTTTGCATTTCTTCATTATCCAGACCTTCGATCAATCTTGCAGTAATATGAAACAGTGTATTTTTCTGCCCACTACCTGTGCGAAGGATATGATCGACTACTTCATCGGAAATAAGAAAAGCGGCCGGCTGTTCTAATGCAGCTGCCGCTTTCCTTATTTCTCCTAACTGTTCCTCTTCTGTTGGGAACAGGCTTAACTGTAAATAATCTCCTGAATTACCAGTTCCTCTGCCTGTGCTTTGATCTGGTTCATGTGTCTGGTCCATGCCATTGTGTCTGCCATCTTGTCTGGTGCCGGATCTTTCTCCAGAAGTTCGTTCATCAGGTTGTCTACTCTCTGTCTTGCCTGACTGTCGATCTCCATCAGATGACTGTCCAGACGGTTCTGCAGTGTCAGAATGTTGAACCTGGCTACCTTGTGATTTCTCAGATACTCTTTCCTCATCATTCCGTACTTCCCGATGGTTCCTCTTGTCTCTTCCAGGCTGATATCTGGAATCTGATACGCTCCGTTCTGGCTGTAACTGATCTCTCTCATAGTCCGTTTCCTCCTTATTTTCTGCTCTATTTTCTGTGTTATTTGTTTTACTTTCACGAATTAACGTGTTAAATTCATTATAGACTACTTCTTTTTCTTTTGCAACCGTTTTCAGGTCATTTTCCAGATCATTCAACACATACCGTCCAATCTGCATCAGGACTGGCCTGCTGATTTCGTTGACTGCACTTCCCAGATGTCCTAATATTTTCAGCTGATTGAAGTCCGTAATATGCCGAAAATCCTCAGCATCCTGATATTCTTGAACGTCTAATCCACAACGATTCATTAAAAGATACCAGACACTATTGGTCATCAGTTCCCGAAATTCGACTTCCTGATTCTGTTCGTCCAGTTCTTCCAAAAATGTCCCTGTTACGTCCATTCTCAGTTCTTCCAATGCATCAGGAAGCCATTCCTGCATACTCTCCTTCGCTGCCTGATGTAAAATTTCTGCAAGTCCACCCTCTGTTTCTTCCAGAGACAACTGCTCCTGCAGATAATCTGCAACCAGCTGTTCTCCTTCCACCGGAAGATTCCATAACTGAGGATCCTTTCCAAGATTCCGCACTTTATAAGTGTCCTGCACATCAAATACATACCGAAGTTTTGTTTTCGGTCCGGAAGTATTGTCAATCAAGGCAATCCCCTTGGAGCCCTTTTTGATCCAGCGGTACATCTTCTGATTCCAGATTTCCATGGATGCTACGGCAGTTGCTTCCGGTCGCTGTGCATAAATTAAAAGCTGTTCTGGAAAAGTGTATTTGTACAGTCTGGATGCCGTGTTTAGGAACCGCATCCATTCCTGCGGACTGGCAGCTACATCTTTTGCCACCTCTTCCGTCAGCTGTTCCATTGCATATAATTTATTTGCCATGTGCTACTCCTTTTCATAAAATCAGGGACTGCTTAGCACAGTCCCCTTAAAATCATCGTTGTTTCTCTTTATAATGCTGCGGCAAGATCTTTTGACTTATTTTTTGGCACTTTGTCTACCTCTTTTGCCTTGATTTCTGCCTTAGCTTTCTCCAATCTTCCATGAATTCCACCTTTTACTTCCGCTTTTTCGGCTACTTTTTCCTTTTCCAAACGTGCTTCCCTGCGCTCAGCATTTTCCATTACTGCTGTCTTTTTGTCACAGAACTGAACCTTATCAGAAAGCTGTTCCTGTCTTTCCACTTGTGTCTCATTGACTTCCTGTACAATCGCATTTAATTCTGGAACCTGAAAAATACCGTTATCCGGGAGAATCAGCACTTCATGAACGGAAGATGGGATGACAAAGTAATCACTTCCCAGGCATTCCCCAATCTGTTTTCGAATATCTTCCTGCAGTAACAGGGAAGCTCCATTCATCTTAGATTCATTGGTAAGGCAGAACATTGGATTCTCCACAGTTTCCATATCCAGTTTTTCATTCAAAAGATTCTTCGGTGTTCCTCCAAAAATCATGGATTCGACAATCTGTGTCATATCCACCAGTTGCACGCCTCTGTTCCTATCTGCCATCATCGCATCTGCCTGAATCTGTTCAACAGATACTCCCCATTCATTCATCAGAGAGATTGTTACGGGAATACTGCTGATTCCTTCTCCATTTTCCTCCAGATTTACTGCATAATAAGCTGCAAAATCTCCGTGTTCTGTGACTACTTTATCTGCCAGACGATCGGTATTCCATTCTTTGTCACAAATTCTTACCTGTAATTTGTCCTTCATCTTTTCATAATCCAGAATATCCGGAACTCCCATATCACAAAATTCTGCTTTACCCTGTGCTTCAATACGCATATCAGCTACATCCCCAACACAAGAATCTACATCTTTCCCATTGATATATTCCTGGTAGAGGGAATCCAGATAGACTGTCGGTACGATTCTCTGATTCCCATTTGGAATTGTAATGCCAGTAAGCTTCAGTCCATTGTTTTTTTCTACTTCCTGAAGTTTAATTTCTGCGTCCCTGTAAGACTCTGGCAGATACTCCTTTACATTGTCTTTGACATATTCATAAAATTCTTTTCTGTTCATCATACGCTTTTACCCCTTTCTGATCATGTGATGGTTCATTCTTTTTCTGCTGATCATCTGCTCGGCTTTCTTCTGATAAGCCATCATTCTCTTTAAAGTTTTCTCCTGGTTTTTTCGTGCTTCCTGTCTTTTTTCCATTGCTTTCATCATAGTTTTCTGTTCCTTTCTGTGATTTTTTGTATGAAAAAGGGAGCCTCACATAGAAGCTCCCAATCATAACCGTTGGTTTCCTTATTTGCTTTTCCTTTTTCTGCAGATATAAAGTCCTGCCATACCTCCTGTGGAGATTACCAGAAGCAGAATCGGCAGCCAGATATTCGTGCTGTCACCTGTTTTTGGTGCATTTGATACCTTTGTCTCTTCATGGGACTGTGGTGTATCCGGTGTGTTCGGTGTTTCTGGAACTACCGGTTTCTCATTTGTCAGATTGAAAGTAACTTCCACGACTGGTGTACTGTCATTCACATAAGCAAATGTCACTTCATGCTTGGTCTGATCCAGTGTGTATCCATCCAGTGTTTTTGTTTCCACCAGATAATACTTGATTGCTGTATCATATTTGCCGTTCTTAAATGTGGCAATCTCATACAGCTTACTTTCTGCATGACCGGCAGCGTCTGTCTTTAAGGTTTCCAGAACCTTTCCTTTGCTGTCACGGAGTTCAAATTCTACCCCTTTCAGCGGTTCTCCTGACGATTTATCTGCCTTATTGA
The DNA here is from genome assembly GCF_024622975.1 of Blautia caecimuris. Lineage (GTDB taxonomy): Bacteria > Bacillota > Clostridia > Lachnospirales > Lachnospiraceae > Blautia_A > Blautia_A caecimuris. The sequence continues at coordinate 29,671 of NZ_JANJZT010000027.1, read as the reverse complement.
GAATCACTTTTCCCTTGGCAGTATCATCTTCCATAGCTACTTTCTGAATTTCTCCGGTATCCTTCACCTCAAATGTCACATCAGATGTCAGAAGATATCCTTTCGGTGCCTGCTCTTCACGTAAGGTGTATTTACCGATTGGCAGTTTTTCGATATAGTGTGCTTCCTCTGTGGAAGTCCAGCTCTCTACTACCTGATCATCCTTATCGAGAATTGTCAGTTTCGCACCCGGAATCTCTGTTTCTCCTGTGATATCCGTCTTACTGATCTGTACTTTTGTCACATCATCTTTCATCTCTACTTTCTGAATCTCGGCCGTATTCTCTACTGTAAAGGTAATACTTTCTGCAGTGACATATCCATCTGCCGGTTTTGTCTCTGTCATAGTGTATTCCTTACCAACAACCAGTTCTTTGATCACATGGGATTCTTCCGTAGAAGTCCATTCATCCACTGTATTGCCATCTGAATCCGTCACTTTCAGGTGTGCACCAGGAAGTTCTTTACCTGTTGTCAGGTCTGTTTTGGTCAGCTCTACTGTGGTCGGCTGATTTTCAAAAGTAAAGTCGTAGCTTACTTCTGCCTGGTCTTCTCCGGCATATTCAAAGGTAAATTCCTGTACTTCTTCTGTTGTAACAAATCCGTCCGGCGCAAAGATCTCTTTCACATAGTATTTTCCGTCTACCGGAAGATCTGCCGTAAAAGTGATCTGTCCTTTTTCATCCGTTACTCGTTGCTCGATCAAACTGTCTTTCTCAAGGAGTACCTCGCCCTTTGCATTTTTGATATCTTCACTGGTATAAAGGCCGAAGACACCACCTGCAAGGACACGGTCTGTATCTTTTTCTTTCTTCAGAACCGTAACCTTTACTTTCTGACGGGCATTCTGCCATTTCTCATCATAAGTGATAACTGGTGTGTCCTGATCACGGTAGGAAAGGTCAACATATCTCGGTGCTCCGTCCAGCACATAACCATGGGCTGTTTTTACTTCCTTCACATAGTATTTTCCAGCCGGGAGAGCTCCCATCTGTGCAATACCATTGGAATCTGTGGTAATGGTTCCCACTTTTTCATCGGTTTTGAAATAATCTTCACTGACACCATCTGCCGCTTTAATATCTTCCGCAGCAAATACATCGAACGTCACATCTGTAAGGCTTCCGGTTACATACTCAAAAAGATGCTCCACGGTACCTTTTACATGATCCAAAAGTGTCACTTTATCCAAAAACTCTCCATTTTTGTTGATGATCAGAAGTCCTGTCGGTACTTCATCTTTCATCTCTACTTTCTGAATCTCGGCGGTATCTTCCAGAGTGAACTTCACATCCGTTGCCTTCAGATATCCATAAGGTGCCATTTCCTCACGAAGAGTGTATTCCTCTCCAACTGTCAGGCGTTTGATCACATGTTGCTGATCTTTTACAGACGTCCACTGATCCACAACATTTCCTTCTTTATCAAGAACGGTGAGTTTTGCCCCATCCAGCTCCACACCTGTTGTTACATCAGATTTCGTGATTTCTACTGTTGTCGGCTGGTTCTTTTTCACAGTTTTCAGTTTTACTGTCTTCACATCCTGTCCCTGGTAAGAAGCATCCAGATTCAGAACTTCATCAGAGGATACAAATCCCGCCGGTGCCTTTAACTCTTTCACATAATACTGTCCAGGTGGCAGATCCAGCGTACATGCTGCAAGTCCATCGTTATCAGAAGTCATTTCCTGTAAGAGTGTGTCTGCTTTCACGATTACTTTTCCATCTGCCTTGATATCCGCTTTGTTATAGATACCAAAGACAGCTCCTGCTACGGTTGCACCATTTTCTGCATCCTGTTTTTCTACCTGGATTGCAACTTTCTGGCGGTCATCGCCAACAGTCACTTCCTGTTCGATCACAGGTGTATCCTGACTGGCATAGACAAATGTGACATCTGATCTGTCATGGTTCAGGACGAATCCTTCCGGTGCAGTCTTTTCTACCACATAGTAAGAACCAAGCGGCAGATTCTCTGCAACTGCTTTTCCGTCTTCCCCGGTCGTTACTGTTATTACCAGTGCATCTTTTGCATAGATCAGCTGTCTGTTTCCGTTTTCATCTTTCTGATAATCCGGTGTATAGATATTTTCAGCTGCATAGACATTAAATTCCGCACCCTTCAGGTATCTTTCTTCATAAACAAAATCCTTCTTGAATCCGGTCAGCATTTCACCTTTTTTATAGATCGTCAGCTTTCCTTTTACCGGATGGTTCTCGTAATCTACCGTAATAATGGCATCTCCGCTCTCAGAATCCATCTGGTATGCTGTGTTTGCATCCACCGCAATCTCTACATAGTTCTTATTGATTGTGTACCCTTCCGGTGCATTAACTTCCTCAATCCGGTAATGTCCGATCTTCAGATTCTTCGGCATGATCAGATATCCCTGGCTGTCCGTAAAATAGGACTTGTGGGTTGTTGTCACTGGGTAAGTTGTTACCTGTTCCACATACTTCTTGTTGTCCAAGTCGTACACTTTAAATTCTGTTCCTGCAATCAGGACGGATTTCTTTGTTTCATCGTCTTTTTTCACGATTTTCAGTTTTGCCTTAAACTCTTCATCCAGAAGCACTCGCCAGATCTGTGGCTCATTTGGATGATGCTCTGTGATATTCACTTCAAATTCATCGACTGGCTTGTAGTTGTGCGGTGTTGTTGTCTCACGCACGATATAGCTTCCAAATGGTAATGGAATACTGCAGGCATACCCTTTTTCATCTGTGAAAATCTCAGTTGCTCCATTTTCTCCACTCACTACTGGTTTTGCAGAATCAAAATCATAACTTCCATCTGCTTTTTTTGTAAGGGAAGATTTCAGATAAACTGTAAATCCAGCTCCGGATAACAGATCTGCATCTGTCTTTCCATTGTTGGCTGCTTTAATGATCTGGAATGGCTGCTTGATGACCTGCTCACTGGAAGTGCACTCTCTTTTTACTTCTGCTTTCATATCTCCTTCATAACTGCACGTAAGATCATGCTCTTCTGTGTCTGCCAGGTATCCGGTCGGAGGTGTGATCTCTTTGATATAATATTTGCCAAGATACAAGCCATTTACAGAAGCCTGTCCTTTGTCATCTGTTGTAAGAGAAGCTACCTGTTCTCCTGCTTTATAAATAGTTCCGGTTGCTCCGTCCGGATGCACAATATCTTCACGGGCATACAGACCATAAACTGCACCTTTCAGTGTGGCATCTCCCTGTGGTACTGCTTTTCCTGTTTCTTTATCAACTTTGAATAAATTGATCTTTGCTGTCACACGGTCATTGCTGAAGATATGAGCAAATGATACGGTTGCTTCTTTATCATTGGTGTAAGAAAACTTGAACGTATACACATCTTCTGTATTTCTTACATAGCCTTCCGGTGCCTGATCTTCTTTTACAAAATAGGAATATCCAATCGGAAGATCTGCTGTGAATTTTGCAGTTCCATCTGCGCCAGTAGTTGCTTTCTCAATCAATGTTCCTTTTTTCACAACAACGGTTCCGTCTGCATTTCTAATATCATCGGATGCATACAGAGCAAAAATACCGCCATTCAGTGGTTTCTTGGTGTCTTTATCCTGTTTTACTACGGAAACAGCTGCTTTCTGTCTCTCGTTGTTAAAAGTCACATCTGCAAATACAACTTCTTTATTCTGTCCGGCATAGGTCAGAGTCACTGACTTTTCTTCACTGCCGTTATAGAAATTGTCTGGTGCTTTTGCTTCTTTTACCACATAGGTTCCAAGATGCAGGTTCTTCAGTGTAACAGAACCATTCTCTCCCGTAGTCAGGTTCTCTTTTACCAGATCACCTTTGCTGTACACTTTTGTGCCATAAGCAGTTACGATATCCGCTCCGGCATACACGTTATATACTGCATTTTTCTGTCTGCGGTTTTCATACTGAAATACCGTTCCATTTTCACTGACATCTGCTCCGGTAAGAACCTGTCCTTCTTTGTAGATGGTAAGCTCTGCCAGCTGTTCCTTATTTTCCACAGTTACCGATGAAGTCTTACTTGCTGCCAGTTTTACATTTGTTACCGTTGCATTTACTACATATCCCTGTGGTGCTGTGATCTCTTTCAGATAAACGGTATCCTGTGTCTTGATGATCGTAACAGAGGATTTTCCATTCTTATCTGTTGCCGGCATCTGAGTGATCAGCTTTGTACAAGCCTCATCGCTGTAAACACCAAATACTGCACCAGAAAGATTGACATCCGCTATATCGCCTTTCTTTACGATTTCGATCGTAGCCTGCTCAATCCAGGACACCTTTAAGCTTACATATTTTTCATCAGCAACACCTTCTCCAAACACAAATGCCAGATCCTGAACACTTGCATTCGTAGTCAGTTTATATGCTGAATAATCTTTTGTAATACTTCCCTTCATTTTTGCAGAAAAAGTAGCACTTACATCTTTTGTCTGTGTCAGAGGTGCTGAAAGATAAAACGTGGTTCCTCCTCCAATTGTTACGCTTGCACCTGCCGCACTTACATTTCCAGTAGATACATTATGGAGCTTTACTCCTTTTGGTAAGTCCATTGTAATTTTCTGCTGGGAAGATGCGTTGAACTTAATGTTCTCCGTTCTCTGAACATTTCCATCTACATAAGCCTTTACACTCGGCTTTGAAAATGACATCGCTACATCTGGTATTTCCGGCTTATTCACACAATAATTATAAAGTTCTTTTGCCAAAGCCTCGCCTGTAGCATTTGTTCCATAGAATGCATCACTGCTTCCATTGGCATACGATGCAGCCATGTGAATAATGATGAATCTTTTTCCTTCTGAGAAATCCGTGTGTTTATTCGCAAAAAAGCTTTCGCTCCCTGCGGCATCTGTACCGTAATAACACACTTTTGCTAACGCCTGATTGTCCCCGATCTTTGTGATTGTATAATTTCCAGATCCTGGTCCTGGTTTTGCTGGCTGTACACAATACGCAGTTGCTCTGACGCTTCCGTAGCTGATATAGTACGGCTCTGTCAGATACGTTCCAAGATTATAATCTGCATATCTATACAGTGGTCCTTTTTCAATTGTCACCTGCTGTGTACTTCTTGCTGAATAAGCCGAAACTGCTTCAAATGTTGCAATCTCTCCCTCTTCCATAGCATCAAGATCCACGCCTTCTTCTCCTGCCTGTTCCAAAACATCATGAAGCTCTAACCCTGATTCTTCATCATAGGTATCCTGATTCTGTGCCTGCTCTACGAAATCATCAAATTCATCAGCGTCAATATCGGTAATCTCCGAGTCTGCTTCTGAATCCTCCGCTTCCTCTGTCTGCTGTTCACTGCCAGTTGTTTCGGATTCGGTCATTGCTTCACTCCCCGCCGCCTCTTTCTGCGCTTCTGTTTCTTTCTCACGCACAATCAGTTTTCGGCTGATCTGGTACTTCGGATGCTCCTGATTTACCGGTTCCACATAATAGACCGCTTTGTAAGTGTCCGCATGATCTGTCGTAAAATCCTCATTCTTATCATTCTTTGCTTCCTCAAATGTGACTTTAACCTTGTTATCATCCTTGATTTCCAATCCGGTATAATCTGATTTCACATCAAATACACTGCCTGTTTCGATTTCATAGTCTTTGGCAGTCACCACCTCATCTTCATCCAGAAGGTCTTTCACTTCCTCATAAAGTGGAGGTTTCTCCTCTGGCTGGATCTCCGCTGCATATGCAGTCATCGGAGATAGCACTGTACTAAGCATTGTCATGCCTGCCAGCAAGCCAGATACTACTTTTCTAAAATTACCTTTTTTCTTCATGCTAAGGTCCTCTCTTTCATATATTTGTATTAAAACAGACAGTCCTTAGACTGCCTGCAATACACTACTTATCGTTGTGGGAAAATCAGATTGAACTGTACATTTCCCTCTCCGGGATCAACCATCTCCACAGTTGCTTCATACTGTCTCCCTGTTTTTCTGGATACCAGATCCTTATAATGGATTTTTCCTCTAGACAGAAATTTCTTTGCTGTCGCCTTATTCATCCTTTTCCCCTGGCTTGCAAGGAATTTATCATTCTTCCACAAGGTAAAAGCACAGTTCCGGTCAGAACAGTAAAAGTTTACTTTTCCTTCCCGGACATCTGCTCCACAGCGGGGACATTTGCCAATGACTTCTCCTTTTGCCTTTCCCTGAAACTGATTTTTCTTCTCTTCTGAAATACCCTGATACCTGGCAACCAGTTCCTGCATCAGTTCTGTAATCCCATTTAGGAATTCATCTGCTGTCTCTGTATTCTGGGCAATGTGATTCAATGCCATTTCCCACTCTGCGGTCATCTTCGGAGATTTAATCTCGTCCGGCAGAACCGTAATCAGTACATTGCCATCATCTGTCGGCACCAGATTTTTCTTTTCTCTTTTCACAAAACCAGACTGAATCAGTTTTTCAATGATTGCTGCCCTTGTTGCCGGAGTACCAAGTCCTTTCTTTTCCGTATCTTCGGTCAGCTCTTCATTCCCTGCACGTTCCATTGCAGAAAGCAGGGTATCTTCTGTGTACTGTTTCGGTGGCTGTGTAAAATGCTCCGATACAAAAGAATCACAGGGACCATAATGCTTACCTGCCCAGATATCCAGCTCCGGCTCTTCTTTCTCAATCTTTACTCCAAAGAACTGTTTTAATTTATTTTCGATTGCCTTGAATCCTTCCTGCTTTGTTTTCTTTGCTGTGAAATAAAACGTATGATAATTACAGGTAATCTGGCATTTATGGCTCTCATAAATATAAGGATCTGCAGTTGCTGTCAGTACCCTGGCACTGATCAGATACAAAATCTTGCGGTTTCGTTCTTTCAGTTCACCATTATCTGCTTTGGCTATTTCCATGGTTGGGATAATCGCATGGTGATCGGATACTTTCTTTGAATTTAATACCTTACTCACGTCTGGTTGATATTCCAGACCTTCAGCATAAGGCATTTTCCCAAGTAACATCTGAATCAGTGTTTCAGTGCTTTCTCCCATCTCATCTGTCAGATACTGGCTGTCTGTTCTCGGATAAGTGACCAGCTTCTGCTCATACATCTCCTGCATGGCATCCAATGTCTGCTGTGCGGTATAACCAAACATTCTGTTTGCTTCCCTCTGCAGAGTGGTCAAATCATAGAGCTTCGGAGGACGAACCGTTTTTTCTTTCACATCATCCTTTTCCACTTCGCACATACGCTCCATACAGTCCGCAGCCACTCTATCTGCATCCTCTTTTTTCTGAAAATGCTCTGTGACTGCATCCATCTCGTCAAACTTGATATGAACCATATAATATTTTTCTTTGGTAAATTCCTTGATCTTCTGATTTCGATCCACGATCATGGCAAGTGTTGGTGTCTGTACTCTTCCAACTTTCAGATTCTGGTTATACAGAACGGAAAAAAGACGGCTCGCATTGATTCCCACCAGCCAGTCTGCCTTTGCCCTGCAAAGTGCTGACTGATAGAGACTGTCATAACACGAACCGTCTTTTAATGACGCAAATCCATCTTTAATTGCCTGTTCTTCCATGGAAGAGATCCAGAGCCGCTTCATCGGCTTTTTGCATCCTGCCTGCTCATACACCAGACGGAAGATTAACTCTCCTTCACGTCCTGCATCAGTAGCACAGATCACTTCATCTACTTTGGAATCTCTCATCAGTTTTTTCAAGATTCCGAACTGCTTCTTTGTGCCCTCCAAAACCTTGTGTTTCCAACGTTTCGGCACAATCGGCAGATCTTCATATTTCCATTTTTTATATTTTTCATCGTATTCCGATGCATCACATAATCCAACCAGATGTCCTACGCACCAGGAAACGATATAACCGTTTCCCTCCACGTAACCATCTTTTCTTGTTCTGGCTCCAATCACGGAAGCCAGTGCCATCGCAACCGATGGTTTTTCCGCAATCACTAATTTCATTTACTCATGCTCCTCTTCTTCATCTTCCAGTACATCATCATTGAAATCTTCATCTCGCAAGATTTCCGGTTCTGTACTTTCTTCCTGCTCATCTGCATCGTCTACTTCCCGTTTTTCTGACTCTGAATCTTCGGATTCATCTTCATCCTCTTCCATCTCATCCTCGTCATCATATTCATGCTTTGGTTTATAGACTTTGAAGTAATATCCTCCTGCCACAGCTCCTACTGCAACCAGTGCAATCAGAAGATACGTTCCAATTGGACTTTTATCTTCTGGCATCTGAATGTCATCCTCTACCTTATCTTTCTCAGCTGACCCTGTCGTTTCCGGCTTTTCTTCTTCAGCCTGTTTCTCTGGTTCTGCATAAACAGTATCTACTTCCGGAAGTGTCACCGAATCAGAAAGTGTGAAGTTCATCAGATCTTTCTCGCTGACTTCGGTAAGGAAATACACATTATCCTGAGATTTTGAATTGTCAATAATCAGATAGAAAATCTTACCACTCTTAGTTGAAATGGTATAAAACTCTTTTGTGCCTTCCGTAGCTGTTTTGGTAACAGAATCTGCTGTCTCTCCTTCTTTATTAAGCTGCTCCTCAATACCTGTCACTGTCCGATCATCCACAGTTCCTTTTGCATCTGTCGGCTCAGAAGCTTGTGCATCCTGCGGAAGCGGAGAAGTCGTTGTTTTCTCAGTCCCAGTTGCATCTGCACTGGTCGTAGTTGCCATTGCGCCATTACTGTCACTGGAGGTTTTCTGTTTCTCTGCCTGCTTCTTTGCCCATTCATAATAAGGATTCTGCAGTACATACTTCTCAGAAGTATTTCCGGCACCATCCGTTACCGTGATTTCAATCTGTTTTGTTGTAAAATCTTTCTGTGTCAGTTGCACTCTCAGCATTCCATCCTTCAGATCTGTATAAGTGGTGCCATTAACTGTCACAGAAGCAATACCGGAAACGGTATCATTTCCCTGAATCGTCAGTATGCCATCTGTCAGGGAAGCAGAGAGTGTCGGCTTTTCCGTATCATAACACTTAATAGAACGATTCTGCTCATACACCTTTCCATCACCATCTGTCACACGCACGTACACTATCTGATTTCCTGTGATCGTGATACTTCCGCTTCCAGTTACATCCTGCCAGCTTCCATCTTTTCCTGCTTTTGCTTCAATCTTTGCTATTGAGAAACCTTCCGGCATATGACTGGCATCTACCGTAACAGCAATGCTTGTTTCGCCCTGTTTCCAGCCATCCGGTTTCTCAATCGTGATTGCAGGTGTGGTATTCTCAGCTGCATAAGCAGTCTGTGTCTGGAGCAAAGGTGTTGTCAGGCAAAGAAATGTCGTTGCTGCAAGCAGACTCTTTTTCACCCTGCTTTTAGTAGTTGTTCTCTTCTTCTGTTTCATTTTTTCCAGATTCATCATCGGCTTTTATTTCCTCCTTCTGTATTTCTACCCTGCCGGGCAACCCATTTTTCATTTTCTTTTTAAAAGCTTCCAATTCCGGAATACTCATATCCATTGCGCGGATAATTCTTACAATTTCCAGATTTTCCGCTTCTGTTTTTGCAATCTCCGCAGCCTTGAACCGCTTTAAATCTGCTTCATATCTGGCTTTGGATGCTTCCATTTTTTCCTTGGCTTTCTCATAATCTGCCGTTGCTTTTTCAAGATTTTTCATCTCTTCTCCTTTCCGGGCGGCTGTTATACCGCCCTTTTCCTTACCATCGCCCGAATCCATAGAAATGGCTCTGCCAGTATGGAGAGTTGATGGACGTGTACTGAACCGGATGCCCACAATGGATCATCTGACCATTGCCCACATAGATTCCAATATGCGTTACTGGTTCTCCTGCATCGTAGGTTCCGGTAAAGAAGATCAGATCTCCTGGCTGTGCATCTGACTGGGATACCGGCGTGCAAATGTCATACAATCCCTGTGCCGTTAATCTTCCTGTATTCCTTACACCCGAATGTGTCAGGCAGTAACTTACAAATCCGGAACAGTCAAATCCGCTAGGAGAGTATCCGCCCCACACATACGGTGTTCCAAGATATTTTGCAGCCTCTTCCAGTAAACGTTGCGCTGCTTCGCTGGTATATTCATTACCGCCAAAGCCTGCCCCTTCTCCTGTTTCCAGATAAAAGATTGGGTTTAAACGCTCTCCATTTTTCAGAAGCTCAATATGAAGATGGCTTCCTGTAGAATTTCCGGTATTTCCTACAAGACCTATCTCATCACCTTTCGTGACGGATACACCTGCAGATACGCTCCGGCTGCTTAAATGTGCATACCGCAGTTCGTAGCCTTTACTGTCCTTGATTACAACATAATTGCCATAGCTGTCGTTATAAGCAGAAGTTGTAACTGTTCCGGTCAGCCCTGCCATTACTTTTGTCCCTTCCGGTGCTCCGATATCCATACCATTGTGTAACTGATTTGCTCCTGAAATTGGATGAATCCGATATCCATAATAGCTGGTCACACTGGAATACCAGTTAAAATCAACTGGTGTCGCAAACATCTGTAAATTACCCTTCGTATCGTTATAAGCACTGAACAGTTCTTTCTGGAAGAATCCCAACCTGTCCTGACAGATTGACATCAGGTTTCCACTGGTCAATGTTACATTCAGCGTGTCCACATCTCTGGTTCTGGTCACTTCGACTTCATTGCTTCCGTTATCATCCGCAAGATAACATTCCCAGGTCTGATGTCCATGTGCAGATGCTGCCGCATGACTGTCATAATAGACATCAAATTGTACACCGTATCTTGCGAAAGCTCCGGTATCTTCTACGGTATATTCAACACCATTCATAACTACCTTTGTTCCCATTGGAACAAACGGATTGGAAGCATCTACCGCTAAGGTATGATTGGCAGTTGGATATGCTCCACTGGCAGTCGGTCCTCCGCTCCAAATACCACAACAGATTGGACAGTTACAATATCCACTGGTCACAACCTGTCCCAAAGATTCTCCAACTCTTACTGTTGCTGTCTCCGTTACAGTCTCATTGACTGCCTCAGTAGTTAGATGATATTGCTCTGCAAACAAGGCATCCAGCTCCGGCTTGACCTGTTCAAAAGTAAATTCTTCGTACTTTGCAGACAGATAACTAATCAGGATAAACGGATCATGCTCAATAGGTCCGATGTTATATCGGTATTCCTCATGTCCCGGTTCTTCAGATTCCATATTGTTGATCCGCTCCTGCAGATTAGCTTCCAGCTGTGTGTAATACAGTTCCGCTTCCCGGATTGCCTGATCCGATGACAGATAACTGGTTCCGGTGTAAGTGATCACATTTTGCAAAAACACTGAAGAGCATGACGTGACATTCGTTATGATCAGAAACATCAATCCGATCAGAACTGCTACACTGATATACACCTTCCGGTTTTCTTTAAAGAAGTTGGTGACTTTGCCGCCAATCTTCTTGATATAATCAATCGTACCTTTTGCAGCTGTCCCTACTGTCTGTTCACTTCGCTTCGCTTTGGCATAATCCCGTTTGATCTGTTGCTTCTGAATCTGTTTTTTCAGTTTCTTCTGCTCCTGATGGGCTGCCGCCTGTGTCTGTTTCTCTTCCTGTCTTTCTAGTCTGCTTCTTTTTCTGGATGCCCTCTGTTTCCTGCGTCTGGCACTTCTCTGTTCCAGCCGGTAAACACCTTCGCCGCTTTCTTCTAACTTATGGACACCTTCTACCGCCGCATTATCGTCTTCATTTTTGCTGATCTCACGGTGCAATGCTGCGGAAGTTGCACTTCCTGCTTTCTTGACAACAGAAGTTTTTCCTGTTTTCACAGATTCCCCTTCGCCAAACTTCAAGCGGGATTTCTTCTTTCCAGGAGCTTCTCCATCATTTGCCTGATAAACCTGTGCTTTCTTGGAATGCTGCTTTGCTTCCTTCTTCTTTTTTGCTTCCTCATAAGAAAACTTTCTGGCTTTTTCCTTTTGTTTCTGATGGCGAAAATTGACTCCATCCGTATCCATCTGGTTCAATTTCTCCATATCTTTATCATTTTTCACAGAAGCACCAGTTTCCTCATAAGCAAACTTCAAACGCTGTTTTTGTTTCGGCTTTTTGCTGCCACCGGTCTGATTTCTCCGGCTGTCTCCTCTGTTTTCTGATAGATCCGCACGTTTTTCTTTCAGTCTCCCTGACTGTCCGGCTTCGGATTTTTCTGCAAGTCTGGAACCTTTTCCGGTTTCAGCACGGATTCTTTTTCTATTTTGCTGTTTTCTACTCTGTCCAAGATCCTCACTTTGCTTCTCTGCCCGTATCAGTTCCGGTGCATCTCTGGATTTTTGCACAGAGGGGCGAATATTTTTCCCACTCCGTTCAGACTGGCGGGGAGACTTATCCACAAGGTTTTCTTCTATTTCCCCCTGTTTCCTCCCCATCTGCACATCACTGGCACGGTTACTGACACGAACAGAAGATTTATCCGTCAGGTTTTCTTCCACCAGACCATCCTTGGTCATTTTCTGGACTTTCTTATCCCTGACTTTCATTCTCTGCTCTGCCACTACTTATTCCTCCTTCTTCGGATACCCTTTCCCTGCCTGTAATAAACAGAGAAAAGCGATGCCAAAAACAGCACCGCCACTAAAAGTTAATACATATGAAATTGCTCGTAACATTGTTTTCTCCTTTGATTTAACCTGCTTCGGAAGTCTCCTCCAAGCGGGTTGTCATGATTTTATAGAGGGAATTCTTCGGGAATCTGTCTACAAATGGGATAATGACATTGCCATAAAACAGAAGTCCTTCCCCCTCATTACTGTTGGTTACATAGGACAGCTGGGTTGGTGAAATATTCAGCTGTTTGGCAAGAATCTGCCTGTCTCCGGAAGCCTGGTTCAGCATATAAATAAAATCTGAATTTTCAAATATATTCTCGATTTCTCTGGAAGACAGCAAATCCTTGATATTCTGGGTGATTCCAGTCGGTATACCACCCCATTTACGAAATCTCTTCCAGATCTCCACACTATAGGCTGCGGTCTGTTCTTCCTTCAAAAGAAGATGGAACTCATCCACATAGTATCTGGTGGACTTATGGGCAGAACGGTTCATTGTTACCCTGTTCCAGACCTGATCCTGGATTACAAGCATCCCAATCTTTTTCAACTGTTTACCAAGTTCCTTGATATCAAAGCAGACAATGCGGTTATTGATATCCACGTTTGTCTGATGATTAAATACATTCAAAGAACCTGTAACATAGATTTCCAATGAAGTGGCCAGTCGCTGTGCTTCTGGCTCTTCCTGCTTTCTCAGAAGATTGTATAAGTCCTCCAGGATTGGCATCTTCTCCGGTACGGGATCGGCAAGATATTCCTGATATACCAACCGCACACAGCGGTCAATGATGGTCTTTTCTACCGGTTCCAGTCCATTCTTTCCTCCAACAATCAGCTCACACAAAGACAGAATAAAATCTGCTTTCAGTGACAGTGGATTATCTTCCTCGGAATAGTTCAGGTTCAGATCCATTGGATTGATATACTGGTCAGATACCGGAGAAACACGTACCACCTGCCCATGCAGTGCTTGCACAAGTGCTGAATATTCAGCTTCTGGATCACAGACAATGATATCGTCTTCCGTAATCAGGAAGCAGTTTGTAATCTCTCTCTTTGCTGAGAAGGACTTGCCGGAACCTGGTGTGCCGAGAATCAGTCCATTCGGGTTCTTCAGACGCTTCCGGTCAACCATGATCATGTTATTGGATAATGCATTCAATCCATAATAAAGAGCTTCCCCTTCCTGAAACAGTTCCTGTGTCGTAAATGGCACAAAGATTGCTGTTGATGATGTGGTAAGCCCTCTCTGAATTTCAATTCGATTGACTCCAAGCGGAATACAGGACATAAGTGCTGCCTCCTGCTGATAATCCAACTGTTTTAAAGAACAGTTATATTTCTGTGCGATTCCCTGCACCTGGAAAATATTGTTATCCAGCTTCTGGCGCTTCTTAGCGGTATTCATTACCAGAACCGTCACAAGGAACATTCTCTCATTTCTGGACTGCAGATCTTCCAACAGGTTCTTCGCCTCTTCTCCATAAGTCACAAGGTCTGACGGAAGCACGTCCATATCATAACCGGAACGTACCGCCCGTTTCTGCTCTTCAATCTTCATCTTATCCAGATCTGAAATCTTGCTCTTGATCATTTTGATTGCTGAACTCTGATCAATGGACTGGATATGAATGTTGACATTGATGCTGTCATCCACATCCAGGAAATCTGCAAGCATCCGGTCTGTCAGCTCCGGTGCAAGAATCTGCAGATAACTCACGCTTCCCATCGTTCTTCCCATCAAAAATGTCTGATTCTTGGAAAAGTTAAAGGAAGTCGGTGCAATAAAATCTTTGGTCTTTAATCCGGTTTCCGGAAGCATCTTATACTGGAACTTAAATGGTTCAATCCGATCCTGGTTGAACACATGATACAGAATCTCCAGCCTTTCCAGACCATTCAAAGAATGTGCCTGTGCTCCCAGAACCTTAAAGTTATTTAAGATATCTGTTTCGATTCTTTCAAGCCTTGGTCTTGCCACTTTCAGGCTTTCTGCTTCGATTCCAAAAGTGATATACTTTGTCTTTACCAGACCATTATTTCCTTTGGAAAGCTGATTTTTCAGCATAGTACGGTACTCTTCACGAATGGCATTGAAGTCATCGTTCTGATCTGGAATATCAATACTTTTCTCGAATTCTGCCACATCCACCTGCTGATTGATAAAGGACAGCTGCACACTGATGGAAGAATCAAAGTAATTTAAAAAATCACAGTAATTTTCAAATATCGTGGTCTTATCCTCGTTTAAAGCAAGCTGATAATTGATGTCATAAAACTGAATTGTCTTAGAGAAAAAGGTCTTTGTCACCTGGCAGATACCATCCTGCAGCATCCGAATATACGGAATACTCTGCTGTGCAGTTGTAGGAATATTTTTCTGTTTCCTGCGATCCCGTTCCTGTTTCTTCTTACGCTTTTCCTGTTCTCTTTCTTTTCTGCTTTTTTTGTTTCTTCTTTCCTGACGGTTTCTTTTTTCCGCCAGGGACAGACGCTCCTGCTGAGCCTCCTGCTTTGTCTTTTTTGCCATCCGGCACACCCTCCTTTTTTACAAGGGTGGCAATCTCCTGATAAAAATTTTCTGTCTTATATGGTCTTACTGCCGGACAGATAAACTTCTGTCGAATGATATTTGCCACCACTTTTTCAAAGGGAAGTCCATCCTTTTCATACATTGCCATGAAGAAAAACGGAAGCATGATCGTTACCATCAGGATGGCTGCGATACTGGAACCGATTGGTTTTCTCATGAACAGATAAAACGGAATTCCCACAACTGCGGCAAGTGAAAAGAAAATCAGCTGCCGCTTTGTCAGATTTAACGCTACTTTTGTTTTGACCTTGGTAAGGTCTTTTGGTACTGGTACATACGCCATGTATGCTCTCCCTTCCTGCCCGTTAGTGGGCATTGAATATTGATTTGCTAAGGCTTCCGGTCTTGAATAATGAAAATGCAAGAATCACGGTATAAGCCGCTACTGAAAACATTGCTGCATGAAGGTCACTGGATATGGTCATTGCATTTACTAAAACTGCATAAATTCCCACACAGACCATCATGAAGAATCCCTGAAATGCCAGTGCGAACAAGCCTTTTAAATAGTTGTTTCCGATATTGCCCCATTCCTTATTGGTCATGGTGGCAAACGGAATTGGTGCTATGGAAGTGTAAAGGTAAATCTCTATCATCCTGCCATACAAGATTACCGTAATGATAATTGACAGAATGTGCATGGTAACACTGATCAACAGCGTTTCCATGGATAGCAGGAACAAATCCCCCAGTTCCATATCTTCCAGTGCATCCACAATCCTTGTGATTGCTTCCGATGCGTCCACTGCTGTGTTTCCGGAAATTACTCCGGCGGCATTGTTGACCACATGCTGGCCAACGTCAAAGACCGCCATCGTGATATTGAACGTATTTGTCACCAGATAAATGGCTACATACGCTTTGAAGATCCAGAGGAAAATATTGTAAGTCTCAAATTCATGGAAATTGTTTTTCTGTGTTACCATCGTGATCAATTCATAGCACAGGACAAAGGTGATGATCAGTCCCGCAATGGGGACAATCACTGTTTGGGATAAATTCTGAATCAGATTAAAAATCCCTGCATTCCATCCCTGCGGTGTCTGTCCCACCTGCCCGGCTATGGTTCCCACCTGTTCATTGACAGACGTGAACATGTTATCCAAACTTGACTTGATAAGCCCGATCAGGATATCCTTTATCGCTTCCGTAATTCTCTCAATGATGGTGTTCATCTACTACTCCTCTTAAGAGAACAATGTTGCCAGCTGTGGAATCAGGGTAGTTCCCAGCAGCATGATTCCGGCACCAGCCATCAGCTGTTTGATGCCCTGGCTCTTAGCGCCGGGATTGTCATTTCCATAACCTTCCAGAAGGTTTACGACACCCCACACGCCAAGACCTGCACCGATTGCGACTACAAGAGTTTTTAAAGTTGTAATTGCACTGCTAAAAAACGCCATATACATTCACCAAAACTGACTTTTTTCAGGTGTTTACGGGAACGAAAAAACACCGACTAAAAAGCCGGCGCACCTAATGTCAGTTATTCCTTTCCTCATTATTTTTCGTTCATTCCCAAGGTTACTCCGACAGTTCTACATGAATTACTTCCACCTCTTCTTCAGATTTCGGTGTGTACTGCGGATTTAACTCTTTCTCAACTTTGTATCGGTTCTTCTCGTTTCCATCTGCAAGAAGCCGATAGTTTTTGTGTTTCGTGATATCATATTTGTCCGAGAAAAATGGTCTGGCACCACGGATCTGCAGGATACATTTTCCTCCATCCATGACTGCAATCTCATCTTCTGTCATCAGCTGTTTGCCTGTTTTCTGGTAATTCAATCCAAAAGACTTCTGATTACTCCTCGTCTCCGAAGTGTTATACAGGTCAATGGTTTCCTTACCCAGAAGCTCACTCATTTCCTTTAATGTGGTCTTCTCTTTCCCACCAAGGAATAAAGTCGTATCACAGTTGCCCAGAATGGTATCTGCACTATCCTTATACATTGCCTTTAACTGACTCTGTGACTGCAAAATAATAGAAGCAGAGATTTCCCTGCTTCGGATGGTTGCGATCAGCTTGTCAAACTGAGGAATTTGTCCGATGTTGGCAAACTCGTCAGCGATGACACGCACATGCACCGGAAGTCTTCCACCATATTCATCATCTGCCTTATCGCAAAGCAGATTGAAAAGCTGTGACTGTAACATGGCAATCACAAAGTTAAAGGTTGTATCTGTATCGGACATAATCAGAAACAAGGCTGTCTTCCTGTCTCCGATCTTATCCAGTTCCATTTCATCATAAGACATGATCTCACGGAGTTCTGCGATATCAAATGGGGCAAGTCTGGCACCACAGGAAATCAAAATCGACTTCGCCGTTTTGCCAGTAACAAAATGTCAATAGTTTTTTAATCACTTTTTCAAAAAAGGCAAAAAAATAGAACGTATAGTTAATTTCCATACGCTCTATCTCACATTTCATATTAAATTTTTGAATTCTACAGTCGAGTAGACTAAGACCTCTCAATCTTAGCCCCTCACAGATCCGTACGTGCGGCTTTCCCGCATACGGCTCCTCATAGTAACATTCGCTTCAATATAAACAATAGTACGTTTTAGGTTTTGCTAACGGGTAATACTTGAGCATTTCCACAAATCCATTCCATGTGTATGCCCGTCTACAACCTCTCCGATTCATGGCTTTGAATAGAAACTGTTGTACTCTATGCAGGAATGTTGTTATCTTCCGAAAATTCCATGTAACACCATAATACCGATAGTGTCCAATTAGTTTTACATTCAACTCTTTAATTATTTCTCGCATTGGTCGATTTCGATTATCGTAAATCCAGTTCTTGTATGCTCTAACCTTTTGCTCAAACTTCTTTCTTGAAGTCTGTACCTTTGGCACGAAACCTCCCTTTCGAGTTTTGCTACAGTAGAAGGTAAATCCCAGAAAATCAAATGTTTCAGGCTTACATTCTCCTCTTGCTCTACGATTCTGCTCTGCAAATCTCCCAAATTCAATCAGTCTGCTTTTACTACTTTCCAGCTCCAGTCCAAACTTTTCCATTCGTTCCTTTAATTCTTTATAGTATCTTTCAGCTTCTGACTTATATTGAAATCCTGCAACAAAATCATCCGCAAAGTTGACGAGAAAACACTCTCCCTGCATTTCCCTTTGCACCACCAGCTTAAACCACAGCGTCAGCACATGATGCATGTATATATTTGCAAGCATCGGACTCATTACTGAGCCTTGTGCCGAACCTTCCTCTGTTGGCTCGAATTTTCCTTGCTCCATTATTCCTGCTTTAAGGTATTTACGTATTAGCCACAATAAGTTCCTATCCTGTATATTCCATTCAAGGAACTTCATCATCCAATCATGGTCGATATGGTCAAAGAAACCTTTGATATCGGCATCTACGATATAGCTGATTTTTCCATAGCTTATCCGTTGGTATACTTCTTTTATTGCTTCGTGACACCCCCTATTCGGTCTGAATCCATACATGCAGTTTAGGAATCTCGGTTCATAAATAGCTCCCAGTATTTTCTTCACTGCCATTTGTACAATCTTATCTTCATAGGAAGCAATCCCTAATGGTCGTTTCTTTCCATTTCCTTTAGGTATATATACCCTCAGTGACGGAAGTGGCTTAAAGGATTTGTTTTTCAACCTCTGTACCAGTTCCTTGATATTTCTATCAAGGTTCTTCCCATACTCATCCTTAGTTACCTTGTCAATTCCGACTGCTTTGTTCCCATCTAATTCCTTATGGCATTGCTTTAGCATATCTTCATTTATCAAATGGTACACTGATGTAAATATAGGATGTTTTGATGTTGCCGATATCTCAGCTATTCTTACTAATTTCGTTTCCATTATTTCCTCCGTCCCTGGGTACGGATAATGTGTCCTCAGTAAGACCTTTACTATGCAATCCCCTTCCCTCCATCGGCATTGCCCGATTTCTACAGTACTATGGGATTGTCCGACCACCTACCATTCATTTGAAATCCTCCGTTTTCAGTTGCAACTTCATACTCTTCTTCGAGAAATGGCAGGTTCTCCCCAGTTGATGTGTATTCACAATGTAAAACATGATTGGTTCTCTGACTCCGCAGTGCCACATAACACTCGCCATATCGCATTACATGATATTGTCTTCCGCACCAGTTAAGACGTCGACCGACTGAAGTTAACGTTTCGAAGCTCAATCACTATTCAACCCTGCTTTCTTGCTGTCTACGCTTGTCAGATGCCGTTACCGGCATCATCCCAAGACTCGCTATTATCTGGTTGGCTAAACCTTGGATAAACCGGAATCCCACCGGCTTGACTACACACCCTTAGCTGGGCGCACAACTGGAATTTATCTGTCCCAACAGGTCTTTCTATCCTCTTCTGTAATTGCTCGAATGACCCTGCAAGGATTTCCGACTGCTACCGAATTACTTGGAATGTCCTTGACAACGACACTTCCACCTCCGATTACAACATTACTTCCGATTGTAACATTGGGCATAACCTGAACACCGGCACCAATCCATACATTATCTCCTACGGTAATCGGATAAGCATACTCTAATCCTTGATTCCGGCGTTCAAAATCAATCGGATGTCCGGCTGTATGGAAGCCACAATCAGGTGCAATGAACACATTATCGCCAAAAGTCACTTTCGCCCCATCAAGAATAACCGTGTTGTGATTCGCAAAGAAATTTTCTCCGATTTCGATGTTGTAGCCGTAATCGCACCAGAATGGTGCAACAATACAAAATACGTTCTTTGTCTTTCCTAACAGTTGTTTCATAAGTTTTTGCTGTCCTTTTTCATCTGATGGACGGAGCTGATTGAATTGATAGCAAAGGTCTTTTGCCTTGGCTCTTTCATCTAACAAATTTCTGTCGTTATTTGCGTCATAAAGCATCTGCTTTTGCATTTTTTCTTTCTCAGTCATAACAGTTTCATTCCTTTCCTTTTGCGGCTTCTTCCAGACCTTTTCGTGTGATTCCATATTTCAACCAATCCATAGGTTCTAAAAACTCGAATTGACCGAGCTGAAAGCGAGGGATACTTCTTGTCCGTAGGGCAAGAAGGTGGAAGTGGAAAAATCCTAATTTAGTAATTTGCGAGAACAAAGAGTAGAAGTTTTATGGATAAATTTAGAAAGCATCCAGTGATAGTTTGCTGGCTAATTTTTATGATATGTGCTGCGGCAAGAATAGTTGAATATTTTTTTATAAGAACTGACGAATCGTTCTTGTCAGAGAACTTTATCCATAAGTTATTTGGGATTTTTCTTTTATTTATTATTCTTCATATTTCAAAAATGAAGTGGAAAGACATTGGATTTGTAAATGAATATGCAATTGGAAATTGTGGAAAAGGAATTTTATTAGGCAGCGTTTGTTTTGCTGCTGCATACGGAATTGAGTGTTTGATATTGCACATTACAAATCAAAATGTGGAACTGGAATTCTATGCAAGCGGCTTTTCTCTGAGTGGCGAAACGGAAAAGCAGTTTTTTTTATTGCATTCCTATTCGGCGTGTGGCATTGGGTAATGCCGTTTCGTGACTACATAGAAGGAAAATCATCATTGTCAACCCTTTTGATTATGGGAATTGGATATATAGTTTTGGTAGGCATCATGAGTATTAAATGGTCCTTATTATATAAGTTGACAGGCTCATTGTGGATGGGACTTGGAGACCATTTGTTCAATAATGTAATTGTCACTAATCTCGTTCATGTTATATCAAATAATGAAGCAGATAGTATGCAAATAGTGAGAATTTTGATTGGTCAGCTTATTTCATTTATAATAGTATTGTTATTTTATATAATGAACAATAAACGGACGAGTTGATAAGATACACCACAACTTCCAGTCTTATGAAGAGATTGAAAGTATGCATGAATTTGAATTCTCACTTGAGGTATTTTAAGGGATTTAATAACTGTTATATCTGGTTATAAAAATCTCGTCAAACCCTTGAAATACTAAAGTTTTTGTGGGTGTCCTCTCCGTCACATCTTGTATCGTGTTATATCGTTTTACCCTTGGTTATGAACTCTGATAAGGGAAAAAACAAGGGAAAGAAAATCTGGTAACAACTTATAACAAATTATAAAAATGGCAGTTGGAACTGGATGAAATGCAGGCATGGGTGGATGCGATTGATAGTTTGGCAGTCTGGTGATTTCTATAAATGTTTTTTGATAAAATGTTGGCAGAATATCTAGGCTTGGTGTGATAAAATAAAAGAAATTAACTTACTAGAGAATTATCGAGTAGGAGATATTTGGCAATTTAATAGCTTTGCCTGCTATGTGCGTGACAAGGCTATTCTTGGAGAGGAGATTTATCTCAGTCGAGAAGACTCCCACCTCTTTCAGGTGGTGAGTAACAGCAAATTTGTCTCAGTGGGAGTCCAATCTCCGACTGAGATAAACGCTCCGCGAGGATGCGCAGTGATTCTGTAAAGAATGTGTCAGCTTACGCTGCCCAGAATCACGCGCCAAGTCTCGCGGATGCTCGACTTGAATCAGGGATTATAAGTTGAAAAACTTGATTTTAAGCGGATGCTACGGAAAGTAGCGTCCGTTTTTTGATTTGTAAACAGGTGTTGGTGGTGCTACTTTTTCATTTTGTGTAAGATGCGAGTGTAAATCAAAATACTGATGGAGGCATTGTTATGAGTAACAAAAAAGAAATCATTATCAAGGCAACTAAACTTAAAAAGAGTTTTATTACAGGTGACACAGAGCAGACAATTTTTGAAAATCTAGACCTTAATATATATAGGGGTGACTTTACTGTGATTATGGGTAGTTCAGGCGCAGGCAAGTCCACACTGATGTACTCCCTTTCGGGAATGGACAGGCCCAGCTCGGGCGAGGTTGTTTGGAACGACAAAACAATTACATCTTTAAGTGATGATAGGCTGGCAATTTTCAGACGAAAGAACTGTGGTTTTGTTTTTCAGCAAATCTATCTTCTTGATAAGATGAGCCTTATGGATAATGTACTTACGGCGAGTGCATTGTCAGGAGCAAGCAAAAAGGACTCAGTGAAATATGCCAAAGAGCTTTTCGAGCTTGTTAATATTCCTGAGATAACACGCAAAAAGTTCCCATCTCAGGTGTCGGGCGGTGAGGCTCAGCGAGCAGGCATTGTAAGGGCAGTTATAAATAAACCCGAGATTCTCTTTGCCGATGAGCCCACAGGTGCACTGAACTCAAATAACTCAACTGCGGTTCTTGATGTTTTTACAAAGCTTCATAATGATGGTCAGAGCATTATATTGGTAACTCATGACAAGAAAACAGCCTTAAGAGGCAACCGTGTGTTATATGTTAAGGACGGCATGATCTACGGTGAGTGTGACCTTGGGGTTTACACAAATGAAAGTAAAGACCGTGAAGCAAAGCTAAACAACTTTTTAACAGAGATGGGATGGTAATATGAAAAAAATAGCAAATCAGATTTTATACAACTTAAAAAAAGAAAAAACCTCCTTTATATCATTCGGCGTTATCATTCTGATAACTGCTCTAATATTAAATTGTGCAGCGGTTTTGCTGTGTCAGGTAGATAGGGCTTATGATACAAAGTTTGAAAAGTTAAGCAGCGCAATGCTCACCGCAATTGTTCCTGAGGTCCAGAACAGCAGTGAACTTGAAAAAGCAATTGATGAAATCGAAAAGGTAGAGAAAATCGAAAGCTATACTGCTATTATGACAGAAGCTACTGTCAAGGATTTCAATGGTGCGGATTTTTCAATGAACACAGTGTTTTATAACATTGACGACAAGCGTACTCTTAACAATTATGAACTTGTGAGTGAAAGCAAAAATAATGTTGACGATCCAATCTATATCC
Organism: Blautia caecimuris; assembly: GCF_024622975.1. Classification (GTDB taxonomy): domain Bacteria; phylum Bacillota; class Clostridia; order Lachnospirales; family Lachnospiraceae; genus Blautia_A; species Blautia_A caecimuris. The sequence goes on along the minus strand of NZ_JANJZT010000027.1, from coordinate 6,681 downwards.
CACTTTATGTATCCAACTTTGGTGGATTTGCTTTGAATGACGAAATCGTTTATGCAATTGACGGCAAGTCCCATAGTTTCACTGTGGCAGGTGTGATTGAAGAAATGCAGTACGGCAACTATGGTTCGGGTTTGCTGTGTGCCTATTTACCAAAAGAAGAGTTTGCAGAGCTTGCGGATTCTTATAGTGACAAGGCTGTGGTTGAATATTCAATGAGCGTAAAGAGCGATGCAAGCCTTGATGAAGTGAAAGATGATGTCAGCAAAGCAATTGAGAACAAAGGTGTTATGGCTTTATCAATTCTTGACAGCGAAAGCGTAAAGGGTACACGGACAATGGTTACGGATCTGCTTGTACTTATTTTAACCGCTTTTGCACTAATCATCCTTGCAGTTAGCGTATTCCTAAGTAACTTCAAAGTTAAAAATGCTATTGAGTCCGAAATTACAAATATGAGCGTGCTTAAAGCTCTGGGGTATACAAGTGCTCAGATTGTAGCGAGTATCACACTGCCTTATGCTATTGTTTCGCTATTGTTTGCAATTCTCGGCATTGGTCTGTCTTACACTTTACTTCCTGTGCTTTGCTCAGTGCTTACTGTTCAGTCAGGTTTTTCGTTTGCTGTTAGCTTTGATTTGCTGAGCTTTGTATGTGTGGCTTGTATTCTTTGCGGTGTTGTTTCGTTCTTCACATATATATCCGCACGAAAAATCAAGAAAATTCAGCCTATTGACGGCTTAAGAGGTAATACAAGTTCAAAGCACACAAAGAAAAATTATTTTCCGCTTGAAGAAACCAGAGGCAATACAAAATTCCTGCTTGTCTTAAAGCAGATGATAGCTTCTACAAAACAGAATATAATGCTCTTTCTGGTGTCTTTTGTACTGACGGTTCTCATAGCATTTTCAGGCACACTGTTCTACAATGTAGTAGTTGAGCCGGATAATTTTATGTCTGCTTTGTCAGACGAAGTAGCAGATGTGATTATTTATCCTAAAAGCGACAGCATGAGTGAGCTTGAGTCAAAACTTGGTAACGATAATCGTGTGCAAAATTCATTGAAATATATGTCTGCAATTGTTAAAATTGAAGAGAAAACAGTGACTGCTTTTGCCTGCGAGGACTTCTCAAAGGTGAGAAATGATGTATGTTATATGGGTGAAAATCCGAAAGATGCAGATGAAATCGCTTTGGGCAGTGCTTTTGAAGAAAATTTTAAAATCGGTGATACAGTCAGCGTGACGGTGGACGGTATCACAAAAAGCTTTCAGGTTACAGGCTTTGTGCAAAGCGTAAATTTACAGGGCGAGCTTTGTGAACTGAGCATAGAAGGATACAACAGTCTCTTTAACCAAAATCAGACTCCATACCTCTATGTGTATCTTGAAAATGCTGAAAATGCCGAAAAGATTACAAAGGAATATAAATCCGATTACTCTGCATTGGTAGCAGACACAGTGAATTCTTACAAGCTTCAAACTGAAGCACAGGATATGTATATGGGTATCACTGTGGTGCTTGTAGTATCAATTTGTGCGGTAACAATTCTCGTTGTGTTATTTATTTTATATATTGTCATCAAGTCTCTGCTTGTAAAAAGAAGACAGGAGTTAGGTATTTACAAAGCAATGGGCTACACAAGTTCACAGCTTATTTTACAGACAACAGGTTCATTTATGCCTGTGTCGATGGTGGCAATTGTGCTTTCAAGCTTTTTGGCAATTTATTATATGCCGGCTATCTATCAATTTATTTTTGAGACTTTGGGTGCCATGAAAAATAACATTGAGATTTCATTTGGCTTTTTAATGCTATTTGCAGTAGCTCAGATTTTAGTAAACATTATGATAAGTATTATTTTGTGTATGCCGATAAGAAAGATTTCAGCATATGTACTCATTAAGGAATAAGGGAGAGACAAAAATGGATTTTGGTGATAAATTAAAGCAGTACAGATTAAAAGAGGGACTTTCTCAGGAACAGCTTGCTGAGAAAACAGGAGTAAGCCGTCAAACTATAACAAAATGGGAGACCAAGCGAGGTCTCCCTGATGTTGAAAATATGATTATCCTCGCAGAGCTTTTCAAGCTCACTCTCGATGAGCTTGTGCTTGAAGAGGTCAAAAAACAGGAAGAAAAGCCGGTGGTTTTCGAAAGCGAAACAGTTTATGATATCGACACCGGCAAGCATTTTGATATAAACTTGGGCGGTGCAAGGAAAATTACTATCAAAACAGGTGTGGATGAAAAAATCCACATTGTGCTTTCTTCCGAAATACTTGCTGAAATTGGCTCTCTTTTCAAGGTGAAACTTGACGAAAAGCGTAATAAGTTGGATATTGAACTTGTAAATAAAAAGGGCGTCAGCCGTTTTGAAGCACAGGAAAGCGTGGATATTACTCTTTTACTCCCTGAAAAGTTTACCGAGCATACAGAGGTTTCAGCAAGCGTTAAGGAACTTCTTATTGAGGATTTACGCCTCAGCCGACTTGAGTACGACGGCGACGCAGAAAAGGTTTTTATCCGGGACACAGAGGGAAGTCTGGAGTTTACCGCAAAGACTGACTACGAAATTTTTATTTCAGGTAACTGCACAAAACTTGATATAAACCAGTTCAAAGCGAAAGCGATTGTTCACCTTGAAAATGCAGATAACTACAAACTCTCAAATAACGGCAGAAAATGCAAGCTCATCACCCGCAAAAACGGAGAAATTGTTGAGCTTGAAGAAAACGAAACTGCCGAAAATACAATCAACATATCAGGCATATTCTCCGAGCTGATTGTTGAGGTTGAGAGATAAATTTGAATTTGGAGGAGGAAAATCATGAGAAGCAAGGGGATTTTTATTTTAGCGATTACATGGATCGTTATATCACTGTTTTGGTTCTGGGCAGAAAATATTACGTTAGGTATCATATGGCTATGTGGTGGGGGCATTGAACTATTTATCGCATTAACGAGATGTAACAAAGAGAAGAAAAGCAAGTAAATTCCAATTGACGGAGAACACAATACATGAAAAACATATGGAACAAAGGTTTAAAGGATTTGTTATTAATATATTGTGGCTTATATACAATTGCGACAATAGTAAATAGTATTTCTTATCTTTCAAAAGGGATATATGAAGATCCAGCAGGAAACTGGCACGAATTAGACCGTGCAATTATTACTTTAATTGTGATTTTAGCATACTCACTAATTAGATATATACATATAAAGAATTTTGCAATTAAATTAGTTGTGGTGTATGTTCCAACAATTTTATTGGCTTTTTTGTATGTATGGTTTAGGGGACTAACTGCTGAATTAGCATCTTCGGCATATAGAGATATTTTTGTCAATTATACTATTGGTTTTTTGATTGTATCTATTATAGTATTTATTGTAAATAAGATAATACAAAAGATAAAAGCAAAGTAAACTTCCAGTAATACTGAGAGATGAAGTTGTATAGGTGATGAAAATGAAAAAAGTAATCTTTGAAAAATCTATATTAAGTTGTGTGCTGATTTTTCTTATATGCTGTATCGCAAGAGTTGTAGAGTACTTTGGGATAAGAACAGACGAAACAATCCTAGCAGAGAATTTTATACATAAGGTTTTTGGCATAATTATTTTGGTGGTAATGCTTGTGTTATCAAAGCTTTCTTGGGATAGCATCGGATTTACAAAAACTAAGATTGTACAGAATATCTTAAAAGGATTGGCGTTGGGAGTTTCCTGCTTTTCAATTGCTTATCTTGTAGAATGTGTTCTGCTGTATTGTATGAATGGGAATGTTCAGCTTTCTGTTTATACAAGTGGTTTTTCATTAAACGGTGAGGCGGTTAAGCAAACTGGAATTGGATTTATTCTACTTTGTATTACTTTCAATCTTATAAATGTTTGGATGGAAGAGGGGATTTTTCGAGGACTTTTCTCTCGTCTGCTTGAAAATAGAATGAGTTTCAAAGGCATAGTGTTTTTTATTGCCTTATTATTCGGAGTTTGGCATTGGGTTATGCCTATGAGAGACTATATAGAAGGCAACTCATCTCTCGGTAATTTACTTGTAATGGGAATTGGATATATTATTTTGTCGGGTGTTATGAGCATAAAGTGGTCGGTGCTTTATAAAATGACAGGTTCACTATGGATGGGGATTGGAGATCACTTGTTCAATAATATTGTTGTAACAAATCTTTTACATGTAATATCTAACAACGAAGCTGATAATTTGCAGATTATAAGAATATTAATAGGTCAGCTTATATCTTTTGTTTTAGTGATGAGTTTCTACAAAAAAAGAGCGTAGCTGGGCAAATGCTAGGTGGCTGGATTTAGAGCTTGGATAATAAAAAAATTTGAATTTTGTAGGGAGGAGAATAGAAATAGAATGAGACGTTCAGACAGAGAGGTAAAAGATTTTGATGGTATAATTAGAATTATGGAAAAATGTGATGTATGTAGAATTGCATTAAATAATAACGGATATCCTTACATTTTACCATTAAATTTTGGAATGAAAGTTGATAATAATATTGTAGAGCTGTACTTCCATGGAGCAAATGAAGGGATGAAGTATGATTTGATTCAAAATGATAATAGGGCTAGTTTTGAAATGGACTGTGAACATAGACTTGTTACAGAATTAGAACGGGGAAGTTGCACTATGGAATATGAAAGCGTTATTGGAAAGGGATATATTGAAATACTTCCCGAAGAAGAAAAATATGATGCTTTATGTATATTAATGAAACATTATCATCAAGAAACATTTCCGTTTAATAAATCAGTTATGCCTCATACAACGGTATTTAAGCTAGTTGTAAAGAATATGACTGGGAAGGTGAGAATGAAAAGAAACGATAAATAGAAATCCAATTTCTCTATTTTATGGTTAAAAGGAAAATTAAAGTTTTATCTTTGAAAGTAAAGCGACAACTTTCAGTCTTGTGGAGAGATTGAAAGTATGCATGAATTTGAAGTTGTATTAGGAGAAAAATGATGAAAAAGTATAAAATATTCTTGATTGGAGTATTAAGCTTATTGATTTTTGGACTATTGCTACCACAGCCAATTCAAGCATTCATGGTGTTACTTGAATCACCTATCAAAGACTTTTTTTTACGACATTCATTATTACTATGTGTTGCAGTTGGAATAACTCAGGGTTTGTTTGAAGAAGGTGGATATTATCTTGTATTTAAAACTATGCTAAAAAAAGAAAAATCTAAGGAAACACCGATTGTATTTGGATTAGGGCGTAGTAGCATACATACAATATTTGATTTTGTAACAATTTTTGCTACTCATATGAGTATTTTTGGTTGTTTAATTGCCGTTGTTGGAAGAATTTTGAGTTTTGGAGCGTTGATGGGTTTAACTTTGATAGATTACAAATCCGTAACAAATAAACGAGTGGTATATTTAGCTTTAAGTATAGTGTTCCATGCAATCATGAATGGAGTGCTCTATGCTAATGAATTGGAGCTTTTAAATGTAAATAATAATTTTGATTCCATTTTCATGATTTGTTTTTCATGTGTAGTAATAATAATTTCAGTGTTAATATGCAAAAACTCTTTAAGCGAAGAAGCCTAACAAATTCAAATTCGTCTCTCTGTATTACTGAAAAATTCACATTGCTAATCAATACCATGCAATTCATCTTCTTTAGGCTTTCGCACATGCTTTTTCATTTCTTCTTCACATGCACCAAACGACAAAAAATTATGTCTTGCCTGTACGAGACTAACTCGATTAGCTCCACCTTCATATTCATTATCCTCTAATTGTATTGGATCATCTTCCCAAAAACACACTGGGCATATATCGTAATTACCATTAGGCTTTTCATCAAAAGTATAAAATCCACAACATGGACACTTATATTTTTCAATTATTTTATTCATAGTTGGTCTCCGCAAAATTCAAATAATCGTGTACTTTCAATCTCTCCTACAGACTGGGATTTATTTGTGTCTTGCTTTGCTGATAAGTTCTTCAGCAATAACACTGATTGCCATACAAATACCACATACTGCCCCCATATAAACTCCTATTGATTTGCCAATATACTCTGTTCCAGACTTTGTAAGTTCGTAAATAGGTATTCCGAGTATTTTAACAGTTAGTGTATTTACATCTGTACTATATGCGTTAGTATATCCAAAGTAAATTGCGACGCTCATCAATAGCATTGCAAGAGCAAATCCAACTATCAGCGCAATCAGAATTTTAATTATTTTCTTCATATATTTTTCCTCGCTAAATTTAAATTTTCCTGTTATACAAACTGGAATTGAACAAAATCGCTGCGCGATGGCCTGCCAAGGCTGTGGCATAGCGATTTTCTGTTTTCTATAATAAAAAACAGTGGAAAGCAAGTCCTAAAAGTAGTATTGTTAAATCACCACAAAATAACAATCAAACAGGATCGACCTTCCCACTGCCTATGAAAAGAATACCACCCTTCCGCTTGGTTGGCAAGCGGTTTTATGACCCAAATGCACCTCCGTGTAAAGCAGTGTTTTGATTACTACTGATTTTACATGGAGGATTTTATTATGTATGAAAAATATTTAGAACAGCTTGAGGAAGCCGGAAAAATCCGTAACTGTTGTTGACCTCATAAATTATCAAAATACTGATTTACTTGCCTGTCTCTGAATTGACCTGTATACTGTCATCAGCA